>JAGHUI010000045.1 GCA_018064885.1 Candidatus Minthosoma equi | reverse complement strand
ATATATCTGCTTTCCATTGCCATCTGATTCTTCTTTTGATGCAAAAGTACAATATTTTTTTATTTCCTCCAAAACTTTGATATTGTTTTTCTTAAAATGCGTATAATTATTTTGTTTTTCATTTTGAGACAATATCGTAATTTTTCTCCCCTCAATCCATTGCAATGTGAGATATTAGATGTATATTTGCAAAGGAAAAACTTTAACTGATTCGTATGAAGAACCTCAAAAGGGAAATATCACTAAGTATTGATGCCAGCGGCAGCGTAGAGCAGGTGAACAACTACTATGCCTACGGCGGCTTGCTGAACGATGTCCCTGCCAGTGTGGATGTGCAGACTCACAAGTACAACGGCAAGGAGCTGGACACGATGCATGGACTCAACCTGCACGACTCGCAGGCAAGACAGTATGATGCGACAATAGGCATGTTCACGAGCATGGATCCATTGTGCGAGAAGTACTACCACATTAGCCCTTATGTATATTGTGGGGGCAATCCTGTGAATAGGGTGGATCCGGATGGAAGGGATTTTATTATACATTATTATTACAATAATGTTGAGATGACATATACTTATATGGATGGAGGAGCAAATAAATCTATACCAAATAACACTTTTGTCAAAAGTGTAATACAAGCATATCAATACAATAAAAAAAATTGGATTAAAGCTGGGTATTTAGAAGAATCACCATCAATATTGGCTGCAACAAGTAAAAAATATCATGTTCACATATACCAAGATTTTGAAAACAAATACTCTTTTGGAGTTAGATGGAATCCCAATCTTGGCTTATTAACTGAAACAGGAGTTGTATTGTCACCAGCAACAAGTTTGGATCATGAGATAGATCATGCTTATCAAGCCCAAGCAAATAACTCGCAATATAAAAATGACGCAAAAGGTCCTAATAGGAAAGATAGCCAGTATGACACAAAAGAAGAAAGAAGAGTCATTTGTGGTTCTGAACAGAAAACGTCATTAGCCAATGGCGAGAGAAATAATAATCAAGTAACAAGAAAAAGTCATAGAGGTACCCCCGTTATCGTACCAGAGATTACATCTACTATAGCTGATAAAGCAAAAACAAAGCAGTATGAAAATGAGTTATATCGAAGAAAAACATTGTGGTCTTCAGAATAAACATTTGGTTATCTTAACATTTGCACTATTGCCTGTATTGTTAGGTTGCTCTACATTTAATCGCATTGAGGCTTCTGATGTTTCATCAGTCAGGTTTGCTTATATCACGAAGGGAACTCTTTTCCCTGTTTGTTTGGAAAAATGGGAAGATGTAGTAACGAAGAGTGATATCAATGACACGGTAATAACAGATGAAAGTTTTATCCGTACATACACTGATTTAATCAATAATCTTAAGCCAAAGAAACAAAAAGAAAGAATAGATTTGAGAGTTGTATCAAAGGTGAAAATGAAAGATGGGAAAAGTGTATTCGTTTGTTTTGGTGAAGATATGGGGATTCTATATGGCAAATACAATATGGAAGATTCCTCAAGTATGTTTGAACTTTTAGACTCAGTATTATATGGCAGAGCGTTCTGGAAACAAAAATATTCTGAAGCGTTCTTAAATGCTGGATTAGATGAGTTTTTGAAGACAAAAGAGTCTGATGAATTATTTGATAGGCTTTACAATCTTCATATAATTCAAGAAGAAAATAACACATCACTGTTTTATCAGGAAATATTAGACAAGATGTTGTTTGGATGTTCTTGTTATTCTCAAAAAGTACAAGAAACATTATACGAAGAAACGGATTCTGTTGATGTGAATGATAGGCTGCTTACCGTTTTGGATTCTATGATAAATAATAATAATTATAAGCAGAGTCTTATTGAAAGTGACAAAGCCTCGTATGATGATTGCAAGTTCTTTCTATTCGAGTATGGCATAGATGATTGGAATGCACGAGATACTTTGTTAGTGTCTTTTGAGTCTTTCAGAGATTCTTTGCCATTAAACACGAAACTGTATGGATATTTTAACTACCTTGGACATGACTTTTATTTGATAGAAGAATTTCCGCATAATGTATTTGTGCCGATTAAGAAGGTGATGCGAAGTGTCGATAGAGGCATGTGTGAGGAATTTAGTGATTGTTTTTGCCCCCATGCAGTTTTCAGATGCAGTTATGATTTGAAAGGCAACAAATTGATAGGCATGGAAGATCGTTCCATGCCAGATGTTTTTGAGGTTGTAGAGGAAAATCCTCGATTCCCTGGTGAGAATGACGGTATGGCTGCATTTGTTGACTCCATTTCTGTGACTTTATCCGGCAACTATAAAGGAGAATCTGCTGTTGTTAAATTTGTTGTGGAAAAAGAGGGAAGTTTGACAAACTCGCAAGTGTTGAGCATAAACGGAAAATCAGACGAAAGCTTATGGATAAATATTATACAGAAGATGCCAAAATGGATTCCTGGTAAGCATAAAGGTAAAGAGAAGAGGGTGTGGGTTGTAAGAAAATTGTGTTTGAATTAAAATAAGTGTAGTGTAACTCATAGTATTGGATAGTCACTCATGATGAAACAAAACTCATTATCATATCATCTATATGTACCTGACTACAGGAACTCCTGTCAGAGAGAATCATGAAGGTAATTATTACAGAGTGAAAAATGTATGGGAACATTAATAAGGAAAGCGTGCATCTACAATCTTCTATTATTTGCTTTACTATCATCTTGTAGGTTAGAAAACTATCAAGAAGAAATATATCCAAATATTGAATTTGTATATGAGGAAAAAGGTGTACAAACATTTAATGCGATAAGAGATCCAGAAATTCTTCTATCAGATCCATTTCGGGCCGATACCATAGTAACCGATTCGAGCATTGTAAAGTGTTTTATAAATTCTATAAATAAGCTTGAAAACTATAGCGAAAATCAATCTATTGACATAAGAGTAGTATCAATAATACACTTTTCTGATAGCACAAAGAAAACAATTTGTTTTGGCGAAAATTGGGGGACTATGGTTGATGGCAAATACAAATGTGATGATCCGAATTTGTTTTTGTTCATTAATAATCTGTTATATGATGAAAAAGGATGGAAAAAACTGATTATACGTTCATATAAAATTCAAGGAAGAGATTCCGACATTACTCTCCCCGTATTTCAGGATGACCTTAAAGAAATAATACATCGTTTAAGAAAGGACGGTTATGTGTATCCTAAGAATGATAATGAAGATTAAAATTTCATCACATAATAAAATATCAAGGATTGACTTCGGCCTTCTTGGCATGCCAACACGCATTCAGTTCACGAATGGAAGCGTTACGGAGTACATATATGCTGCAGATGGAACGAAGCTGCGTACAATCCACAGGACATCAGTCAACGGGCCTGCCATACCTTACGGCACACGCCATACGCTTACGAATCAGGAAACCCTGTCCTTGGATTCCATCACCTACATTGATGGTTTGGAAATAGATAAATTCTTCAATTGCAAATACTATTTTGATAATGGCTATCTAACTCTTGGCAACACAGGTTCTGGAGAATACCACTATACCATCAAGGATCATCTTGGCAACATCAGAACGGTTGTTGATGCCAGCGGCAGCATGGAGCAGGTGAACAACTACTATGCCTACGGCGGCTTGCTGAACGATGTGCCTGCCAGTGTGGATGTACAGACACACAAGTACAACGGCAAGGAGCTGGACACTATGCATGGACTGAACTGGTACGATTATGGTGCTCGTCAGTATGACCCAGCTATCGCTCAATTCACAACTGTTGATCCTTTGTGCGAGAAGTACTATCACATCAGTCCTTATGCGTATTGCGGTGGAAATCCTGTGAATAGGATTGATCCAACGGGAATGGATTGGTATCAAAATAACCAGACATCATACTATACTTGGTATGAGGGAGATGGGTCGAGAGAAGGATTTACTCATATAGGGGGAGTCGGAAGTATTCTTGGCGAGTTTGAATCCAAAATTAATAATATACTGATTGAAGTGTATAAAAACGATAACGGGCTATATTCCGAAGGTCGCACCGTTGATATTACAAATCCAAACAAAGGAGCAATTATTCCATCGCAATTATCACAGATGGATGATTTTCTTGACGAGTTTGTTTTCGATTATGGCCCAGAGATTTCCATATTAACAAACAATCATCCATATACAAAGGCTTTAAAATCAGATGATCGTGTTATAGAGAGCCAACAGAATCTACGAGCAGGTAATACTACTATATCAGGACAAATAACTAAAGTAAATAGATCATGGGGACCTTTAGATGCATTGTCCACCACATCGATAGCCAAACAATTCGTTGGATCTTATACATTCGATTCATACACATCAAACGACAACAAACATCTTTTGAATATCATTTATGACACTAAGAATTTCAGGTCTCTTTTTTATCATATTCCTGGGACAGAGTACTTAAATCATTCAAGGAGAAGTTTTGTAAAACCACTTGCAAATACATATCAATTTTACATATGGAAATCAAAAAAATAATAATATTGTTAATAGTTGTTTTAATCCCTTTGTCACTATTTCTTTTTAGCGACATGTCTCAATACAAACAAATAGGTGATACTCATTATTATTTGCTACCAAATGGAACGGGACAAGAATCACTCCTTTATCATGATGGAGGAGAAGATGGCATATTTTATCCCATCAATCATAAAGGAATCGTTCACGATGTCTATTGGAATCAACAATTCGTTATTATCAAATGTAGCGAACTGAAAGAAGAAAACTGGTATATAATAAGGAATATAAAAGACTATAATTATTCTGAATTCAAGATACAACATCTTCAGAACGAGAACGATTATCAGAGTGCTTTAGACTCATTGGGAATAGTCGAAAAAAACATGGAGCATACTGATGGAAACATCCCATGGAGTTTGCATCTGTAAAAGTATAGCTTGAGAATGATACAAGAGGGAATGTTTCCCTTTTGCTCCAATGATTTCCAATAGTATTAACATGCAAATATGGAAAGGAATACTTCATCACATGATACAATGTCGAGGATTGACTTCGGCCTTCTTGGCATGCCAACACGCATTCAGTTCACGAATGGAAGCGTTACGGAGTACATATATGCTGCAAGAGAGGACGTTTTCTCTCTTGCATCAAAGAGATGCCAAACAAATAAATCTAAAATGGAGTGAAGTAAAAACCTTCTTTTCCTTTGGAGATTTGAAAATAAAGTTGTTACTTTGTAGTTGAAACAAGTGTACATGAGGTAAACGCCCACTCTTGCATCAATAAATGAACAATTAAAAAATAGAATAATGAATAATATGAAAACAAACATACTTATTTATCTCTTTGTCCTTCTATTCGTGTCATGTGAGCAATACGAGTCTTTTGTTGATGATAATGTGACAGAAATAATGGATAATTTCTACCTTGGCAATTTACGACTTCCTATCAACGCCGCAGACTATTGCTACAGGTCCTATCTAAACGACAGCGTCAATAATTTCACATGGAGCAAGCTAATGTCAAAGAGAAAAGACATCGCTTTAACTTCATACGAAGCTTATAATGCATTCCATGATTCATTATATAGCATCATGATGGAAGACAGCCTGTTTAATCCTTATTTGTATTATCAATACGGTATGCGCCATAACACTATTGACTTAATAAGGGATGAAGAGAATTGTATATTGATAGATAAGCAAAGAAAGTACAAATTAAGTACAACAAATAACATATGGAATGCCTTTGAAGACTTTCACAAAGGAACTGAAGATTTCTGCACTTTTATCATGGGTCACATGAGGGATTGGAATAGAATATCCGAGTATCAGAAACTGAAAGTTTATACTTCAGATAGCCTTCTGTTGAACATCCCAGAATCCATTCTTGACAGTAGCAAGGCATACAACAACATCTGTGAAATTCTAAATATTCATGCTGACAATTGCAAGATTCCAAATAGCCAGTATTATATTGTACAATACAGTTTTGAGAATGGTCTTTATGGCTTTAAGCCGGAAATTTCTATTCCTAATGAAATTGTAGAAAACAAAACTTTATGTCATTATTTGGATTCCATAATTAAAGTTGACGAAAGAATATCATTTATGCAGTTTGCATTGTTTTTTGTTCAATAGAGGCGGGTTCTGAAATACAAAAAGACGTATCCTTCTTGCATCCTGCAGATTAGGAAACTGTAACATACTGGCTTCAAACGGAATAAGAAGATTTCTTCTACCGAGCATAGAAGAAATTATCTTTCGGGCAAAGAATGAAAAAAATGTGGAATAATTTTCAAATATAACTAAAATGTTATAACTTTGCATCATGAAATTGAGACTCACGCAATGGGGTGGTGGTGAGTCTCCCGATGGAACTCGATCAGTCCTGCCATTGGCGCTTGCATGACCTTGCCAATAGCGAATCCGCAACTTTCAGCTGCAAGGGAAAGTTCGGAGTGATAGTAGTGGGCAATGCTGCCAACGAAATGGACGGTAAGGTCGGAGGTGCAGTCATCGTAAACGCCAACAATGTTGCGACGGAAGAATTGCTTGAAACAATCAACGAGAAGTGATTGGATGTCTGCTTCATCACGATGCGCATAGCAGAACTTGCTCAGGCTGGCAAGATAGCGGTTGGGGAGCGGTTCGCGATAGACTTTCTGGATGATGCTGGCAGAGGTCTCGCCTGTTTCCTTGAAGAATAAATCGCAAATGTGTGCGGACATCTGGCGCTTGAGTATGTCGCCAGCAAGACGCTTGCCAATGTATGCTCCGCTGCCTTCGTCGCCCAGAATGAAGCCAAGAGCAGGGTTGCCAGGATGAAGGACGGAGCCGTCGTAGAAACACGCATTGCTGCCTGTGCCGAGGATGCAGACAATGCCCGACGAAGAGCCGCAAAGACCGCGAGCAGCACCGAGCATGTCGCTGTGGACGGAGAGCAAGGCCCCCTCTAACTCCCCCTGTATGGGGAGGACGCCATTCGGGATGACTGCTGATTTCAGGGCTTTCTTGATTGCGGATGCAACGATTGCAGATTTTTCGGGCGTGCAGCCTGCGCCATAGAAATGGATGGCTGTGATGGACGAAGCGTCAATGCTTGGAAGGAGTTCCGAAGTGAGGATGGAGACGATGGTGTCCTCTGTCATCTGGAAAGGATTGATGCCTTGGGTATAGATTGTTTTTGTGCTGCCAGAGGCTTTGTCCAAGAGACACCATTCGGTCTTGGTTGATCCGCTATCTGCTATGAGTATCATTTTGTGAAATATGCTCTTTTATGGAATGAAATCAATTGTTTTGAGTACAAATTTAAGGGTTTGAGAGTTATTTTCGCTTGTTTTTAGAAGAAAAAATGCTGATGATGAGTGTTATTGATGAAAATCAATCTAAATTTGTACTTTCAAATGAAATTGATTTTGAAAAAGCAGTAAACATTTAAAGAATTGTAAAATGAATCAGAACAACAATCTCGTTATCATGGCAGGCGGTGTGGGAAGCCGTTTCTGGCCAATGTCAACAACAGAATATCCAAAGCAGTTCATCGATGTGTTTGGCACTGGCAGAACATTCATTCAGATGACATACGACCGCTTCAAAGGTCTTGTGGCTCCAGAGAACGTGTGGGTGGTGACTTCAGAGAAGTATGCTGACATTGTGGCAGAACAGCTGCCAGACATGCCTAAGAGCAACATCCTTCTTGAGCCATGCCGCAGGAATACAGCTCCATGCATTGCATACGTTTCATGGCGAATAAAGTCAAAGAATCCGAAGGCAAACCTCGTGATTTCTCCTGCTGACCACCTTGTGACAGATGTTGTTGAGTTCCAGCGCGTGATAGGCAAATCTCTCGACTTCACAGCAGAGAACGATGCTATCGTGACTCTCGGCATGAAGCCAACTCGCCCAGAGACAGGCTACGGATACATCCAGGCTGACCTTCAGGCGGCATCGCTGCGCAACAAGGAGATTTTCCGCGTCGATTCATTCAAGGAGAAGCCAAATCTCGAAACAGCCAAGCAGTATGTGGCAAAGAAGGAATACTACTGGAATTCGGGCATCTTCATCTGGAATGTGAACACCATCGTGAATGCTCTGCGTGTGTATGAGCCAGGCATTTCAAACATCTTCGAGAGCATGCTTCCTGTCTATGGCACAGACAAAGAGCAGGCAATGATAAACGAGAAGTTCCCTCAGTGCGAGAGCATTTCCATCGACTATGCCGTTATGGAGAAGGCAGACGAGATTTTCGTGTTCCCTGCCGACTTCGGATGGAGCGACGTGGGCACTTGGGGCTCGCTCCACACGCTTGCGCCAACAGACGGCAATGGCAATAATGTGATTGGCAATGATGTGCGCCTGTTCGAGACTCGCAACTGCGTGATCCATGCAACGGAGGAGAAGCGTGTGGTAGTTCAGGGCTTGGATGGCTACATCGTGGCAGAAAAAGGCAACACGCTGCTTGTGTGCAAGCTTGAAGAGGAACAGCGCATTAAGGAATTTTCTGCAGAATGATATTTCTGAGGATTACACATATATTATCATTATTCATACTTTCAGCACTCTCTGTCACGCTTATGGCGGAGAGTGCTGAATCTGTTTATGCCGATTCTTGCTCGACCGACAGTCTTAATGTTACATGTTACATGTTACATCAGCCTAAGCACATTTATTCTATTGGCGGCTCGGGCGGAATAGACCATTTGCTGAACGTGAAGGTGAGAGGCGAGAAGCTTGTGAAGAGAGGATGGGGCAGTAGCTACAATGTTTTCATGCACAGTCAGGCTAATCCTCTCGACAGGGAGATTAGCGTCTATGACCGTGTGTTCGGCTTCCCTACGCTCGAAGCAGGCATTCAGCTGCAGGACTTGTCGCACACGAGGCTACACACGGGCGACACGCCTTACATGTCGGTCGTCGGCATGATATGGTCGGGCTACATCGGTTTCCGCCGCGACATCTATCGCAACAGGCGATGGGCTTACGGCTATGGACTTTACAACGGAATATCGCTCAGCTCACGAACATACGAGGGAGAGGACAATGTGGATGATGACCTTGTGGGACAGCATTTGTCTGTCTATTTCGGCTTGGATCTTTTTGCTTCCTATCGCATCACTCCTCGTGATGAGCTCTCGCTGCAGTTCGGCTACAAGCATGTTTCTAACGGTGCTACAGACCGTCCAAACAAGGGTGCGAACACATACGGACTGGCTGTCCGTGCAAGGCACGATTTGAACCGTCCTGATGCTGACAAGGGCATGACGTTCGACGAGCGCCAGGCACGCCTTCAAGCGTTTAAGAGAGAGGCGTTTGTGCCATACGCCTATTTGGATATCAACGGCTTGGTGGGCTTCCGCACGATGTACGAGGAGTTCATCCTGAGGCGCAGCTATCTTGCTCCTGACGAACCAGGTTACCTTGACGGCAAATTAGCTCTGCACACGGTGTGGGGCACGAATGTCGTGCAGATGTTCCGTTACAATCAGGTGCATGCTTCGGGCTTGGGCTTGGAGTATATGTTTGCTGGTTATGCTGGACGTTCTGGACTGATAGAGCATGAGTGCGCTATACGAGCTCCAGAGAGCGATTTTGCTGACGGCTACAAGCACAGCAAGCATGTGCTGGCTATTGCTGGCTATCATGAGGTGTATTACAAGCAGCTGTCTTTGCAAATGTCTTTTGGCACGTATCTTTTCCGCCGTCTCGGATGGGTGTCTAAGCACTATGAGGCTCCTGTCTATGAAACGGTGGGAATACGCTATTATCCGAAGTTCTTCAAGCCTTTCTACATCGGCTATAATGTGAAGGCAAATCTTGGCAAGGCTTATGACATGGAGATCAAGGTGGGACTCCATGCAGGACGCTGGAACCTGAAGAAAACAAAAAAAGAGTAGGGTGTAAGATTTTTTAAGACTTTGTATAGAAGAAATACGGTTGGAAAGTGCTAAATTTGCAACCCGAAAGCCGCATTGGACGGCATTCCTTTCTAAGAAAACTACAAAATCTTAAATATTTTATGGCAGAAGCTATTGATATCAGAGAGCTCAACGAAAAAATTGAGCGTCACAGCGCATTTGTGACAAATCTTATGACAGGCATGGATCAGGCTATCATTGGTCAGAAGCATCTTGTCGAATCTCTTCTTCTTGGTTTGCTCAGCGACGGACACATCCTTTTGGAAGGTGTGCCTGGTCTGGCAAAGACAAAGGCTATCAAGACTCTTGCATCGCTCATCGATGCTCAGTTCAGCCGCATCCAGTTCACTCCAGATCTTCTTCCTGCCGATGTTATCGGTACAATGATCTACAGCCAGAAGGATGGCGAGTTCAAGTCAAAGAAGGGTCCTATCTTTGCTAACTTTGTTCTTGCAGATGAAATCAACCGTGCTCCAGCGAAGGTGCAGTCAGCATTGCTCGAAGCCATGCAGGAGCGTCAGGTGACTATTTCCACAAATACATACGAACTTCCAAAGCCTTTCCTTGTGATGGCGACTCAGAACCCAATCGAGCAGGAGGGCACTTATCCTCTGCCAGAGGCTCAGGTTGACCGTTTCATGCTGAAGGTCGTAATCGACTATCCAAAGCTTGAGGAGGAAAAGAGAATTATCCGCCAGAACATCAGCGGCGAGAAGCAGATGATTCGTCCAGTGATGGGCACGCAGGAGATTGAGGATGCTCGCAAGGTGGTTCGTGAGGTGTATATCGACGAGAAAATTGAGCAGTACATTGCCGACATCGTGTTTGCTACTCGCTACCCAGAGAAGTATGGACTCAGCGACCTCAAGGGCTTGATTGGCTTCGGCGGCTCTCCTCGTGCCAGCATCAACCTTGCTCTTGCAGCACGCTCATACGCATTCATCAAGCACAGAGGCTATGTTATCCCTGAGGATGTCCGCGCTGTGTCTCAGGATGTGCTCCGTCACCGTATAGGTCTCACATACGAGGCAGAAGCAAGCAACGTCACTTCTGAGGAGATCATCAGCAAGATCCTTAACAAGGTTGAAGTGCCATAATAGACAGATAAGAAATTGGAAACAGAAGAACTTTTACAGAAAGTCAGGAAGATTGAGATTAAGACCAAGGGCCTCTCAAACAATATCTTTGCGGGCGAATATCATTCTGCCTTCAAGGGTAGGGGTATGGCATTCTCAGAGGTGCGCGAGTATCAGTATGGTGATGATGTTCGCGACATCGACTGGAATGTGACTGCTCGTTTGGGCAAGCCTTATGTCAAGGTCTTCGAAGAGGAACGTGAGCTGACTGTTATGCTCCTTGTGGATGTTTCCGGTTCTTTGGATTTCGGTACACAGAAGCAGTCAAAGCGTCAGCTGCTCACGGAGATTGCTGCCACTCTCGCATTTTCTGCTATTCAGAACAATGATAAGATAGGCGTGATTTTCTTCTCTGATAAGGTTGAGAAGTTTATTCCGCCAAAGAAGGGCAGGAAGCATATCCTCTTCATCATCCGAGAGCTTCTTGACTTCCAGCCAGAAAGCAACAGAACTGACATCGGCAAGGCTGTGGAGTTTATGACTAATGCTATCAAGAAGCGTTGCACGGTGTTCCTGCTGAGTGACTTCTTCGATGGCGCTGACTATTCTAACCAGCTTACGGTTGCTAACCGCCGCCACGATGTTGTGGCATTGCAGATTTACGACTACCGAATGATGGAGCTTCCAAATATTGGTATAATAAAGATGCTTGACGCTGAAACTGGCGAGGAGACTTTTGTGGACACTTCGTCAAAAGCTGTCCGCAGAGCTCATCATGAGTGGTGGGTGAACCATCAGAAGAGTTTGAAGAATGCTTTCACGAGATCTAATGTTGACAATGTGTCCATCAGAACTGATGAGGATTATGTCAAGGCTCTAATGGGATTGTTCAAGAGAAGAATCTAAGTGAACAGATAATGTAAAAAAGAAATCAATGATTAACAAGATAAAGCTTATTCTGCTGACATTCTGCTGTGTGCTGGCTTTTATTGAAGCAAAAGGTCAGGTGACGGTTGATGCTAAACTGGACTCGGCAGAGATTTTCATCGGTCAGAGAATAGGCGTTACTTTAGATGTTAGTGCTGATGCAAAGAGTCAGGTGGATCTGCCTGACTGGGATTCGCTTCAGCAGATTGTGCCAGGATTGGAGTTTGTCAATGCAGAAAAGGCAGATACCGATTTTGTGAACGACGGCAAGCGCATGGTTTTGACTCGCCGTTACTACTTCACATCTTTCGATTCTGCTCTTTACATGATTCCTGAGTTTGAGGTCAATGTGGATGGCAAATCTCATCTTTCCAAGAAGCTTGCGCTAAAGGTATTGACAATGGACATCGACACGCTCCATGCTGACAGCATCTGCGGCATGAAGGCTGAGCTTGCTCCTCCTTTCGATTGGGCTGAATGGCGACTTGTCATCATTTTTGCTGTCATTGCTGTCATCATTGCAGCATTGCTTGCTTACGTTGCTTGGCGCTTGAAGAACAACAAGCCTATCATCCGCCGTATCCGCACTAAGCAGCATATTGCTCCTCATAAGGCTGCTATGCAGAAGATTGAGCACATCAAGGAAGAGAAGATCTGGCAGAGCGAGGACAGCAAGGAGTATTACACTCAGTTGACCGATACTCTTCGTCAGTACATCAAGGAGCGCTATGGTTTCAATGCTTTGGAAATGACATCATTTGAAATCATACAGAAGCTTCAGGAAGTGAACGATGAAAGTGCTATCAGCGAGCTTCGTGAGCTTTTCCAGACAGCTGACCTCGTTAAGTTTGCCAAGTACAGTACGCTCATAAATGAGAACGACCGAAATCTTGTAAGTGCTATCGAGTACATCAATCAGACAAAGCTTGAAGAGCCAGAGCAGAAGCCTCAGCCTGAGGTTATTGTGGTTGAGGAAAAGCGCTCTAAGGTTGCCAAGTATGTGCTCATCGGAAGCATCGTGGTTGCAAGCATAGTCCTTCTCGGTGTTATCGGATTCATTATTTACAGAATATACATGCTAACTCTCTAACGCTAACTCTTTAAGATTATGGAATTTAAGAATCCTCTATTCTTCCTTCTCCTGCTTTGCCTCATTCCATACATTGTATGGTATGTAATGCGATTCAAGAAGAGTTTGCCATCGCTGAAAGTTCCTGACACATCTAAATATCGCAAAGCGCCAAAGACATTCCGCCTCTACCTGATGCACGTTCCATTCTTGCTCAGATTGGTGCTCATCACATTGGTTGTGTGCATATTGGCTCGTCCGCAGAGCAAGCACTCATGGAGTGATACGGATGTTGAGGGTATTGACATCATGCTTGCTGTTGACGTTTCCACATCTATGCTTGCTCAGGACTTCAAGCCTAATCGTGTTGAGGCTTTGAAGGAAATTGCACAGAAATTTATTGAGAAGCGTCCTAACGACAATATAGGTCTTACCATCTTTGCTGGTGAGGCTTACACTCAATGTCCTCTTACGACTGACCATGCTGTGCTGATGAATCTTTACAGCAGCGCAGATTGCAATATGGCTGCTCGCGGTATTATTGATGATGGTACTGCCATTGGCGATGGAATCATGAATGCTATTCTCCGCTTGAAGGAGAGTGAAGCAAAGTCAAAGGTTATCATCCTTCTTACTGATGGTGTAAACAATAGAGCAAAAATCTCTCCTCTCACTTCTGCTGAGATTGCAAAGAAGTATGGAATTAGAATATACACAATCGGTATTGGCCGCAATGGTATGGCGCCTTATCCGCTTCCAACTGGTGGCACAGCAATGGTTCCTGTAGAGATTGATGAGCAGATGATGACTAAGATTTCTAAGGAGACAGGTGGTCAGTATTTCCGTGCTCAGAAGAACTCAGAGCTTGATCAGGTATATCAGGAGATTGACAAGATGGAGCGCACAAAGTTCAATGTCAAGCAGTTCAGTCGCCGCAACGAACTTTACCAGCCATACGCAATAGCCGCTATGATTGTGCTTCTCCTTGAAATCATACTGCGCTCATTCGTATTGAAGAGGTTGCCATAATAAACTCGAAGAATCGATAAATCAATGAATCAAAGAGTTGATAAATCGAAAATACATAACTCTCAAAAAGACATAATAACGTGTTTAGATTTGCAAGTCCAATATATTTATATCTGCTGATTCTCATTCCTGTTTTGACAGCTATCTATGTGATTGTTCAGCTGAAGATGAAGAATCAGATGAAGAAGTTTGGTGATCCAGAACTCCTTCGCCATCTCATGCCAGATGTTTCACCATTGCGTCGTCATATCAAGTTCGGCTTGATGATGGTGGCTGTAGGCTTGCTCTCAGTTGTTCTTGCCCGTCCTCAGTACGGCACAAGAAACGAAGAGGTGAAGCGTTCAGGCATTGAAGTGGCTATTGCTGTTGATGTGTCTAATTCCATGCTTTGTCAGGATGTGAAGCCAAGCCGACTTGACAAGTCCAAGATGATTGTCAGCAAGCTCATTGAGCAGTTTGACGAGGACAAGGTAGGTCTTGTTGCCTTTGCCGGAAGTGCCATTACTTTGCTGCCGATGACAAGCGACTATGTATCAGCAAAGATGTTCCTCGATCAGCTTAATCCTCACACTATTTCCATACAGGGTACAAACATGGCAGAAGCTATCACTAGAGCAACAGCAGGCTTCTCCACAAAAACCAACGTTGGTCGTGCCTTGATTCTCATCACAGATGCTGAGGATAATGAAGAAGGTGCTATCGAAGCTGCAAAAGAAGCACGAAAGGCAGGCATAGAGATATTTGTCCTCTCTGTCGGAACAGAAGCTGGCGGACCTATCCCGATGGGTGATGGCACATTCAAGAAAGACCTCTCTGGAAATGTTGTCACAACAAAGCTTAATGAGCAGATAGGTAAGGCAATAGCACAAGCTGGTGGCGGTTTGTATATTCATGTGGATCAGACAAACATGGCTCAGTCATTGCTTGAAGGTGAAATAGAGAAGATGCAAAAGGAAGATATTTCTCAATCTATGTATAGCGAGTATGACGAACAGTTTGCTGCCGTTGCTATCTTGCTATTTATCGTGCTTATTGCTGAGCTTTGCATAATGGAAAAGAAGAATCCTCTCTTCCGCAATTTCAAACTTTTTAACGAAGTGAAATTCAAATAGAAGATGAAACGACTATTTATTTCTTTACTTATATCAGTATTCACATTTGCTGCTTTTGCACAGAGTGCTCGTGACCTTATTCGTCTCGGCAATGCTGCTTATCGTGCTGAGCAATACGAAAAGGCAGAGACATACTACTTGAAGTCCATTGCTAAAGATCCTTCTTTCGAGGGCTATTACAATCTTGGCAATGCCTATATTATGCAGCAGAAAGACAGTACAGCTTTCGAAAACTACAAGAAAGCTGATTCCATTGGCACATCTGACCCTATGAGAAAAGCACGTAATTTCCACAATATGGGCAACATCTGGTATGCTCAGGGACTTGCAGCAACTCAGCAGCAGGGTGGCAATGCTGCTGGTGCTTTCCAGAATGCTGTTAATTTCTACAAGAGCTCCCTTCGCTGTAATCCTGCAGACGATGAGACACGCTACAATCTTGCTATGGCTCAGTATCAGCTGAAGAAGAATCAGGACAAGAATGGCGGTGGCGGTGATGACAACAAACAGGAAAAGGACAAGGATAAGCAGAACCAAGACAAGCAGAAGCAAGATCAACAGAAGCAAAACGAGGATCAGCAGAAGAAGGATCAAGATAAACAAAACCAAAACCAAGATCAAGACAAGCAAGATAAACAGGATCAGCAGCAACAGCAGTCAAATCCTAATAAAGATGAAATGAGTGATCAGGCTGCAGAGCAGCTTCTCAATTCTGCCCAGCAGGACGAGAAGGGCGTTCAGCAGAAATTGAATAAGAATAAGAATGGCAAGCGTCGCAATCTTGAAAAGGACTGGTAAGCAGTCACAATCTTATAAGGTATCTTGATTGAGATTGGTAAAACAGATTTTGAACAGTTACAACAAGAATGAAACGAGTATTATACATATTTACATTTATTCTTTTATCATTGAATGCTTTCGCTGATGGAGTGACATTCAATGTGTCTGCTCCTTCCACAGTTGAAACGGGAGGCAAGTTTCGTGTGCAGTTTACTGTGAACACTCAAGATGTTTCTAATTTCAGCGCACCAGACTTTAAGGGCTTTGATGTCATCTACGGACCTGCCACATCACAGCAGAGCAGCTTCCAGATGATTAACGGTAGAACAAGCCAGAGCAGCAGCATTATATTCACATACATCTTGCTTGCACAGAATACTGGTAATTTCACTATTGGCAGTGCAAGCATTGTTGCAGAGGGCAAGACTGTAAAATCAAAGCCAACAACTGTCAGAGTTGTTGCTGGTAATTCCAATTCAAATGCTTCAAGTGGCAATGGTGGCTACAGCAGAAATAACGGCGGAGGAGCACAGTCACCTTCACAGCGTCAGTCATCACCATCATCAGGAAGCAATATCTCTTCTCAGGATCTCTTTATGACAGCAACAGCTTCTCGCACAAGAGTTTACGAGCAGGAGGCGATACTTGTCACATATAAGATTTATACTCTTGTAGATCTAACACAGCTTGATGGAAAGCTTCCAACGCTTGATGGATTCCTTATCCAGGAGATTCCGCTTCCTCGAAACAAAGAGTTTCAGTTGGAGCAGTACAACGGACGTAACTACCGCTCTGTTGTATGGGCTCAGTATCTTCTCTTCCCACAGAAAGAAGGCAAGCTGACCATTCCTGCAATCACTTACGAAGGCGTCGTTGTCACTCGTAATAGGAATATGGATCCTATCGATGCTTTCTTCAATGGTCAGAGCGGACTTATGGAGGTGAAGAAGCAAATTACGACACCATCGCTCACAATCAACGTTTCTCCTCTGCCAGCTAAGCCTGATGGCTTCTCTGGTGCTGTGGGTAAATTCACCGTATCTTCAAGCATAAGCGAGAAGGAAGTGGATGCCAATGATGCTGTCACTCTCAAGCTCGTTGTCCAGGGCTCTGGTAATATGAAGCTTATCTCAACTCCTGTAATAGATTTCCCTAAAGACTTTGAAACATACGATGCAAAGGTTAACGACAAGTTCGACATCACCAAGAGCGGACTTGCTGGCTCAAAAGAGTTTGAGTATCTCATAGTTCCTCGTCATGCAGGCACATACGAGATACCAGCAGCTAAGTTCATTTATTTCGATTCGGATTCACACACATACAAAACGCTTACCACAGAAGCTTATACGCTCAAGGTGAATAAAGGCAAGGGCGGCAATGGTGCACAGGTTTCCAACTATAGCGGTCAGCAGCAAGACGTTCAGCAGCTTAATCAGGACATTCGTTTCATCAAGAAGGGTGATGTAGAGCTCCGTCAGCCAGGAGAGACATTCTTCGGCACATGGAAGCACATAGCTGGTTATATTGTTCCTGTTGTCCTGTTCATCGCCATCTGGGCTCTTGGACGCAAGCAGATGCAGGCAAATGCCAATGTAGCACATCGTCGTGGCAAAAAGGCTAACAAGGTGGCGCTCAAGAGAATGAAATCGGCAAAGAAACTTCTTGATGCTCACGACAAAAATAGGTTCTATGATGAGGTGCTTCGTGCCCTTTGGGGCTATGTTGGCGATAAGTTCAACATGTCTCAGGAATCGCTCAACAAAGAGAATATAGCTCAATCTCTCACTTCTCGCAATGTGCCAGAAGAACTTATCCAGCAGTTCCTTCAGGTGCTCAATGATTGTGAGTTTGCTCGTTATGCTCCAGGCGATCCAAATGCTAACATGGAGAATGTTTACAACAGTGCCATTGAGGCAATTACAAAAATGGAGGACAATTTATGAAGAAGATAATTTCTACAATAATACTCTCTCTCTTTAGCATCATTTCCTTCGCTGCAACAAAGGCAGAGGCAGATGCTCTCTACGAGAAGGAGAACTACACAGACGCCATCAAGGCATACGAGTCCATTCTTCAGAATGAAGGAGTGGCAGCAGAGGTGTATTACAATCTTGGCAACTGCTACTACAAGCTTGATGAAATCCCATTGGCTGTGCTAAATTACGAACGCGCCTTGCTTCTCGATCCAGGTGATGGCGATATTCGTGCAAACCTTGCTCTTGCTCGTGGAAAGACTATAGACAAAGTCGTTCCTCCGTCAGAGATGTTCTTCGTCACATGGTGGCGCGACCTTACCAACTGTATGAGCATCGACGCATGGACCTACACAGGCATCATTGCTTTCATCCTTATGCTAGCAGGCGTGCTTGTTTATTTCTTCGTGCCGCAGCTTATTGCAAGAAAGGTAGGTGTTTATGGAGCGATGCTGATGCTTGTCGTTGTAATCATCAGCAATGCATGTTCCATCTCTCAGAGATTTGACTTGAAAAATCGCAATACTGCCATCATCATGTTGCCAGCAGTCACAGTGAAAAGCTCACCAAGCGACAAAAGCACAGACCTTTTCCTTATCCACGAAGGCTCCAAGGTGGAAATCCTTGACAACTCAATGAAAGAATGGATAGAGGTGAAGTTCGAGGAAGGAAAGCAAGGATGGATTCCATCGTCAGCAGCAGAAGTTATCTGATGGGTATATTATCTTGGTTTTTAATAGAAAGAGACATAATAGAGAAAAAATAGAATAACAAAAAATAAAGTAGTAAACATTGAACGAACTTGATCATCAGCTAACTCTTGCCATCAATGGCAGTGACAGTCTTTTCTGGGACAATGTCATGTTTACCGTGACCGACACCTTCTCGTGGTCGCTGGTCATAATTTTGCTGTTTGTCATTATCTTCAAGAACAACTCATGGAAAGAGACACTCCTGATATACGTCACAATGATTCTGCTCATCGTTGTTGCTGACCGCATATGCTCAGGCTTTGTGAAACCATTGGTGGAGCGCTGGCGACCAACGCAAGATCCTCAGCTCATGTATCTTGTTGATGTCGTAAGAGGCTATCGTGGAGGCAGATATGGCTTTTTCTCTGGTCATGCCTGCAACACGATGTGCTTTGCCATGTTCCTCTCATTGCTTTTCCGTTCGCCAAAGGTCACGGTTACGCTATTCTTCTGGTCATTCACAACCACCTTCACTCGTCTTTATCTTGGCGTACACTATCTTGGCGATGTATGTGTAGGCTGGACGGTAGGTGCCATTCTCGGTTTTACGTTCTATATGCTGATGGAAAAATATCGCCCCGTATTCTGTACAAAGAAACGTCTTATTTCAGGGCAGTTCACATCATCAGGCTTTTTGAAAGATGATATGGACACGTTTCTTACTGTTATATTCTTCAACTACATTTGTGTAGTCATCGTTGCCATGTGCTTGGGAATAGCATGAAAAACAATGATTCCATGCTAATGCTTTACTGAAAGGCGCAATACGCAACTTGTCTTTTCTGTTATCCTGTAAAGCTCAGAGCTTCTCTTTCCTACAATCCACACTATTTCCTCACCATCACAAACGAGCAGCTGCTTCTCCTTCTCAAAACGGTTCATTTTCAAGTCGGTAAGAAAATCGCTAACAAGTTTCCGTTTACCCCCCATGCCGAATGGTGCAAACGTGTCGCCAGTCTTAGGACAGCGGACAGTCAGTTCATTCTTTACCTTGCCCGCATCCAAATAAGCATATTTCTCATCCTTTGCAAGCTGCAAATCATCAATGCAGATATGCATCATTTTAATGCCATTGTCCTCGCATTTTGGAGAAACATTCTCGCCTTCCTTCGAAACTTCTACAATTAGTTCATCTCTATCGATAAGCACTCTGCATCCATCTGCTTCAAACATCTTGCCGCAATCGTTTATGCTGCAGAGAATATCCTTAAGCTGACTCCTGTTGAACCCTTTAGCATTGAGCACTTCATAAAGAACAGACATAGGCGATGATTCCCTCTTCAACTGGGCAATGTTTATGCGCATGGGACCTCCATCAGAGGTCTGCTGACAGCATCTGCAGACGGCATCCCTCATAGCTGCCTCATATACCTTCCTCACCTCGTTGAGGTTCTCCATCGTCACAGTCATGTTGCTCTTCGCCCCCTTGTTGATGGATTCAAGAACAGGCATGACATCAAGCCTCACCTTGTTGCGCGAATACTCATCTTCCATATTGGTATGGTCCATGACGTAGCCTTCACCTACTTCTTTCAGCGAATCCATAATCTCATTGCGAGTCAGGCAGAGTAGGGGACGGACAATGTCGCCGTTCTTTGGCTGCATGCCGCACACGCCCTTAATGCCAGTGCCTCTCACCATGTTCAGCATGAGTGTTTCCACATTATCATCTTTATGATGTCCAACAGCAATGGCATCAGCTCCCAGTTCTTCCTTGAGATAGCGGAAAGCCTCATAGCGAAGGTCTCGTGCAGCCATCTCAATGCTTATCTTCTTTTCCTTAGAATAACCAATTGTGTCAAAGTCCTTCTTGACCAATGCAATGCCCTTTGTCATACAAAATGCCTTCACAAACCTTTCGTCTCTCATGCTCTCATCACCTCTGAGATGGAAATTGCAATGCATGGCGGTCACCCTGAACCCCAATTCTTTCAAAGCAATAGCCAGGAAAGTGGAATCAGGCCCTCCGCTCAATCCAATAATCACATGACTTTTCTCTTTCATGAGATTATTGGATTGGATAAAAATACTCACTTTTTTTATGTTATTCTTCAAAATCATGACACAAAATTACTCATTTTTCATGAGAAAAACAGAAAAATCACCATTTTCTTCAAAAAAAATATCCTCAAACCTTTGTCAGTTTGCCAAAAAGCACTACCTTTGCACTCGCAAACGAGAAACAACCTCGTAGCAAACATAATATGGTGCCTTGGATGAGTGGCTTAGTCACCGGTCTGCAAAACCGTTTACACCCGTTCGAATCGGGTAGGCACCTCCAAAAAAAGCAGTTAGTTTTCTAACTGCTTTTTCTTTTTTTATTATTAATCGCTGTATGTGGCATCTTCTACAATGAACACAAACCTTGCACCATCGGTGTAGCTTGTGTCGAGTTTCACTACGCCTCCAAGTTTTTCAGCCACCGTGCGGCAAATGTTTAGTCCTAAGCCTGTTCCTTGCTTGAATGCATTAAGCTTTGTGAATCTTTCAAATATATTTTCAGCCATGTCTGCAGGAACACCGGTTCCTGTGTCTGTGACAGAGAATGTGATGTGACCGGGATTTTCCGTCTTAGAACAATGCAGGTGGATTTCTCCTCTTTCTGTGTGTTTGCACGAGTTGGAGAGATAGTTGATAAGTACTTGCTGCACGCGACGAGCATCGGTGAAGATTTTGTAGTCATTATCCACCTCAGAGGTGAAGTACATCCTCACGCCATCAGGAGTGCGATATTCTACGGACTTTATAGAACTATTGCAAATATCGTTTACAGAAGCATCATTCATATCAATTCTGTAGTTACCATTCTCAACATCGGCAAGATCAAGGATGTCATCGATGAGCATTTGCAGCATGTTAGAATTGTTGCGAATGTAGTCATTGTACTGTGTCTTCTCCTCTTCGGTATTTATGCCGTCAGGTAAGCCCAGTAATTGTGCAAAACCAACAATAGCATTCAGTGGAGTTCTGATTTCATGACTCATGTTCTGGAGGAATTGAGTCTTGATGCTGTTGGAGTTTTCTGCAATATCTCTTGCCTTTTTCAATTCTGCGTTTGTTCTCTCCAGCATTTCCTTCATTCTCTTCATAGAGCGTATTCTTGCCCATACAACCAGTGCTATGATAATCAGGATGATGAAAATCGAGAATCCAAGTATTATCCACGTTCTTTGGTTCATTATCTTCTCGTCCATCTCCTGAAGTCTTGTGATGGTTTCTAAGTCGGTCGTCATGCCGGAAAGTTCATCTTCTACAATAGTGGCATTTATTGAATCCTTTATGTTGAACTCAATCTCAGCACATTTGTAAGCTTCTTCCCAAAGTCCCATCTTACGGTAAATCATAGACTTGAAGGTGTATTCGTCGTCATTCTCCAGTTCCTTGCATTTTTCCAGAGCAAGATCATAGTTTCCGTCGTCAGCAAGTTTCTGGATGTTCAGGCGAACGGAGAATGGATCTGTGTTGCGATCAATGCCTTTTGTGTTTGCATAGTATTTTTTCAGCTCTTTTTTGAAGTTCTCAGAGTCATCTAACTCAAAATAACAAGTTGCCTTTATTGCAGGAAGGAAAATCTCTGAAGATCCATTCTCCTCAGCCATTAAGGCATACTTCAGCGATTTTTGAAACTCTTTTGCGTTAAGGCAGTTCAGGGCAATGCGCGTTTGTAAGCTTGATGCAGCCAGCTGATTCTTTCCCTCCATTTGATTGAGGTATTCAAGAGATATCTCAAACTGCTCGTTTGAACGTCTGTAATCATGTCTGGCACTTATTATTGCACCCAAAGCCATGTGGCCGAAGTACAATGCGTGCTTGTCTTCAAACTCTTTGCCTTCCTTGATAAGCTCATGCGCCCAGTATTTTGCCTGATAAAAATCGCCTGCATGACGGTAGAACTCCACCAGATTCATCATTTCGCCAAAGTACAAACTCCTATAGTCGAATTTCAAAGCTAAGTTACGAGTTTTTTCGCTCAAATTCAGAAACTTTAGTGAATCACCATTCATGTACGCATTGTGGCATCTCAATTCCGTAGCGAAGAAAGTAAACTCAGGTTTCTTGCTGTTTGCCATGTGTTCCAACGAATCGGCAAACTCCAGCACCCAAGGCTCACCGCTGTGCATGAACGCCTCGTTATAGCGACTTGCCACATTCTTTGGAACATCATCCCAAAAAATATGATAATTTTCTTTGTCTGATTTGGCAAACACATTGCATGGGAGCAGAAACAGCAGAGCTTCTACTGACAATAATATAATGGACATAAATTTTTTCATGACATTAGCTGGATGTAGATTTGGTATGGCAAAGTTATATAAAATAATGTATTCCGTCAATAAGAGATTCTTATTTTTTTGTAAATTAACTAACTTTATTCATTCATACAGACAATTTATCTTGAAAATTGCGTAACTTTGCAACATTAAAAAATTTAATTGTAATGATAATACCAACAATACCAGTTCTGCTGCTTACGGGATACCTTGGCAGCGGAAAAACTACACTTTTAAACAGAATCCTCTCAAACAAGCAAGGTATAAAGTTCGCTGTCATTGTCAACGACATAGGTGAGGTGAACATCGATGCAGACCTTATTCAGAAGGGCGGAGTAGTAGGTAAGAAAGACGAAAGCCTCGTCGCACTCCAGAATGGATGTATCTGTTGTACTCTCAAGATGGATCTCGTTCAGCAGCTCTCAGAGATTACCTCGCAGCACCGCTTCGACTACATTGTTATTGAAGCAAGCGGTATTTGTGAACCTGCACCAATTGCACAGACAATATGCTCTGTGCCATCGCTTGTGCAGGAAACCATGACAGACGGTGTGCCTTTGCTTGACAGTATAGTCACAGTTGTTGACGCACTTCGTATGAAGGATGAATTCAACTGCGCTAACGACCTCACAAAGCACGACCTTGATGAAGAGGATATTGAAAATCTTATCATTCAGCAGATAGAATTCTGCAACACAATACTTCTCAACAAGAAATCAGAGGTTACACCCGATGAACTCAACCGTGTAAAGACCATCATCCGTGCCATCCAGCCAAAGGCAGAGATTATAGAATGCGATTACTGCGATGTTGACTTTGACAAACTTATCGGTACAGGCAAGTTTGATTTCAATGCCGTAGCCGGTTCCGCATCATGGATTCAGGAAATAGAAAAACATGTCGATGAAATGGAAGAAGATGATGAAGATGACCACCACCATGAGCATGATGAACATCATCATCACCACGATCATGATCACCACCATCACGATGACGATGAAGAATGCGACCATGATGCTGAGCATTGCCATGATCCGCATTGCCACCATCACCATCATCACCACCACCACGATGGTGAAGGAGAAGCAGAAGAATATGGTATTGGCACATACGTCTATTATCAGCGCTATCCATTCAATATCAACCTCTTCGACGAATTTGTTGCACGCCGCTGGCCAAAGAACATCATTCGTGCCAAAGGCATCTGCTACTTCAGCGACGAAACTCATATCTGCTACGTATTTGAACAGGCAGGAAAGCAAGTGCAGCTCAAGAATGCAGGACAGTGGTACGCTACAATGCCAGCCGACGAACTAGCAAAGCTTATGGAAGCAGAGCCAGGTCTCAAGCGCGATTGGGATGACACATTTGGCGACCGCATGCAGAAGCTCGTTTTCATTGGTCAAAAGCTTGACAAAGCTCTTATAAAGCGTGAGCTTGACTCATGCATTGACAAACTTTACATACCATTGAACAAGAAGTAATCAGCAATTACTTAAATTCTTATAATCATGTAGGAGATAAATACCTACAATAGGTGTCTATCTCCTATTTTTATTATGCTGTAGAGTCAGAACGTTGACATTTCCGCACCAATAATGATGAAAAATTGCAGAAAAGCCCTTTTCTTATGAACTTTTCTTGATTATCCGTTGTCATTTCCTTTCAAATCATTAACTTTGCACCAATCCTTCCGTACTTTGTGCGGTTGGTGACATAGTAAATAAAGAGCGTTTAAAGTATTATACTCAGTAATATAAGAACGCAGGTAGTTACTGTATTTTTGTCTTATTATCTTAAATTATAAAATAAAATTAAAAAACAGAAATCATTCATGCCACTGCGATCGTTATGAGAGATCAGAGAGTGGCGGACATATTATAAACGGCATTGACTATTATTAGCGTTCGTCTGAATTTGCGTAGGAAACAAATAAAAGAGATAAGAACACTATGAATAGTGGATAGACTGCTTCTATGGAGGAAGTGTGTCTTGCTAATCTTATATACAGTCAATGTTCATGCTTGTGGCGTGAACATTATTATAGATTAGTGAGGCCTCTATTTCCTACGCAAGCCTCGACGGACGCATAAGAAGGTTCACGCCCTTTTTATGTGTATTTGCGAGTATTGGTTGATGCACAATTCAGTATCAACCATCATGTTCAATCAAATTTCTAAGAAACAGGACTCGTCTGTTAGCCGTTTCTTTATCTTCTTCTTTTTTCTCAATCTGGCATCCAATCTATTTGGATTGCATTACATGGATTCTCAGCATCTGCTGGATTCTGTCTTGTCTGTCGTATCCATTTCTAGCCTGTCTGCACTATTTGCCATCACAGAAGCAATGGTGCTATACCTTCTATGGAAAGTACAAGGTCTGCAAATTGCGGTGATGCTGCTGTTTCTGACGGTGCATCTCATCCTGATTGGGACAGAGGCGTTCCTGCTGTCCGAATTCGGTATGATAATCGGTCAAGATGCGATTGATGTGCTTAGTGAGACAAATGCCAGAGAAACCTCAGAGTTTATCGGTGCTTATTGCAATCTGCATCTGTTGAAACCAATATTGTTCTCACTTGCAGCTTTGGTCTTTGCTTATGTGACATCTGCTTATATCGCTTCGAGTCGCTATGTGCGTTGGCTGATCATTGCACTTTGCGTCTATGGCTCGGTTTTGATTGCCAAAGGTGCATATTCTTTCATTCAATATCATAATGGTGAGGGCTTACCTCAGTTGACAACCATCACACGTGGTGGTTATGCTTACTATGTGATGCGCCAACGAGCCAATCAGTTCTCCACAATTCTTGAGGCGTCACAACAATGTGATGCCACGATTGAGGATGGTTTTAAACCATTCCGACATGTGGTAGTGGTTATAGGGGAAAGCTCATCATTCTATCATTGTTCTCTCTATGGATATTCAAAAGAGACTTTTCCACACATGTCAACAGAGAAAGATAATGGTTCGCTTATTGCATTCAATGATGTAGTAACGCCATTTGACGCCACTCATGGAGTTATGAAATGTATATTCTCTCTTGACCATGACAATTTTGGTAAGGCACCATTATTTCCAGCTCTGTTTCGCAAGGTTGGATACTACACTCAGCTGTTGGACAACCAATATTTCGTGTCTCAAGGAATTAATTTCCTGACAAATGCAGAATTGTCGGCTGCTCTTTTTGAAAACCGTAATGATGGATATTATGGACATGATGGTCGTATGTTGACAGATATTTGTTTAGCGGATAGCTTGTCGTTGACTATTTTGCATCTGAATGGTCAGCATTATACCTATTCCGATCGTTTCCCAGAGTCGTTTGCCCAGTTTAAACCAGACGATTATGACGTGCAGAATAAATCATTCGAACAGCGTCAAGTCATGGCTGCCTACGACAATGCAGGCCGTTATTGTGACCATGTGATTAACGAGGTGATCAAATTGCTCAAGGACGAAGATGCCCTTTTGGTATTCCTTTCAGATCATGGTGAGGAGGTGTATGATGTTCGTGATTACATGGGGCATGGTTCTGCGCTATCATCGCCTGACCCTAACTATCTGCTGAAAGTGCCATTCTTCGTTTGGATGTCTAATGAAGCTCGAGTTTACAGGAAAAGCCTGTATGACAAACTTCTTCAATCCGAAAGCACAGCAAGTATTACAACAAACTTTTCACATTTCCTATTGACCCTGTGCGGCATACGTTCTACAAGCGTTGTACCTGAAAAGTGTTTCTTCTCAGATAGATACGACCGAACCCGCCCAAGGATTGTTCTTAATAGCATTGACTATGATAAAGAAATGAAGTAAGCTTGCACTGCTGATAATGATGCAAGAGGGGAGGGGACGTTTCTCTCTTGCATCTTAGAATATAGCAGGTGCTTTTCCGTTATCTGCTAATTATACCATTCGAGGCATCGTGGCTATTCATTAGCACAGGATGCCTCGATTGCTTTCACCATTCCCCGATAACACCACTCTCTGGTTGAAAGAACATAATGTTGTAGATTGGCATGTAGGTGATGGCACCGTCGGTGGATACGATATTTTCATTACTCAACATATAAGCGCAATTTATGTGATAGTCTTTTATTTCAAGGAACTTATCAAGGGCACTATGGACGGTATAGCTCTTGCCTGATTTAACCTCGATTGGCATTGTGGAAAGGTGGGCAAGATCGTCAATCAGAGCATCTTGTGAGACGGTGCTTTTAGGTACGCTTCTATTTTATTATAAATCTTACGTTTAAGCATTTACTATTACACTTTTCCTGTGAATACGGTGGTGTAAAAATACACTTTTCCTATAAAATGATGGTACAATAATAACACTTTTCTTTTATTTGTGCAAGAAAAAGCATGGAAATTATGATACAAAAGAGGGAACGTTTGACTTCGTCGAGCTTCGGTTCTCTCTTGCACCTTAAGGAATAGCGACGACGGTTCCGCTATCTGCTAATTTTATCAATCGAGGCATCCTTGCTATTCATTAGCGCAGGATGCCTCGATTACGTTTGTATTCTCTATATCTCAGAAAGTAAGAATGCCATATAGAAAGGCAACGTGAGTAATGGCCCATTACGCCCCACATTATAGTCGCCAAGCTTAAGAGCGTGATAGACATGGTATTTTTCCGGGTGCTTCAAAAGCGTTTGCATGGATTTGGCATTGCCTGTACGTGCCTTGCATTCTATTGGAGTGCATTCGCCTTGGTAGCGCATCACGAAGTCAATTTCTATGCTGTCGGGCTTTTGGTAATAATAAAGCTTACGCCCCATCTTGCCTAAGATGTCTGCCATTACATTCTCATATATTGCCCCTTTGAAACTGCCCAATTGTCCTTGCAGAATGTCCGATTGAGTTCCTTCGTCGAGCATACTTATGAAAAGGCCTGTATCAGCCATGTAGATTTTGAAACAGTCTTGCAATGCATTTCCGCTCAGTGGCAGTTCCGTGATGCTGAGGTTGTGACATCGACGCACAATACCAGCATCCTCTATCCATTGCAAACTGCCGACATACTCTTTACTGCGACCTCCCTTACGCACTACGGAATAAGTGAATTTCTTATTGTCGCGACTCAACTGGCGAGGTATTGACTCAAAGCACTCGCGAATGCGTGGTTTATCTTCCGATCGAGCATACTTCACCATATCAACCTTGTACTCATCGATAATGGCTCGCTGCACAGCAACCATTTGATTCACATCATGCGTGTTGAGGAAGGTGCTGACAGCTTCGGGCATTCCTCCAACGATGACGTACTCCAGCAGCAGCTGTCGCATTCGCTGATGTATTGCTTCAGGAACAGGAGATTCATTTTGCATGTATTGTTTCAGCAAATCTATTACAGGTTGTTGTATCTGGTTTGCCCAAAGCCACTCCTCAAAGTCCATCGGATACATGTCAACGATAGTCTCAAAACCTACAGGAACGGATGTGGATTCTTCATCCTTCTGTTGTTCTTCCGATTTGTAACCATTTACACCTAATAACGATCCGGTACAGATAACATCGTACCGTCCATCCAGTTTGAAGAACTTCAACGCAGCTCGTGCTTGTGGACAGTCTTGTATCTCATCAAGAATAATACAAGTCTTGCCAGGAACGAATGTTGCATCAGGAATTGCTGCCGTGATGACAACAGTAAGATAATCCACTTTCAGCGACCCTTGGAACAACGTACGCAGTTCTTTTTGTTCATGAAAATCCATGTAAACGATATGCTTATAGTGCTGCTCAGCGAATGCTTTCACCGAACTTGTTTTGCCACACTGACGGCAACCTTTTATGACCAATGGCTTATGACTTGGTGTCTCTTTCCATCGGAGTAAAACGTCCTCAATTTTCCTTCGATACATGTTCTATAGTGTTAATCAAATGGATACAAGTATTAAATACATAAAATCGGGCGACTTTTCGTGTGATTATCACACTTTTTCGGGCGACTTTTCTTACAATCGCCACACTTTTTCGGGCGACTTTCGCTTGCAAAGTTACATCTTTATTTTGATTTACCATCACTATCTTGCCTTTTTTATGCATTATAATAGGATTTTAATGCTGTGAATGTATAATGAAGTCTGCTTGTACGTGCTTGATGTGTCTGCCCATACATGCCAAGATCATCTGCTCGTGTATCCTTGATGCGTATGCTCGTATATGCTTTTACCTTTTGCCCGATAATGCTTTTTGCATTTGCTCGGTAATGAAATGATTTCAAGCCTTGGAATGACTATTTCACGGCTTGGAATAATTATTTCATGACTTGGAATGGTGATTTCACGCCTTGGAATGACAAGGCTTGTTGGGAAGTAGTGAAAATACAGCAAGGATAAGCCTAAGCCGTATTTTACAATACAAAGTTACTGCTTTTTATTGAGAAATGCAAGAAAAAGGAGGGGAAATGCTGTTGTGTTTTTAAAAAGAAAAGGCAGGACTTCATAATTGATGATCCTGCCTGATAATTTCTAATATGTAAACTTGTCTTAGTCGATGAAGCGTTTTGAGAGTTCGCTGAATTCTTCTATGCGGCGGTCGCGAAGGAATGGCCACCAACGACGGACATTCTCAGAGCGCTGCATGTCGATGTCTATGACTTTGACGATTTCTTCGTCTTTCGGTGCGCGGTAGAGAAATTCGCCCTGAGCGCCGGCAATGAAGCTGCTGCCCCAGAACTGGATGCCGTTTGTCTGTCCTGATGGATCTGGCTCATGCCCTGTGCGATTGACGGAAATGACTGGCAATCCGTTGGCTACGGCATGTCCGCGTTGTACCGTTGTCCATGCTTCTCGCTGACGTTCCTGCTCTTCAGGAGTGTCGCTAGATTCGTAGCCGATGGCTGTTGGATAGATGAGAAGTTCGGCTCCTTGAAGTGCCATGAGTCGTGCTCCTTCTGGGTACCATTGATCCCAGCACACTTGTACGCCGAGACGACCTACTGAGGTGTCGATAGGGTGGAAGCCTATGTCGCCTGGTGTGAAGTAGAATTTCTCGTAATATGCAGGATCGTCAGGAATGTGCATCTTGCGGTATTTTCCTGCGATAGAACCGTCCTTTTCCAGCACTACGGCTGTGTTGTGGTAGAGTCCTGCTGCACGCTTCTCGAAGAGTGAAGTGACGATGACAACAGAGAGTTCCTTGGCGAGTTTGCCGAAGAACTCGGTTGATGGTCCTGGTATCGGCTCGGCAAGATCGAAGAGTGCAGTGTTTTCTGTTTGACAGAAATAGAGCGAGTTGTGAAGCTCTTGCAGGACGATGAGTTCTGCTCCTTCCGATGCTGCCTTGCGTATGTTGTCGGCAAGCTTGTTTTTGTTGCTATTGATGCTTTCTGAGCATGTTTGTTGTATAATTCCTACTTTCATAATGACTTATTTTCCGACAAAAGTATAAAAAGTTTTCGAGATAACGGCTTCGTCACATATATTTTTATTAACTTTGCACGAATATTGCACATTATTGACAATAAAATTATCTTATAAGATATGCCAAAAATATCAATTCGAGGAAATGAGATGCCAAGTTCTCCTATCCGAAAACTTGCTCCTCTTGCCGAAGATGCAAAAAAACGTGGCGTGAAGGTTTACCATCTTAACATCGGTCAGCCAGACCTTCCAACGCCTCAGGTTGCTCTTGATGCTATCAAGAACATAGACCGCAAGATTCTTGAGTATAGCCCAAGCCAGGGTTACCGTTCGTACCGTGAGAAGCTGGTGAACTACTATGCGAAGTATGACATCAATCTTACGGCTGACGACATCATCATTACCAGTGGTGGCAGCGAGGCTGTGCTGTTCTCTTTCCTTGCTTGTCTGAACCCAGGAGACGAGATCATCGTTCCTGAGCCTGCATACGCTAACTACATGGCGTTTGCCATTAGCGCTGGTGCTGTGATCCGCACTATTGCCACAACTATTGAGGAGGGTTTCTCTCTCCCAAAGGTGGAGAAGTTTGAGGAGCTGATCAATGAGCGCACTCGTGCTATTTTGATTTGCAACCCTAATAATCCAACAGGTTATCTTTACACTCGCCGCGAGATGAACCAGATTCGTGACCTTGTGAAGAAGTATGACCTCTACCTCTTCTCTGATGAGGTTTACCGTGAGTTCATTTACACTGGTTCTCCATACATTTCTGCTTGTCACCTTGAGGGCATTGAGGATAATGTTGTCCTTATCGACTCTGTGTCTAAGCGATACAGCGAGTGTGGCATCCGCGTGGGCGCTCTCATCACAAAGAATGCTGAGATACGCAAGGCTGTGATGAAGTTCTGTCAGGCACGTCTCAGTCCTCCGCTCATCGGCCAGATTGCTGCAGAGGCTTCATTGGATGCTCCTGAGGAATACAGCCGCGATATTTATGATGAATATGTGGAACGACGCAAGTGTCTCATTGACGGTTTGAACCGCATCCCAGGAGTGTATTCTCCAATACCAATGGGTGCGTTCTACACAGTTGCAAAGCTTCCTGTGGATGATACAGAGAAGTTCTGCGCATGGTGTCTGTCTGAGTTCAACTACGAAGGCGAAACTGTCATGATGGCTCCTGCTGCTGGCTTTTACACAACGCCTGGTGCTGGCAAGAACGAGGTGCGTATTGCATACGTGCTGAAGAAGGAAGACCTCGTGCGTGCTCTCTTTGTATTGAGAAAGGCATTGGAAGCATACCCTGGCAGAGTGGAGTAGGATGAACTTTGAACTTTTCATAGCAAAGCGCATTTATGCGGATAAAACGGAGGACGGGAAAAGATTTTCTCGTCCTGCTATTCGTATTGCGATGGCTGGTGTCGCCATTGGATTGGCAGTAATGATCATCAGTCTTGCTGTGGTGTTCGGTTTCAAGAACGAGGTAAGCTCAAAGGTTATCGGCTTCGGCAGCCACATACAGGTGCTGAGCCTTACGCAGAATCAGGATTACCAGATGCTGCCTGTGCTCACTAACGACACACTCATTCATAATGTGAAGACGGTGAAGGAGGTGAAGCATGTGCAGAAGTATGCTATAAAACTAGGCATTCTGAAAACAGAAGATGACTTCCGCGGGCTCACATTCAAGGGAGTTGGCGAGGATTACGATTTGGATTTCTTCCGCAGTTGCCTTGTTGAAGGCGAAGTGCCTGAGTTCAGCGCAAAGGAATCATCTAATAAGATTCTCATTTCAAAGAAAGTGGCAACGGATCTAGGTGTGAAGGCTGGTGACAAAATCTTTGCTTATTTCATGGGCGATGAAACCATGAGAGCAAGAAGGTTCACCATTGCTGGTGTCTTTGCCACCAACATGAATGATTATGACAAGAACTATGCCATAACAGACATCCGCACCATACGTAAGCTGAATGACTGGGATGATGAAATGTCTTCAGGTCTTGAACTTACTGTGAAGGACTTTGAGAAGGTTGAAGAAACGACAGATAAGCTTCAGTTCATACACGAGAACATGGACAGGAATGGCGTCACCTATGGGGTGTTCAGCATCAAGGACATTGCGGCTCACACTTTTGCGTGGCTTGCTGTTCTCGACATGAATGTCATCATGATTCTTGTGCTGATGATTCTTGTAAGCGCATTCACCGTTGTCAGCGGATTGCTCATAATCATGCTGGAGAGAATAAACATGATAGGCACGCTGAAGGTGCTTGGCTCTACAAACCAATCGGTGAGAAGAATATTTACCAATTTCAGCATTATGCTTGTTGGGAAAGGCTTGCTTATCGGCAATGTGGCTGGCTTGCTGCTCTGTTTCGTTCAGCAACAGTTCCACATCATTTCGCTCGATGCATCGGTTTATTACATTGACTCTGTGCCTATTCAGTTTAACTGGCTGCTTATCGTGCTTGTGAATGTTGCTACGCTTCTCATTTCTTCTCTTGTAATCTGGGGAAGCTCGCACTTGATAAGCATAGGAAAGCCTGCACAGACATTGCATTTTGAATAGAAAATAAAAATACACATTATATTATTATGGAATTAGCTAAAAATTATAACCCTTCTGATGTAGAAGGTAAATGGTATCAATACTGGCTTGACCATAAGCTTTTTGCTTCAAAGCCAGATGGTCGTGATCCATACACAATCGTTATTCCGCCACCAAACGTTACTGGTGTGCTCCACATGGGCCACATGCTCAACAACACTATTCAGGACATCCTCATCCGCAAGGCTCGCCTGGATGGAAAGAATGCTTGTTGGGTGCCTGGTACTGACCATGCTTCTATTGCTACAGAGGCAAAGGTGGTAAATCGTCTTGCAGAACAAGGCATCAAGAAGAGAGACCTCACTCGCGAGGAGTTCTTGAAGCATGCATGGGCTTGGACAGACGAGCACGGAGGTATCATCCTGAAGCAGCTTCGCCGCCTTGGTGCATCTTGCGATTGGGATCGTACTGCATTCACAATGGATGAGAAACGCTCAGAATCTGTACTCAAGGTGTTTGTTGACCTTTACAACAAGGGACTCATTTACCGAGGTCTCCGTATGGTCAACTGGGATCCAAAGGCACAAACAGTTCTTTCTACAGAAGAGGTTATCTATCGTGACGAGAAATCAAAACTTTACAATCTTCGTTACTATGTTGCTGATGCTGATGTCAATCCAGTAAAGCCAACAGGCGAAGAGGGTGAGGTACTTCATGTAGATGAGAATGGACGCTATTATGCTGTAGTTGCAACTACACGTCCAGAGACAATTATGGGTGATACAGCTATGTGTATCAATCCTAAGGACGTGAAGAACCAGTGGCTCCGCGGCCATAAGGTTATTGTTCCGCTCGTAAACAGAGTTATTCCTGTGATTGAAGACCGTTACGTTGACATTGAATTCGGTACAGGATGCTTGAAGGTAACTCCTGCTCATGATGTGAATGACTACGCTCTCGGAAAGGCTCATAACCTTGAGACTATTGACATTTTCAACCCAGACGGCACAATCAGCGAAGAGGCAGGAATGTACGTTGGTCAGGATCGCATGGATGTACGCAAGCAGATTGCTGTTGACCTCCAGAATGCTGGTTTGATGGAGAAGATTGAGGATTATGAAAACAAGGTCGGATATTCTGAGCGTAATCAGGACACAGCCGTTGAGCCTCGTCTCTGCAAGCAGTGGTTCCTTTCAATGAAGCACTTTGCTGACATAGCTCTTCCACCAGTACTTGAAGGCAAGATTAAGTTCTACCCAACAAAGTACGTTACAACATACCGAAACTGGCTTGAGAACATTCAGGATTGGTGTATCTCTCGTCAGCTCTGGTGGGGACATCGCATCCCTGCATACTTCCTTCCAACTGCTGAAGGTGAAGAAGAGAAGTTTGTTGTAGCTCTCACAGAAGAGGATGCTCTCGCTGAGGCAAAGAAGATTGCTGGATTTGAGAATATTACTGCTGATCAGCTTACTCGCGATGAGGATGCGCTTGACACTTGGTTCTCTTCATGGTTGTGGCCTGTATCTCTCTTTGATGGAATCAACAATCCTGGCAATGAGGAAATCAACTACTACTATCCAACAGCAGACCTCGTAACAGGTCCTGATATCATCTTCTTCTGGGTGGCTCGTATGATTATGGCTGGTGAGGAGTATATGAAGGATGTTCCTTTTCGTAATGTATATTTCACAGGTATTGTTCGTGACAACCTCGGTCGTAAGATGAGTAAGTCACTCGGCAACTCTCCTGACCCAATCGGCCTTATAGAGAAGTATGGTGCCGATGGTGTGCGCATGGGAATGCTGCTTTCCGCTCCTGCGGGCAATGACATTCTCTTTGATGAGCAGCTCTGTCAGCAGGGTGCTGCATTCTGCAACAAGATCTGGAATGCATTCCGTCTCGTTTCAGGATGGGAAACTGCAGACATAGCTATGCCAGAAGGCAACAAGAAGGCTATTGCATGGATGGAAGCTAAGATTAAGACTGCTGTAGTAGAAATTAATGATTTGTACTCTAAGTACCGTCTCAATGAGGCACTTATGGCAATCTTCAAACTCTTCACTGATGAGTTCTCTGGCTGGTATCTGGAAATGATTAAGCCAGCATACCAAGCTCCTATTGATGCTGAGACTTTGAAGTCAACACTTGCTTTCTTCGAGCAGTTGATGAAGATTATTCATCCATTCATGCCATTCATCACAGAAGAACTTTATCAGCACATTGCAGAGCGCAAGGATGGTGAATCAATCATGGTTTCTCCTCTTGTTATTGATGCTCCAACTGAGGCGGATGCAAAGATCATCGCTGATGTTGAGGTGATGAAGCAGATTGTTGCTGGTGTTCGTGCTGTACGCAATCAGAAGAACATCGCACCTAAGGAGGCGCTTGCTCTTCAGGTAGTTGGCGAGAATCCTGCTAATGCTCTTGCTGATCTCATCAAGAAGATGGCAAACCTTTCTGAGATTGTTTCTGTTGAGACTAAGGACGATACAGCTTCTGCATTCCTCGTAGGCACAACAGAGTTTGCTGTTCCTCTTGGCAATCTTATCGATACAGAAGCCGAAATCGCAAAGATGGAAGCAGAGGTTAAGCGCTTGCAAGGATTCCTTGTTGGCGTACAGAAAAAGCTCAGCAATGAGCGCTTCGTGGCAAATGCTCCTGCTCAGGTTGTTGAACTTGAGAAAAAGAAGCAGGCTGATGCTGAGACAAAGATTGCTGCACTCACAGAAAGCATAGCAAAACTGAAGAAGTAAGACGAATCTAATTCTTGCAAACAAGGATTAAGCATAACGACAAAACAAAAAAGAGGATGAGTCAAACGATTCATCCTCTTTTTGTCTTTGTATGAAATGCCTGTTATCAGCAGATTGGTTTGTACTTTGGAACGAGAGTCTTCATGATTGTCCAACCCAAGAGGTAAGCGACTGCACAGATGCAGAAGATAATCATGTAACCTGCTGGCTTGCCTTCAAATCCAAAGAACTGGAATGCTGCACCTTGTTCGTCTGCATAAGTGAAAAGCTCACCTGCACCAAGGTTGATACAGTATGAACCAAGACCTCCGAACATTGTACCAATACCTGTGATAGATGCTGTTACTGATTTAGGGAACATGTCGCCGATAGTAGAGTAGAGGTTCGCAGACCATGCCTGGTGTCCAGCTCCTGCAAGACCGATGATGATTGCTGGCCACCATGCAGGATCAATAGGGCTGTCTTCCCATCCTGCCAAAGGCTGTGCAAGGAGAGCGAAGATTGGGAAGAATGCGAAAATGAGCATAGCGCGCATACGACCTGCGTATGGGTTCATGCCTTTCTTCTCAACGAAATACTTTGGAAGGTAACCTCCACCAATACTCAATATTGTAACGATAGCATAAAGGACGAAGATAAGAATCTGTCCCATTGATGATGAACTCTTGTAGCCAAACTGATCGGAGAAGTATGCTGGTGCCCAGAAGAGGAAGAACCACCAAACGCCATCTGTGAAGAGTTTGCCGCAGATGAAAGCCCATGTCTGACGGTATGTGAAGCACTTGAAGAATGGAATCTTAGGACCTTCATTCTCTGCTGCTGCAAGATTATTGTCCTGCTCATCGTCTTCATCCTGATTGATGTAAGCACGCTCAGCATCGTTGAGGAACTTGTTCTTAGATGGCTTGTCGTACATGAAGCCCCAAGCACCTGCCCAGATGAATCCAATAGCACCAATGATGATGAATGCCATCTCCCAACCTGTCTTTTCTGCAAGGATAGGGATGCAGAGTGGGGCAGCAAGGGCACCTACAGAAGCACCGCTATTGAAGATAGATGTGGCAAAGGCACGGTCTTTCTTTGGGAAGTATTCTGCTGTCACCTTGATGGCTGCTGGGAAGTTGCCAGCCTCGCCGAGAGCAAGAACACAGCGACAGGCAAGGAAGAGCCATACGCTTATGGTAGCTATTGCGACAGCAATATCACTGCCTGCTTCTACGGCTTTGAGAGTTTCCACGCTTTCAATGCCTTCAATCTTCATTGTTGCCCAACCGCATGCTGCGTGAAGACAGGCGCCAAGGCTCCATACGAAGATTGCCCAAATGTAACCTTTCTTTGATCCCATCCAGTCAATGAACTTACCAGCGAAAAGGCTGATGCATGCATAGAAGATGGAGAATGTTGCTGTGATGATACCATAGTTGGCATCTGTCCAATGGAACTCAGGAGCGATAAAGTCCTTCCATGTAAGAGAAAGCACCTGACGGTCCATGTAATTCACAGTTGTTGCTGCAAAAAGCATAGCACAAATCACCCAGCGGTAATTTGTCATTTTGTTAGTTTGTAATGTTGACATTATAAGTTAATTAGTTATTTAGGTTTGTCTATTAGGTTTATTTGTAATATCTTTGTTTCTCGACATAAATCTCAATGCCTGCTCCCTTCAAATCAGCACCCATCGGAGGATTTTCTTTCATCAATCGGAGCCGAATGGCAGAGATTGAGGGAAGTTCGTCAAACAGCGAATGTATTATCCTTCCTCCCACATGCTCCAGCAACTTGGAAGATGTTGCCATTTCTCGCTTTATGATCTCATACACGTCAGCGTAGCTTACTGTCCCCTCCAGATCATCTGTTTTCATTGCAGAAGTGAAGTCGGTTTCCAATTCGGCATTTATGATGAAATAAGCTCCTGTCTTGCGCTCTTGCGGCATAACGCCGTGAAAGGCATAGATGCGAAGGTCTTCAATGATTATCTTATTAAGCATTGATTGGTTTAAAAGAGTCGATTCTTTATTTGTTAATTTAATAATTCTTCGTCAACGGATGTGTCGGACGAGATGTCATCAGAACTGGATGTGTAGCGTTTTAATGCTCTTGCCACTCCTACAGCCCATGTGCTGATGTTCTCGTCTTCTACTTGCAGCTGACTGACAAGTTTTATTACATGGCTCAAAGGCATTCTGTAGCGCAAGACACCGCTGATGAGCTTTGCATAATTCCAGTATTCCTTGTTGAACTTCTCTGATAATCCTTCTACTGTTATCTTGTATCCTCTTCGGTTTACGAATGTGAAATCGTAGCGTTTGCTGCCATCTGGTTCGTAATTCTTCACAATGTAACCCTTAGTAACTGTTTTTGGCAAAGCAATGCCATCTTCGTCGTCAAGTACACCGGTAAAAATCTCATAAGGATAACCATCAAGCAATCCTACGAAGGCAACCCACTTTTCTTTCTTGTTCTGGAATTTCACAACATCGCACTCAAGAGTCACCGGACGTTTCTCTGTGATTTCAAACTGAGGGCGGTATGAGTAAATCTGATTGTCTAGAATCTCGAGCAATTCTTTCTGTTCTGGAGAAGGAATATTATCTTCACCGCATGGCTGCAACGCTGCATGCAGTTTGTCTTCTCCGAAATTTCTCAAAACATCCAGTAATGTTGTCGATAAGTCTTGTATGATAGGCATAGATTTTCATTTTATTTGGCAAAATTACAAATTTTTGTCAAATGTCAGCAAATAACCCAAAAGAAATGTTTAACTTTGACGTCAAATTGTGTTATTTGCAATACAAAACACACAAAACGCTCGTATAACTTAACTTAAATAAATAATATGACATCAATTATTAACAGAAAAACTATTCGTAAATACAAAAATGAAGATATTCCTATAGAGCAGCTTGAATCGCTTCTTTTCAAGGCATCACGTGCTGCAACAATGGGAAACATGCAACTGTACAGCGTTGTGGTGACTCGCTCAGCCGAGATGAAGGAAAAACTGTCTCCTTTCCATTTCAATCAGCCAATGGTGAAGGGGGCTCCTGTTGTACTAACTTTCTGCGCTGATTTCAATCGTTTCACAAAATGGTGCGAAATCCGCAACGCCAATGCTGGCTATGACAATTTCCTGTCATTCATCAATGCTGCAAGCGACACGCTCCTTTATGTTCAGAACTTCTGTACTCTAGCAGAGGAGGCAGGACTTGGAACATGCTATTTAGGAACAACGGTTTACCAACCAATGGGTATTATTGAAACCCTTAAACTGCCTAAGCTCACATTCCCTATAGCTACGATAACTGTGGGATGGCCAGATGAAGATCCTGAGCAACCTGACCGTTTGCCATATCAGGCATACATTCATGAGGAGACTTATCATGACTACACTCCAAATCAGCTTGACATTATTTATTATTTCAAGGAGCAATTGGAAGAGAACATGAACTTTGTCAAGGTGAATGGAAAAGAGAATCTTGCTCAGGTGTTCACAGATTGCCGATACACAAAGAAAGATAATGAGGCTATGTCTCAGGGAATGCTTGAAGCTCTGAAGCATCAAGGATTTCTTTAACAAAGAGATTCTTAATAATGAAGAAAGAGGATGAGCCAAATGCTGACTCATCCTCTTTCTTTTCAGTTCTGCAGGTTATGCTTTCTGCGAAATTCATTTTTTAGTTCTTTGCTTGCCTGAAAAATTATTTATTCATTGTTTGGTTTCCACTTCTTCTGTCATGTTTATCTCATTTCCCTTTGGATCGACAAACTTGTATTGAAGGAAACCGAGTTCTTGGCTTGGAATAATACGGAAGCGGAATCCGTACTTCATCTGCCATTTGCGATAGATGCTGATGATGCCTTTTTTAATGTAAGCATCAACGTAAGGGTTTACAAAGAGCTTGAATTCTTTAGTACCAAGATTGTTTACGAGATAGTCAATCTTATTCTCAATCGTGTCGGTGAAAAGTATTGACGATCTTATTGTTCCTTTTCCAAAGCAAGTAGGGCAAACCTCTTCAACATGAACATCCATTGCTGGACGCACTCTCTGACGTGTGATTTGCATAAGTCCGAACTTGCTCAGCGGCAAGATGTTGTGCTTTGCGCGGTCGCTCTTCATCAGCTGTGTCATGTGCTCGTAGAGCTTCTGGCGATGTTCTGCGGTGTCCATATCAATGAAATCCACCACGATGATTCCGCCCATATCTCTAAGGCGAAGCTGGCGTGCTAATTCATCTGCTGCACCCATGTTGACTTCAAAGGCATTCTCTTCTTGATTGTCAAATCCTCTGTTGCGATTGCCTGAATTGACATCCACAACGTGTAATGCCTCTGTATGTTCAATGATGAGGTAGGCGCCATGCTTGTAGCTAACTGTGCGTCCAAGTCCTGACTTGATCTGCTTTGTCACTCCAAAGTTGTCAAAGGCAGGAACATTGCCCTTGTAGAGCTTGACTATCGACTCGCGTTCTGGTGCAATAAGGCTGACGTATTTCTTCACCTCCTTATACACTTCCTCGTCGTTGACGTGGATGCTTTCATAGGATGGGTTGAAGAGATCGCGGAGCATGGAGACGGTACGACCAGTTTCTTCATGAACAAGTGCTGGTAAACTTGTAGCTTTCTGGAGCTTCTCAACGCAATCGTTCCATGATTCGATAAGAACACCGAGCTCATTATTCAGCTCTGCTGCTCTTTTGCCCTCGGCCACGGTTCTAACAATTACTCCGAAGTTCCTTGGTTTGATGCTCTGTATGAGCTGTTTCAATCTTGTGCGCTCTTCCTTGGATTTTATCTTTGTGCTCACATTGACCTTTTCTGCAAAAGGGAGGAGCACAAGGTATCGTCCTGCAAAGGATATTTCTCCTGTAAGACGCGGACCTTTTGTGTTGATTGGTTCTTTGGTTATCTGAACCATCACTTCCTGTCCGACTTCAAGCACATTCTGAATGCTTCCTTCTTTCTCCAGCTCTGGTTGGTTGCCAACCTTTGCCATTGGCAGCAGCTTCTTGCGGTCGCTTGCCACTTGCTTCACGTATTTCTCAAGGCTGAGAAAACGTGAGCCTAAATCTTGGTAGTGTAGAAATGCTTCGCGTTCATGACCTACATCGACAAAACATGCATTGAGTGCCGGCATGATCTTCTTGACTTTTCCGGCGTAGATGTTGCCTACTGAGTATTTACTGTCCTGACTTTCCTTTTGGAACTCAACGAGTCTCTGGTCTTCAAGCAGGGCAATTGTCACCTCTTTCGGCTGAGCATCGATGATAAGTTCGCTGGTCATTTTTTGCTACCTAAATTGTCATTCTTTGTTTACAAAAAAAGAGCAGCCTCACTGTCAAGCCAGAGGGATAACATTTGAGGTTCTGCTCTTTATTTCTACGCAATAAGTGCATGCAGCAGAATACTACTTGCTCTTATGACGATTCTTTCTCAGTCTCTTCTTACGCTTGTGAGTAGAGATCTTGTGTCTTTTCTTCTTCTTACCGTTTGGCATAGTCCTTGAAAATTTAGTTGTTTATAATAAGTTTATTGTAATCTCAAAATGTCGGAAATGGTGTATTATACACCGTTCGAAGTGCAAATTTAGCGTTTATTTTTCATTTGGAGAAATTTTTCCTTGTTAAAATGCCCAACATATTATGAATAATCGTCAGAAACACCTACATTTGTATAAAATTTGGAAAAGAACATGAAGATAAACGCATATATTATTTCTTTCTGTTGCATGTTTGTAGCGTCGGCAGAGGCGGGTGCGCAGGTTAGCAGCAAAACAGCATATTCGAGAAAAGCAGCAGCAGTTGTAGCAGCATTCCAGGATTCTTTGAAGGCTGCATCCGAAAGGGCAAAAATGCTATATAGTGAAAATGACAGCAATGACGTGTTGCAGGATGTTACATTCTCTCCTTATATGTATAGGCTCTTTGGGCCAGGAGTTTATTACAGCGATGCAATGGCAAATAAACTCTCGCTTGACTATCATTTGCCATGGAATATGGTTGGCTCACTGCCATATTCGTCTGGAATGGCTCAGAGAAATGACTACAACGAAAGCATAAATCTTCTTTTGGCACAGACATACCTTGACAATCCTTCTTCATTCCGTTTTCATGAGAACAAAATCAACTCTGAAAGCATCATAGCACAAACTGCTGTTTCTGGTGCTAAGGTTGAGGATCTGAACGAGATTTATAATAAGGTAGAAGAAATAAAAGATGTGTCGGAAGTTGTCAACGATGTTGATGTGGACATTCAAATCGTGAAACCAAACTTTTGGAAAACTTCAGGAAAATTCTCACTTCAGTTTACTCAGAACTATTTCTCGGAGAAATGGTACAAGGGTGGCGACAATAACATGACTTTGTTTTCCAACCTCATCCTTGAAGCGAACTACAATGACCAAAATAAAATCCAATGGGACAATAAGCTTGACTTGCGTTTGGGCTATGTGACAACTAAGTCGGATAAATATCATAGATATTTGTCAAACAATGATAAGATTGCCCTTTATTCTAAAATTGGCGTCAAAGCAGCAAAGTCATGGTTCTATACTGTATCTGCAGAGGCTAACTCTCAGTTCATGCCTGGCTATCGCGCAAACAAGAAGGAGCGCTTCTCTGATTTCCTTGCTCCTCTCGATGCTTTCATGTCTATCGGTATGGACTATAAGCCTGCTATGAAAAACGGTAATACTCTTTCAGTAACGCTATTGCCTCTTTCGTACAAGATGCGTTACATTGGAGCTGATGACGACAATGAGACAAGTGCTATTCATGCTGCATATAATCAGCCAAGTGACTTTAAGCAAGATTTCGGTTCTAAGCTTGAGTTCAACGCAAAGATTAAGCTGGCAAAAAGCCTCACATGGCGCAGCCGTCTTTATTACTTCACCTCATACGAGTACACTGAAGGCGAATGTGAAAATGTATTTTCTTACCAGTTTAACAAATATTTCTCAACAGAGCTTAATACTCTCTGGCGTTTTGACGATAATAGGGGCATGAATTTTAAGGATGATAACCTTGGCTATTTCCAGTTCAAGGAGCTTTTCACTTTCGGTCTGTCATATAACTTCTAATCAAACTGTCATCATCTAAACAATAATTGCGGATATAAGGCAATACCTTATATTCATACCTCGAGTTTGCTCTCAGCTTATCGGGCAAAAGCTCGCGAGCTTTTCCTCGATATTCTGATGAGCTTTTCCTCGTAATGCTAACGGAAATGATAGGGGAGTATAAAAAAGAAAAGCTTCAACATCTGTTGAAGCTTCTTTTGCGGTGCGTACGAGACTCGAACTCGTGACCCCATGCGTGACAGGCATGTATTCTAACCTACTGAACTAACGCACCAATTTGCTTTCGTTTTGCTTGTCGTGAGACTTGCTTTCCCGATTGCGAGTGCAAAGGTACAACATTTTGTGAAACTGGCAAAGGATTTGCAAACTTTTTTTGGCTTTGGTATAAAAAAAGTGTGATTCACGATGTGAACCACACTTATTGTTTGAAGAAATAAGCAAAAATGACGCTAATTACTTAAGTCCAATCTTCTTTGCAATGTCCTTTGGAATGGCATTCTTGTTCACCATGAAATCCATTGCTTTTGCTACGATGAAGTTCTCAGACATGTACCAAGTGCCCTTGTATGCACCAGTCTCACCCCATGAGTTCTTTACCATATAGTACTTGCGACCATTCTGGTCTTTTGCAATACCATAGATAAGCATTCCGTGGTCGTCTGTGAGCTCCCAGTTGTCAAACTCCTTCTGGCGCTGTTCCTGTGATGGAGTGAGTTCCTTTGCGCTGAAACCAAGTTCGGAAACCTTGCTGCGCTTCTCAGAAGCTGTGAGCTTGAGCCATCTTGCCATATCTGAGCCTTCAAGACCTTCTGGGTTCTCTACATCATAGAGGATTGCAAGGCCATTGCGAGTGAATCCCTGCTCGGAAACGTCACCGCCCCATGCAACTGTATAGCCTTCCATTACAGCATTCTCAATCACGCGAGCCATTTCTTCCATTGGGAGATTCCAGCTTCCTGGCATACGCCAGTTGTCCTGAACTTCTACAGGGAACTCCTCGTAGAATGGGTGATGAGTGTATGAAGTGATAGATACATAATCGTTCCAGTCAAGTCCTAAGCTTGCCGCAAATGACTTTGGAGTGTATTCCTTGCCTTCATACTTGAATGTTTCAGGGCACTTGCCGAGATATGCATCAAGTATTCCCTGAAAGCCATTCTTCCATGTAGGAGAGATAGTCTTTGCTTCGCTCTTAGCAACAGCGTCAACGTATGGCTCCATTACAGAGAAGAACTCGTTGAAGTTATTGAGAGTGTCGCCATACATAGTGCCTGGGAGTGGCATTGCATCTTCTGGACAAATACCGTAGTTCTTGAGAACATAAAGAACATCGTAAGCAGAACCGCCCTGAGAGAACTGTGCATCGCCATGCATACGAACTTTGTTAACAGCGCGATCCATGTAGTTCTTGTTGCAAACAAACATTTCGCAAAGGTCAAAAGTCTTGCCTGACTTCTTGAGAATTTCTGCCTCGAAGAATGAGAGAGTTGAATAGTTCCAACATGTGCCAGAACGTGCCTGATTCTTTACGCTTGTAATAGGAATCTCCTTGATTGTAGTGAAGATTGGCTCGTTCTTCTTTTCTGTATCCTGTGCAAAAGCAGCTGTTGCGCCAAGAGCAAGGAAAATAGAAGTGATAATTGTTTTGTTCATTGTTATAATATATTATAATTGTTGAATTATAGTCTTTATGTGCGTTAGCATCATTTACTTTATCTTTGGATAAATTCTTCCACATCCTTAACGTGGTATGGGATAATCTTATCGCCAATAAGCTCACATCCTGTTTCTGTTATGAGAATGTCATCTTCAATGCGGATTCCGCCAAAGTCTTTATAGCTTTCAACTGCATCATAGTTGATGAAATCCATATGTTTCTTTTCGGACTTCCAAAGGTCTATGAGATGAGGAATGAAATAGATGCCTGGCTCGTCAGTCATTACGAATCCAGGTTGCAAGCGACGACCGCAACGGAGGCAATTCAAACCGAATTGAGTTGATGGCTGCACTTCGTCGTCAAAGCCCACATAGTTCTGGCCGAGTCCTTCCATATCATGAACGTCAATGCCCATCATGTGGCCAAGTCCATGAGGCAAGAACATTGCATGAGCTCCTGCGCGTACAGCCTCTTCTGTGTCTCCCTTCATGAGGCCTATTGCTTTCAAGTGCTCTGTAATGATTCGACATGCTCCAAGATGCATGTCAAGCCATTTCACACCAGGCTTTGAGTTCTCAATAACCCAGTCATGAGCTGCTTCTACAGCCTGGTATATTTCTTTCTGCTTTTGAGTGAACTTTCCAGAAATTGGGGTGACACGAGTGTTGTCTGAACAATAGTTCTCCTTGTTTTCAGCACCAGCATCGCAAAGCATTAAACGTCCTGCTTCCATAGGTGCAAAGCTTGGATAACCGTGCTGAATTTCACCGTGCATAGACAGAATGGATTGGAAGGAGTATCTGTCGCCATAGCTCATGGCAATGCCTTCAATAATGCCTGCAATGTGTTTTTCAGTCACACCTGGAGCGCATGCTTTCATTGCAGCAGTATGCATCATGTAGCCAATTTCAGCAGCATCCTTAAGTTCGGCAATTTCTTCAGGCTTCTTGATTGCGCGCATGTCAACGATTGCTTTGATAAGCTTTACAGAAGCTTTTTCCTTTGTCTGAAGAGGGTGGATTCCGACCAAATCAGACAGCTGAATCATAATATCGTGACGGCATTGTGGCAAGAAATGGATTGTCTGTCCTTTTGCAACTGCTTTGTCAATCAATGTTTTTAACTGAGACATTGGTGCAGAATTGCTTACACCAACTTCATTGGCAAGATCATTCACCGATGGAACATATCCAAACCATATGATATCATCAATGTCAATATCATCTCCAAAGAAATATTCCTGGTCATTGTCCACATCTATAACTCCGACAAGTCCATCTCTGCGCTGACCAAAGTAATAAAGGAAACAGCTATCCTGTCTGAAGCGGTATGCATTAGAAGGATAATTGCTTGGAGCATCATTGTTTCCAAAAAGAAGAATGATGCCTTCACCTATACGTTTTTTGAGTTCGCTTCTGCGCTGAACATAAATTTCTTTTGCAAACATATAGCTTATTTGTTTAGATAAGGGTTTTGTATTAGTTTTGCGATATTGCAAAGGTACGATTTTTTCGTGACACACACATTATTTATAATAAAAAGTAGCCATAAAAAACATTTACTAATCGATTCCAAGCTCTTTTTTCTTCGATTCGTACTTGCTTTTTAGCGTTTGAGCAAGTCTTTTCACTTCTGGAATTTTATTGCTGCCTTGCTCTACGCAAAGGTGTATGTTGTCCAAGTCATGAAGTATTCCATAGCGGCAATTCTGAAAACTATCGAAGTCAGATCTGTTTTTTACCTTATCTATCTGTTCAATTAAATCTTTCAGATTATAAATAACGCCACTGGCTGGAACTTCATAGTCGCGGCAAGCTTTCTTGTATTCTGCTTCCACTTCGGAAATACGCGATTGGACAATCGCTTGTTCGCTTTCGATCAAATCTTCATTTCCGCTTTCTGCAGACTTAAGGCTTTCTAAATATTCTTTTTTTATGTTTATTAGTGTGCTTGGAGATACTACTCTGTCAATCTTGTCTTCAACCTTATCAATACGGTAGCATATCACAGCACATTCTTTGCTGACTTTGTTACCATTAACAGAGTCGCCAACTATTGCGGCAATGCTTGAAAAATCATCTTCCGAATATTGATCGTCAAAATCAGATTGTGCATCATTCTTGTTTGAATCGCATGAAGCCATTCCAATTACTGCTAATATACATACTAACAGATTTATAGCAGATTTGTGCTGCATAATATTCAATATACATTTATGAAAAAGGGACAAATCCTTTCGGAGATGTCCCTTCAAAAAATATGTTGATGAAATTATTTCTCCATCTGAGCCTTGAGAGCTGCAAGAGCGTCGATGTCACCAAGAGTAGTAGAAGCTGCTACGTTCTTGATAGCAGGAGCCTGCTCCTTAGCTGGACGAGCTGCCTTCTTCTCAGCTGCTGCTGCCTTCTTAGCAGCCTTAGCCTCTTCACGAGCAACATCTTCGAAGATGCGTGAGTGAGAAAGGATAATGCGCTTAGCATCCTTGTTGAACTCGATTACCTTGAATTCGAGAGTCTCACCAAGCTGAGCCTGTGAACCGTCTTCCTTAACGAGGTGCTTTGGAGTTGCAAAACCTTCAACACCACCTTCGAGAGCGATTACTGCACCCTTGTCGAGAACTTCTGTGATCTTACCCTCGTGAACTGAGCCCTGAGTGTAGATTGTCTCGAAGTTGTCCCATGGATTGTCCTCAAGCTGCTTGTGACCGAGAGAAAGACGACGGTTCTCCTTGTCAATGTCAAGAACCTGAACCTCGATAGCTGCGCCGATCTGAGTGAACTCTGATGGGTGCTTAACCTTCTTTGTCCAAGAGAGGTCAGAGATGTGGATGAGACCATCAACGCCTTCCTCAACCTCAACGAATACTCCGAAGTTAGTGAAGTTGCGAACCTTAGCTGTGTGCTGTGAACCAACAGGGTACTTAGTTTCGATATTCTCCCATGGATCGTCCTTGAGCTGCTTAACACCGAGAGACATCTTGCGCTCCTCACGGTCAAGTGTAAGGATAACTGCGTCAACCTCGTCGCCAACCTTCATGAACTCCTGAGCTGAGTGGAGGTGAGCAGACCAAGACATTTCAGATACGTGGATAAGACCTTCTACACCTGGAGCGATCTCAATGAATGCTCCGTAGTCAGCCATAACAACTACCTTGCCATGAACCTTGTCACCAACCTTGAGGTCTGCAGAAAGTGCATCCCATGGGTGTGGAGTGAGCTGCTTGAGACCGAGAGCGATGCGCTTCTTCTCATCATCAAAGTCAATGATAACAACGTTAAGCTTCTGGTCAAGCTCAACAATTTCCTTTGGATCGCTTACGCGGCCCCAAGAGAGGTCTGTGATGTGGATAAGACCGTCAACACCACCGAGGTCGATAAATACACCATAGTTAGTGATGTTCTTAACTGTACCCTCGAGAATCTGACCCTTTTCGAGCTTAGAGATAATCTCCTTCTTCTGCTGCTCGAGTTCAGCCTCGATGAGAGCCTTGTGGCTAACAACTACATTGCGGAACTCCTGGTTGATCTTAACGATCTTGAAGTCCATAGTCTTACCAACGAAGATATCATAGTCGCGGATAGGCTTAACGTCAATCTGTGAACCTGGGAGGAATGCCTCTGTACCAAGAACATCAACGATCATACCACCCTTAGTGCGGCACTTAACAAAACCCTTTACGATTTCGTCATTCTCAAGTGCAGCATTAACGCGCTCCCAAGAACGGCTCTGACGAGCTTTCTTGTGAGAGAGTACGAGCTGACCCTTCTTGTCTTCCTGGTTCTCGATGTAAACTTCAACCTTGTCGCCAACTGCGAGGTCTGGAGCATAACGGAACTCGCTCTTTGCGATGATACCGTCGCTCTTGTAGCCGATGTTGACAACAACTTCACGGTCGTTGATTGCAGTAACTGTACCGTCAACAACCTCGTTGTCGTTTACGTTGTTGAGAGTGCCTTCGTAGGCAGCAGCCTGAGCAGCCTTGTCAGCTGCGCTAACGCCGTCGTTCTCGAATGCATCCCAATCGAAATCTACCAGCGGATTAATTTCTTTAATTGCCATAAATGTTAATAATTTGTTTTGTTTAATTAATAAAGTTAGACATTATGTTGATAAAAATCTAATTCTTTCTTTGTACGGGGAAAATTAATGTTTTTAGTCATAAAAAGCATTCTTTACACCCAAAACGGCTGCAAAGTTAGTCATTTCCAATGTATTGGCAAAATTCTTTGAGTAATTTTTCCCTAACAATGAGTTCTTTTCCGTTAAAATTCAACTTTTTATGAAAAAGAATGGCTTATAATGTCCTTTTTTGTTGCAAACCTATTGATATAAATGCAATAAGCATTATGCGTTGTATGTCAGTTTCATGACAACCCAATTGTTTCTCTCAAAGACTTGTGAAACATGCAGATTATTATCCTCTGCACATTTATCCATTTCCTCAACATCATCAGAATAGAACCCCGAAATAATTAAAGTTCCATTGTTTGACAGATGTTTAATGTATGTTGGTATGTCAGACTTTAGGATGTTTTTATGAATATTTGCAATAATTGTGTCAAACGAGCCATCAATAGCAGAAGCATCTCCAAGAAGTACTTCCACATTATTTATATTATTAAGGGAAAAATTCTCCTTAGCATTTTCAACACTGAATTCATCAATATCAATTGCTACTATTTCCTTTGCACCTTTTTTGCCCATTGCAATACCTAAAACGCCAGTTCCTGTGCCCATGTCAAGAACTCTTTGATCGTTGAAACTCATTTCAAATAATTGTTCAACAATCTGATGTGTTGTCTCGTGCGATCCAGAGCCGAATGCCATTCGCGGATTCAGCTTAATGCCGAACTCTCGTTCAAGAACAGGGTCAAAAGCGTTCTTTTCCCATTCTTCGTTCCAATCTTTATTTTCCAGTTCTTGAATAGAGTACTCAAACTGAGTGTCAGGAATAAAGAAGTCGCAGAATACTTCTGTCAATGATTCTTCATTGAAGTCATCTTGGCGTATGTATGCTTTCACACCATTGTCAGTTTGCTCAAATGTGTCGTAACCGATCTCTCCAAGCATTGCGGATAGAACGTCAGAGGCTGTTTCGCTATATGGAATAATTGTTATGTCTGCGAATAAATATTGCATCAGTATTCTTCTTTTATTGTCATGTCTATAAGATCTTGATAGTCACCGTTAAATATATTAAGGTCAATATCTTCTGGTATTCCATCGAGTTTACCTGCATCAGTATGCTGCCAGAATTTCCAGTCACCTTTATACTCCAAGGAGTCAACATAATAGTGTGCTATCCATAAAGGATATTTGTCAAATTCTGGAGAGTTGAGATATGTTGTCTTGAATTTATATGATGCATACAATATAGGCGTCACTCCATAATGCTTCTCAACGATGTTCATCCATGTTAGAACTTCTTTTTGCAATTCTTTCTTAGAGTGAATTCCCGTTTCTTCCACATCAAGTACAGGCGGGAGGTCTTTCTCGTCTAGCTGTACCATTTTGCAGAAATATTTTGCTTGTTTCTTGGCAGAGGAAAGGGGAGAGTAGTAATGGTATGCTCCACGAATCATATCGTTCTTCTTGGCATTGAAGAAGTTCTGATTGAAATTCTCGTCCCAAACATCTGTGCCTTGTGTTGCTTTTATAAATACAAATGACACAGGCGATCCTTGTATTGTTGTGTTGCGGAGTTTGTTCCAATTTATTTCTCCTTGATGATGCGAAATGTCTATTCCTCTCACTTGTCCTGCCGGGTATGTGACATTTCCATAAAGTGCTTTCCATCGGAAAGAATAAGGCCCTACAAAAGTCTTGTAGAAAAAGACAATATAAATGACAACTATCAAACCGAGCAGAGTCCAAAGCAAATATGAAGGAATTCTACGAAACGGATTCTTGCTTTTGCTTGAACGCTTGCTTTTCTTCTTGCGTGTAGTTGTTTTCTTTTTTGTTGTTGTCATCTATAGTTATAGAAAGATTCTTCTTAAGAAAATAAAGTTAAGGATTAGCCTGCTTCCGAGGAAACAGACATAATCCTTAACCATTATGTTATAATATAAAATTACTTAGCCTGCTCAAGCTGGAGAGTCTTAGTTGGCTGGTCGCAAACCTCTGTTGGACCCCAGTACTGGATTGGACCTGGGTAAACATAAGCTGTTTCCTTTGCCCATACGTCGCGGTTTGCAGCGAAGAACTTGAATGGAGCACCATCAAGCTCAACGAGAGCCTTGCGGATAACAGGCTTGTTAGCACCGTTACGACGCTCGATGTTCATCATCTTTGTGATTGGCACACCACCAGCAATCCATTCAGCAGCAGGAGCTGTAGTGTTCTTGATAACTGACATGTAGCCAGTCTTGCCGTTAGCGATGAGGCGTGAAGCGTTGTAGCCAAGTGAGTAGCAGTAGTCAGCATCGTAGTTAGATGGAGCAGCGCAACGTCCTTCGTAGCCGAAGAAGTGGTGCTGAGCAGAGAACTTGCCTACGAACTTGCCTTCAGCCTTCCAAGCCTCAAGCTTCTTAGCAACCATAGCAGAGAGAAGCTTCTCAGTCTCGATGAGAGATACCTGAACGTTACCGTGTGGGTCACGGTCGAGGCAGAGCTGACGCTCAACGTCTGCAGGAAGAGACTCGAGAACAGCGAGGTTCTCAGCAGCGATGTGGCTCTTAACGAATGCAACCTGCTCTTCCTTTGATGGGAACTCACGCATTTCGCCTGTAGCTGGGTCAACGAGAACCTCATTGAGCTCTGCGATGAGCTTCTTGATAGCTGGGATGAACTCGATGATACCCTCTGGGATAACAACAGTACCGAAGTTGTTGCCATCAGCAGCACGGTTTGCTACAGCCTGAGCGATGTAAGTTACTACGTCGTCAAGTGACTGTTCCTTAGCCTCTACTTCCTCAGAAACGAGGCAGATGTTTGGCTGGCACTGGAGAGCGCACTCGAGAGCGATGTGAGAAGCTGAACGGCCCATCACCTTGATGAAGTGCCAGTACTTGCGAGCTGAGTTACAGTCGCGCTGGATGTTGCCGATAAGCTCTGAGTATGTCTTACAAGCTGTGTCGAAACCGAATGAAGTCTCGATCTCGTCGTTCTTGAGGTCACCGTCAATAGTCTTAGGACAGCCGATTACCTGAACGCCATACTTCTTAGCAGCATAGTACTCAGCGAGTACGCAAGCGTTAGTGTTTGAGTCGTCGCCACCGATGATTACGAGAGCCTTGATGCCGAGTTCGCGAAGAATCTCGATACCCTTCTCAAACTGCTCTTCCTTCTCAAGCTTAGTACGGCCAGAACCGATGATGTCGAAACCACCTGTGTTGCGGTACTGATCCATGAGCTCAGGAGTGATCTCCATGTACTTGTGGTCAACGAGACCGCCAGGACCGAGGATGAAGCCATAGAGCTTGTTGTCTGGGTTGAGAGACTTAACACCGTCGAAGAGACCTGAGATCACATTGTGACCACCAGGAGCCTGACCACCTGAAAGGATGATACCTACGTTGAAAGCAGGAAGATCAACTTTCTCACCAGCCTCGAAAGTGATAACCGGCATACCGTAAGTGTTAGGGAAGAGAGCCTTGATCTCCTCCTGGTTACCTACCGACTGAGTAGCAGCACCTTCAACAGCCTTTACAGGACCCTGAAGAGCCTTTGGAAGCTTTGGCTGATATGCAGCACGAGCTACCTGAAGATTTGAAATAGCCATTGGTTTTATGTTTTATTTAATTAATAATGTAATAATCGTTTTTATCCCTTAATTTCCTTGATAATGTCAAAGCACTCCTTGCACTTGTCAGTAACATACTGCCAGTCTTCTGCCTTAACCTTATCGCCAGGGAACAGCTTAGAACCCATTCCTACGCAGAACACGCCAGCCTTGAACCAAGACTTGAGGTTCTCAGCCTCAGGGGCAACACCGCCAGTAACCATGATCTTTGACCAAGGCATTGGAGCCATGAGACCCTTGACAAGGTTTGGACCTACAACGTCGCCAGGGAATACCTTTGTGAAGTCGCAGCCAACCTCCTGTGCCTTACCGATCTCAGATGGAGTGAGGCAGCCAGGGCAGTAAGTCACGCAACGACGGTTGCAGACAACAGCTACGTCTGGGTTGAAGAGTGGGCCAACAACGAAGTTAGCACCCAGCTGGATGTACATTGCAGCAGTAGGAGCATCTACTACAGAACCAATACCGAGAGCAAGTTCTGGGCATTCTGCAGCTACATACTTAGAAAGCTCAGCAAAAACCTCCTGAGCGAAATCGCCACGGTTAGTGAACTCAAATGCGCGAACACCGCCTTCGTAGCAAGCCTTTACCACTTTCTTTGCAATCTCTGCATCCTTGTGATAGAACACAGGAACCATAGGTGCGGCAGCAATCTTTGCCATCACCTGGAATTTATCGAATTTTGCCATATTTATTTCTTTACGATTTATCGATGAATCGAGTTATCGAATTAGCGCTGAACGCGGCCGTTTGCAGCACCACCAGCCAATGCTTCTACTTCCTCAACTGATACGAGGTTGAAATCACCGTTGATTGTGTGCTTCAAAGCAGAAGCTGCTACTGCAAACTCAAGAGCTTCGCCCTGGTTTGGCTTTGTGAGCAAGCCGTGAATGAGACCACCTGAGAATGAGTCGCCACCACCGATACGGTCGATGATTGGGTTGATGTCGTAGCGCTTTGACTGATAGAACTCCTTGCCATCATAGATGAGAGCCTTCCAGCCGTTGTGAGTAGCAGAGAATGACTCGCGAAGAGTAGAAACAACATACTCAAAGCCAAACTCTTCCTTCATCTGCTTGAAGATTCCTTCGTATCCTGCAGCATTAGTTTCGCCACCTTCTACGTCTGCATCTGGCTTGAAACCGAGACAGAGCTCTGCGTCTTCCTCATTACCGATACATACATCTACATACTGCATGAGAGGACGCATGATGCTGATAGCCTTCTCACTTGTCCAAAGCTTCTTGCGGAAGTTGAGGTCAACAGAAATCTTCACGCCATGCTTCTTAGCGCAGATACAAGCCTGACGGAGACATTCTGCACTCTCATCGCTAATAGCAGGAGTGATACCTGACCAGTGGAACCAGTCAGCACCTTCGAACACCTTGTCAAAATCCCAGTCGCTTGGCTGAGCCTCAGCAATAGAAGAGTGAGCACGGTCGTAAATTACCTTTGATGGACGCATGCTTGCACCTGTCTCTGCATAATAGAGACCAACACGGTCACCGCCGCGAGCAATGAAATCTGTGTTAACACCATAGCGGCGCATTGCATTAACTGCAATCTGTCCGATCTCATGCTTTGGAAGCTTAGAGATGAAATAACACTCATGACCATAGTTAGCACAGCTGATAGCTACGTTAGCTTCACCACCACCAGGGATGATACGGAATGATTCTGACTGAATGAAACGATCGTTTCCTTCTGGAGAAAGGCGAAGCATAATTTCGCCCATTGTTACGATTTTAGCCATAATTAATAGTATTGTTAGTTACTTCTTTTGTGCAAATGTAGTATTTTTTTGCGAGAGAGCTATCCTTTTTTCAATTAAAAATGCCGAACGAACCATATTTTCCACATAATTTATTTTTATAAGTTAAAAAATTACTAACTTTGTGCCGGAATTGAAAGTAAAATGGCGATTTAATGGAAATTCATAAAAAGATTCGTATCAAGGATATTGCAGAAAGAGCAGGAGTCTCTGTCGGTACTGTTGATCGTGTTATTCATGGCAGAGACAACGTGTCTGCCATTAGCATGGAGAGAGTGAGAAAAGTTCTTGATGAAATAAATTTTACTCCAAATCATTATGCAAGTGCCCTTGCCAGCAACAAAGAATATAAATTTGCTGCCATACTCCCTATGCATGAAGTTGACAGCTATTGGGCAAGAGTAGAAGCAGGACTTAAAGATGGCGTTCGCCGTTTCAGCGATTTCAACATCAATTTTAAGATTTTCCGTTACGACCCTTTCAATGACGAATCTTTCAAGATTGAATGTCAGAATCTCATTGATTCAAATCCGGAATACGTTATTATCGGCCCTATATTCCATTATAATATAATGGCAGGTTTCACCGACCAGTTGAATGAAAGGAACATTCCTTATGCTCTTTTAGACTCTAACTGGCCGGAATTCAATCATCAGATTTTTTATGGTCAGGATTCCCTTCGCAGCGGAGCGTTCTCTGGAAGAATAATGTCGCTTACTGTTGATAAAGATACGGAAAAGATTGCCTTGTTCAAACTGATGGGAGAGGGTAGAGTGGCCAGTCGTCAGCAGATGAACCGAGAAGTTGGATTCCGCAAGTATATGGAAGAGCATTGCCCTAATATAGAAATTGTGGAACTCATTCTTTATGCTTACGACAAAAAGGGAATGCATGAGAGAATGTATGAGTTCTTTAAGAACAACCCAGACATTCGTCATGGTCTTTCTTTCAACTCTTCAATCCATGTAATAGCTGATTTCTTGCGTAAAGAGATGCCGGAGCATCCACATGTTACTTTGTTAGGCTATGATGCCGTTGATAGAAATGTTGAATGCATTAAGAACGGTTCTGCAGATTTCTTGATTGCGCAGCATCCTCAGGATCAGGGACTCAATTGCTTCCGTTCAATGTTTAACAAGTGCGTGCTCAAGATGACTATTCCAAGAGACCATTACATGGCAATAGAACTTCTTACACGCGAGAACATTGATTACTATAAGGATTGACACCTCATCCTTTGAACATCATATAGTTATAATAACAAAAGCCATCCTTCGGGATGGCTTTTTCTTTGTTAATATAGATCTTGTTAATCTTCGTCCTCAATATCGTCAATAGCATCAATGTCCTCAATGAGAATGTTGCTCTCATCTGGTTCTTCATCATCAATTTCTTCGTCGTCATCACCATCAAGGCGCTTGAGCTCGTCGTCATTTAGATCATCTTCTTCTTCATCCATTGTGTCCATGTCGTCGAGATCGTCAAAATCATCATCGTCATCAGATTGCTTCCTGCGTCTTTTGCGACCATCTTCTTCGTCATCGATACTGTAATCAATGTGAACCTTCTCCACCTTTGGCTTTGGTTTCATGAAAATGCCCTCAATCCATGTGCCACGGAGAATTTCAAGCACTTCATATCCATCCTCTTTTCTTCGATCGATAATGCCACCAGGTTTGTGCATTGTCTTGACAGGCATTACAGTACAATCCACAAAGAATGCGGATTCAATGATGTCTTGAATTGCTAGAGACAAGCCCTTCCATCCTGTGCCAAGATTATTGTTGATGAGTTCCAACACTTCGTATGCTTCAAGGTGCTGAATGTTTTCAAGCGTGAGGTCTGTAACCTTTGTTATTGGATGCTTTCTGATGGCAATAGCGTTATAGTTCCCTTCATCAGATGTAGGGAATATCTCATAGCGTGCATCCTCCAGTTTGTTTCTCAAAGCATCGTCATCGCGATTGAGATACTGAACGTCAAACACAGTCTTAATGATGTTGTTGTAGTGTTTTTCGTTCTCGAGGAATTCTTCTCTTTTCTTTTTTGCGTTAATAATCATCTGAGAAAGCTCTGCAGATGTTACTGTCCACACATTGCTCTTGTTCAGATCGTCGAGTTCCAACTTTTGATTCTTCATATAAAAATATGTGTAATTTTTGTATAGCTCTTTACAAATCGGGTGCAAAAGTAAGAATTTCTTTTTCATTATAAAAAGGTTTTTCATCTTTTCGTTTGTTATTATGGTTAGATTTAAGGAAAAAGAACTAACTTTGCACAAAAATACACAATAAACATTACAAGAATGAAAGAATTAGCATTGAAGTATGGCTGCAATCCTAACCAGAAGCCATCACGAGTTTACATGGAGGAAGGCGAACTTCCTTTTGAAGTCCTCAATGGACGTCCAGGTTACATCAATCTCCTTGATGCATTCAACAGTTGGCAGCTTGTTAAAGAATTGAAGGCTGCAACAGGTATGGCGTCAGCCGCTTCCTTCAAGCATGTAAGTCCTGCAGGAGCAGCAGTTGGAGCTCCTCTTTCTGACACGCTCAAGAAAATCTATTTCGTTGATGATGTAAAGATTCCTCTCTCTCCAATCGCAACAGCATACGCTCGTGCTCGCGGCGCTGACCGTATGTCCTCATTTGGCGATTTCATCGCTCTTTCAGACACATGTGACGAAGCTACTGCAACTCTAATCAAGCGTGAGGTCAGCGATGGTATTATTGCTCCTGACTATACTCCTGAGGCTCTTGAGATTCTCAAGGCTAAGCGCAATGGCACATATTGCGTTATCAAGATGGATCCTGCATATAAGCCAAATCCTATTGAGCGCAAGCAGGTGTTCGGCATCACTTTTGAGCAGGGACGCAACGAGATTGACCTTACTGGCGACAATCTCTTTGAGAACATTCCTACAGACAACAAGAATTTCACAGAGGATGCTAAGCGTGACTTGAAGATTGCTCTCATCACTCTCAAATACACTCAGTCAAACTCAGTTTGCTATGTTAAGGATGGACAGGCAATCGGTATTGGTGCTGGTCAGCAGAGTCGTATCCATTGTACTCGTCTTGCTGGCAATAAGGCAGACATCTGGTGGCTTCGTCAGTGTCCAAAGGTTCTCAACCTCCCATTCAAGGAGGGTATCCGCCGTGCTGACCGCGATAATACAATCGACGTTTACATTGGTGATGAATACGAGGATGTGCTTCGTGAAGGCACATGGCAGAACTTCTTTACAGAGAAGCCTGAACCTCTCACAGCAGAAGAAAAGAAGGAGTGGCTTGCTCAGAACACAAACGTATGTCTCGGTTCTGATGCATTCTTCCCATTCGGCGACAACATTGAGCGTGCTCACAAGTCAGGTGTTCAGTACATTGCACAGGCAGGTGGTTCTGTTCGTGATGACAATGTTATTGAAACCTGCAACAAGTACGGCATTGCAATGACATTCACAGGCATTCGCCTCTTCCATCATTAATATATTGTATGGCAACAGACAACGAAATCCAGTATGCCATAATGAATGGCATCAACTTTGGCAAGGCTAAAAGCGACAAGAAGGAAGATTCCAATAAAGTGAAAACCAAGGCTCGCAAGAAAGGCTACCAAACCGGTGCTCACAAGTCGGGTGCAGCTAAGCATAAGGCTGAAATCCGACAGCGTGTGAAAGACCGTCCAACTCAGCGTCACAATTGATTGCTTTCTTCCCAATGTGGCGTCTGGCTATCATAGGATTATTGCTGCTCAGCATTGTTTCCTGCACCTCGAAAAGAGATGGAGACAATGCTGGGCAGTCTCCTTTTAATAGCTCTGCAAGTCTTGACAACCCCCATTTTGACCTTCCGGAGATTCAAGAGAATGGTGAAATCATCATATTGACTCTTTATGGCCCTGAAAGTTTCTTTGAATTCAGAGGAGAAAGGTTTGGTTTGCAGTATATGATAGTTCAAGAATATGCTAAAAGCATTGGTGCAGCTGTCAGGGTTGATGTGTCTCGCAATCAGCATGATTTGATTAGTAAACTCATTAATGGTGAAGGTGATGTTGTAGCTTATAATGTAGTAATCTCCGATAGTCTTAAAAATGAGGTTGACTATTTGGCGGAAAAGGAAATAACTCATTTCCTTGACAGCATCTCTCACCAAAGAAAAGATAGCACATTAGCGCCAAAGCCTCATACAGCATGGGCAGTAAGAAAGGACTCTCCTTTGCTGTCCGCCTCTCTGACAGATTGGATGAAGCAGCATAGTAACAATTTCTATGCTTATACCACCATAAAGGTAAGGTCGAGTGGGGGAAAGGTTTATACACCTCGAAGGAAAGTCTCATCTCCTGTGCTTAATGCATCTCGTGGAGAGATTTCGCTCTACGATAACATCTTCAAGCAATATGCCGTAACGTGCGGTTGGGATTGGCGGCTCATTGCTGCACAAGCATTTCAAGAATCTGCGTTCGATCCGCAAGCAGTCAGTTTCATGGGCGCAATGGGACTTATGCAGCTGATGCCAAGTACTGCCCGTCAAGTTGGTGTCTCTCAGTCAGAAGTGTTCAATCCTCAAAGCAATGTTCGAGGTGCGACAAAGCTGATTTCACAGCTCAATTCTCACTATTCTTCCATCACAAATCCTGACGAGCGCATCAACTTCATTCTTGCAGCTTACAATGCCGGGCCAGGACACGTTGACGATGCGAGAAGTCTTGCCCGTAAATACGGCAAAAATCCAGATGTGTGGTTAGGAAATGTAGATTTCTATGTGTTGAACATGAGCAAATCAGAGTACTACAATCAGCCAGAAGTCAAGCATGGATATTTCCGTGGAAGTGAAACGCATGATTATGTCAATTCAATCAGAACCCGCTGGTCAGAGTACAAGAAGATTGTTAGAGGCAATTAGTTCATATTGATGAAAACATTACCGAGCAAAAGCTCAACACAAATACGAGCAAAAGCTCGCGAGCTTATCGGGGAAAAGCTCAGTATGAAATCGAGCAAATGCTGTAAGCATAAACTACGGTTGTTTCGCAATTGACATTCCTCTATGCTCGTAAGAAGATGTTTAATTACCCCATAAGAAGAATTATGCTTACCTCGTAAGAAGAAATTTTCTTTGCTCGTATGACATGTTTACATTTCAAAACAACGTATAATTTGAATAAACAACAAAGATAACGACATGAGTTATACTGCTTCTCAGAGAAAAATTCTAGTGTGTTTGCGCGAAGCATTGCCATCTACTCGCAAGAGTGCATCGTGGCTTCTTAGCTTGATGATTCCTATTTCATTAAGCGTTACATTATTGCAACATTTCGGCATACTCGAATGGATTGCAGGATGGATCAATCCGATATTTGTCCATTTAGGACTCCCTGGTTCAACAGCGGTTGTGTTCATGAGCGGTGCTATGGCTGGAACATACGCAGGATTGGCAGCAATGATGTCTGTTCCTATGACTTTGAGGCAAGCGACAATCATGGGAATCATGATTTGCATCTGTCATGCTTTGCCTATGGAATGCTCAGTTAACAAAAAGACAGGCTCATCATTTTGGAGAATGGCTATAATTAGAATCGCAATGGCATTCGTATGTGCTTTCCTGCTGAACATAGTGCTTCCATCCATGAATGACACATTTATTTATATGGGAGAAGCTGATGCGAAATCATTTATGGATGTCATGGTAACATGGATCATATCCCAGCTGAAAATGTCGGCAATGGTTCTGCTGATTATCTATTCGCTCATGTTCCTTCAAAAGCTTATAGAACATTATGGATTGCTAAGCCCATTGAGCGAATTCTTGGCTCCATTGATGCACGTGTTTGGATTGCCGCGTAAATGCGCTTACATGTGGCTGGTAGGAAATGTCCTGGGCATAAGTTATGGTTCTGCCGTTATGGTTGAGATGAAAGAGAAAGGGCTGATAACTGATAAGGATGCTAATAAGGTTAATTATCATCTGATTATGAATCACTCCATGCTTGAAGATACCATTGTGTTTGCAGCGACTGGAATATCAGCATTATGGATCATTGGCACACGTCTTTTTTTTGCCATAATAGTTGTTTGGACAAAAATTATGTTGCTCAAAATAACAAAACATAAGGCATAAGTGCTCAAAATACGATATTTTTATGTAACTTTGCACGAGAATTAGGATAAAACAAAACAAAGAAATGGAACCAACAGCCATATTGCTTCTCCATTGTCCCGACAAGTTGGGTATCATTACGGAGATTACAAAATTCATTACCGACAATAATGGAAACATTGTCTATCTGGATCAGTATGTTGATCAGGTGGACGGAATGTTCTTCATGAGAATAGAATGGGAATTGAAGGATTTCCTCATTCCTGCTGACAAAATCAGCGAATACATCGATACACTTTACAGCAAGCGCTACGAGATGGTGTTCAATCTTTACTTCAATACCATCAAGCCTCGCATGGCTCTCTTCGTAAGCAAAATGAGCCATTGCCTCTACGATCTTCTGGCACGCTACAAGGCGGGAGAGCTTGACGTTGAGATTCCTTGTATCGTCAGCAATCATGAAGATCTGCGTTATGTGGCAGAGCAGTTTGGCATTCCTTACTATGTTTGGAGTATCAAGAAAGATTGGTCAAACAAGGCAGAGGTAGAAGAAGCAGAAATGCAGCTTCTTAAAGACATGAAAGTCAATTTCATTGTGCTGGCTCGTTACATGCAGATTATCAGCGAGGAAATGATTAAGAGCTATCCTCATCAGATTATCAATATACACCATTCTTTCCTTCCTGCTTTCATTGGCGCAAAACCTTATCATCAGGCATACGAAAGAGGCGTGAAGATTATTGGTGCAACAAGCCATTACGTTACAACAGAACTTGACGCAGGTCCAATCATTGAGCAGGATGTTGTTCGCATCACTCACAAGGACACACCAGATAGCCTTGTCCTGAAAGGCAAAGATTTGGAGAAGATCGTTCTTTCTCGTGCAGTAAAGAAGCATGTGGAAAGAAAGATTCTCACATACAAGAATAAGACGATCATTTTCAGTTAAAAAGCAACTGTGAGAATATAAAAAAGCATCCTTTTTGCGAAGTCATTTACGCAAGAAGGATGCTTTCTTTTTTCTTTTGTTATTGTGAAGAAATCACTTCATGTGAACGTCAATCTGCTGGAATGGAATCTCAATGCCAGCCTTGGCAAGTTCTTTGTAAACCTTTTCTGTAGTGTCGAACATCACTCCCCAATAGTTCGCTGATTCTGTCCACAAACGCATCTGGAAGATTATGCTTGATGATGACATTGAAGTCATTGGGATAGCAGGCGCATAAGCTCCAATCTTCATGATACGCTCGTCTTTCTCAATAATAGCATTAAGCACATTGCGAACGTCCTCAGGCTTGGTTCCATAAGCAACTTCTACGTTGATGTCGACGCGGCGGTTTGGTGCTGTTGAATAGTTCTTCAAAGAACTTGTGGAAAGAACATTGTTCGGGATTATTATTGTCTGGCTGTCTGGAGTGACAAGGATTGTGTTGAAAATCTGAATTTCCTTAACTGTTCCTGCAAATCCCTGTGACTCGATGTAATCGCCCACACGGTAAGGATGGAAGATGAGAATCATAACACCTCCTGCAAAGTTCTGAAGCGTTCCGGAAAGTGCCATGCCGATGGCAAGTCCTGCTGATGCGAAAAGGGCTATGAACGAGCTTGTGTCAATGCCGATAATGCTAATCACGACAATTGCAAGCGTGAAATTGAGCGCAATGTTGACCAAGCTGTTAAAGAAACTGTAAAGGGAAGCCTCAATCTTGCGCTTCTGCATCAGTTTCTGTAGAAGACGGATTACATGCTTTATAATGAAGCGACCAATGATGAGTACAGCAATAGCTGCAATGATATTAATGCCAAAAGTGATAGCATAAGATGATACATCCTTCCATGCAACCTTACCGAAGTCGAATTCTGAAATCTTTGTGATAACTGTTGAATCTGGCTGAACTATTCCAGACAAAATGTTTTCGTCCATAAATCTTTTTACCTATGTGTTTTTTATATTGTTGTTTCTTTTTCCGAGTGCAAAGTTACGGAAAAAATGACAATTCGGAATTAAGTAATTAGATTTTAACATTGTTGTGCCATTCCTTTCACAAAAAATTGCTAACTTTGCACATTATTTATATAAAAGAATACACGTAAACAGATGAACGTACTTGAACTTTCTGAACAAGAAATCCAGCGCCGCAACAACTTGCAGGCACTGAAGGATCTTGGCATTGAGCCTTATCCTGCTGCAGAATATCCTACAAATGCATTTTCAACAGACATCATAAGCGAATTCGTTGACCTTCCTGTTATTGGCAAAGATGAAGAAGGTAATGATGTTCGCGAAGCAGCTACTCCTGAGAATTCACGCGTCGTGAGCATTGCTGGTCGTATTATGGGACGCCGCATCATGGGTAAGGCTGGCTTTGCAGAACTTCAAGATTCTAAGGGACGCATCCAGGTGTATGTGCAGCGTGATGCTATCTGCCCTGAGGAGAACAAGGATTTATATAATGTCGTATTCAAGAAGCTTCTCGATCTTGGCGACTTCATTGGCGTGAAGGGCTATGTGTTCCGCACAAAGACTGGCGAGATCTCAGTTCACGCACAGGAGCTCACAGTGCTGGCTAAGTCGCTCAAGCCACTCCCAATCGTGAAGGAGAAGGACGGTCATGTGTTCGACGCATTCGAGGATCCAGAGCTTCGTTACCGTCAGCGCTATGTTGACCTCATCGTGAACAATGGCGTGAAGGACACATTCCTGAAGCGAGCTACAATTCTTCGCACTCTCCGCCGTATTCTTGACGACAACGGCTATACAGAGGTTGAGACTCCAACTCTCCAGAGCATTGCTGGCGGCGCTTCTGCTCGTCCATTCATCACTCATTTCAATGCGCTCAACATTCCAATGTACATGCGTATTGCCACTGAGCTCTACCTGAAGCGTCTCATCGTGGGCGGTTTCGAGGGTGTGTATGAGATTGGCAAGAACTTCCGCAACGAGGGCATGGACAAGACTCACAACCCTGAGTTCACTTGCATGGAGCTCTACATCTCTTACAAGGACCTGAACTGGGGTATGGACTTCACTGAGAAGATGCTTGAGGAAATCTGTACAGCAGTGAACGGCAAGCCTGAGGTTGAGATTGACGGCAAGGTCATCTCGTTCAAGGCTCCATTCCGCCGCCTTCCTATTCTCGACGCTATCAAGGAGAAGACAGGCTATGACCTCTACCCAATGACTGAGGATGAGATTCGCGACGTGGCTAAGAAGCTCGGCATTGAGGTGGACGAGACTATGGGCAAGGGCAAGCTTATCGACGAGATCTTCGGCGAGACTTGCGAGGGCACATTCATCCAGCCTACATTCATTACTGACTACCCAGTGGAGATGTCTCCACTCACAAAGATGCACCGCTCAAAGCCAGGACTCACAGAGCGTTTCGAGCTCATGGTGAACGGCAAGGAGCTTGCAAATGCATACTCAGAGCTTAACGACCCAATCGACCAGGAACAGCGTTTCATCGACCAGATGAAGCTTGCTGACAAGGGTGACGACGAGGCTATGATCATCGACCATGACTTCCTCCGCGCTCTTCAGTACGGCATGCCTCCTACATTCGGCATCGGCATCGGCATCGACCGTCTCGTGATGCTCCTCACTGGCAAGTTCGCTATTGGCGAGGTTATGCTCTTCCCCCAGATGAAGCCAGAGGTTAAGGCTCCAAAGGATCCTGTGAGCAAGTTCGTGGAGGTTGGCTTCTCTGAAGAGATTGTTCCTGTGCTGAACAAGGCTGGCTACAACCTGGTAAGCACTCTTGAGGGCGGCAATGCTCAGAAGATTCAGCAGCAGATTGGCGAAATCATCAAGAAGTATAAGCTTGACATTCAGAAGCCATCGGTGGACGAATTGAACGCTATAATCGAAAAAATAGGATAATATCTTATGCAGTTCAAATCTTGTGGCAGAGTGGCAGTGTTAGGTGGTGGAAGCTGGGCAACAGCTATCGCCAAGATTGTCATGCACCATGAAGAGAAAATAACATGGTACATGCGCCGTGATGACCGTATCGAGGACTTCAAGCGCATGCACCACAATCCAGCTTATCTCACAGGTCTTCATTTCGATACTGATAGAATCAATTTCAGCAGCGACATAAATGAGGTTGTGAAGAATAATGACACTCTAATCTTTGTCATTCCTTCTCCATACATCAAGAGTCACTTGAAGAAGCTGAAGGCTAATATGAGGGAGAAGATGGTTGTGACAGCTATCAAGGGTATTGTTCCAGAGGAAAGTCTTACGGTAAGCCGTTACTTCCAGCGTCAATATAATATTCCTGAAGAACAAGTCGCATGTATTGGCGGACCTTCTCATGCTGAGGAAGTTGCACTTGATCGCCTTTGCTATTTGACAGTAGGATGTCGTGATATTGAGAATGCGAATATCGTGGCAGATTTGTTTGCTAACAAATATGTCAAGACAAGCGTTTCACGAGACATTGAAGGCATTGAGTATTCTTCCGTATTGAAGAATGTTTATGCAATTGCTGCAGGTATTTGTCATGGATTGAAGCAAGGAGACAACTTTCAGGCGGTTCTTGTTGCTAACGCAGTTCAGGAAATGAAGCGTTTTCTTTCTGCTGTTCAGCCAGATGATGACCGCCATGTGAGTGATAGTGCATATCTTGGAGACTTGCTCGTAACAATGTATTCTAACTTCTCAAGAAACCGTGTGTTTGGTACTATGATTGGTCAGGGATATTCCGTAAAAACAGCGCAATTGGAAATGGAAATGATAGCTGAGGGCTATTATGGTACGAATTGCATGAAGATTATCAACAAGCGTTACCATGTCAATATGCCAATTCTTGATGCTGTATATAATATATTGTACGAGAAGATAAGTCCAACTGTAGAGATAAAGATTCTAAGTGATTCCTTCCGATAGTGTAAGGTGTTATAATTATCACTATTGGGATTTGCTTTAATTAACAAGAATACATAAAACTCAAATAAACTAACTATATGCAGATTAATATCGCAAAGGCTCAGCAGTTTGTTGCTGCTGGTGCAATCGAGGCTCTTCAGCCAAAAGTAAATGCTGCTCAGGAAGCTCTTGAGAATGGCACATGTGCTGGTAATGATTTCCTTGGATGGCTTCACCTTCCAAGTTCAATCACTCCAGAGTTCATCAATGAAATCAATGCAACTGCTAAGGTTCTTCAGGAGAATTGTGAAGCTGTTGTAGTTGCTGGTATCGGTGGTTCTTACCTCGGTGCTCGCATGGTTATTGACTCTCTCTCTAATTCTTTCGGTTGGCTTCAGCCATCAAATATGCCACGCATTCTCTTTGCTGGTAATAACATTGGTGAGGATTATCTTTCTGAACTTATCGGCTACCTCAAGGGCGTTAAGTTTGGTGTGATCAATATCTCAAAGTCTGGTACTACAACAGAAACTGCTATCACTTTCCGCCTTCTCAAGAAGATGTGTGAGGATCAGCGTGGTAAGGAAGAGGCAAAGAAGGTTATCGTTGCTGTTACTGACGCAAAGAAGGGTGCTGCTCGCACTACTGCTGATAAGGAAGGCTACAAATCTTTCATTATTCCTGATAATGTTGGCGGACGTTTCTCTGTGCTCACTCCTGTAGGCCTTCTTCCAATTGCTGTTGCTGGATTTGACATTGCTGCTCTTGTTAAGGGCGCTCAGGATATGGAGAAGGAGTGTGACATCAACGCTCCTGTAGAGAAGAATCCTGCTGCTATCTATGCTGCAACTCGTAATGCTCTCTATCAGGCAGGCAAGAAGATTGAGATTATGGCTAACTATCAGCCAAAGCTCCACAACCTTGGAGAGTGGTGGAAGCAGCTCTATGGTGAGTCTGAAGGTAAGGACGGTAAGGGTATCTTCCCTGCTGCTGTTGACCTTACTACAGACCTTCACTCAATGGGTCAGTGGATTCAGGATGGTGAGCGCACAATCTTTGAGACCGTAGTTTCTGTAGAGAATCCAAATACAACTCTTGAGGTTCCATCTGATGAGGAGAACCTTGATGGTCTTAACTTCCTCGCAGGCAAGCGCATCGATCAGGTCAACAAGATGGCAGAACTTGGAACACAGCTTGCTCATGTTGATGGTGGCGTTCCTAACATTAAGGTTAGCATTGAGAAGCTTGATGAGTACAACCTCGGTCAGCTCATCTACTTCTATGAGAAGGCATGCGGTATCAGCGGTCTTCTTCTCGAAGTTAATCCATTCAACCAGCCTGGTGTTGAGGCATACAAGAAGAATATGTTTGCTCTTCTCAACAAGCCAGGATACGAGGCTGAGTCTGCGGCTATCCAGGCAAAATTGAAGTAATACACATATTTAAATATATAAGCATCTTGCTTTTAGATTTAATACGTTCTTGCTAAGGATATGCTTTCTATAAGCGGATTTAGACAAGAAAATGTTGTAAATTTACTAAAATGTGAAAAAGATAGGGAATTTATTCTAACTATGTTTGTGTAGTTTGAATAAATTTCCTAACTTTGCATTCGCTAATTGCGTAGGTGATATCTATGCTAACATTTTGTGTGGCTTGTCACACAATATCCAAAAAGGATGGTTCGGTAGCTCAACTGGATAGAGCATCAGCCTTCTAAGCTGAGGGTTCTGGGTTCGAGTCCCAGCCGAATCACAAGGGAAAGTCCCTATCCGAAACCTTCGGGACGGTTCAAGTCCATTTGGTCAGGATTAACAGAATTATTAAAAATTACTACAATGTCAAAAATTTGTCAGATTACTGGTAAGACTGCGATGGGTGGTAACAACGTTTCACACTCATTGCGTAGAACAAAGAGACAGTTCAATGTCAACTTGTTCACAAAGAAATTCTACTATGTAGAGGAAGATTGCTGGATTGTACTCAAGGTAAGTGCAGCAGGTTTGCGTATCATCAATCGTATCGGTCTTGATGCAGCTCTCAAGCAGGCTGTTAAGAAGGGTATCGTTGAATGGAAGGACATCCAGGTTATTGGTTAATCATTAAAGTAAGGAAAAAAGACTATGGCAAAGAAAGCTAAAGGCAATCGTGTACAGGTAATCCTCGAGTGCACAGAGATGAAGGATAGCGGTCTTCCAGGAACATCACGTTACATTACTACAAAGAACCGCAAGAACACTCCAGACCGTTTGGAGCTCAAGAAGTATAACCCAATCCTTAAGAGAATGACAGTTCATAAGGAGATTAAATAATTAGACAGATATGGCAAAGAAAACCGTTGCAACCCTCCAGAATAAAGATGGTCGCTCTTACACAAAGGTCATCAAGATGTTTAAGTCTCCAAAGACTGGTGCTTATGCATTCGAAGAGAAAATGGTTCCAGCAGAACAGGTAAAGGAATTCTTCAAGTAATATCCTGCTCGAAGGAACACAATATTTGAAATCATTCAGCTTTGATATTATTATATCTGCTGAATTCAAATAAATATAGCCTCTCCATTCGTGGGGAGGCTTTTTTATATGAAAAAGTGCGGTTTTATCGGTATTTTCTTTGAATTCTCAATGAATATCTGTAATTTTGTACTCTTAAACAAGTACCAATAAAGTTGTTCAAATATAGAAAGAAAAATTATGGGATTCTTCGATTTGTTTACAAAAAAAAAGAAAGAAACTCTTGATAATGGTTTGGCTACAACCAAGGCAAGTGTTTTCGATAAGCTTGCACGTGCAGTTGCGGGTAAGTCAAAAGTAGATGATGATGTACTTGACAATCTCGAAGAGGTGCTTATCACAAGCGATGTTGGTGTGGATACCACTCTCGAAATCATTCGTAGAATAGAAGAGAGAGTTGCTCGCAATAAATATGTAGGCACTTCCGAACTTAATCGTATTCTTCGCGAAGAGATTGCATCATTGTTGACAGAGAACAATACTGATGACACAGAAGGATTCCAGATTCCTGCAGACGCTCACAAACCATACGTAATACTTGTGGTAGGAGTGAATGGTGTAGGTAAGACAACAACAATAGGAAAGCTGGCTTACCAGTTTAAGCAAGCAGGTCTCAAAGTGTATCTTGGCGCTGCTGACACATTCCGTGCTGCTGCTGTTGAACAGCTTTGTATATGGGGCGAAAGGGTAGGCGTGCCTGTTGTGAAACAGCAAATGGGCAGCGATCCTGCAAGCGTAGCATTTGACTCTGTATCTTCTGCCAAAGCTAATAATGCTGATGTCGTAATTATTGATACAGCTGGACGTCTTCATAATAAAGTGGGCTTGATGAATGAGCTTACAAAGATAAAGAATGCTGTGACAAAGGTTACTGGAAACATTCCTGACGACGTGATGCTCGTTCTTGATGGCTCAACAGGACAGAATGCTTTTGAACAAGCTAAACAGTTCACAAAAGCAACAGAAGTATCATCAATGGCGATTACTAAACTTGATGGTACAGCCAAAGGTGGCGTCGTTATTGGTATAAGCGACCAGTTTAAGATCCCAGTACGCTATATTGGACTTGGAGAGGGAATGGAAGACCTGCAACCATTCAACCGCAAAGAATTTGTCAACAGTTTGTTTGGAGAATGAGAAAAAACACAATTGACATAATTACACTTGGATGTTCCAAGAATCTTGTTGATTCAGAACGACTTATACGCCAGTTAGAATTGAACGGATACCATGTTACTCATGACAGCGAAAACCCTCAGGGAGAGATTGTTGTCGTGAATACATGTGGTTTCATTGCTGATGCTCAGGAAGAAAGCGTCAACATGATTCTGGAACTGTGTCAAGCAAAAGAAGAGGGTAGAGTGCGTCAGCTTTATGTAATGGGATGCCTTTCTCAGCGTTTCATGAAAGAGCTTGGAAAGGAGATACCTCAAGTTGACAAATTCTACGGAAAATTCAATTGGACAGAACTTGTCAGCGATCTTGGCAAAACATACAAGAAAGAACATCAGTATGAGCGCCGTTTAACCACTCCAAAGCACTATGCTTATGTGAAAATCTCAGAAGGATGTGATCGCCATTGTGCATATTGTGCTATCCCAATCATCACAGGACATCATAAGTCACGTCCAATCGAGGATATTGTAGCAGAAGTTGAGCATCTGGTAAGTGAAGGTGTTAAGGAATTCCAGATTATAGCTCAAGAGTTGACATATTATGGGCTTGATCTTTACGGAGAACAGCGAATCTGCGAATTGGTAGAGCGTATCAGCGACATCAAAGGCGTGAAATGGATTCGCCTGCATTATGCTTATCCAATGAATTTCCCATGGGATCTTCTTCGCGTGATTCGCGAGAGAAAGAACGTATGCAAATACCTTGACATAGCCCTTCAACATGTGTCAACAAATGTGCTGACAAAAATGCAGCGACATGTTGATAAGGAACATACTTACGATCTGATAAAGCGAATAAGAGCTGAAGTGCCAGGAATAAGCCTACGTACAACTTTAATGGTTGGTTTCCCCGGCGAAGGCCCCGATGAATTCGAGGAACTCAAAGAGTTTGTTCGCTGGGCAAAGTTCGATAGAATGGGCGCTTTTGCATATTCTGAAGAAATCGGTACACCAGCACAAAAGAAATACAAGGACGAAATTTCTGACGAGGAAAAACAAAGAAGACTCGGCGAGCTCATGGATATCCAGCAAAGTATTTCAGCAGAGGTTCAGGCACAAAAGGTCAATCAAACCTTGAAGGTTATAATTGACCGCAAAGAAGGGGGGTATTATGTGGGAAGAACAGAATTTGACTCTCCTGATGTGGATCCTGAAGTGCTGATTCCTATTTCAGAGAAAACCCTTCGCAAAGGATGCTTCTACAACGTGAGAATTACAGATTCTGATGATTTTGATTTATACGGAACAGTTATTAAATGAATAATAAAGATTTTTTAGAGAAAGTATCACAAAAGACTAATTTCGAGACAGCAGATGTCAAGGAATTGGTAAATCAGCTTATTGATGTTATTCTTGACGACATCGCTTCTGGTGATTCTATTAACGTACAAGGATTTGGCACATTTGAGCCTCGTGAAAAAGCACGGAGAAAGATGTTCAATCCCACAACGAAATCATTTATAATCATTCCGCCCAAAACTACATTGTCATACAAGATGAGTCCTGTGTTGAAAGAACGCTTAAATATGGAATAACAAATCATGAACGAAAAACTTTCATTTCAACATATCGCAGAATCTCTCTCGCAGAAGTCAGGAGTGTCCAAGAAGGTTTCAGAGCAATTCTCTAAAGCATTCTTTGACACTATTGTTGACGCTCTTTATATGGGCGAGGAAATAATAAAGATAAAAGGACTTGGAACGTTCAAGCTGATAGATGTAGAAAGCAGAGAAAGCATTGACGTAAATACAGGCGATAGAATCGTCATTTCCGGATATAAGAAGGTCTCTTTTACGCCAGAAGACTCTGTAGTCGAAAAGCTGAATAGCAAGAAAATCGATACAGAAACAGATGCCATCATCGTTGCAGAACCGTTAGAAACTATGGTTGACGAGCCTGCGCCTGTAGAAGAGCCTGCATCTGTAGAAGAACCTGCATCTGTAGAAGAACCTGTAACAGTTCCTATAGCAGAGTCTAAAGAAGATTCTATTGCAGAAGAAACATTTATCGATGCAATCAATGCAGAAGAACCGCAGGAAATAGAAAAATCCACCGATGAATTCGCAGGAATTGATTTTCTTATTTCCACACCAGAAAGCATAGAAGACATCCGTCAGCAATATGAGAAAGCTAAGTCTCATCTTGATCAAATAGTCGAAGAAGCGAAGAAAGCAAATTCGGAAAAAGTGCGTCTTGAGAAACTCCTTGAGCGACTTGAAAGCAATTCCATTCCGGAGAATCATACAATAGTTGAGGAGACACCGACAAGTGAAGATTCCCCTGTATGCGATGCTCCAGAAGCTCCTGTTCCTGCCGAACACAATATTGCAATTTCCGAGAACGAAAGTGTTTCTACAGCAGAAAGCGCAAACGTGAATACAGAGAATACAAACGCTTCCACAGAAAACACAATTGTTCCTGAAGAAATACAAAAGAAAAATTCTGTAAATTCTAATAAGAACAAAACAAAGAAATGGATTGTCTCCGTTGTTTTTCTTCTTGTAGCTGGCATTATCTTTTTCTTTATATATAAAACATCAACTTCCATAGAATCAGTTGAAAAAGTATCTTTAGCTGAACAAAAGATTGATGTTAAAAATGATTCTCAACCAACAAAAGAAAAAAACATAGTCAATCCGAAAGATTCTGTTAAAACCAATCAACAGAATGAGAATTCAAATATCGTAGAAGACAAAGCCAAAGAACAGAAAGAAACTAAAGTTGAAAATAATGAAGTTGCAGAAACAAAGGAACCAAAAATTCATATCATTCAACGCGGAGAATCTCTCACAAAGATTTCACAGCGTTACTATGGAACAAAAGATTCAGTAAATTCAATCATACGCCTTAATGCATTTACTGATCCCAACAATGTTCCAATTGGAGCCAAAGTTTTTTTACCATAAAATAGCAATTTATTTTTTATATATTAAAAGCAGGCTCTATAGGGGGCTGCTTTAATTCAAATAATCATAATTTAACATAATCGCGATTAGAATGAGTATATTCGTAGGGTTTCACATAAAAGTTTCTGAAACTATGAAACCGTGAAACCCTTTGGATTGAGAAAGTCGGAAAGAGATATAATAGAACGAGAGGAAACCACGCCGTGATTCCCTCTCGTTCTATGTTGTGAGTCAGGTAAACCTGTCCCCGTGACTCCTCGAACACAAAAGAGCATCCACCTCATACTGCTAAGAAGTGGATGCTCTATTGTATGATGTTTATCGATGATTACTCACCCTCAAACTTGAACTTAGTGTATGTAGCATTATAGCTCGATCCGGGCCGATTGAGATCGTTCTTCACAGCTTCATCTGTCACGCCTTTGATTATACAATACTGTCCATCAGGAAGCTCCTGACCAATTCTATCAATCACATTGTATCCATAATGGAAACTATTATTAATTGTCAGGCTGGATAGACTCATACAGTTTTTAAACATTTGTTTAGTATTAGCTGCTGGATTAATTTGCCATGAAGAGAGGTCAAGCGATGCTAATGCATTCCTATTCTCTTGGAAACAGCCGTCAAATGTACTTACATCAGAAACGTCCAATTTGTCAAGGCCGGTATAAGATTCCACGTTTTTTAAATAACAGAAAGCTTCTCGCATATTCGTAGTCACAATTTTGCTGGCGGAAGTCTCGATATAATAGTTGTACTCAGCATCCTTTCTTGACCAAAGTGTATTATCGTTGTTCAATGCTTTTGCACCTGCTGGCATAGTACCTGATACACCCGTTGAGATAGTAACGGTTTTTGCGTTGATGTAATTAGCATCTGACCACCTATTGTAGGATGTATTCTTCGACCAGGTAGTACCTAAAGCACCGCTGTTGTTACCACCACTATGCACCTTGCTGCGCACAAACTCGAATGACGTGCTGCGTATGTTGTAGTTGAAGGTTTCAGCGCTGGTATAGAATCTTACCTCGATTCCATTGCTTTTTGTGCCAGGAAGCACAGCGATGTAATAGGTACCTGCTTCGAGCTCACCTGACTGTGCCTGAAGGGTGACAACAGATGTGCCACCTGAAATACTAGATGCCTCAGGAGCTGTTACGTCAGCTACGGTAAATGTGCCAGCGAGGTATGCACCCATTGCACGCACCTCAATCTTCTTGCATGCTACGGTAGGAGTCACCTTCACGTACGAGCATACGTTCTTGAAAGCCAGATCTTCGCCATCTGCCTTAGCCACCATCAGCACAGCCTTAGGGTCAACGGTCTGACCTGCTGCTACTGTCTGAAAAGCTGGAAGGGTTACGTTAGTGATACTGCTACCGCTAAGTACAGGAGCAGGTACTCCGATATTCTCACCCAAGAGGTATGCAATAATGATGGCCTGGTTCTCTGCGGAGATGCCTTCAACGTTCATACTACTTTTCTTGTCGTTTAATTCATCCTCAAGTAAATTTGAAGCATATGTTTTAGTTTCATCTATATCGTCTTTCCACTGTTCCAAATTGTTTAAAACGCCATCAATACCCTCTGCTGCTGCCTGAGCATCCTCTAGGTTAGCAGTGTGTTGTAATGAGCCTTCTGAATATGGATAGAGCGCATAGATATTTTCACCTGATACAGCGGTAGATCCGCCATCCCTGGTGAAGGTACCAGATGTTGTGCCCTCGCACCCTGCATCGAGGTTATACTTGCTGCTGTTGGTGCCGTCCATCATCAGGATGGCATCGCCTGCCTGCCACTTGATAGCCAAGACATCGATAGTGGCACGTGTAGCGCCATCGCTCTCGGTAGAAGCATTGAAGGTGAGGATTGGCTTTGCCTCAGGGTTAGTGTTCTCGTTTGTCAGTACATCCTCGTTGCTACAAGCAGAGAATGTCATTACGCCTGCCATCAGGGCAAGCAAGGTCTTCATTGTATTTTTCATTGTTTTATTGCTTGTTTTTGATGGTTAGTACTTAATACTCTTCGTCGAAGAAGAGTCTGTCTTTTGCGGATGAGCTGCCGAAGATTGGATCACCTTCTCCCAGTTGTTCTGGACTTGCACAGATGATGTCTGTCTGGTCTACCTCGATGACCTGGATCTGAGGTTTTTCGTAGTTTTTCTTTTTCATTGTTGTTAGATGTTAATTTAGTTATTTTGATATGTTAAGTGTGTTCACGCAAAAAACCTGCTGCAAACACTCGCATAGAGTGCTCGCAGCAGGCTGTATAGTTTGTTGTAATTGCTTGAAATTAAATCACTTGCACCCCCCCCCTATAGCGCAAAACAAGCGTTCAGAAGACCAAATGCTGTCCTTGCCCATTGGAGAGAGGCAGAGGGAGAGGCAGGCTTCTTTGCGAAGTGCGTATGCAGGAGTTGTGTAGGGCATAATTTAGGTTATTAACTTGTTCTGGTTTGCAATAGATTTCTTTTCGGATTTCAAAGTTACAGAAAATTTCCCAAACAACAGCAACTTAATCCAAAAAAAATACTTCTGAGGAAATTTAGGACAGCGGAATGCGCAAAATCGAACACTTAGGTTTCAGGTTTCTGAAACCGAAACCACACACCCTACCGGTTGCTTTAGATGTCTTATATTATTATAATTCAAGTTTCGCAAGTTCCTTAACTCGCCATTTTTAGTTCATAAATCTGTATAAAATGCTGAAGTTTATCAGAACGGTTAATAAGGGTCTCGAAGA
>JAGHUI010000098.1 GCA_018064885.1 Candidatus Minthosoma equi | reverse complement strand
CGCAGGAGTGTGGTGTTTGGAGTATTGGACTTTCACACACAAAGATACAAAAAATATCTCACTCCTGCAACTTTATTTAGCTATTTATTCTATTAATATTCGATAATATAAATTGTGCTTTTTAGGCAAAAACTTGCCACTAAATTGACGCAGAACCATTCTCTGCGGTTTGAGAAATGAGTAACGGCTTTTTTATTATCATTAATATAAACCTTCTTCGCTCACTGCCATATAATTGCGCAAACGGATATCACCTTCTGTGCGTTCATCTGTTCCTGCGTAAACGATGGTTCTGTCCGTGATAGTTGGCTTAACCCAATCAGGCAATGCTTTAAGAGTTTTCTCAAAGTGAGAAGAATAGGTTGAAGCGCTCTTCACTTCAAAGGCTTTCATACCGCTTGACGTGATACGCAACAGATCTACTTCGTTTTGATTTGAATCGCGATAGAAATAGAGAGAAGGCTCAATCATAGTGTTAAGACAGTTCTTGTATGCTTCAGTCACTATCAAGTTCTCGAACAAATGACCTCGCATAGCATGCGAGGAGAGTTCCTCTGGACTATGTATGCCAAGCAAGGAGCATGCTAATCCTGTGTCGCAGAAATATATCTTTGGACTCTTTGTCAAGCGCTTACGACTGTTCTCGTAGTAAGGAGGCAACAAATAGATAAGATACGATGTCTGTAGAATGCTCACCCACGCAAATATGGTGTGAGAAGAGACTCCCACCTCGTTAGCAAGTTCGGAAGCATTGAATACCGAGCCTATGCGACCAGCACATAATCGCAAGAAAGTGCGGAACAGCATTAGGTCTTTCACATTGGTAAGCAATCGCACATCGCGCTCAATGTAAGTCTTTATGTAAGAAGGATACAGATACTTAGGAGCATTGCTGTTCGTGCAGATAGCAGGGAAAAGACCATTAAACAAAAGCTCATCAAGCGTGAACGTACGAGCCCACCCTGCCACTTCCGACAAAGACATCGGCATCAGTTCAAACACGCAGCTTCTGCCAGCAAGACTCTGAGTCATGTTCTTCAGCAAAGTGAAGTTGTTGCTTCCCGAAAGGATGTAACGCTTCTCAGGATGCTCATCAACAATGCCCTGTATGTAAGACAGAAGTTCTGGAGAGTTCTGAACCTCATCAAGAATCATACCCTCAGGGTGCTTATTGAGGAAAGCAACAGGATCATTGCTTGCCAAAGCACGAGTGTCGAGATTCTCAAGAGTATAATATGTGAGATTAGGGAAGTGCGAGCGTATCAACGTAGTCTTTCCACTCTGGCGCGGACCAGTAATCGTGATGACAGGGAAATACTTCGTTGCCTCAGTTATCTCCTTGCCAATCTCACGACGCACTACCGCCCTTCCGTACGAAGGAGGGGGCTCATGGACAAAAAGATCCATGTATTCGTCAATGCTATATTCGTTATACTTGTATGCCATATCTTTGCTTTCTTTTTCTGCTTGCAAAGGTACGACTTTTATAGCATATCTTCCAAATATTCCTGCAACAAACTTATGCAATTTTGAAGTTGTATTTCAAATTTACATAGATTTATCGTGATTTTAGCATAATTCTTTGCATTTTCTATGCAGTTTTGAAGTTGCATTTCAAATTTACATACCCCCAAAAAACGGCAATACTTTGCTGTTAGGAGATTCCTTCGACATATTTTCACTTATTATGCAAAAAAGTGAGAGAGGTAAATGACAATTTATATAATAAAAAAAGCACCTAACGAGGATTGGCTCGGAGGTGCTTTTTATTATTTAGAGTGAAGTGTTTTTACTTCTCGAGTCTCTCAACCCAAAGCTTGTAGGCAGCCTTGTATGCCTCTGTGTCGGCAACAGGCTCTTCGGTCTTGATGAGCTTGAGAGTCTTGAATGCGTCGTCGCTGTCCTTGTAGATGCCTGCGCCGATGCCTGCACCGTATGCTGCGCCTACTGAACCGTCAGTTTCGTAGAGCTCGATTGTTGCACCAGTCACAGCAGCGAGTGTGCGACGGAAGAGTGGAGAGAGGAAGAGGTTGGCGTGGCCAGCCTTGATAGTCTTAATCTCCATGCCCATCTTAGACATGATGTCCATGCCGTAGGCGAATGAGAATGCGATGCCTTCCTGAGCAGCACGAAGCATGTGTGCCTTCTTGTGGATGTTGAAGTTGATGCCGTGAACAGATGCACCTGGGTTCTGATTCTGGAGAACACGCTCTGCACCGTTGCCGAATGGGATGACTGAGAGACCTTCTGCACCTACAGGAACAGATTCTGCGAGGTCGTTCATCTCGCCGTATGAAATGCCCTCTGGAGCAACAGTGCGCTTCATCCAGGCATTGAGGATGCCTGTGCCGTTGATGCAGAGAAGAACGCCGAGACGAGTATCTGGCTGATTGTGGTTTACATGAGCGAATGTGTTCACACGAGAGAGCTTATCGTAGTTCACCTCACCGAGCACACCATATACAACGCCCGAAGTACCACCTGTAGCAGCGATTTCGCCTGGCTTCATCACGTTGAGTGAGAGAGCGTTGTTTGGCTGGTCACCACCACGGTAAGAGATTGGAGTGCCTGCAGGAATGCCGAGTTCTGCTGCTACAGCGTCGCAAACCTTGCTCTGAACTGAGAATGTAGGAACAATCTCAGCGATGAGATCCTCAGAGAAACCATAGTGGTTGAGGATGTCCTTGCTCACTTCGTTGTTCTTGAAATCCCAGAACATGCCCTCAGAGAGACCAGAGATAGTAGTCTTCTTGTCGCCGCCAGAGAGACGGAGAGCAATGTAGTCGCCAGGAAGCATGATCTTGTCAATCTTTGCGTAGATCTCTGGTTCGTTCTCCTTCACCCATGCAAGCTTTGCTGCAGTGAAGTTGCCTGGAGAATTGAGAAGGTGCTCAAGACACTTATCGCCACCGATTGCCTCGAAAGCAGCATTGCCGTAAGGAACAGCACGACCGTCGCACCAAATGATAGATGGACGAAGTGGAGTGCCAGCCTTGTCAACACATACGAGTCCGTGCATCTGATAAGAGATACCGATGGCAGCAACCTGCTTCACGCCATCACCAAGGCGCTTTGTTGCCTGTACAAGTTCGTCCCACCACATCTGTGGTTCCTGCTCTGCCCAACCTGGCTGCTTTGCCATGATTGGAGCTTCTGCGCCTGCATCTGGATACTGAGCGCTAATGACAGTTTGTCCTGTCTGTGCATCAACGAGTGAAGCCTTCACTGATGATGTACCTATATCATAACCAAGTAAATACATATTATCCCTCTATTGTTTGAATTGTTCCGTCTTCATTATAATGCAACTCTGCCACCTTGAGTGAACGGAGACTATTCACGCCACCTGATGGTGCTGAATCGTGATGGAAGAGATACCACTTGCCCTTGAACTCCACGATTGAGTGGTGAGTAGTCCAGCCAGCCTTTACAGGAGTGAGAACCACGCCCTTGTATGTGAATGGTCCGTAAGGATTGTCACCGATAGCGTAGCAGATCATGTGAGTGTCGCCTGTAGAGTAAGAGAAGTAGTACTTGCCCTTATACTTGTGGCACCATGATGCCTCGAAGAAGCGATGTGGATCGTCAGCCTTGAGTGGCTTACCGTCCTCGCCAAGGATGATTACTGGCTTTGGTGCTTCTGCAAAATGCATCATGTCTGGAGCAAGACGAGCCACGCGAGATGGAAGAGCGTCAACCTCCGACTTCTTTGCTGGCATGATACCCTCTGTGTCGCCTGGAGGAGGACAAGCTGGACCAACCTCGTTGAAAGCGAGCTTATTGTCCTTGTACCACTGAAGCTGACCGCCCCAGATACCGCCAAGGTAGAAGTAGTATTCGCCATCATCGTCCTTGAGAACAGCGTAGTCGATAGAGTAAGAACCGTGCATAGGGTCGTTCAATGGCTTGAATGGACCTTCTGGGCTGTCAGCAACAGCAACACCAGTGCGGAAAATCTCTGTCTTATCCTTTGCTGGGAAATACATATAGTACTTGCCATCCTTCTCCTGAACGTCATTGTCCCAAAGCTGGTGGCTTGCCCATGGAATATCCTCAAGCTTAAGGATGCAGCCATGATCAACGAGCTGCTTCTCGCCACGGCAAACTGCTTCAAGGTCGTCTGTCGAGAACACATGGTAATCCTTCATTTCATACTCAGCACCGCTGTCGTCATCACCAACACCTGCATCCCAGTCGTGAGATGGATAGATGTACAATCTGCCATTCCATACATGAACAGATGGGTCGGCCATATAGTCTGATGGCCACAGATAGAATTTTCCTTCCATATTATTTAATATTTAGTATTACTTTTTCTTGTTTTTCTTTGCAGGAGCCTGAGCAGGCTGAACCAGTTCGATAATCTTCTGCACCACAGGTTTCATCTGATTGTTGCGATCGACGAGAGTGGCATAGTCGGTGCGACCCTTGATTGGGAAATCGTTCTTCCACGAATTGCCATCGTTCACGCACCAGAAGTTCACACGAAGAATGCTCTCCTTGTTCTTGATGAGCATCTTGAAGAACTCAACCCAGTAGTTGTCTGCTTCTGCTTGCTTATCTGCTGAGATGCCACTCTTGTATGGATCCTTCTCTGGTGTGTATTTGAGACGATCGCTCACGTTTGCGCCCGAAAATCCGTATGGATTAGGGAGAACAGAGAGGTCGAGCTCAGAGTAGAAAGTCTTGAGACCGATGCCCTTGATGCAGTCGATAGAGTGCTGATAATCACTGATGGTCTTGAGTCCATCTTCGAGAATCATGTGTCCCTGCATGCCGATGGCAGTGACAGGTAAACCCTTGTCAACGAGAGGCTTGAAGAACTTGCACACACTCTCCACCTTCGATGCCTTGTTCATGTTGTAGTCGTTGTAGTACAACTCTGCAGCTGGGTCAGCCTCATGAGCATACTGGAAAGCAAGAGGGATGAAGTCTTCGCCAAGAATCTGATACCAGAGGCTGTTGCGAAGAGAACCATTGTCCTCGAAAGCTTCGTTCACAACGTCCCACGAAGCAACGCGTCCCTTGAAGTGACCCATGACAGTGAAGATGTGATCCTTCATGCGCTTCTTGAGCACTTCCTTGCTCACAAGCTTGCCGTCTTTGTCGTGATGGAACCAGAATGGAGTCTGCGAATGCCACACAAGCACATGACCATGCACACGCATTCCTGCTGCGAGCGATTTCTCCACAAACTGATCGGCAAGAGTGAAGTCGTAAACACCCTCTGATGGATGCACAACCTCAGGCTTCATGCAGTTCTCTGCCACCACGGTGTTGAAATTCTTCTCCACCACAGCCCAGTTGGCTGTTTGGTCAGCACCTATAAAACCAGTCACATCATGCTCATTCTTGGCATTAGTCTCTGCGGCAACTTCCCATTGGTTTACGCTTACTCCTGTGTACCAATAGTCGCGATACGCATCCTTGAGTGTCTGCGCATTGAGCGTGAAGAGCGAAGAGTGAAGCGCGAAGAACGAAAGTAGGATATGCTTATAGTTCATTATTTTCTATATATAATATATAATGTAAAGACATTCCCACCAGTCACCCTCCCCATGAGGGGGAGGGTTCGGGGAGAGGGTCTTTTTGTTTTTTTACTTCTGTCGTGCTTCAATCTCTCGGTTCATCTGATCAAGCTTCTCGTCTGTGAGAGGGTACTTATAAATAAGGTAGCCAACAACGATGAGAAGAAGTGCTGGGATAATTGTCGTGAACCAAAGGATAGCGTTCTGAACTGCGTCGGAATACTTTTCAATATCCATATAATAAGCGTTCACTGGGCCGCTGATGAATGACGCAAGGAATACTACAACGAAGATTCCAATCATCAGCTGAAGACACTTGTTTACCTTGAACTCTGCAAACATCTCACCGTAAGTAACAGGCTTCTCAGGTGTTGTGGCAATATTCTCCTTACAGCTCTTGAAACAGTAGAACAATAGAATAAGACCAGCAATAGCAAACAGCGATGTCACTGAGAACCAAGCGTATGGGTCTGTCTCGAGTGCCGATGACTCGCTTGAAAGATTGAATCCGATCCATCCCATCACCATAGGAGTGATCCATCCTGCAATAGAGAAACCAGCCTTGAAAGCAACACCAGCCAAAGCATTTACTGTGGCAGCAGGACGGTTGCCTGTGCGGTACTCTGCCTCAGTGATAACCTCAGGAACAAGTGCCCACATCAGCGAACCTACAAGCAAGCCCACACCTGTCATCACCTTAGCGGTCTGTACAAGAGTCTTGCACTCAGCCACGTTGGCAACGTTAGGAACGATATAGAGGATAGCGAAGCCTATGAATCCGATGGTGAGGAGAGCATAGTAAAGTCCCTTCTTGCCCAACTTGCTCTTAAGGAACGGGAGCGAAGGAAGGATTATGAATGCAGGGATCGTACCGATGGCCATGAATACTGCCTGGTCCCAGTTGATGCTTGCACCTGCAAAGATAGCCAAGCCGATAGGGAAACCTGCCTGAACGATGATCTGACCGATGTTAGCACATACCATACGGGTTGAAGTGAGCTTCAAGACCTCATCGTTGTCGCGAGTCATACTTGCCATGATTGAGCCGTATGGGATATTCACTACAGAGTAGATCATGCTCAGAATACCATAACTGAATACGGCATAAACCATCTTTGCAGTTTCCGACCACTGCGCCACCTGAGGAAGCATGAGCAAACAAGCAGCAATTGTCAAAGGAACACCACCATAGAGAAGGTAAGAGCGGTATTTTCCGAACTTAGGGTTGTGGTTATCGATGTAGCGTCCCACAACAGGAGACCAGATACAGTCAAGGAGACGTACCACGAGGATAAGTGTACCAACAAACTCTGGGCTGATTTTCAATACTGTTGTCATGTACAGCATCATGTACACTGCCACAGTTTGGAAGATGAGGTTCTGAGCCAAGTCGCCCGAACCGAAACCGATGCGCTGCATCCAGTTCAATTTGTAGAAGCCATTGGCTTCTTGATTAGTTTCTGTCATTGTATTGTTTAGTTTTAGTAATATTTCGGTACAAATTTAGTTCATTTCACGCAAAAACATCATACCATAGTGTAACAAACATTTTATATTTTGTTACTTATGGTTTTTATTTGTCGAAGAAAATACATAAATTTACAATGAGTTGAGGAAATACACACCAACCTCACGACCAAAAACAGCCTCCACCTTGTCTAAAAGAATGCTTCCGAACAAATGGTTGAACGTGTCATAAAATGCACGTGTAAGCATTGCTATGGTGACTGTATCCTTCTCAACTTTGTAAAGCTCAATCTCAGGCAACCAACTATCAATACCCTGAATGCTGGACAACTCTTCCTTTATCTTTTGGAATAGTTTTCTGTCTTCCTCTGAATAAAGCTGGACAACCTGAACAGGGGCATCATCTTCCCCTACTCCACTTTCAAGGTTTGGTTGCGGATGCTGCAATTGACTCTGAGCCACCTGCTCTTCCATTTGCTTTTTCTTATCTACAATACGATCCTGAATGAAGTCTGTGAATGAGCGGTTGCAATAGGAACGCTTGTTGTCCTTTATCTGTACTTTTTTAGAATCTATCATCTCCTTCAACTCATCCATCTTGCGAATGAACGGTTCGCGATCATCAGGAGTGAGGGATGTGATGATTCGGCGAATCTGAGCTGGCGACTGATCAAATTCCTCTTGCAAGCGATGCTCAATTTCAATAGTCTCACGAACACTATTTTTGTCTTCTTTAATATTCTTGCCTACATCAGACAAATGGAAATCAAAATGTATCTGATCTGGATTCTTCTGGCGCTTGCTAGTCTTGTATATTGCAGTGTATTCAAAATAGAAATCACTGATGTTCTTATCCGCCATTTCCTTGAGAGTATTTTCTGAAGGACGAAGCACACGCTTTACGAAATCACAATAATGAGGATACTGAATTATACGCTCCTTTGTCTTAGCATCAATCTCATTATCATTGAAACCAATGTCGTGACGGAACTTCCAATAGTCAACGGTCAAACCGTCCTGCATATACTTGAAGTTGGAAAGATACAAATATATTCTCTTTGGGAACTTCTCCGAAATCATTATTGCTGTATCATCAATGAAGTCATAAATCCTTCCATCCTGAGGAAAGAGCACATTCACAACCTCCTTACTCATTATGACAGTAAAGATTGGAGAACGATTTTTATACTTATAAGTTGTCCGACCAGTTTGAGGGTCTTTAACAATATCTACATTTTCCGACCCTATATCGAAGAATGACTTACGAATCATGATTTCTGTTCCATCCTCTTTGCGAGCAGGAACCCAAACTTTAGCATCTGCAATTGTACAAACAGCCTTAAAAGCCTGATTGTAGTGAGGAGTATCAACACCAAGTTCCTTCAAATGAATGTCAAAAGCAAGATCTCCCTCACGAAGATAATTCTTCTGCACTCCCTCATTGTCAAAGAGAGTAAGCTGAACAGGCTTCTTTTGGAATTGTCCGTCGCGCTGTTCCTTAATTGCACCACGCAACTTTCTCAGCACAGCAATCACAACATTTTGCTGGAATGCTGTTGCTTCATATCCATTAACAGCCAAGGCAAGCGGTTGATAAAGCAAATTATCTTTCGTAAGGATTATGTCCTCACGTTTCTGCTTTTTTGTCTTACGAGGCGCAGGCTTCCCTACCCCACCCTTTTCTTTATCTGGCATATATTATATATATGTATATTGTTTACTAACTAATTTGTCTGATAATAGTAAAACTCTCAAACATCAAGAATAACTAATCTGTCCGACGAAAGACTTTCATCACTAATTACAATTGTAACTAATTTGTCCGACAATGCTTGATTTGAATTCAACGCAAACACTAACTAATCTGTCCGATATTATTGATTGTTAACTAATTCGTCCGTTTTAAGTAACTAATTTGTCTAATAAAGCATTGTCTTGTAACCAATTTGTCCGACAAAAGTAACTTATCTGTCCTACAGATCTAACTAATTTGTCGTACGAACAGCAACTAATCTGTCCGTTCAAACTAACTTATCCGTCCGACGACTTTGTAGTTCTTTATTTGAATATCAATATGTTACAAAATGCCATATATAATATTCTTATACATTCTTAAAAACTATCTATCGATTCGATCAATTATTTTTTAAGTTAAACTATTTCATAAATTTACTAACTATCAGTTTTATAGCTAGTTATTCTATATTATTCTTTAGTTTTACTTTAATAAACATCCTTTTACTCATCGGACAAATTAGTAAGAAGTATCGCTATAGTTTTGTCGGACAAATTAGTAAGTCTGTTCAAACTTTGTTTTTATTGCTTCGTAGTATTTTGCGAGATATTCCTGGACAGCATCATACACAATATCTTCTACAGTTGTTTTTTCTCCAAGAATGCTTTTCCAATTCTTTATTTCGTTCACTCGCATCGTTGTTAATCTATCAAAGTGAATGCACTTTTGGTCAGGTCTCTCTTTTTTGCGGTCAAATACTTTTACTTCCTTCTTTGGAGCATGTTGTTCAATTGGTGCTAGTGTTTCCAATATATTTGGTGCATTTACTTTCTGAGCTTCGATATTCTTATCGAATTCTTCCATTGATCTTCCAAGGTCGATTTGTTTTTTCTTTACTGCCATTTTCTTATCGTAAGTTTTATAATTTTATATTTTTATGTAAAACCCTATTACTTGCAAACAATTTTTCAAGAAAAATTTATTTCCCATTTACAATGTTTACATTTATCTTTATTTGTATTTTTATTTTTTTGCTGTTGATTTTCTTTTAATACCTGTAATTTCCCTTGCGAGTTGCATGTAGTCTTCGGCACCGATAGCTTGAGGATTGTAATCAAAGATTGTTTGATGTTCAGCTGGAGTTTTTGATAGATCTGTGTTTCTTCTTATTCTTGCATTGAATACTTGATTTGGGTATTTCTGATGCATCTGAGCAGCTGCCATCTTATGGAGAGCAAGACGTCCATCATAACGGGTGAGAAGATATCCTTCAATTTCAAGTTCTGGATTGATGTATTCTTTAACCTCTCGGAATTTGTCTGTAATCATCTTCATACCTTGAAGTGAATAGACTTCACAGTCGATTGGTACGAGCAATGAATCGGAAGCAGACATAGCATTGATGTTAAGTATTCCTCCGTTAGGTGGACAGTCTATAATGATGTAATCGTAAAGCACTGCATAAGGGCGAACAATTCTCTTTAGTATTTCTTCTTTTCTGAGTCTGCTCACTAATTGTTCACCTATTGTTTCAAGTTGAATGCTTGCAGGTACAAAGTCAAAACCATCTTTGTATTCGTAGATAGGGAGTTCTGCTTCTTCTTTTGCAAGCATCGCATCATAAATGGTTTCTCCATCACCTACTTCAAAGTTAAGAGTGTAAGTTGTATTACATTGAAAATCCAAGTCAATTAGAAGGACTTTTTTCTTCAAAAGATTCATAGCAGCTCCCAAGTTAATTGCTGTTGTTGTCTTGCCTACTCCTCCTTTGAAGTTAAGAATTGCAATTGTTTTTGCCATGTTCAATATATAATTTGTTTTATTATTTTATATTTTTCTATAAAACTTATTATTAATTTTTCGTGAAAAATATTTTTACCACTTTAAATTTTACTGTGCAAATATAAAACATATTATTCAGTAAAACTATTTTTATTGCAACAATTTTTCATTTTATCCTATAAATCTATGAGTAAATGTTTAATTTTTATTGTTAGATTGGTAAATAGCTTTATTTGTTTATATAAATCCCAAATTAACATTTTCGATTAAAACGGCTAAACTATGATTCTGTAAAAACATAAAGCATTGATA
>JAGHUI010000103.1 GCA_018064885.1 Candidatus Minthosoma equi | reverse complement strand
AAAGAACGACTTGGATTTTAGTCAGCTCCCGCGCAAAGGCGAAAAAATCGTAGGCGTGCGGGAAAACGACTCAAAACATGGAGGGTTTTTCAGTGCCCTCTTTGAATGGTCACGTCTGCGATGGCTTCTATAGCACCCTCAATCTTGTCTTTGGAAATTGAAGCAAACGACTCCAGCGAATGATTCCATTTCGTCTGTAGGTACGTTTCTCCTTCCACAATTCGTTGACCATAGATAGTGGTTGTTGGCGTAATCTCTTGTCTAAAACACCATTTTCTTCTATCTTTCAGGCCTTCCTCTTGTATAGTAACTATACGTCCCTTCTCCTCGTCCCAATGTTGATATACATTCTGGCGGGGTGACATGATGCGTGCATTCCGCTTGAATGTGACCAGCGTATTGAAAAGAGCCTCAAGCACCACTTTGTCAAATTGTGCAGACGTGACAGCTTTACCATCCTGGCGGGTATAAGTATATTTGTAGGAAATCACCTTGCCACACTCCTTGTACTGAGCAGGGGGCAAGAACCGTGTTTCCTTAGTCTTATCTTTAAGTGTCTTGGTGATTGTGTACTTTTGTTTGAGTGCCTTGCGCATTTCAAGTGCTCCCTCCGAGTCCTTGGAACCAGCCACATTATTGATGTAGTTGTTGTGGTTTCTGTGAGTGAGGGCTACCACGAGTGCATCAAGTGCATGGTGCCGATGGTCGATGCGTTTTTTCTCAAAACCATCGCGTAATTGTTCTGGCACATCGGGAATGAACACCATCTTGCCATCTATCTCTCGCTCCTGACCAAACAAATATGAAGGCTCGCCAGTCAGTTTCTCGATTTCTCTGTTCATGCGCAGGAAACGAGGAGCTATCAGTTCGTTCCACACCTCACCCATACGCCAGTCGCGACGTAGCATGGAAGTCACGCTGCCGTTCACAGTAACGATACCTGCTGCACGTGCCCCTTGTTCTTCTTCTGTGCGCACGATACGACTGAGTAGTGTTGTGGCAAGACGGCTGATGTAACGCGTATTGTTAAGCTGATTGTCGGTAAAACGATTAGGAATCTGTTCGCTGAGCAGAATCTCCCGACGTTGCGGGTCGTGTACGTTGTCGTCAACCCATTTACGGTATTGCTCTTCGGTGAGAACACGGAATCCCTTTACCAGTTTCCCACCTTTCTCTTTGATGAACTCCATGCCCGTCATCGCCTTCTTGGCATCGTTGATTGCCGTCTCGCACATGAAGAGGTTCTTCAGCGAATTGAGCGTTATGCGCTCCTGTGGGAAGGTATGTTCGCGCTCGTACTTAGTTCTGTCGAAGATTTCCTTGAACTCAATTTCAAGACCTGTGTATGGAGAGGAGAAGCGTTTGTTGAGCCACAGCATGTAGGTCTTCATGTTCTTGCGGAATAGGTCCATATCCTTCTGCCAGGTCATGAGGTCGCTCTTTGCGACTTGTTGTGTATTACCATCCTCATCCACATAACTATATTTGGTGTCCGGCTTATCGAAACGTATGGCAGACATAATGCAATCCTCGTAGATGCGATACTTCTCGCGCAGGAATGGCGACTTGTCATTCAAGCCCAACTTGCGCAGTAAGAGTTCTGCCCGATGGTTGGCACGCTGGTTCTCCTTGATAGTCTTGACATCATTTGCTTTCTGATTGGGTGACTTCTTCAGCTCGCGCCCTAGCTCTACATGAATCTCGTCAAAGTGGAAATTGGCATCACGCTGAAGGTTGTATTGCCAGATGTCATGTACCACGTTCAGCATCTCTCTCACCACCTTTTTCACGATAGGATTCTTCAGCGAATTCTTCTTGAATCCTTTCTTCAGGTACTGTCGAATATCATGAGGGGACTGCCAACGCTCTTTGTTGAGGGCAAGCAGTTTATCACCATACGCGATATTCACAGCTCCATTACGTTCGTCAGAACCTTCTTCTATCATGCCTTGACAATCTTTATCATTCACGACGCCAGTAATTTTTTCTACTGCTTTTGCATCCCAATACTTGCCACAACGCATCATGGGCAGCAGTTTCAGTAGAGCTTTTTCAGAGTAAGCACCATACTGACTCTTGTAACTGCCGAAGGTGGAGAACTGCTTCACAATCTCGTCGCAAAAGTCCTGTGACATCTGTGCGTAAGACAGCAGTCGTCCTATGAGAGTGGGTAATCCTTTGCTTCGCTGTCTTTTGAGCTTCACGCTATAGAAGAAGTGCCAGAGCATGTATTCGTTGCTGACAGGTTTGCCGTTGTCCAGATGCGTAGCGTTCAGGAATTTTTCCCAATCAAAGTCTTTCACCTTGCGTAGGCGGGTCATGAACTCATAGCGTGTTTCGTTGCCTTTCTCCTCGTGGTCGGACGGATAGTTCCAGGTGAAGCCCTTGCTTTTGTAAGGCAGCTTAAAGAAAGCTTTCTTCAACACACTGAGCTTTATCGTCTTGTGCTTCTGGAACTCGTCAAAGAGCGCCGCTTTTACTTCATTTTTGTTTTCCAGTGTAAGATATTGCTCTGTGACATCAAGGGGTGAGGCGTGCTCCTCGTTGGGTTCTTCGTAGATACGAAGCTGGTTGATGAACTTCCAGATGCGGAACTCCTGGTGATAGGGATTAGCTGTATGGGCAGCCTTTGCAGGACGCACCACTTCTTTACCGTCTTTCGTCTTGTATTTGTACTCCTCAAAACGGCAGTTGTCTATTTCCGACTTCTTTGACTTCAGCTCTCGCTGATAGAACAGGATGTCGTCAGCCACAAGCTGAGCAAACGACTGTTGCATCAGCAGATGCCGATGACCCTCGTTGTGTGGATAAAGCCCCTCAACGGCCTCTCGATAATGGTCGGAGAAATCGTTATGGTACTTTGCCTGCTGCGTCAGGATGGCAACGACCTCATCGTGATAGAAGGTGCGGTCGATTGATTCCACCAAGCCACCGATAATCTTCGTATGCAGACGGTCGTGGTTGTCACTCAGGAGATTGTCGTAGATGTACGATGCCACACCACGGGTGCCGTGTTCGCGATTGTATTTTGCAATCCGTGTCTCTGTTCCCAGTTTGATGTAGGCCCAGTTCTTTTTCTTGTCTTTTTCCTCAACAAGAGTTACGGAACGACTCTTCATCGTACCGTCATGTCTGTATTCCTCAGTGCAGATAAGTGTGGATGGTGTATTTGTTTGTAGGAGTTTGCCCAATTGACATTCCCAACCATTATCAAAGACTGCCTGAAACTTCTTGCCTTCGGCGTTGCACTGAACCGCCTGTAGGGAAATGATTTCCTTGATGATGTACTTTGTTTTCCCTTCATCATAGTTGCCTTCGTCATCGTAAGAACTTTCAATTTCCATCTGCTTGAAGTCTCCGATGGATGCCATCGGGTGAGACGATTCCTGCTGATAGGTAAAGTGCCATGAAGGGTTGTTTTCATCAGTAAGTTGTATAGTATAATGATTACCATCTGCCTTGATGTCTGTTACTGAGCAGATGCGTGTTTCTGCATCCTTTGCATCGTCATAAACGCCTTCCACCTTCTCGTAGCCACGCTTCTTGTTGAACGAATGCAACACCCACGAGAGTTGTTCCAAGGTTATTTCTTCCGTCAGCGCCTTTTTGCGCAAATAGTAGAGTGTCCAGTCCTTGGGTATGTAATTATGTCGGAGATGCGGATGCTTCTGCTTTAGGTCTTTTACCATTTCGTCATACTGGTCCTGAAATATAAAGTCATATTTGTCGCGCCTACCATCCTTGTGTCTCTCCTCGTTAATGCGATAAGCAATTTTGGGCTCCTTGCCATACTTGAATTTTCCCGAATGAAGACCCTCGGTCGTTTCGAAATCTATCTCGAGTTTATAGTGCACAGGAAGCATGGAATAAAGGTTCAGAACATAGTTAAGACGGTCGCGTCGTAGTATGAAGCGCTCGTTCATGCGGCGTGGCTGTTTATACGATCTACGTTTTGCAGCAGCACTATCCAGATGACTTCCATTCTCGAATTTAGAGATTTCAGAGGAAGCCATTGGTATGATGCGAGAACCAAGCATCATAATGTGAACAATGCGACGAAGGTGGTCAATCTCGATAAGTGCCCATCCTATGGAGTTTGTGCCTAAATCGAGGCCTAATATATGCTGTATTTCTTTGCTCATACTGTTTTTGTTGTTATTTTCTTGTTTATTTTAAAAAAACTTTGTACCTTTGCACCTGTAAGCAATTCACAATAAGGATTATTCCGAAGTGAACACCTAGATGGGGAACCATGTGGCTAGTCATGTGGCTCCTCTTTTTTGTGCTCTTTTTTTACAAATAGATATATTTATTTTGACTTATTCGTAAATAAAGATAGGCTCATAAGGAAAGACTTACATGCATTAAAACACAAGCCCAACACAAAACCAAAGAACAAATTTCCCAGATAAATAAAACCGCCAGTGTTTAGCAGAAAGCCAATAATGGTAGAAGTTGCGCCGCATATAGCAGATATTAAAGAAATAATCTTGATTGCCAAATCAAGTTGTTCATTCCTTCTTTTCTTATTTTTCATATTAACGATGTATTTTTCAATAGATTGGTATTTTATGAAAACATCACATCCTTTTTCCGTAATTCCTACTGAAACTTCATCTTTGGTGAAAACTAATAAATTTTCTTCCGAGAGAAGATCAAACGCAGCTTGTTTATAAAACGAATATTCCCTTGAATCCATCTTTGGATCAAAACGTGATAGTTCTCTACTAGCCCAGTTCGACAAATCACTTTTCTTTACGTTTCGTCCATACTCGTAAAGTTTAGACAAAAAGAATGTAGCAATATTATATACCAGCTTTCTCTTCATGATTTAACATGTATTTTCGTTTGCGTTTTAATTGTTTAATTTTTTGTATCACCTACGACCACGAACTTTGTACCACAACGTGGGCAGTATAAGATTTCATTATTTTGCGGATTAGTATCGTTAAATTCATTCTCAACTTGTATGTCATTACCACTTTCATCCACTTGATAAAAGAAATCTGCAACATTACAACCTATAGCGTCTGCAATCTTGCGAAGAGTCTCAAGACGAGGGTTACCCGTAATCTGTTGCGACATCGCTACTGTGGTAATACCCAGTTTCTCTGCTATGTCCTTTGCCATAAAGCCGTGCGCACGAATTGTACGCAAAATATCAATCTTTTCCATTCTTATATCGTTCGATTTAATTATTTGACTGCAAAGTTATAATAAATACATTAATTGTGCAACAATATGAAGGTGTAATTAAACTTTAGGCTTAATTATTTAAGAAACATTTTGAATTCACTTAAACTTTTTCTGTAAAAATCGTGTCTATTCTGTCAAGGAAGCCATTCGGATTCTCCTTGATCTTGTGGTCACGATAGGCGGTTCTTCATTCAATCTCTTGTATAATATAGACAGAAACCGAAGAAATGGTTATATTTCCAACAATTCGGGTATGAGGTATTATAAATATAATGTGTAATTTTGCATCACGATTTTGCACTCAC
>JAGHUI010000100.1 GCA_018064885.1 Candidatus Minthosoma equi | reverse complement strand
ATGCCTTACACAACTCCTACATACGCACTTCGCACAGAAGCCTGCCTCTCCCTCAGCCTCTCTCCAATGGGCAAGGGCAGCATTTGGTCTTCTGAACGCTTGTTTTGCGCCATAGGGGGGGGGTAATGCAAGTGATTTAATTTCAAGCAATTACAGCAAACTATACAGCCTGCTGCGAGCACTCTATGCGAGTGTTTGCAGCAGGCTTTTCGTGTATATACATTACTAATAATAACTTAAAAAAACAAAATCACAATGAAAAAGAAAAACTACGAAAAGCCTCAAGTGGAAATCATTGAGGTGAAGCAGGCGGAAATCATCTGCAGAAGTGGAGGCTACAACGAAGGCCCTGTGACAATCAACAATGGTACCGACATCATTTTTGACGAAGAAAACTTTTAATTCACTAACATCAAAAAAAAAACAAAGACAATGAAGAAGTATTTTTCACTTGCCAGCGCTTTGATGTTGGCACTCTGCATGGGTATGACCTCATGCTCTAACGATTTGGACGAAGTACAGGCACCTGCAGAGCAGCAGCCAGAGATGCACAAGCTCTACCTCTCTGCCACTGCCCCTAACAGCACTGAGACCCGCGCATACGTAGAGGGTGTTGAAGGTTATGATTATGCCTTCAAGATTACCGGCTGGAAGAATGGCGACAAGCTCTATGGCATCTACATGAAAAATCCAGAGGATATGGGAGGCGTTCTAGGAGGTGAGGTTGGCATGGTAGAATTCGAATTCAAAAGTAGCACTAATGAGTTCGAGTCAGATCTAGTACCAGCCTCGATTTCCAATGATAAGATTTTGTATTTCTTACATGGCAACAATCCGACTGTAATGAGTGGTGGTAAAATTATGGATTGGAGTGAAATGGGAGAGGGTCTGGAAATAGACGCCACTTTCCTTTTTAGTGGATTCAATATGGTTGACATTGTGAATAATTCCACCGACATCCCTATGTGGGGTGAGGCGAGCGTAGTTGGTGAAAAGCTGGCAGCCAATATGCAGTTGGTTCCAGACCTGGCATTAGTTTGCGTGCACAACAACAGTGGTTCTGAGATTGAAGTAAGTATGGATATGGTTATTGGAGGAAATACGTATCCTATGAAAGGCTTAGGACTTCAAGTGACAAGTTCCTTAAACTTCCAGACAAGAAACTCTGGCGCTGCCGCTTTGACTACAACAATTCCTAATGGTGGTAAGGCTTATCTGCCAATGAAAAGAAGCTCTTATGAATATAAGGTAAAGGTAGGCGAAACAGTAATTGGTACGAAAGCAGGTTCGACCATCACTGCTGGCAAGGTTTACAAGCTGATCTACGAATAAGCCGCTATTGCCTTAGAAAAGGCAGTAAGCAACGACACATAAATATGCACCCATCGGCACACGCTGGTGGGTGCATTGTTGATCATAGGGTCAAGGGACAGGTTTTGAAGTGACCCACAAACATAACATGAGAAGAAATCACGTCGCAATGGCGTGGTTTCCTCTCACTCTTTTATACTTCTTTTATAAGAATTAGAATAACATTTGGTTACGGGCAGCATCAGTAGCTCTGACACCGTTCCTGACTTGATGGCTGTGAGTTGGTCCTGTTTGTTCCTTTAGGCAAGAATGTCTTGAATTTCACGTCATGCTCTGCTGACATGAATACCAAGACTCTCAATTTGACTAAACAGGAATACTGCGAGGTGTGGGGCGAAGCATTATAAGACTTGAAACAGACATGATTCCATAGCATGTACTCCCGTAAGGGGTTACTTCCTATGGAGTTATGCTTATGGACAAAGGGAGCGTGTCAGTTACTTTTGACACGCCCCCATAATCTCAGATATAAAAAATCTATGACTTCGCGGTTTCCTGTAAAAAAGATCTCTTATATGTTACTAACTAACCATCCACAAACATCAGTTCGTTTAGTAAGTTCACAAGAACTCAGAGAATCAGATGTTTGCGGATAGTTTAGTTATATAGGTTTGAACGAACACTTACAATTTGCGGATGTAGGTGAAGAGGTAAGCAACACCGATTGCCATGACGAGCACAGCACCTGCCTGTCCCATAGCGTCGCTGGCAAAGCCCATGAAGAGTGGGAATACTGTGCCACCGAAGAGACCCATGATCATCAATCCACTCACCTCGTTCTGCTTGTCTGGCACTGACTGGAGCGCATTGGCGAAGCAGATAGAGAATACGTTTGAGTTGCCGTAGCCTACGAGTGCGATGGCTGTGTAGAGCATCCACTGCTCAGTGCCAATCCACATACCTGCCATCGACAGAGCCATCATGATGACAGAGATGATGAAGAATGTGCGAGTCTTCAACACACGGAGGAAGAATGAGCCTGTGAAGCAGCCGATGGTACGGAAGATGAAGTAGAGCGAAGTGGCGAATGCTGCCTCGTTGAGATCCATGCCAAGGCGCTCGATGAGAAGCTTTGGTGCAGTGGTGTTAGTGCCTACGTCGATGCCCACATGGCACATGATGCCAAGGAATGAAAGAAGCACGATTGGCTTGCCAAGAAGCTTGAGGCAGTCAACGAAACCAGACGCTTTGCCCTCGATTGGCTGTTCTGCTATTGGTGTAGCCCAAAGCACAGCTGTTGCGATGGCACCTACCACGAAGTAGATGGCGAAGAGGATGCGCCAGTCGTAGCCAAACGAAGGAATCACAGCTGTTGCACCCCACATAGCAAGGTAAGGAGCAAGGAACGATGCGATAGCCTTGATGAACTGACCGAATGTGAGTGTGGAAGCGAGATTGCCGCCACCCATCACAGTGGTTACCAGTGGATTGAGCGAAGTCTGCATGATAGCATTGCCAATGCCGAGGAGTGAGAAGGCAATGAGCATGATTGGGAATGTCTCGCCGAAAAGTGGAAGAACAAGAGACACCACTGTCACTGCGAGAGACACGAGCACTGTGTTCTTGCGACCTATCTTGTTCATCAACATGCCTGTTGGCACACTGAACAGGAGGAACCAGAAGAACACGAGGGATGGGAAGATGTTAGCCACCGAGTCTGTGAGCTGGAGGTCTTCCTTCACGTAGTTGCTTGCTATGCCCACGAGATCGACGAATCCCATGGCAAAGAAGCACAGCATTACGCTGACGATTGCTACTTTATTGCTTTTCATAATTTATTTTTTTATCGAATCATCGATTAACCGATTAATCGAATTGACGAATTATTTTACCGTGATTTTGTCGAGCTTTGCCTTAGGGAATACGAGGTTGGTGAGAACCACCTCACCGTTATTGCCGAACACCTCTACAGAAGAGTTATCCACAAAGATGCGGAGCGAAGTGAGCTTGCGGTGAACAGGAGCTACGGTCTTCACAGCGAAGTCTTTGCTGAAATCCACCTGTCCGCTCTTGCTGCGGTCGAAAGTGAGAGTCATTGCCTTCTGATCGTAAGTGATAGTAGCCTCTTCGCCCTCAGCGTTTGAGAGAGTGACAGTGCATGAGCCTTTAATCTTAATCTGCTTGTCAAGACCAGCCTTGTCATACTCAGGAGCAGGACGTGAGCCAAGGAAGTACTCATTGCCAACCTTGTAGAGGAATGGGTCACGCACAATGCTGTTGGCTGAACGATACTGCTTGGTTGGCACGTCGTTGGCATACTGCCAGTTGCTCATCCATGCAATCATTGGGTGACGGCCGTCAGGAGCGTTGTAGAACGACACTGTAGCGTAGTGATCCTTGCCGTAATCTTGCCAGAGAGCGTTGCCATCAGCATAGCGAGCTTCATTGTCAACAGTGAACTTGTGACCATCGAAATCGCCTACGAAGTACTGAGTAGCCGAACCGCCATAGATGAAGCCAGGGTTGATGTTGCAGAAGAGAACCCACTTATATTTACCATTTACGGATTTACCATTTTCCATTACAGGAACTTTCATCAGGTCTGGGCATTCCCACACGCCACCATGACAGCCGAGTTCCTTGCCGAAGCGTGACTCTTCCTTCCAGTCCTTGAGGTTAGGAGAAGAATAGAGACGCATCTCCTGACCGCTTGCCATGATGAGGTTCCAAGCCTTGATGTCCTCGTTCCAGAATGGGTTAGGATCACGGAAGTCAACAATATCGGCAGTGAGGACTGGGTTGCCCTCATACTTGGTGAAGGTCATGCCGCCATCGGTGCTGTATGCAAGTGCCTGAGCCTGAACATCACCCCCGAATGGAGTTGGACGGCTTGTGGTGTACATGGCAATGACAGCGTCTTTGCCGAATCCAGCTGTGTTGTCTTTATCTACCACGCATGAACCAGAGAACATTGTTCCCCAAGCATCTGGAGCCAGAGCTATGCCCTCATCCTTCCAGTTCACGAGGTCGGTAGATGTTGAGTGAGCCCAATGCATGTTGCCCCACATAGAACCGTAAGGGTTGTACTGGTAGTAGAGATGCCATGTGCCGTTGAGGTAGAACATACCATTAGGGTCGTTCATCCAGCCACGCTTAGGAGTGTGGTGATATGCAGGACGGAAAGGCTCGTTGATGAGCTGATAGTTGATGTCGTCATTCTGAACCATTTTGTTGAAACAGATGCAGCCTGTTGGCACATTCTGCACAACAACCTTGAACACCCCACCCTTCTGCTGATAAGGCTGAAGGTCGAGAGGCAGATAGTAGTCCACTGTCTCGCGTGCCATACGTACATTCTGTTCCATCACGAATGTATTGCCTGCAATTATCTGCACCTTGCCCTCGGGAGCACTCTCCTGAACAGGAAGCCAGAGATAGCGACCCTGAGCCTTAGGAGTGACGATGCTCTGCTCGCAAGCCTGAGGGGTGACGGTCTGAGCATTCATGCCTGCAAAGAATGAAGAGTGAAGTATGAAGAGTGAAGTATATATTTTAGTTGTAATTCTTTTTTTCATATTGTTAGGGAATTTAAAGGAATTTAAGGGGAGTGAATTCACTACTCTTAAATTCCCTTCAATTTAATACTGAGACACCTTGACATCGGTTACAGTAACGTCGTTGCCGTAAGTGTTGATGCTCCAGCAGTTCTTCTGGATACCATAGATGCGCTGAGTGCAACCGTAGTCGCCGTTGATGTACATGGTGACAACCGAGTTGTCGGTGTAGATATCAACATGGTAAGTGTTGTCTGTTGGACGTGGGAAGATGTATCCATCGGCACCTGGGATGAAGCCCAAGCTGAAAGGACCCTCCTGCTCGAAGTTGACCTTGCGACGGTCGTTTCCCTCTGGGTTAACCATGAGAGTGTAGCGCTTTGAATGTACTGGCACATCAACCTCAAGACCTGTATTCTTGTCTATCTCCTTCACATAAACATAACCAAAACAGAAGCTAACGCCAAAGCGGTCGCCATCGTTGGCAGTCTTGGCAGTGAAGGATATGTGGTTGTGGGCACCGAGACGGTTGTACGCAACATAAGTCTTGCCATCGTCGCCCTTCTCCGCAATCTTAACCTCGGCAGGCTTGTTGTACTTAGCATCCATTGCAGGAACCTTACCTATCGTAAGTGTACCGTCAGCATGCTGAATGAGCTTGTGGCAAACGAGAGCACCAGACCACTCTGGCTCATTTTTCTGCACTGTACCATCGTTTTCGTTTTTCGTTCCGTTGCCTACGTTGATGTTCTTGTCGTCGTTAGTCACACCCGAACGGTATGGACACCAACCCCAGATGTAGCGGTCGGTACCGTTTGAGGCAGTCTTGCCGGCATAGAAGGCACGAGTGTCGAGCACGCCTTCCTTGCCGTCATTCGGCCAGTCGGCGCCATCGCCACCCTTGAAGCGTTTCTTCAGGTTTTCCCAAGAGTCAGCCATCATGTACTTAACCTTGCGGCTCCAGTCCGAAAGGAATGCTTCGCTATACACGAAATACCAATAGTCACCCATCTTGAAGATGTCTGGGCACTCAAGCATACGGTCCCAAATCATAGGGAACTCGCCCACATGTTTCCAGTCCTTCATATTGTCCGAAACGAACTCAGCAAACTTAAGGTGGCTTGAGATGACCATGTGCCACTTGCCATCCTCAGTCTTGAAGACCTGTGGGTCGCGGAAATCAGTCTCAGAGTATCCATACTCAGCACCCCTGAGAACCCATGCCTTGTCCTTTGTCCAAGACTTGAAGTCAGGCGATGTGGCACGCATCACGACCTCCTTCGCAGTGTGACCAGTATAGTAGATATAGTAGAGCCCATCAGCCTCGTTGTACACAGCGCAACCAGTGCCGAGAGCCGCATCAGCCTCGTTCTTTGACCTGCCAGTAGGAAGCACCTCGCCAAGCCCCTGATAGTTTGCACCGTCCTTTGTGCTGACACCGTAGAATGGGTGATAGCAGTAAGGGTCGTTGTTGTTGAACTCTTGCAGATAGAGCACCTTGAACTCGCCTGCCTTCTGATCGTAGAAAGGCATAGGATCGCCTACACGTCCGATTTCAGGCATGTAGTAAGTGCTGAAGCTTGCATCCTCAGTAGGAGCGAAGAGCATTAGATTGCCATCCCAATCCTTAGGAGCATCACCTTCGAATTTTTCTGCGCTGCACGCTGTCAGCACGAGGGCTGACAGCATGAGACTTGATAATATGATATTTTTCATTACTTTCGTTTAAGATTACTTTGTGAGATAATTGATTGCATTCTTAGTCATGATTTCGATGTTCTTGTGGAACTTCGCTGTGTAGCCATCCCCGAATGTGTAAGAGTACCAGTCGTAGCAACCAGAACCGATACAGATGATGCCACCCTTACCGTCGTGAGCTGGGTATTCCCATGCTACGATAGCACCGTCGCCACCAACACCGATAATCTTACCACCGTTGCGAGCTACCCAAGCATCGTGGCTTGCATAACCACCCCAGTCCTCACCGATGTGGTACTGAGCGGTAGAGTTGGTGATATAGTAACCCTTATCAGTACAGTAAATGCGATTTGGATCGTCACCATCGATAGTACCAGCGAAGAGAGGGTGAGAAGCATCATACTTCACGAAGTCCCAAGGACCGCCACAAAGTTCAGCGTCAGCCTCGTTGCCACCCCAGCAGTTCTGTGGTGTTGTCCACTCGTCATCGCCAGTAACACCGATGAATGAAGGGAGGATAGAAGCGTATCGAGTGAGGAAGAGACTACCGCCGTTCTCGTAGAAGTCGCGGAGCTGATTCTTGGCATCAAGAGCCTCAGTAGCCTTCTTTGTGAATGGGTCGTGACCGTCCACGCCACCATCCTCATGGTAGTGCCACCACATAAGCTTACACTCAGAGAGGTCGATATTGCCAGCCTTGATGTCAGCGAACGAAGCGTACATAGACTCAGGAACATTTGCGAGCATCCATACACACGCAGCGAGAGCCTCATTGTCGAGCATACTCATGTCAGAAGCCGCACCGAGGAAGAGTGCCTTTGGCTTGTCGATGGCAATTACATTAACTGTATATTCGCTATTAGCAGTATTGTTAGAGATTTTCATCTTAACAGGTTCGCTGAAGTCATACGCTGAACCATCAGGAAGGTCTGATGTGGCATATGGCGACAATTCGTATGATGCTACTGCATTGGTGATATCAACACCACCAGGAACATACACCGTGACGGTCTTGTTCTCCTCGTCAATCATACCGTTATAGATATCGTTGATTACCAAGTAGAGGAGTTTAGCCTCGTCGCGCATTACAAAGAGAGTCCAGTCGAGATAGAGGTCACCGTTTGTCACATGGATATTCTGGTCGTTCACCATATCGAGAGTCTGACCCTCTGCCACGTTTGCTTTAGCACCATTAGAGATTTTAAGAGAAGTAACCTTCAGAGCACTAACATCGGCAGTCTCTGGCACACGCACCATGATAGAACGCAAATCCAGACTCACCGTTCCTTCATAACCGTCGAGAGCAATCTGCTCGACAAGGCAGTTGCCGCCGAGGTCGAGTGAGCAGTCGTCGTTCTTTGAGCAAGAAACGAAAGCGAAGACCACTGCCACGGCGCACATTATGTATTTAAATATTGCTTTCATATTGTCATTTATGATTTTTGATGTATGATGAATGATTTTCCCCTCCCCCTTGGGGGAGTCGGAGGGGGCTTTACCAATTACCGATGTTCTGCTTATAGTTGTCGTTTGAAGCAGCAATCTGGCTATGAGGAATAGGGAGATACTCGTTCTTGTTTGCTGTGAACTTAGCGTCATCATAGACGTTGCAGCGTCCCTTTTCCACATTGAAGTACTCGTTGAGCACCTTCTCTGCGTCGCCCCAACGAACGAGGTCGAAGAATCGCTCTGACTCCATAGCGAGCTCAAGACGACGTTCCATCTTGACCATCTTGAGTGCCTGCTCCTTTGAGTAAGCTGTGTTTTTGTCGTATGGCTTGCAGTAGATCTTCACACCATATCTTGCAGGATAGTTGCTGATCATCTGAGTAGAACCAGCAGCACGAGTACGAATATCATTTACGAGATTTACAGCCTCTTTTGTATCACCCTTCTGTGCGTATGCTTCAGCACGCATAAGGATAACGTCAGCATAACGGAAGACGATGCGGTTCATTGATGATGCCCAGAAAGAGCCCTTGATGAGGTACTGGTCGATGAGAGCAGGGTCAACATTGTGCTTGAGAGTGACGTTGTAACCATAGAGACCACCCGAACGGCTCCAGTTTGAAGACTCATCCATCATGAAGTTCTGATTGAACATGTATGGAAGACCTGGCATACCAACTGTGAGGAAAAGGCGTGGGTCAGCATTGTCTGCTGCCATATCGTAGTTCTTTGCATTGAAGTTGTCAAGAAGTGGATATCCCTTGTCGTCAGTACGGAAAGCATTAACGAGGTTCTGCGATGGCTTGTAGAAGTCGCAACCACCATCAGTCACATTCACGATGTTAGGGCAGATAAGTCCGTAACCGAAGTTGAGGCTGCCATACTTAGTACCGTCATTGCGAGAATACTGAATAGCCCAGAGAGACTCACAGCCATTCTCGAACTGCTCTTCAGGACGGAAGTTGTTGTGGATGTCCTTTTCAAGGTCGTAGCCAACCTTAGTGTAAAGAGCAGGGTTGGTGTATTTGATAACCGAATCGAGTTCAGCTTCGTTAATGGAAGTTACCTGATGACTTGTTGCATCATCCTGATGGTAAGCCTTGTAGAGATAGACCTTAGCAAGGAAAGCAGCACAGGCAGCCTTTGTTGGACGACCCTTGTCAGTCTGAGTTTCAGGGAGAATGCCGTAAGCATACTCAAGATCCTTAGCGATAACACCCCAACCTTCATCATTACTATACTCAGTATTAGAAATCTTACTGTAGTCATCATAAGTGAGATTTGTGTCGATTACGAAAGGTATGTTCTTGAAGAGACGCTTGAGCTGGAAGTGAGCGTATGCACGGAGGAAGTGGAGTTCTGCGAGACGCTGTTCCTTCTGCTTGAAACTTGCATCACAACCCTCTACAGCATGCATTGCAGCATTGACACGAGAGATGGAATTGTAGAGGCGCACCCAGATGTCATTGAGGTTCCAGCTTGTAGGGAGCACGCCCTGCTCTACTTCGAGCTGATGGAACACATCACCGTCGTTAGTTGTAGAACCGCCCTTGTATGCATCGTCTGAACGAACATCGTAGTTCCAGAGTGAGAATGAGGCGTTGATGTCCTCAGAAGTAGCAAAGATAGCGTATGCTGAAACTACCTGCTTGTCGGCGTATTCAGGAGTGTTGACCTGCTCATCAGAGAGAGTACCCTGTGGCACCTGCTCGCTGAGGAAGTCAGAACATGAGGCTGCCATCACTCCTAAAGAGGCAGCGAGTATATAGTTTTTAATATTCTTCATAATGATAGGGAGCTTTTAGAATGATACGTTGATACCAAAGGTTACGTTCATAGGGATTGGATAACCGAAGGTTGGAACTTCAGGATCGTTTCCGCTATAGTGGCAGCTCTTGACAGTAAGGAGATTCTGTGCTGAGAGATACATACGGAGACGGCTCATGTAGAGCTTCTTTGCTATTGCCTCAGGGAAGTTGTAGCCGAACTGAATAGTACGCAACTTGAGGAAAGAACCGTTTTCCACATAGTATGTTGACACACGAGTCTCGTTGTTAGTATCCATTGTAGTGAGGGCAGGGATGTTTGAATCTGTATTTGTTGGAGACCAAGCATCGAGAACGCGGATACCCTTATTGAGGTTAGGCACGTTGACACCAGCCCAGAGGTCAGTCTGCTGCTTGTAGTCCTTAGTGATTACGTCAACACCCTGAACGCCCTGCCAGAACATTGTGAAGTCGAAGTTCTTGTACTGGAGATACACGTTGATACCGTATGTGAATGCTGGAGTTGGATCGTAAATCCACTTTTGGTCTTTAGTGTTCACCTGACCGTCACCGTTGAGATCCTTGAAACGCATACGACCTACAGCAGCACCTTCCTGAACAGCATGGTTATCAACCTCATCTTGATTCTGGAAGATACCGTCGAACACGTAGCCAACCTGCGCACCCATCGGGTGACCTACCACGCTTTCTACACCGTTGCCGCCGAATGTGCCGTTTGCAGCAATTGTCTCAGGAAGCTTAGTAACCTCGTTGTAGTTTGTGCCGATGTTGCCAGTGATGTCATACTTGAAGCCGCCAGCATTGCCACGGTAGCCTGCGTTGAACTCAACACCTCGGTTGAGCATTTCGCCAGCGTTAATCCACATCCAAGAACCTTCACCCATAACGGCTACACCAGGCATGTGGACGAGGATGTCCTTAGTCTTCTTGTTGTACCAATCGAAGCTACCGTAGATAGCACCATTGAGGATGCTGAAATCGAAACCGACGTTAGTCTGAGTAGTAGTTTCCCACTTGATGTTGTCGTTTCCTATCTGGTCGCGCTTGAAACCGCTGCTGAGAATCTGACCACCGTTAGTGCCCTGAATGTCATAACCAGTGTTGTATGAGTCACCACCGAAATTAAGGTTACCAGTAGTAGTGTAAAGGGTATAACGAGCGTTGTTGTCGATTTCCTGATTACCAGTCTGACCCCACGAAGCACGAAGCTTCAAGTCAGAGAGCCAGCTGCCAGTCTTTTCCATGAAACTCTCCTGACTGATACGCCAACCAGCAGAGAACGAAGGGAAAGTACCGTACTTGTTGTTCCTGCCGAATCGGCTCGAACCATCTCGACGCATTGTAACGCTTGCAAGGTACTTGTCAGCATAAGTATAGTTGACCTTACCGAAGAAAGAAACGAGCGAGTAGCCACCGCCACCACCGTAAGCCTTGTCAGTGCCTTCCGTACCTGCTGAAGGCCACATGTAGTCAGGATTGAGAACTGCGAAGTCCTGACGATAGCCTGAGAACCAAACATCATCCTGACGGTTGAGCTCCATACCGAGCATTGCGTCAGCACGGTGAGCACCCTTCTCAAAATTGTATGTTGCCACAGCATTCCACATCCACTTCATCCAGTGCTCCTGCTTTGCCTCAACACCATTCTCATCGCGAGATACGTTACCGCCAACAACAGGATAAGTGAAGAAGCGCTGCTGCTTCTGGCTATAGTCGATACCGAATGTAGTGCGGAAGTTGAAGCCTTTGAAGAGAGCGAGGTTCAAGTGAACATCACCGAAAGTACGCCAGTAGTTGTAGCGGTTGTCCTTTGCACGAGAGAGAGTAGAGAGCGGATTCTCACGGTCAGCATAACCACCAGTGAGGTTAGCATAGTCGCCATTACTATTATATATTGGATAGTTAGGGTTGAACTGAAGAGCATTCTCAAGGAAACCACCAGGAGCAGAAGCCTCGTTAGTGCGGTTCAATGTGAAGTTCTCACCGATAGTGAGCACATCACCGATAAGCTTATACTCTGTGTTCATACGAGCAGAGAAACGCTCGAAGTCAGAATTTTTGATGACGCCGAGGTTCTTGTAGTAACCGAGAGAGAAGAAAGAAGAACCCTTTTCGTTACCGTTGCTTACATTTACGTTATAGTTCTGTACAATACCAGTACGTGTAGATTCTTTGAACCAGTCCGTATTAGCAGCCTGAACTGTGTTGTTTGCATCGAGATACTGACTCATCTGAACGTTGTTAAGCTGTGGGTTGCCGTTCTTGTCGTATCCCCAATCAAAGTGATAGCCGAGGTTATTGTTGTTTGGATCAAGACCATCGTTTATGCGGGCTTGCCAGAATGCCTGTCCCCACTGCTCAGCATTGAGCACCTTCATACGATTTACATACGAAGAAGCTGCGATACTTGCGTCGAAGTCAACCTTCACCTTGCCATCCTTGCCCTTCTTTGTGGTGATGATGATCACACCGTTGGCAGCACGAGAACCGTAGATAGAAGCAGAAGCGGCATCTTTCAACACCTGAATGCTCTCGATGTCGCTGCCGTTGAGCTCGTGCATACCAGCCTTGGTTGGCACACCATCGATGATGTAGAGAGGGTCGTTGTTGTTGAGAGTACCATTACCACGGATGCGGACAGTAGCTGCACCTGAAGGATTACCATCGGCGCTGATGTTCATGCCTGGCACACGTCCCTGCAAAGCCTTGATTGGGTTGTTCTCATTCTGCTTGGCGATGTCGTCAACGCTGACAACGCTGACAGCACCGGTGAGGTCTGCCTTGCGCTGCACTGTGTAACCTGTCACCACCATTTCCTGCAGCACGTTGTCCACCTCCATCTGGATGTTCATTACTGCTTTTGGTTCAAGCACCAGCTTCTTGTAGCCCACATACGAGATGGTGAGCGTGTTCTTGTTTGACTTCATGGTCAGGGTGAACTTACCGTCGATGTCGGTCACCACGCCATTGCCTGTTCCTGTCTCCTGAACTGTGGCTGCCATAAGCGGATCGCCAAAGTCGTCGATGACAGTACCCGTCACCTTCATCTGTGCCATCGCTGCCGATGAGCAGAGAATGAGCAGGGTGAAGATGCAAAGAATTTTGTTCTTCATACGCTTTGATAATGTATTAAGTTTACTGTTAGAAAAAATTGTTATACTCTCTGTGTGATACCGCTGCTGCTGTTGCTTTTACGGCATTGCAAAGTTATAACCTGCTGTAAACTATAACAGCAATTATTGTTGCAACAACTCCCAAATTCGTTTCAGCGAAACAAATTTAGGAGTAAAAGAAACATTTGTGTAACCATAAAAATTAGGAGTCATTGGAAGGATTCTTTCCGAACAAGTCCTTGTAGCACTTTGCGAAATAGCTTGGGCTGGAGAATCCTACAGAATAGGCTACTTCGCTCACAGTCATGTCTGTATCGCGCAAGAGCTGGTATGCCTTGTTCAGTCGTGCTGTTCTCAGCATCTCGTTGGGCGACATTCCCGAAGCAGCCTTGCACTTGCGGTAAAGCTGTACTCGGCCAAGATTCACCTCTGCGCCTATCATATCGACGGTAAGATCGGAATTGTCAAGGTTCTTGTCAATGACTTGATGAAGTTTCTTCAAGAATGGATCATCCCCCAGCTCTTTGCTGCCTGTGTCCTCTGGATGCGCATTTCCTCCCTCTGCAGAAGGGGCATGAAGGGTCTGTTCCATCAGTTTGTCTCTCTCCTCTTCCAACAGGTCTCGCTGTCTCTCCACGGTCTCTTTCTGCTCAGCCAGTTCGTCACGCTGCTTTTTTAAGATATCCTTCTGATACTCAAGCTTCACGTTCAGCTTATGCTTGGTCTGGTATGCACGAATGCTGACTGCAAGCAATGCACACACCACAACTACTAATATAATAAATGTGATGAGCAGGGCTCTCTGTGCGGAATACTGCTTGAAAAAGTCGTCCAGCTTCTGATTGAGAAACTCTATCTTCATGTCCTGTTCGCCAATGTGATCTGCCTGAAGGCGCATCAAGTGGACATTGGCATGATTGACAAGCGTGGTTTGCATTATCTGTTCACGCTCGTATGGCAACCCATTCAGTATGCATGCAGCGGTGTGTATAGCCTTGTCGCCGCCAGTGGGATAGAGAAATGATGCTTCGAGCGTGCCATCCTCAATGCGCCCCACACCAATGCTGTCGTTCATCAGTGCATCTACACCTATGTAGAGTGGCTTGGTTTTCCGTGTATTAGTGCTATTCTGCATAAAACAATCATAAGCACCAATCGCCATGCGGTCGTTGTAGGCAAACACAATGTCAACCCCAACTCCCTCAAGACTATCGCCAATGGATGTCATCTGATTGAAAGCTTTCTTTCGCTGCCAGTCGCCCACCATGCTGGCAACAATCTTTATCTCAGGATGGCAGTCCATCACCTCATGAAATCCTTGCTTTCTCTCCTGACTTGAAGACGAGCTTGCCAAACCTTCTATCTCTATGATATTTCCTCCGTTAGGCAATTTGTCGATAATATATCTGGCAGCCAGCCTGCCCACTTCCACATTGTCGCCGCCGACATATGCAGTGTATTTGTCTGTATTCGCCTTTCGGTCAATAAGCACCACAGGAATGCCAGCATCGTATGCCTTCTCTATCACAGGCCGCAGAGCTTCCTCCTCGTTTGGAGCCACAACAATCAAGTTCACCTTTCTGCTGATGAACGACTCGATGTCCCTAATCTGCTCTTCCGAGTTGTCGGCTGTGCTGTGATACTCAACATCCAGATCTGTATGGAAGAACGCCTCGCGGCGCATCTCCTCATTCATCTGGTCGCGCCACTCATCCATAGAGCATTGCGACACGGCAACGACTTTCTTTCGACTTGAGCAAGAAGAGGCGCACACCACCCCCACCATCAGTATTGCAAAATATAAATATCTTTTCATTCTATACTCGATGTGATTGTTTAGGCAATTATGTTGCAAATGTAAGAATAATCATCCATATTTTCACAAGAAAACCATTTATTTCTCCATCTGCAAAGCTAAAAAACGAATTGGATGCATCTCGCACCCAACTCGTTTGTCACTATAAAAATACTAAAACCTAAACTTTATGAAAAACCTATTCTAACTATTTTATCACTTCATTTCTTCTGGAATAACTGGCATCGCTCCGTTCTGAGTGCATACGAATGCGCTGACCTTGACGGCACGCTCGTGGGCTTCCTTTACTGATTTGCCGAGCAGGAGAGACGCTACGAATGTTGCTGTGAACGAATCGCCTGCACCAACAGTATCTGCTACCGTCACCTTTGGAGTGCCCTGGAAACTTATTTCACCATTGGGCGTGAACACATACGAGCCGTTCACTCCACAGGTGAGAATGAGCATCTTCAAGTCGTACTTCTTCAAGATTGCCATACATCGCTCTTTGAAGTCAAGACCGCAGAAGATGTCCTCTGGGTTCTCCTCGGCAGAAGGCTCGAAACCGCCAAACAGTCTGCTGATTGCCACAAGCTCCTCATCATTTATCTTCAGGATGTTGCACTTCTGGAATGACTGTTCGATAATATCTTTTGTGTAGAAACCCTGACGCAGATTTATGTCAAACACCTTCAAGGTGTTCTCGGTGGCAGTCATAGCATCGAGGAATTTGTTGATTGTGTTGCGGCTAACCTCATTGCGCTGAGCCAGGGAGCCCCAGCACACGGCAGCTGTCTCCTTTGCCAATTCGGCAAGAGCAGGAGTGTAAGGTATGTTGTCCCATGCCACATTTTCCTTTATATCATACTGAGGAATGCCGTTGCAATCGAGACAGACCTGCACAGTGCCTGTTGGATATTCCACCGTCGGGATGTTCCATGCCAAACGCTTTTCTGTGAAAATATCAGTAATCTCACGGCCGAGAAGATCTGCGCCAACAGCACTGACAACACATCCCTCAAGACCGAACTGGCTAACATGGTAAGCGAAATTTGCAGGTGCGCCACCAAGCTTTCTTCCATCAGGCAGGCAATCCCAGAGAGCCTCGCCCATTCCTACTACTTTATTCATATTCCTGTATTTTTAGGTGTAAAGATTACGTCAGTTCGAGCAATTGTATTTTATGCCCTTCGGGCCAATTGAAAAAACATTAAAGAAACAATAAAAACATAAAAAAACAGTTCAAT
>JAGHUI010000046.1 GCA_018064885.1 Candidatus Minthosoma equi | reverse complement strand
GTTACATGTTGCTTTTGGATGCTTATTTCCGTTTTTGCGACATGTGAGCAACACCTGATGCTAACGCATTGATAGTCAATATTAGTCGTTTTCGAGGAGGTGAAATAACATTTGCAAATTAAGAATATAAAATAGAAAAGCGTGTAACTCAATTTGGGTTACACGCTTTTTATTTTCTCCAACTCTCATTACGCTTGCAGTTCACTCATTGCAATATGTCTTTATACAGCATCTTTCTACAGCAAAACACAGTCAAAAGAATCAATCCTATTTTGACAATTTCTTATTGTTTTCAGATAGGCAGGCGTAAACGTGGATGCTTACCTCCATTGAAGCCATTGAGCTTAACAGCAAGGCGCATCAGCACCATCGAGGTATTACCATACTGCTGGCTTTCGCTCCATCCTGTGCCAGACATGGAAGCATTGAAACCTTGCTGAGATTTGAGGATGTCAAGCCATTCGACAGAGGCGGTGATGATACTCAGGAACTTGTATTCCGCACTTGCATTCCATACATATTCAGATCTGTTGGCAGAGGCAAGCTCGAAGCCAAACTTGCGGTTGTAGTTGAAGTCGCTCTTCACTTTCACGTTCAGCTTTATCGGCAAAGTGTATTCCACATTAAGACTGCCTCCTGCCTGCTGACCTTTTGTGGCATTGGCAAGATAGTCGCTTTTGTTGTAGTCCATACTATAGTTGGCACGGACGATGGTCACCAGCGACTTATTGCTGAAAGTGGCAAACACCGAACCGTCCAGACGCTGCCAGTTGCTTGCGCTCTTCACAGGAGCAGCATTGCCATAATCCTGAACGTAAGAAACGGAATGATTGTAGTTGTAGTTAGCAAGAGCAGCTATGGTTACATCGCCAACAGGCTTAGTGACAAAGACATACGAATTGCTGCCCCAGTTGCCATTTATGTTGGCTGGCATGGAAGTGCGCACACCCGTCTTGCGGTCAATGACAGAGAGCGTCGTCTGCTGATTGTCCGTCCAATGATAGTTGGTGGAAACTCTAAACAGCGCACCCAGCTGATACTCGCCACCAATCTGATGGCGAAACGCTTCCTTCAGGTCGGGATTGCCCATACGGATATTCATCGGATTGGAGTAATCCACAACGCTTGAGATGTCGTTAGGCGAAGGCAGCGAATTAGCGCCATTATAACTGAGAGTCAGCTTATTCTTCTTGTCATGCATCTTGACCTCCATTCTTGCATTGGCAAGATACTGCACCGAACTATATTTGCTATGATTGAAACGAGTGAACTGCGTGTTGTTAGCGGTTCTCACCGTTGGCTGAGCCTTGCCAAGGAACTGGAACATGAACGTCTCATTGTCGAACTTGAAATCCATGCTCGGTCCATGCGACACATCTTTATATTTATTGTCATAATGAAGACTGTCGATAGCCACCAGAGCACTGCCCGCAACATCGTTGTACGTCTGGCTGTCAGCATTCCTGGAATAATTGAACTCATAGCTTATTCTCAGATTCGTGAACTCGCCAAAACGATGACGGAAACGAGCCGAAGCACCCCAGTTGGTTCTCTTCGAAGGATTGTCAATAACATGATTTACAATGCGAACGCTGTCGCCAAACTGATAGAAACGCGAAGACGTATAGTTGGAGTTTGTGCTCTCGCCATCGGTGTAGCCGAAAGAAGCATTGATGCCAGTCTCTGTTCTGCGCTCAGCACCGAAATACCTTGTCACACCGCCACGCCAGCTGACATTCTTGTTGTTCGACTTCGACCTGTTCATCGTGCGAGTAGTACTGATGGCATTAACATCATTCGAAATAGAATCAGAAGAAGAGTTCCATCCCCAGTTTTCCGTCTGGGAAACATCAGCACGAGTGTTCCAATAGGTATTCTCGCCCCAATGACCATCAAGCCTGATGTTGCCAGAATACGACCTTGACTTTGTGCCGTTTCGCGATTCAGAAACAGAATTCTGGGTATAGTCAGGCAAGAATACCTTATTGTAGCTGTCTCGCCTTGATTCCGACCTGTTGTAGCCATGATTCAATCCACCCTCCACCTTCGTATTGCCCAACTGCTGTTCGTACGATGCAGCCGCATTGGTTCTCTTCTCATCCTCCGTCATGGAACCAGCCCCAGGAATGTCCGATGTGCTGAACGAAGCATGAAGCTGTCCCCCACCCTTCTTCCATCTGCTGACATCAGCACTCAGTTCCCAACGGCTAAAATCACTCTTCACCCCCACGCCAGCATTGCCGAAGAACACCTTGTCCATAGGATCCTTGCTGTGAACATCCATCACAAGATGCTTCTCGCTCATCACATCGAGCGTATCGTCAGGCACTTCATACACCTTCAGGCTCTTCATCTTATCATGAGGCATGTTCTGCAAAGCAATGCTCATATCGCGCTTGAAGAAATTGTCGCCATTCAGACGAATCTCCTCAATATCACGATTCATGTAGGTCAGTTTGCCGCCAATGTACTGAAGTCCAGGCAATCGTCTGACGAGGTCAAGCAGCACGCTCCCCGACGGCATCTCATAGGCATCAGCATTGAAAATCACCGTATCGCCATTCTGGTACATCTTTCTCAATTCGCCAATCACCTCAGCCTCAGCCAGCGTCATCGGATCGCTATGCAGCACCAGCGAATCAAACTCCACCTGCAGCACCTTCTGCCCCAGCAGCTTCACCTCCTTAGGCTTGAACACCTTGTCCACGCCATCCATTCCCACGTATGAAATCTTGATGCGGAGGTCAGTGCTCTTCGGATGATGGCGCATGAAAATCGGTATGAGAAACTCACCGTTGCTGTTCGACGCAGCACCATACGTCTCCGTAGAGTCACCCACACACATCACCTCAATGTTTGCCCCCTGCAGAGGATACGGCTTCGGTTCAAACTCATCCGTGCCATACACCACACCATTCACTACGAAAATCTGCTTTGCATACAGCGAGATCATCGCCTGCAATTCAGGACGATTAGCCATTTCCCTCAGCTGAGGCGAATTGAGCCATTTGTTGATATTCTCGTTAGACACCTCTTTCTTGCCATCATTGTTGTTCTGCGCATTAGCAAAGCCAAAGAAGCACAGAGCAAGAAGCAAGAAAAAGAACACGCGTTTCATGCACAAAGAAAAAGTCATTCCGATAAAAATAAAAAGTAAGTTTTCCCCTCTGTATTCATTGCAAAAGCAAACCAGTGCAAAGATACGCTTTTTCCTTATCCACACACAAAAAAAGACTCAAAAACATTATTCATTGAATAAAAATCTGTAAATTTGTCCCCACAAATCATTACAATAAACAAAATAAAAAAACAGAATTATGAGAAATAAAATTCAAAATCTTTTGTTCCTAGTCATTGGAACAGCACTCTCAGCATCCGTCTCATCATGTAAAGAACAGACATCAGAGGCAATAGATACAGCAATGCCAAAAGAAGAGAAGGTGCTGACAATCTTCGACGGCGACCCTGGCACCGACGATGCCTACTGCCTCTTCCTCGCCAGCAAGGTGCTCACAGACATTGAGCCCGACTATTGCGTAGCCACATTCGGCAACTCCACAGGAGAGAACACACGCCGAAACACCGCAATCCTCAACAAGTATCTCGGCATGAAAAGCCAGCTTGTGCTTGGAGCAGAAAAGCCCTTCAACGGCATAGAGCCATCATGCGGCGACTTCCACGGCACAGACGGCCTTGCCGAATTGCAGAGCAGCATGCTTGAGCGCTACGGCATCACCGACGAAAACATCAGCAAGAACCTCACGCTTGAACAGTTGAAAGACTCCATCAAAGCAGCCGACAAAGTCAACTACATTGCAGTAGGCCCGCTTACAAGCCTTGCCACACTCATCAAAGACCCAGAGGTGGAGAAGAAGATTGATTGGGTTTATGCTATGGGAGGCGGCATTGACTACTTCAACAAAGACATTGGCACATTCAACACAGAGTACAACTTTGCAGGCGACGGACAGGCTGTCGTTGCCGTGTTCAACAGCAAGCTCAACATCCTTCTTGCGCCATACGATTTCACACGCGCCAAGTTCATCACACCAGAGCAGATAGACGAGTTCGCAGCCGTTGGCACCTATCCAGAGATGATACAGATTCTGAACTGCAACAAAGCATCCAACGCCAGAACAGGTCAGGCAAACGGAGCCATCCTCCACGACATCTTCCCATTGCTCTACCTTAGCAACGAGTCAGCCTTCACCACCAAGGACGAGAAACTTACAGCAGATGCACACGGACACATTGAGCGCAATGCCAACGGACGCACCGTGCGAGTCCTCACAGACATTCAGGATCAATACCACCAGAAGCTCATCAAGGAAGCCTTCATGACAGGGAAATAAACACGAGGCAAGACCCCTCAGTTACGAGGACGTTTACCGAAGGCACGTTCGTGAAGTTTTTCTTGGATATTGCTTTCAATATCATAAAATTTCACGAGTTGCTTATCGCTGAGGACTGTGGCAAATTTGTCAGTATAAGCAAGACGAATGTCCTGAGCTTTCTTTTGTTTTTCCATGCGCTCCTTCATCCTCTTAACCTTTTCAGCATCGCTGACAGGTTCTTTAGCTTCTGGCTTCTGGTCAGCTTTCTGTTCTTTGCGTGAAGCATCAGCCTTGTTTCCTGGCTTGTTTGGTCTCATGCCAGGTCTGTTTGGACGATGACCTTGGCTTTCGGGACGCATACCCGGACGTCCAGGCTTTCTATCGCCAAGAGGAGGGCGACCGCCACCAAGTTCGTGCATTTCATGGCAATACTGCTCGTAGATAGGCGCAAACTTGGATTTCTGTTCATCAGATAAATCAAGTTGCAGACACATTTCGGCTAATCTTGCCTCAAACAATCGTTTAGCAAAATTTTCATTGTCACGCTGTTGAGCGTTTGCCACAGTTGCTGTAATCAGCAGCAACATGGAAAGAAATAAAGATTTCATAATGTAAATTTTATAATAGTTACTGTTTTATTATTCCCATTCATCGATATAAACATCTTCAACATAGTAATTTTCGAGCATTGATGCTTCTTCGTCACTGATGCTGTTGAGAAAAGCATCGAGAGGAGCTTCTTCCACTTTCTGGCTATTCGTGTACATCCAGCTCACCCCACCTATAGTCACAACAAGTGCCATGGCAGCAGCTGCACGCATCAATAGCGCATACCTGTTTGTGTCCTTTCGCTTGGTTATAGCAGTTTCCGTAACCTCAGAAACGAGACGCTCCACATAACCTTCGTTCTCAACAAACGGATTGATTTTTCTTTCTTCCGATTTCATAACGCAATGTTTTTGAGTTCTTCTTCAATCTTTGTTCTCGCAAAATGATAATTTGCTTTCAACGTGCCTACTTTCTTGCCTGTCACCTTGGCAATCTCTTCGTACGACATATCATCGTAATAACGCATATTGAACACGATACGTTGCTGAGTTGGCAGTGTGAGCAATTTTTGTTGCAACAGAAACTCTTTTTCCTCCATATTCATGTAATTCTCAGACAGCATCGTATTGAGGAGTGAAGGATTCAAGTTATCTATGCTCATAAACAACCGCGTATGGCTGCGCAGAAGTGTCAGAGATTCATTGGTAGCAATCCTATACAGCCAAGCCTTAAGCTGATCTTCACCTCCTCTGAACTGACTTATTTTCTTATAAATGCATATTGCCGTTTCCTGCAACACATCCTCTGCATCATCGTGGCTTACCACTATACGCCTAATGTGCCAGTACATGCTTTCACCGTACTTCTTCATCAGCAGCCTGAATCCTTGTTCCTGTTGCCCTGGCTGTCTTAAGAGTGCAAGTATGGATAAGTCCGTTATTTGCATTTCGTTTATATTTTGTGATCTCTGCTATTTTGCAGTAAAACTTGTCACATTTGTTGTTCCTTTGGCTGAACTGCCAAGATACAAGCCATGAAAGACGGTCGTAGCATCTATTGGAGCAGAAGCAGCGTACTTAACCGTGTAGCTGCTGCCCTTCACCATTCCTGCAGCCGTGACAAGCGAGCAACTGCTGTTGACATTACCTTCGAAACTATATGTGACAAGGTTCTTTCCCGACGCATCAGCCAAGGTGTAGAATCTGCCCGTCTGGTAATTTACCGAAGTCGTAACAAAAGCATAACCTTGTGATGCATTAGAAATTGTTGCACCGCTCGAACCGCCTTGATTTCCTCCTGCACTTATGCCAATGCCATTTCCTTTAATCTGAATGTACGAGTTGTTGTCACAGTCAAATCCCATTTCCGCACCACCTTTCGTTGTGTAAGCAAACACAATTCCGTTGCCTATCACAATGGCTCCTGCCCGGCCATAATTAGAGTCAATGGCATCATTCCCTGTGGAACAGCAAACTGTAACACCACCATTAAACTGTATAGGTCCGCTGCTATTGATAGCATCATCATAACATTTCAAGTAATGCTGACCGCCTGAGATTGTGACACTTGTCTTTGACTCAAGACCTTCCGCGCCATTGCCAGCTGTGCTGACAGTCACATTTCCTCCTGTTATGCCAATAGAGCCTTTAGCCTTTATGCCTTTTGCTGAAGAGCCGTTCTCTGACGATTCGCCACCGCCAGGCCAGCCGCCTCCTCCACCACCGCCAGGACGCCCACCAGCACGTGTTGCAGCCTCTGTGTATCTGCCACCTGCCGTTGAAACATTTATATCGCCAGCCGAAATTGCCAATTTTCCATCTGTCTTAATGCCTTTGCTGCCATTACCCGTCGTGGAAATTGCAATGGATGGAACACTCTTATTTTCATTAATACAGATATCAGCATCAGCTTTCATGCCAGAAATGTCAGCTGCAGAAGAAATTATGTTGATAGAGCCGCCTTGTATGGAAATAGAGCCATCAGCGTATTCCTTTTCGTATGGTTCGTCACCGCTAAGTTCTGCTTGAATGCCATCGCCCACAGCATTCTTGATATTGAGCGTGTAACCATTCGCAAGGAAATATTGCTGACAATGTATGCCGTCACCCTTTGCAGCGAGAACATTTATAGTACCTTCCGACTTCTTCAGCTGAATGTACTCCTTAGCAGAAATTGCATGTTTCGTATTGCCTGTAACATTAAGAGTTCCTGCCTTATCTATTTCGAGATGTCCTTTGCAATAGAGCGCAGCCTTCCAGTCTCCCCCAGCTCCATCAATAAGAGTATTTTCTGTGTTCTTCTTCAGTTCAAGGGCAATACGCTTGCCACATTCTATGTCAATTGCAGCCCCCGAAGGGTTGGTTATGCTTACTCCATTAAGGATGAGCGTAGCTTTGTATTCTCCATTATAAAGCAACGCCCCATCTGACGTGCTTCCACTCAACTCAAACGATAGCTCATTGGTCACGTTACTATTATTGATAGTGACATGAGCACCATTCATATCCACCGTCACACCCTGCAACAGGTAAGGGTTACGTATTTTAGCCGCAACACCGTTAAACTCCACCTGAAACACAGATGGAGCCTCTGCGTAACCCATATTCAGAACTTCATCACGATTCACACAGACCTGACAGCTATTAGACTTGATGATGAACTGTGAGAGATCATCGCTAAACGTAATCTCTTCTATGTCTGCAGTAGGAATATAATCAGTAACATTTCCCACACGCTCAATCATCAACGAAGGCTGAGCAAAAAGGAAAGACGATATTGTCCAGAGCAAAGCAGCTAAAGTTATGAATCTTTTCATTTTGCAATCTTCTTGGTCTCCTTGCCCATCTTCATTATATACACACCTTTCTTGCTTGCATCCTTCGCAGGCAAGCCTTTCAAATCAAAATAAGCCGCCTTACTTTCCGACTTGCTGTCAGCAGCCTTGACAGCAGCAGAGTTCTCCACATTGTCGAAAACCATAGATTTAATCTCGTCCATGATGAAAACTTTCACATCACCATCTTTCATCTTGATCATCATTTCATTTTCAGCATACTGAATCCTATCAATATCAGAAAGCCGTATGCTGCACTCCTGAAAATCATTTATGATCTTTAGTGCAGGCACATTATCAGCGAAGCTATGTGCTGACATCAGCAACAATAATGAACTTAGCATTTTTTTCTTCATAAAACTTATATTTTTCTATTATTTATATAGACGCATAAAAAAGCAAAAGGTTAAAAGCTATAACACAAATTATTAGTTAAAAAGTCACAAAGTCATAATGTCATAATGTAATAAAGTCATAAAAAACTCCACGCCATTCACAGACGGAATGACATGGAGTTTTAGTTTTTGTTCATCCGTGAGGTCACGAAAAAGATATAAACCTCAAATCCGCAACTATCATCCAATGCACGATTAAGGGTAGATTTGAAGAGTCGTTAGTAGCTACTTTCAGTAAAAAGCCACAGCACAACATCAATATGTAGTCACCATTCCCTTACCCCACGATGCGACTTGAGGTAATACGCAGATTTTAACCGTAAAGAAAGCAGTCTTAACCAAATTCCGTTTTGAATGGCTTGACATAAGCGCCGTTCTCCGTGTAGATATTCAGCACATATCGCCTTGCAGTCATAATCCACTTGGCTGGTACGGAGATGAATCTGAAGACGAAAGCCTTTATGCGACTTGTTTTCTTAAGTCCAAAGGCTTTGGTGTCGAGCCTACTCATGATGGTCTTGTAGAAATTGTGTATCAATGCAGTAAGCAGAAGAAAGACTGTGTTCTCTGCCATGAACGACTTGGGAAGTCTGTTCCAGCCGAAGCCGTTGTTCATGTCGTCAAAGATGCGTTCCTTGCCACCACGCAGGTTGTAGAATTCAACGATATCTCTGGTAGAAGACTTGTAGTCGTTGGTCAGGATGCAGCGGTAGGTGTATTCTCCTTCCCCACAGATCAAGATCGCCACTGGTTCTTCCTTTGTCTTTGGATAACAAGACGATAGCACCTACCTTCCCATTTCTCAACGAGAATGGAATTGAGTTCAAACTGGATGCCGTTGATCTCCTCAGTCTTCCATCCCCTAAGCGCGAAGATGTCATCGTAGAGCGAGCTGCATCGGTTTGCACGGATGTAGAAGTGTTTGCAATGCTTCTCTATCTCACCGACGATTTCTTTCGAGCAGGATCCACAATCGGCTCTGAAACGATTTACACGGATGTTCTTGGATTTCAAAAGAGCAAAGAATCTCTTATGGGTGTCTGCCTGATAAAAGCGTACATTTGTGTTGCCGTCGCTGTTCTCGATATAGACAATCTTGTCACCGATGACATATACACCAGGCCTGTAGCCGAGGAATTTCTTGTATGTCGGCTTTGCATCATATTTCTCAGTTTCAAGGAACTGATGGTCAAAATCAACATCGTAACCTTCCTCATCCTTCAACTCACCGGTGGAAATCAAAGCGTTGACAAGCAGGGTGTTAAGTTTATCTGCAGTATTGAAGTCATAGGTCTTGCCTTGATCGGATTTATAGGAAATGTTATCCTGCGTCAGTTCCTTGATGGCTCTAAGGATGGTATTAGAACTGCATGTACGAAGCACTGGATGGTACGAGAGATGACGCATCAGGTGTGAAGTCACATCCTCCACACATGATCCGCCACAGAAATACACGCTCATCAGCGAACGGACTATCTCGCTGTACTGATACCCGATGATACTACAGCATCTCTGACCCAATGTTGAGTCAATAACAGGTGATAGCATGGAGTCAAATTGCTCCATGATAGAAAAAATTCCACCAAAAGGTGTGAGTTTCTCAGATTTTATTTGTACCTTTGCCATGTCTTGTTGGGATTTTTGCTTGTTTTGAATTGCAACACTAAGATAAGTGAAAAATCTGACATGGCAAAATCCTGAGCCGCTCGACTTTGCCGCTTGCCTCAAGCAAGAACATTTTGTTGCTCAGGAACTTATAAATTAATTTAAATCAAAGTGTTGCGGAATTAAGGTAAAATAAGGCTATGATACGTCAATGTTTTATCATCTTTGGATGCCTCGCTATCGGAGAACTGATAGTTTGGCTCACAGGCATCAGCATACCCAGTAGCATCATCGGGATGCTACTGCTGGCGGCACTACTGCAAATGAAACTGATCCGGCTGGATTGGGTGAAGGGGATTTCGGAGTTTCTGATTGGGAACTTAGGCTTCTTCTTTGTACCTCCGGGAGTGGCGCTGATGCTCTACTTCGATATCATCCAGGCAGAGCTGCTGCCTATTGTTGTGGCAACGGTGATCAGCACGATTCTGGTGTTGGTGGCTACGGGCTGGACACATCAGCTGCTGAAGAATAAAGCGGATAATAAAAAGAAAAACTATGGAACTGCTGAGCAATAATATTGTACTATTGGCCCTGACTTTCGGCGTCTATTATGGTGCCCGACAACTGCAGAAGTGGACGGGCTGGGTGGTGCTCAATCCGATTCTGGTGACGATTGCGGTGCTGATTGTATTCCTGAAGCTGACAGGCATCAGCTACGATACCTACCAAGAGGGTGGCCGCTATATCGACTTCTGGCTGAAACCGGCTATCGTGGCGCTGGGGGTGCCGTTGTACCAGCACCTGGGGCAGATACGCCGACAGTTTGTGCCTATCATTATGTCGCAGCTGGTGGGTTGTCTGGTGGGATTGGTCAGCGTGGTGCTCATTGCTCGATGGATGGGCGCTTCGCGTGAGGTGATCATCTCGCTGGCACCGAAGTCGGTGACCACCCCCATTGCGATGGAGGTC
>JAGHUI010000113.1 GCA_018064885.1 Candidatus Minthosoma equi | reverse complement strand
ATCCCGACCACCCTCTACATCTGCTCCATAAACCTTGGCTTCCAGACTCTCTGCTATTGGATAAGAAACCTGTATCGGGAGCGGAATGAATTACAAGCCATAAACGAGATGCTGAAACTGCAGCAAGAATGTGACGCAATGCAGAACGTTAGCGATTCGGCTCCATGTGAAGAGAATCAATGTGTTCTTCATTCTGATTACAACGGTCAGAATATCAATATAAATCCGCACAACTTCATTTATGTGGAATCAGTGGGTAACTATGCCAACTTATGCTTTATTGACAACGAACAACTAACCACTACAACCATCCGTACCACTATAAAACAATTAAAGGAAGACCTTTCTGGCAATGACTTCATTGTACAATGTCACCGAGGCTTCCTTGTAAACCTTGAGTATGTAGAGTCAATGGAGGAATCGAATGGACGCTTCTTCCTCAACATGTTCTGTTCTGAAAAAAAGATTCCAGTATCAAGAGTAAACAAATCAACAATCAAGGATACATTGGCAGCGTTGCGATGTAAATAGATGTTCTTGCTAATACGTTTTTTTGAATTAAAGAATAGTGAAAATGAAAAGGTTACATTTATCAAACAAGATTAAAACATGGAAGGAGCGCCATCATGATTCGCTCAGTTCCTTTACGACTGGTTTTACGGCTACAGTCCTGGGTATCGTACTGACTTTTGGCACTACGATGTGGTATGAACGCAAACAGAAGGCAGAGGCGGCCGAAGCCTTGGTTGAGAGCTGTCTGTCCAACATGGAAGTGCGACTGAACAATCTTAATGGCGTTGTCAAGATGTATGACAGGCAAAATCAACTATTCTCCATGGCTACAAGCATGCCACTTGATTCACTGACTGATGCCGAGGTTTCCGAGCTTATAGACCTGTTTGCATGGCAGTACAATCTGGTTGTAGATCACTCGTATGAAAAGTCTTTTTCAATGAGCACAAACAGCCACGAGATACTGGGATCCTTTGCCAACGTGATAGGTGCTGGCTTTGAATACTTGCATGAAGCAGAAGAGAACCACCAGAAGGTAAATGACTTGAAGAAAGAACTGAGACGATCAATGATTGTGGAAAAGCAGGTGAAATTTGACCAGAATTCCATGCGGCAATTTGTTATGGCAACACTGGCTGACCCTCTGTTTGGTTATTTCCAATTGGAATACATGCAGCAGGAACGTTCTGTACGACGCTATCAGCACTATTTGGAGTATTTTATTCCCGAAGCTCGTAGGCTTTGGAAAGGGGAAATCAACGAAGATGAATTCTGGACGAAGACACGAGAGCGTTGGGAATAATGGAAATATATGGAAATTTCTTAATGAATCACCATGTGGATGCTTTTTTTCAATTCTATAATTCTTCTATAATCGGCGAATTAGTTCCCATATACACCTCTAAATAATAATAATACACAGCGCATTAGCACCAACGTTGGTGCTAATCGTGTTGTGATATGTAGGGAATATAGGCATTTGCGATTAGGGGGGATGATGAGAGTTCAAGTCTTATTAAAATCTATCGCATATTGCGAAGGCTGGCTGAACGAGAATAGAGTTTTGCCTTCTGGAGCAGTTAAAGCAAAATCGCCTAAGCCTATAACGTCCATTCCAAGCAAAATGTCTGCATCAGGCAGATTTCCGTCCATTACCGAATCGTACAACATCGTGGTGCATAGAAACCTTGCATGTGGTCTCTATTGAGTACACGCGCTTTCCATAATCAATAGTTAATACTGCTGCCATATTTAATAACAAACACGTGAATAAGACCTAACAGAATATGCTCCGTTTCCTGGTGTACACAACTGTATCAGACAAGTACCAGGTGCGTACTTGGCATCACTATCGTATAATGCTTCGGAAGCAGTAGGATAGGCACCAACCACTTTCTCGCCTACTATGGCGATATACTGATTCTCGTATTTTGACAGCAACTCATTCTGATGCGCCAGATAGAAACTAAACTCCTTGTCTAACATGACTCTTGCATTTTATGATGTATATTTATCTTTAGTTTGAGTGAGGAATCAGGCAGCATTAATTTCTATGAAATTATGACACAAATCCCTCTTTTCGGTGCAAAGATACGCATTTTTTTGAAAAACAATGCCATTGCGCTGTTTTTTTATGCTGTGTAAAGACAAAAACAGAATAAACCC
>JAGHUI010000056.1 GCA_018064885.1 Candidatus Minthosoma equi | reverse complement strand
TGCATGTGGCGGTGGTGGCAGCAACGACAATTCACGTTGGGACGGAAAGACGAAGGATGACTTGGATGAAGCAATGAGAAAGCGACTCATGAGAGGAGGTGGCAAACGGAAGTAATGGAAAATGTTTTCGAGTAAAGAAGTTGCTATTCAGGTAGCAAGAATGACATTCATCAGACATAGACACACACACTCACCAGTCAATCTTTAAGCGAAATAAAAGATATGACTGGTGGGTATGTCATCTAACTAATTATCAATCAAACACCGTATGTGGGGGATTGCGAGATTACTTTTCATCGTCTTCTGGCTCTTCCTTATAGGAACCTATATCCCATCCAAGCCTGTGACAGTTGCCTCTATGTTTAGTTACTTCCACCGAAACTGTATTTTCACTTCTTAGATGGTTGTTTGTTGAACTTATATGTTACACTGAGAAGCAGGTATGAGGGAAGTGAAACGGCGTGAGTCTCGCGGATACCGCGCTCATTCACGACGTAAGCCACGCTCTTGTATTGCTTCAGGATGTCAATAGCCTTCAGACTGACACCTAATTTGTTTTTGAAGAAAGATTTTGAGAGTCCTATGCGCCAGTCGCATGCCGGTTCGTTCAGTTCATCGCTCGAATACCCCTGGCGCTTAACCAACACGCATTCGGTTTCCCAGTCAACACCTCCAGGCAAATTGGCTGAGAGCCAAAAATCGCCCTTAAAATCCCATGTATTGTTATAGCCCATATTAGTTTGGTCGTTCAGGGGCTTTCTCCAGTCTGCGCTAATCTTGAATCCACCAGAAATTTTCTTATAGTAACTTCTTATCTGAATGTGTGCATAGTTGTGCAGAGAGTTGTTGTCAATTTGTTGTGCTTCTCCTGTGATGCCGCTTGCTGTATAGTTCTTCATTCTATGGTAACTGTTCTTCATGTTGTAGTTTATTGTTAAAGGCAGTTTCAAGAATTTTGCTACCTGCTGTCCACGTGTGCTAAGTTCTATATCCCAAGTGCCGTTGATATTGTCTGGTCTATTGACATATACACCCGAATTAAAACGGTATGTATTGACAATTCGGTTGATATAGTTGGCATAGGTAAGGCTTTGCTGAAGATAGGTCCTTGTGCTTTTCGTTGGTAAACTCCACGAAAGATTCGAATTCCATGTGGCAGGCGACTTCAGGTGCGCATTGCCTTGATAGACGTTGATGCGGTCGGTAGTAAGTGGAATGGCTATCAATTGCGTTGCAACAGGAAGGTTGTATTTCAGCGATGTAGAGGCCTTGATGCTCCATAATGTAGATGAGATATTATTGCCTCTCCATTTTATATGCGAGAATGAGAGCGACGGTTCGAAGAATACGGGTGCCTGCACCAGAGAGGTATCCACCACAGAGCGTGCATAGTCAGTTTTCCTATCGATTACCGAGAGGGGCAGGTTGATATCAATTGCCGTCCTTAGTTTCTTTGTGCCATTTTTCCGGTCGTAGTGATAATTGGCACCTGCTGTGAATATATTTTCTATCGTCTTGAGGTTGTAACTGTTTTGCTGGTCAATCAACGACAAACCTAAATCGGTTATAGTTTCCCTGTCTTTATCGCGGTTGAACCTGTAACCGGCATAGAACTTCAAGTCTGTATTATACAAGAGGCGTGAAAATTTGTATGACACATCAGCCTTTGCTCCCACATGGGTTCTTGGTCGGTCGATATCTTCCAAGACATCAGTCTGGCTGCGTCCACATTTCCATGTTAAATACTGGTTGAATAGTCCTGCATCATAATTGCTCTTGGTGTAATCCGCTCCTACGCTTAATTCAATGATGTCTGTGGTAGGAAGATTCTTGGCAAAGCCAAAATCTTGAGCTGCGCCATACACCTTCGCCTTACTGTTCGACGCCCGCTTTCGCGCGCTTATCATTGACGGGTCGTTGACAGCGATGCCCATATTGAACAATGAATCCAACATGGATATGCCTCTTCCGTGTGTGTCTGTATTCGATTCCATATACAGCATGTCGCCGTCGTCCTTGTCGTTGTTGAAACGAAGCTGTGTGGTGCTCTCCATCCAGAAAGGTATCTTCAGCGTGTACTTGTTCGATAACGACACACCGAGATTCTTGTCTATTTGTGAATTTTGAGATGTGCTGAATGTGCTTCCATCGATGTGGAAAGTCTCTTGAAACTCATCGGCACCAGTCTTCGATTTCTTGCGTTTCAGTTCCGCAGTAAGTACATTCTTGTTGCGTTTATGCTCAGTCATCAGTTCGGCAGTCAGCAAATTACTGGTAGTTCGTCCATCCCTCACCCCATTGTCAATGTCATTTCCGCTCAACGAATAGTCGCTCATGTTCAAATTGTTCATGCCTCCCACAATGGCAAATCGGGAAACATCGGTGAAACGAAGGCCGAACAGACGCGCCAAATAGGCATCCTTCGTACCTCCTCCTGCCTCTACGTTGGCCATATAGCCCTTGCTGTACTCCTTCTTCAGGTTTACGTCCATCACATAATCCTTTTTTGCTCTGTCATCATGTAGAACCTTAGCCTTGTCTGATGTCTGCTCATACACCTTGATATCTTTCACAGCGTAGTAAGGAAGGTTATCCAGCATCAGCTTGTTTTTACCCCGAAAGAAATCTTTGCCGTTGAGCAGCAGATTGTCTATCTTTTTGCCATTGACAAATATCTCGCCCTGCTTGTTCAGTTCTGTACCCGGCATCTGCTTGATCAGCGCATCCAGCATACTGCCATCGGCCACGTTGAAGGCGTCAGCATTATACACTATCGTATCTCCACGATAGTACATTTTCACTTTTGTTGCTGTCGCTACCACCTCGTCAAGAGTCCGCTCGGTAAAGGAACTTCTACGGTTTACATAGATCGTGGGTACTTCATATCCGGCATTTTTGCCAACATTCTTCAGCGTGCGCAAGCTGTAGCTGGTTTTATATGACGGATGCACCACTTTGATGATACACGAACGGAATGACTTGTCCCTTTTCACATTGAACCTGAAAAATCCTGAAGAATAGCCGCTCAAGGTCTTGGCGCTGTCCTGTACAATGCTGTCATTATTCAAAAGATACACATTGGCATCAGCTATGCCAGCATTGGTAAAATCATCACGAACATAACCATCCAGGCTGAAAGCGTTGGTTTGTGCCCATCCGCATATTGCGCTGAGCATCATAATGAATAATAAGGTAGTTCGTTTCATATTTTCTGTTCTTACTTATATATTTAAATTTATTAGTTGTTCATATTGATTCTTCAACCTCACTAAAAACATATTCGATATTATAATATCTTTCGATAGATGAATTTTATATAATACCACATGTCTTCGAATGCCCATCGTATGCTACGCCATAAATGCGATTCGTAGGCGAGACATAACAACAGGATGGTGCAGATGATGAGCAGTACACCGATGATGATGCAAAAGGTGATGAATTCGATTTCATCCCCCATCAGTTGTTCGCCATCAAACCATTTGCCGAACACTCTGCTGATGTCTTGAATGAGTTCCATGTTTGGATGCTATTTGCGTTGATAATTCGTTCTTGAGATTTCGGTGCAAATGTAGCGAATTATAGCCTACACACGGGTAATATTCAGTACGCATTTAGTACGCATTTTCGATTTGCGTACTAAAAAACAGTTTGCAAATAGTTTGCAAACTAATGGTATGTACCTAAGAATGTGCAAGTTGCGGATTTCTACAAAAAGAAGAGGAGAAATAACTGCGAAATGTTATTTGCCCTCATGACAATATGTGTAATATGTATGCGAATAGCGGCTACAGAGACAAGATAAAGTCATCCCAATCCCGACTTCCTCCTTTCTTTCCAAAGACTTTTTCATAAAGACGGCTCCTGATGCTCGTAATTGAACTTCGTGACTTGCAAAGGAGAATAGCCATGTCGGCAGGAGCAAACCTCGCCCTGATAAGGAGGCATAATCGATACTCCATATCTGAGACTTTGCGAAGAGAATAGAATTTGCTGTAGAAATCGGGTGATATGGCCTTGACCGCCAATTCAAACTCTTTCCATTCGTTGGATTTTACCAATTCGCCAGCTTGTGCTTTCCTCCTCAACGTCTGGCATATCTCGGAATTGGCGTATGCTTCTTCTTCATGCTTTGAGTTCGTGATGGTTGCTTCCTGTGGGGCAGGAATGGTCTCGGTCTCCTCTTCTGCCTGGTCGCTGTCTTTGCGAGGCTCGGCATGGCCTGTCTGCGAGGAAAGACTTTCTAACTGCCTGTATACCTTGTTTAATTTTCTTTTGTGAAATAGCCTTG
>JAGHUI010000055.1 GCA_018064885.1 Candidatus Minthosoma equi | reverse complement strand
AAAACAAGAAAAAACAATAATTGAACTGTTTTTTTATGTTTTTTATGGTTGATTTTTTTGTTTTTTCAATTGGCCCGATAGGGCACTTTCATACAAAATCCTGTAGAACTATTTAATTGATTGATTAATGTTGCGCGTGCTCTGCTGAGTGTTCCTCTGACAGAGGATTCTGTAGTGCCAAGGATTGAGGCAATTTCCGCATACGAGAGATTCTCAACATTTCGCATCCTCACGATAGCTTGTTGCTTGTTGGATAGAGAACTAACGGCTTGTTTCAGCAATAGTTGCTGTTCTTGTTCCTCCATCGTTCGCTGTGCATCCACGCTATTACGAGGTTCACTTGTCACATCATCAAGCGAGAATGTCCTTTTTCGCTTACGCAGCATATCAATCGACACGCTTCTTACGACAACAGTAGCGAAATGGAGCATCTTGTCTGGATGCGGAATGCTATTCCTTCGCACCCAGAGAATTGTCATCGTCTCCTGAACTGCATCTTCTGCATCATCAGGAGAGGACAAGTGACACAATGCCGTTCTCAGTATCTGTGCCCTTATCTTGCTGACAGTTTCTGTAAACTCTTTCAGTTCCATTCTTGTTCCATTTTAGGTGGTTTTCACTTATATATCGTAGAAAGCGTGATTTCGCTACAAAAATAATGAACTTTTTTATTAGAAACGATTAATACAAACATGTATTGCACAAAACATCACTTTTTGAACAACTATATTGAGTATCATTAAACAAGGGATTTGGAACCAAAAGGCAATATCCACGCCTTATGAATGCGGTTATTCACACGAACTGCATAACTGCATGTTACTGGCATGAATAAAGTTATTCACACGAATTGAATAACTGCATGCACTTAGCATGAAATTTTCGCCATATCAGAATATCGCATTGGATTGTTCCGCGGAAATGAATTTAGCGACAAACTCTTCACTCTTCATAATTTGCCCATAAACGGCTGAAATTAAAGCCTTTAACACCATGAATAGTTGTTTGTAACTCTTCATGCACTCTTCATAGTCGTATAACTAAGATTAACAGTCAGTTACAGGCTGTTTATGAAGAGTGAAGAATGGTTTTCAGTTTGTTAGGTTTCAGCGAGCTATACAAAACCTGAGAGAATTTAAAACACTCATCACTCGTCACCATCCATGCTTAGGTATTTGATTCTCTGCATTTTATGCGTATGATGAGTTGGTGACGAGTGGTGACGAGTCAAAAAGCACTCGTCACCACCACAAGTTGCTATATTTCACGTTATTACTGGGATTGTGTGACGAGTGATGAGTATTTGAGGTTGTACAGAAGGGATTGTTGGGAATGCAGGGATTTCAAACAAGCAATTGAGGCATCCTGCACTAATAAATAGCAAGGATGTCTCGATTGTATAATTAGCGGAAGCGGAAACGCACCTCACACTATCATCACTGACTGTGCGAGGTGTTTTTGCATTTATCAACTACTGAATGGGAAATCTATATTTAATTCAAACGGAACGTAAGAGGAATGTGGTATCTGACACGAACCTTCTTGCCTTTCTGCTCACCAGGATTCCAACTGCCACTTGTTAGCATGACCACACGCAATGCCTCGTTTTCAAGAAGCTTTGCTGCAGCTTCTGCATTCTTGAATGCTGCATCAGCCTCTTCCTGAGTAGCATATCCATGACCAGCTTCTGTACCATCGGAGACAGCATAGCGCTCTTTGTCTGGTTTGGCGCTATTGCGTTCAACATTGGCTTCATGTATAGAGCCGTCTTTCTCGACTACGAAATCAACTATGACTCTGCCTGTCACTTCCAATTCTTGAGCCTCTTTTGGATAGCGTATGTTCTGAGCGATAAAGTTCATCAGCTCTGTTATGCCTCCTTTGTACTCCGCTGTCTTTTCAACCACCTCAAATGCGGGTTCAACATCCTTGGCATCCTTTGTTTTGATTTCAATCACACCGTTCTTGCCTTTCTCTCCGAAAAGAGACAAACTAGCAGCATCCTTATAGACGTTGACAGACTCAATGTCGGCAGGATTGAGTGCTTTCACTTCCTTACTTGTGATTTCTTTACCATCAATAAGAAAAAGAGGATCGCCTTTCGTATCGTTTGCTTCTCTAATCACTATACCATCAGGATTCACTATTGCCACCTTCGATATAGTGTCATTAACAGCATTTTTAGCATCAGAAACTTGTGGATGTAAAGGAACTTTCGTAACTTTGTCACGACTTACGGCAGAAGTTTCGACAACTGATTCAATCTGCTCGTTGAGTTCAGGAGTGGCGAATGCGCTAAGTGCTATGCATGCCACTGGGAGGATGTAGAGCGCTTTGCCCTTCATCCAAGGATTAGATTTTTTCTTTAACATCATAGTTATTCTCTTTTTAAGTAAACTGTGATTAAAGCTGTTGGCAAAGGCGTAGGAACTGGAGCCAACGGCTTTCTTTATTAATAATGATTGATATTGATGAGCATTGACGCCGCTGCGCAGTACAGCGTCATCTGCTTCATATTCATGAACATCACGAAGACTGCTAGCAAGAATCCATGCAAGAGGATTGCACCATTGAATCATTTCCACAATATTGACAAACAGAATGTCAAGCGAATGATAGTTCTGCACGTGTCCCATCTCATGACGAAGTATCTCCCTTGCGTTATCCCGATAGTCGTCTTCACTGATTGCAATTGTATTGAACCAACTGAAAGGAGCAATGTTGTTAGCATGGCAATAGATTGTGACGCCATCTTGCCTTTCCACCCAAAGCACCCCTTTGTGAATTTGGCGATAGAGAACTGTCAACTGCATCAGTTTCCAGATAATAGTCACGCACACACCTATTACATAAATAAGGGAAACTACACTCCACCAATCCACATTCGCATCTGCATGTTCAACAGGCAGATTGCCACCTTGCTGCGACATTGGAGTAGCAAATGGCATGCCGATTTCTATCACACCATGCAACTGCTCATTCATAGGATTCTCGCCCCATGACAAAGCATGGAAATCGCACAAAGGCAACACCATCGACAGAGCCATGATTACAATCAGAATCAGACGATTGAATCTGAAGAACGATTCCTTCCTCAACAGCAGCATATAAGGAATATACATGATGCTGAGAATAATAATAGATTTTATTGCGAATGCCAGCATAGTCATTTAGTTTTCTTTTATCATTTCCAACAACTCCTTCAGTTCACTCTCGCTGATTTTCTCTTCCCTGACGAAGAAGTTCACAAGCGAAGTTGCCGAACCTCCAAAGAAACTGTCCTTCACATCTTTCATCACACGTTTGCGGTATTCATCCTGAGTTATAAGAGGACGAAAGAAGAAGGTCTTTCCATCACCAGGATTCTTCTCAGCAGCAACAAAACCTTTCTGCGTGAGAATCTTCAAGAAAGTAGCAGTTGTAGTGTAAGCAGGCTTTGACTCTGGATAGCATTCCAGCACATCACGCACAGTGCCACGTCCGTCTTCACGCGACCACAAAAAGTTCATTATCTCCATCTCCGCTCTTGTGAGCGTCATATCTTTATTCGACTTTGCCATAATTACTAAATTTTTAGTTTGACGCCGCAAAGGTATTACTAAACTTTTAATTAACGAAATGTTTAGTAGATAAAAATCATTCATCATCAAAAGTTTAACATTTATTTTTAGTAATACAAGTTTTTACATCCGTTTTCTGATAGATAACAGCATTCTAATCTTTTCTTGTCATTAGCCAATGTCAAATAGGAAGAAGCATAGATTGAAAATCACATAGCAACAAGCTCCCTTCCTATCTCCTTTACTTCGTTAAGAATAAGATTCTCACGTTCCTTTGAGGGCTTCTTCATTCCGTTAATGTATTGTGCCATCAAACTTTGGCTGATTCCTATACGACGAGCTACAGCAGAGGCATTTAGTTCCGGATGAGTTAGGAAGACACGAGAAATGCCTTGCGGCTCTGGATCGTCATACTCAAAGCTCTCGAAAGAGATATCTTCGTCGAGAGCGTACCAGTGTATTCCTTCGTCATCAATCTCATAGTCATTACGTTGTTCTTCCGTGGCTGCATTTAGGCGCTTGTACCACAGCAGCGACTGCCATACGGTCTTACCTTCATCGGTCAAACCGTTGATGCGGTTGTCAATCCTTCAAGCATCCTATCGGAATGACAAATACCCCATCCTTTCGTTGATAAGCATATTGCCCGACACCTACAATTACAGCCATGAACGAGGGAGCAGGCATCTTGTCTGTATCAATATTATGAGCTAAAGAGAGCATATTTGCAGCACCATCCTCAATGTTCTGTTCCCCTCCAAGTTTCACTTCAAGCAGAGCAGCCTTACTTTGTTTGTAATTTTGTATAATGATATGATTTTAAGCACAAAATCACAACAATTATTTTATAAGACAAAATAATTTATAACATTTTTCGGTGATTTGTGGCGAGTTTGTTCGGTGATTTGTGGCGAGTTTGTTCGGTAATTTGTGGTAGGTTTGTTCGGTGATTTGTGGCGAGTTCATTCGGTGATTTGTGGATTTGATGTCATGCAGCAATATCATTACCACACAAACATCGATAATTATTCATCAATAAATAGCAGAGAATGCTGCTATCCATTGGAACTGTCACCCAAAAAGTATAACTTTGATACAAAAAACGAGTGTTGATTTGTTAACAAAGATGTAAGAAGTTCTTTTTTTGCTAAAAAAGTATAAAATGAAGTAATTTTGTTTGGTAGGTATTGCAAGGTACTGTACCTTTGCCGCCGAAAAAAATGATAATATTCGTTTATAACATTTTATACATTATTATAAAAAGAGCAAATAATAACGACAAACAACACCTATTTTCATAATCATGGAACAAAAGAACTATTTGAAACTATTCTTCCTGATTGCTTTCATCGCATTTGCAGGAGTGAGCTGCTGGGCAACAGCTGAGTCTCTTCATCTTCTTCTCTACACTTGGCCAGTGGCTTTGTGCTGGGTTGTGACGGTCGGTTTCTTCGTCATTGCTTCGTTAGGCACTAAGATGATTGTGGATAGCCTGAACCAGAATGTCTATGTGGAGAGACGTGGCACTAAACTTATTTTCGGCATCATCATCTTGCTCGTTTTCTGGCTTGTATGCAGCATGCCTACAAATACTCACACTTTCTTTTATCGCACGGTGGTTAATGATGTGGTCAATAACGACTTGCAGAAAACAACTGACTATCTTGCTCAGATCAAAGAGAATGTGAACAACAACGACAAGGCTGGCAAGCAGGTTCAGGAACTGAAGAACAACATAGAGATTCTTCTTGGCGAGCTGGAAGCTGAAATCATGAACGAGGCAAACCCTGGATTCGGTCCTAAGTCGGAGGAGATTTTCCGCAAGTTTGCCAAGCTGCTTGGTGTTGACAAGATTGAACCACTGAACGCCAAAGCTGGTTCGAAGCAGGAACGACAGAGGCTGTGCGATGCTTACAGAAAGAAGATTTACACGGTGGCTGAGTCGAAGGCGGCAAACATCATGAACAGCGTTTCAAAGCCAAGCGCAGAGAACCAGAAAGAGGTTGATGCTGTGCTCAAAAGCCTAAGAACCATGAAGAAAGACATCTCTGATGGAAAAATTAACTTGAACAGCGCAGAGGACATGGAAGATGCTGACGGCGTGTGCGACAAATTGAATACGGCTTACAATGCTGTGAAGAAAAATGATAAGTTCGTCAACTTCAAAAGCGAAGAAGACAAGGCAGAGTTTACTGCAGCAAGTCCTATCACCCAGACAAAACGTCTCATCAGCGTGTTTGACGCTTGGGAAGGGTTCCTCAAGGGTGAGTTTGAAGGCCACGGATTCACATTCTGGATCGTAATGTCAGTACTCGTGGATATCGCAGCTTTCATATTCTTTGACTTAGCGTTCAAGAAGACGGACGATTGAAGCCATGCGGACAAAAACAAAAACAAACTAAAAAAGAACCCAAAACTCACAACTCATAACTCAAAACAATTATGCCATCTGAATTGAATTTTGGAGAAACAGACAACGAAGTAGCAGTAGTTGTACCAGAAAATACAGTTACAACAGACATCGTGCCTGTTGACATTCCTCCTGTGCCTCAGGAGAATAATGATAAAGGATTGTCGTTTGAGGAAATCAACGATCCTAATAAGATTCGCGTGACAATTGCAGACAACCAGGCTCCTCTCGTAATTCTCTACGGTCCTCCTGCCTGCGGGAAAACTATGACGCTGGCTCGTCTGACTCGCTATTTGCAGGGACACGGATATTCCGTCGAGCCAATCAAGACGTTCCGTCCTGCTTACGATGCTCACTACAACAGGATGTGCGAGACGTTCAACGAGATGATAAACAGCGATGATGCTGCCGACTCTACAAGCCGCATCAGCTTCATGCTCGTGGGTGTGTACTACAAGGGCAAGAGGCTCTGTCAGATTCTTGAAGCTCCTGGTGAGTTCTATTTCCAAAAGGACAATCCAAATGCTTCATACCCAGCATATTTCAACGTAATAAAGAATTCCAACAATAGAAAGATCTGGGCGCTGATGGTCGAACCTGACTGGCAGGACGAAAAGGACAGAAGGAATTATGTGGAACGCATTAAGAAACTGAAGACAATGCTGAATCCGAAGGATAAGATTTTGTTCCTCTACAACAAGATCGACCTCACTCCATACGTGATAAGCCCTGGCAACATCAACAATTCCGAGGCAAGAAAGAGCGTCGCTCAACTGTATCCAGGCATCTTCGAGCCTTTCAAAAATCAGAACCCTATCACAAGTTTCCTTCAGGAATACAATTTCGATTTCATACCTTTCCAAACTGGCGACTACACAGACAATACTGATGGCGTGACATTCAGCCAAGGTCCGGATGTCTATCCAAAGAGACTTTGGGAGGTGCTAAGAAAGCGAATCATGGGTTGAGGAAAATTATAAGTTATAAGTTAAAATTGAGAGGATTACTTGAAAGATGAAAATCAGTATATTTGTTCATGGTGTTCCTGATGGTCAGAAGGTTTGGAGCCGCGATGGAGATGATGCCATCGTGACAAATTACTACGGCCAGGGACAAAATGAGGACGTGAAATTTCTTGCAGAGGTAAGGAAGAACGGCAATTCCACGTTTGCCTATTACACTTACCTGAAATACAACAATGTGACTGCCTATAACGGCAGGTCGGGGGCTTATGTGGGATTGACAATCCGCATGGATTCTTTGTGTACGGAGGTAATGAACATCTATCATGTTCTTGACATAGTGTATGGGAAGAATGTGGTTGGTAAGATTGTTGCTGAGGAGGGATACAAGACGAAGTTCATCACTCCGGAATTGAACGAGAGCAACTGCAAGGCTATTGAAACTGCTATTATAAATCTTCTCCAGAATGCTATTTCTGGAAGAAGTTTCGTAATGCTGACTGACCAGATGGCAAAGGGTACTTCTACCACGAAGCTGAATGTCTTGGATTGTGACAAACAGAGCATTCTCAACCTATTGGTTCAAGGAACAAATGTTGCCATTTCTCCGCAGTACGACACGGCTAAAGAAGGAATGCAAACAGCTAAGCTTCAGCGCACGATAAGCGAGTTGCAAGCACAAAACAGCAAGTTGAAGGCAGACCTGAACGATTGCAATATGCGCCTGAACCGCATGGAAGAATCAAACCGAAGGATGCAGAGGGAAACAGAACAAATGCAGGAACGAATGAGGAAGAATCTGCAATATGAAACACCATCTATAACGGACGAGACGAGCGACAGCAAGGAGCTACTTTCAAGCAAGATCTTTCCCTTTCTCTGCACACTCATCATCATCGCTGCAATCGGAGCATCATGGTATCTTCAGAAGACGCAGACAGACGCTCTCGCGCAAAATAACAGAAACATCGAAATCAAGCTGGACAGTTTGGCTAAAGAGGTTGCTGATCTTGCCCCTAAGGATACTATTAAGATTGATTCAAGCATTGTCTTAGACGAGGTGACAGACTCTCTGCCCGAGAGCAGCACCATCCTGACATCTAACGAATAAAGCATGAATTCTTCTGTATATATTTTCGGCAATCTTGGCAACGGATATGCTCAGCATCCTATGGACAGCAACCAGAGCATTTTCCAAGAAATGTTTGCTCATCTGAAGGGCAAAAGCATGATCGCCACTCACCGAGATACAGATCTCATTGAGTACTGCTATCTTAGAAGGCTCAACGACAACAAATACATTGGCATCGGCGTTTCCTTGAATGGCATCTATCTGGATAACCCTGCTGACCTTTTTCCGATGTTTGAAAACGTATTCTCGTCAATGGTTGTCAATGGAGAAATTGTGCATTTTGAGAATAATGGCACAATAACATCAAACGTCACCCAGCTCTACAAGAAGCAGGAGGAGATAGACAGAGTGGTTCTGCTGGTACAGGAAGAACTGAACAAACGGGACGCTTTCTGCGAGAAGCTGCCTGTGCTGAATTTTGGCGTTGCAAATACTGATTTTAAGGAATTCTCATCTATAGACTCTGCAGAGAGCATCAATCAGGCAATCATCGGTTACCCTTGGGTGTTCATTTACAAGGAAACAAAGATTGACACGGCAACAATCACAAGCTGCCGAGGTGTCTTTTTAAGAATGAACAAGTCCATTGAAGAGAAGGACAGGGAGCTGCTAAGGCTGAATGTTGAGCTGGCAAAGATGAAGCGCAGGCAGAGGAATACGTTGTTGTTTTTCTTCTTCCTTTTCCTCTTGATTTTACTTGGAATCGTCATTTGGATCAAGGTGCTGTTTCCATAACTGAACGATAATGAAGTACTCACACTCGGAAATACCCAAATAAATTTGTTTTTATCGCCCTTTTACACTACCTTTGCACAAAATTTGAAAGATTATGGCATTAAAAGCAGGTATAGTTGGTCTTCCTAATGTGGGAAAATCAACACTTTTTAATTGTCTGTCGAGCGCAAAGGCTCAGGCAGCAAATTTCCCTTTCTGTACTATCGATGCTCAGTTGGGACAGGTGAGCGTTCCTGATGAGAGATTGACAAAACTGGCTGAACTCGTTCACCCTGGACGTATTGTTCCAGCTGTGTGCGACATTGTTGATATTGCAGGTCTTGTGAAGGGCGCAAGCAAAGGCGAAGGCTTGGGCAACCAGTTCCTTGGCAACATTCGCGAGTGTGACGCAATAATCCATGTGTTGCGCTGTTTCGATAATGGCAACATCGTACATGTTGACGGAAGCGTGGACCCTGTTCGCGACAAGGAAATCATCGACACTGAGCTTCAGCTGAAGGACTTGGAAACTGTCGAGGCAAGAATCAAGAAAACAGAGAAACTGGCTAACGTAGGTCACGATAAGGATGCTAAAGTCGAATACGGCTTGCTTATCCGCTACAAGGAAGCATTGGAGCAGGGCAAGAGCGCTCGCGTTGTTGAGCCAGAGAACGATGAGGAAGCTGCTGCTGCCAAGAACATGTTCCTCTTGACAACAAAGCCTGTGCTTTACGTTTGCAATGTTGACGATGCAAGTGCTGCCAACGGCAATGCTTATGTGGAAGCTGTTCGCGAGGCTATAAAGGACGAAGATGCTCAGCTGATGGTCATCTCTGCCCAGACAGAAGCTGACATTGCCGAACTGGAGAGCTACGAGGAGAAGCAGATGTTCCTTGAGGATCTCGGTTTGGAGGAAAGTGGTTGCAACCGTCTTATCAAAGCTATCTATTCTCTTTTGAACCTCCAGACATTCATCACAGCTGGCGAGATGGAGGTTAAGGCTTGGACAATCCGCAAGGGTTTCAAGGCTCCGCAAGCTGCAGGCGTCATCCACACAGATTTCGAAAAGGGTTTCATTCGTGCTGAGGTTATCAAGTACGACGATTACATCAAATACGGCTCTGAGGCGGCTGTTCGCGAAGCTGGCAAGCTTGGCGTAGAAGGCAAGGAGTATGTTGTGCAGGATGGCGACATCATGCATTTCAGATTTAATGTATAAAACAGCCTAAACGATAAACGCTAAACGAAATGCTCTCAACATTATTCATCGATTGGCAGCCATCTGTAGAGGCTTTCACAATGGGTCCTATGAATGTACGATGGTACTCTCTGTGCTGGTGTGCAGGTTTGCTGTTCGCTTATCTTATCGTCCAGCAGCTTTACAAGCAGCAGAAGATTGCAAACGAGAAGTTCGAACCGCTTTTCTTCTATTGCTTCATCGGAGTTCTTGTTGGCGCCCGACTAGGCCATTGCATTTTCTACCAACCTGAGTATTACCTGACAAGCATGAAAGGTTTTCTGGAAATGATCCTTCCTTTCTACATTGCAGAGAACGGCAAATGGGTATTCACTGGATATGAAGGCTTGGCAAGTCATGGAGGCACAATAGGCTTGGCGCTTGGCATGCTTCTATATTGCAAGAAGACAAAGATCAAGGCATGGACAGTACTTGACAATGTTGCCATTGCAACACCTCTGACTGCGTGCATGATCCGTCTCGGCAACCTGATGAATTCAGAGATTATCGGCAATGTAACTGATGTTCCTTGGGCTTTCATTTTCCACACTCGTGAATCGCTTGTTGACGGTGTCAGCGTGCCAAGACATCCTGCTCAGCTCTACGAAGCCATCGCGTACATTATTATATTTATAATTGGCTTGGCAATCTATCTGTCGTGGAAAAAGAAGAGTGAGAATGGCGGTGTCGGGACAGGTTTCTACTTTGGATTCTGCCTAGCGACAATCTTCACATTCCGCTTCTTCGTTGAGTTCCTGAAGAAGGAGCAAGTAGCATTTGAAGAGAGCATGATTCTGGACATGGGACAGCTGCTCAGCATTCCTATGATAATAGTCGGAACATGGTGCATGATAAAAGCAAAAAAGAAGGCTTGAGGTTTTTCCTCAAGCCTTTCTCTTTTATTATCATCTGTTTCTATTTAGTTTGTTCCTTTACAGCGATTCAAGAATTCTCTTGAGAACTACTGTTGCTGAGATTTCACGGTTTGCTGCCTCTGGGATAACGATTGATGTTGGCGCTTCAATAACGTCGTCCGTAACAATCATATTGCGACGAACAGGGAGGCAATGCATGAAGTAAGCATTGTTTGTCACAGCCATCTGACGCTCCCCTACTGTCCAATCGGCATAGTCGTGATAATCACCAAGAACCTTTCCGTAATCCTCTGGACGAGTAACACCCGGACAGCTCCAGTTCTTAGCGTAGATGAAATCTGCGCCTTCAAATGCTTTCATCTGGTCGTACTCCACCTTTGCATCGCCAACAAACTCAGGATCGAGTTCATACCCCTCTGGATGAGTTACAACGAAATCAACATCAGCCGCATTCATCCATTCTGCAAATGAGTTAGGAACTGCTTGTGGAAGCGCCTTTGGATGCGGAGCCCATGTGAGAACAACCTTTGGACGCTTATTTGGTGTGCGCTGGATAGCATTACCGCCAAAGAGCGGATTTGGCTCTACAACTGTCTTATCCTTGTATTCCTCGATAGTAATGAGGTCGGCAAATGCCTGAAGAGGGTGAACCGTTGCGCTCTCCATGAAGAACACAGGACGACCGCTATACTTGATGAACTGATTGAGAATCTTCTCTTCGTAGTCGTCCTTACGAGATTCAAATCTTGCAAAAGAACGCACGCCGATAATGTCACAGTATGATCCCATGACAGGAATTGCTTCAAGAAGATGCTCGCTCTTGTCGCTTTCCATGATTACTCCACGCTCTGTCTCCAATTTCCATGCACCAGCATTGACATCAAGAACAATGACGTTCATGCCAAGGTTCATTGCTGCCTTCTGAGTGGAGAGGCGTGTACGGAGTGAATTGTTGAAGAAGATAAGCATGGCGGTCTTATTCTTGCCAAGATGCTGATACTTGTAACGGTCTTTCTTAATTTCGAAAGCCTCGTCAAGGGCAACCTTCAAGTCGCCGATGTCTGATACGTGCTGAAAAACTTTCATGTTATATTGTGTTGTTTATTTATCATTTACAGAAAGAAGGGCTAACGCCTTGTTTTCTGCCGCTTCCATAATTTCACGCTCGCCTGGACCTTTGTCGTTAATGCCCACAAGATGAAGAATTCCGTGAATGATGACACGGTGAAGTTCTTCCTCGTATGTAGTTCCTTGCTGCTCGGAATTACTGCGAACGGTGTCAAGGCTTATGAAGAGGTCACCTGAAATTGTGTCCTTGCGTCCCATCATTTCCTCATCCTCGCAATAGTCGAAGGTGATGATGTCTGTATAGTAGTCATGCTGCAAATATTGCTTGTTGACAGCAAGAATCTTTTCGTCATTGCAGAACTCATAACCTATGCTGCCTATTTTCTTTCCATAGGAAGCAGCAACAGCCTTTATCCATGCGCTTGTGTCTCTGCGTCGAATCTTCGGCATTCGCACACCATCAACATTATATGAAATCATATCGGTATAAGAATTAATTTTGCGTTAATGTTCTACTTTATTCCTTTGAACAGCTTTTCATCCTTCAAGGCTTCAAGTCCTTGCTTGTAAATCTCGTTCAGAGGATTCATCAGCTCGTAATATTCTGACATGTCCCAAAGATCACGAGCGACAAGCGCTTTCAAATGAAGTTTCAGGGTAGGAAGCGACGCTTGGAAAGCAGAATCAGCATATTCAACTTTTTCCTCCTTTGCCATGCTGACTAGAACATCTATCATGGATTGCGGAACTTCAAACTCATTCTTGAAGCGCTCAAATCCTTCACGGAGATCCTTCACTTCATAAGGAGCATTCTCTACCTGCTTTGCCTTAGCCTTACGGTAAGTGTCAACATCATAGGTCTTTATGAGTTGCTTGCGGTTGGAGTCAATCCATTTCAATGTTGTCTTGTTAATGCAGCTCTTGGCAGCCAATTCTCTATGAACACGAGAGAATACCGCTGTGTCGAGAGGAACGTAAACATCAGGCATAATACCGCCACCGCCATAAACGATGCGACCAGCCTTTGTCTTGAATTTCAAGGAATCAGGGAAATGAATGCTGTCTGCGCTCATCAGCTCTCCGCTGTTCAAGCGCTCAAGCATGTCCTGATCGTATTTTGTCTTATCACCCTTTGTGTAAGGTTTCTGAAAACAGCGGCCAACAGGGCTGTAGTAATGTGCAATTGTGAGACGGATAAGCGAACCGTCAGGAAGCTCTATAGGGCGCTGAACCAATCCCTTGGCAAATGTGCGGCGACCTACGATGATTCCTCTATCATTATCCTGCAAAGCACCAGAAAGAATCTCGGAAGCAGAAGCAGTATAGCCATCAACAAGGACAACAACCTTGCCAATATTCATCTTTCCAGGTTTAGCACGATACTCATGACGACCTGTAGAACGCCCTTCGGTATAGACTATCATCTCATTGTTGTCCAAAAACTCATTTGCCATATCTACAGCTGCCTGAAGATAGCCACCTCCATTTCCCTGAAGGTCAATAACAATATCCTTCATGCCAAGACCTGCTAAGAAAACAGCAGCCTTGAGGAATTCTGCAGGAGTCGTAGAACCGAAATTGCTTATGCGCACATAACCTGTTGTCGGATCTATCATGTAATATGCGTCAATAGTATATACAGGAATCTTATCGCGTATGACAACGAAATTGTGAACACCCTTCACGCCTTGACGCAGAACGCCAAGATTCACCTTGGTTCCCTTAGGGCCGCGAAGCCTTTTCATAACTTCTTCTCGTGACATCTTCACACCAGCTATGATTGTGTCGTTAACCTTGACAATCTTATCTCCAGCAATAATTCCCACCTTCTCGGAAGGGCCGCCACTTACGGTTTGAATAACGACGAGTGTGTCGCTGTTCATGTTGTACTGCACGCCAATTCCCTCGAATGAACCGTTCAAAGGCTCGTTCAAGGATTGCACATCCTTTGCAGGAGTATAGGTGGAATGAGGATCAAGCTCTTTCAACATGCCTCGGATAGCATCTTCTGTAACTTTCTGGACATCCACACTATCCACGTAAAGCTGATTTATGGCACTTTGCGCATAAATGAGCTTACGCATCTGAGTTTCAAAGTTATTGTTGTTTCCATTGTTCTGAGCCGAAGCAGAAATGCCTGCAGCCAACAGAAGCATTGCAATTATAAGTCTTATTTTCATGGTAAAAAATCACTTACATCTTTATTGTATGACATGAGTTCGCGAACAACGCTTGAGCTTACGCAAGAGTACTCAGGATCAGAGAAAAGCAGCACGGTTTCAACGCCTGTCAACTTTCTGTTCACCTCGGCAATGTCGCGTTCAAATTCAAAATCCTTAACAGAACGGACACCACGCAACAAGAATGAAGCTGCTATTTTCTTGGCAAAATCCGTTGTCAATCCTTCGTATGCCTCAACACGAACTTTTGGATTATCTGCGTATAGTTTCTTTATTGCTTCTATACGTTCCTCAAGAGAGAACATGTATTTCTTCTGGCAATTAACACCAATAGCAATAACAACCTCGTCAGCCATGCTCTCTAAGGCGCGGTCAACTATGTTCTTATGACCTTTTGTAAATGGGTCAAAACTGCCAGCAAACAAACCTATCTTACTCATCCTCTCCCATTTCTTTGTCCTCTTCAGGCCTGTCTTCCTCAATGACAAGATTATTGATGATGAAATTCTGGCGCTGCATGGTATTCTTTCCCATGTAGTATTCCAGAAGTTCCTTCACCTGATCTGTCTTGCGAAGAGTAACCTCCTCAAGGCGCATATCCGAACCGATAAAGTTCTTGAACTCATCAGGAGAAATCTCTCCAAGTCCTTTGAATCGAGTAATCTCTGGTTCTGGAGACAGCATCTGAATAGCCTCTTGACGCTCTTCATCGCTATAACAGTACATCGTGATGAAATCGCCCTTACTGCTGTTTGGATGCTCTTCCATGTATTTCTCCAACACAGCCTTCTTTATGCGCTTCTTTCTATTGCGGACACGGAAAAGCGGCGTCTGCAGAATATGAACGTGACCAGTTCTGATAAGCTCTGGGAAGAACTGCAGGAAGAACGTAATCATAAGCAAGCGGATGTGCATTCCATCCACATCGGCATCGGTTGCAACGATTACCTTATTGTAGCGAAGTCCGTCGATGCCGTCTTCTATGTTGAGAGCAGCTTGCAAAAGGTTGAACTCTTCATTTTCATAGACAACCTTCTTTGTAAGGCCAAAACAGTTCAGCGGTTTTCCTCGCAAGGAGAATACTGCCTGAGTCATAACATCACGACTCTTCGTAATACTTCCGCTTGCAGAGTCACCCTCTGTAATGAAAATGCTTGACTCTTCCTTCAAATCGCCCTTAGCATCGTTAAGGTGAATCTTGCAGTCACGAAGCTTTCGGTTATGGAGATTTGCTTTCTTGGCACGTTCACGTGCAAGCTTTGTAACACCAGCTATAGCCTTTCTGTCACGTTCATTATCCTTGATCTTATTCTCGATAATCTCTGCAATATCAAGGTTCTTATGAAGGAAGTTGTCGACCTCTGTCTTGATGAAATCACCAACAAACTTATTCACGCTAATGCCACCATTAGGTTCCATAGTGAGAGAGCCAAGCTTGATTTTCGTCTGACTCTCAAACTGAGGTTCCTGAACATTGATGGCAATAGCAGCAATTATGCCTGAACGGATATCAGCATATTCGTAGTTCTTTCCGTAAAACTCCTTTATCGTGCGAGCAATATGTTCCTTGAAAGCGCTTTGGTGAGTTCCGCCCTGAATTGTGTGCTGACCATTCACGAAAGAATGATACTCCTCGCCATACTGCTGATTGGTGTGAGTGAAAGCTATCTCGATGTCATCGCCTTTCAAATGGATAATATCGTACAAACAGCTTGTGTCCATAGTATCTTTCAGCAAGTCCTTCAAGCCATTACGACTCACGATGCGTGAACCATTATGATAAATCTCAAGACCTGTGTTGAGGTAAGTATAGTTTCTCAGCATGTTGCTGACAAACTCATCCTGGAACTTGTAATTGAGAAACAATGTGTTGTCTGGAACAAAGCTGATATAAGTTCCATTTTCCTCTGTCGTCTTTTCCGTCTTATCATCAACAAGCTTACCTTTCTCAAACACAGCAGCTCGCACCACTCCGTCACGATAGCTTCGCACCTCAAAGCGAGTGCTGAGAGCATTAACAGCTTTTGTACCAACGCCATTAAGACCAATTGACTTCTGGAATGCCTTTGAATCGTACTTACCGCCTGTGTTTAAGATGCTGACAGCTTCGATCATCTTTCCCTGAGGAATGCCTCGTCCGTAGTCGCGAACCGTTACGGAAAGATTGTCATGAACATCCACTTCGATGCGCTTGCCTGCATTCATCTTGAACTCATCTATACTGTTATCGACAATTTCCTTCAGCAGCACATAAATGCCATCCTCTGCATGGCTTCCATCGCCCAAACGACCAATATACATACCAGGCCTAAGGCGAATATGCTCAACACCTGTGAGGGTGATGATGTTATCGTCTTTATAGTCGGTAGTTTCAGTTTTAGTATTTAGGTTTAGCTCTTCCATTATTCTACTTTATTTCCTTCTTATAGCATCTTCTTCTCTTATGCTGACGACGCTCAAAGTAAATCCATTGTGACTGAACTTTTGAGTTTGTTTCCAATTCAGGGTTTGTCTCAACGTAGTCGTAACCTTCACTTATGTATATTGGCAAAAGATCATAGAAGAGAATTGCGTTCACACCTTTGCTCTGATACTCTGGAAGCACACCCACAAGCATCAAGTCAAGCACCTTTGGCTTCTTCCATTTCAAAGCTTTCAGCATGTGATACCAGCCAAATGGGAAGAGCTTGCCCTTTGCCTTCTGGAGAGCTCGTGAAAGCGAAGGCATTGAAATACCCACGGCAACGAGTTTTCCGTTTGCTTCTGTGATAAGGCTGACAAGCTTTGGATCGATGAATCCAAGATATTCGTCAATATACTGGTCAATCTGCTTCTGTGAAAGCTCACTATAGCCGAAGATTGGCTTGAAAGCCTCGTTAAGCACCTGGAAAATCTCCTGTCCGTAGTCTTTTGCAATGGCTTTTGTAGAAGTGTATTTCTTTATCTGCAAGTCATATTTCTTCATCACGATCTCAGCAATTCTGCTAAGTCGCTCTGGCATTCCTGTTTCCTTTGGCACAGTCATGAGCAGCTCAATCCAGTCAGCATCCTTCTCAAAGCCAAGTGCCTCTATGTGTTTCTGGTAGTAAGGGTAATTGTAGATTGTTGCCATTGTGGACAACTCCTCAAAGCCTTCAATGAGCATTCCCTCTGCATCCATATCAGTGAAACCGAGAGGGCCTTGAACGCCAGACATTCCTCGCTCCTTTCCCCAAGCTTCAACAGCATCCAAAAGCGCCTTGCTCACCTCCAGGTCATCAATGAAGTCAATCCAGCCGAAGCGGACATTCTTCAAGTTCCATGTCTTGTTTGCCTTGTTGTTGATGATAGCAGCCACACGACCGGCAATCTTTCCATCCTTATATGCAAGAAAATAAGCAGCCTCACAAAACTCCATTGCAGCATTTTTGTCAGAGAATGTCTTGAGCATATCCTCCATCAAATCTGGCACAGAATAAGGATTATTCTTGTATAGCTCGTAGTTAAATCGGATGAACTGCTTGAGTTCCTTTTTTGTCTCAACTTTTTTTACTGTTACCATTACTTTTTCTATAATTTTCGGCAAATATACAACTTTTACGCCACTTTTCAGCTTTTTATTTTGTTCAATCACTTAATATTAACTAATTTTACATCCAAATACAACAAATTTCACTCAAACTACCGAACTATTTTACATTAAAAACAAGTTCTTTTTCTTTTCATCCTATTTAGAACATGACACTTACAGACACATTTGAAAAAGTAAAAGACGCAAGCGTAGAACTTGCTCTGCTCAATCCAGATACTATAAATAAAATTCTTGAGACAGTAGCTGATCGTGCCGTTGCACAAACCGAGGCAATCCTCGAAGCGAACGCAAAAGACCTCAGCCGCATGGACGAGGCAAATCCAATGTACGACCGTCTGAAGCTGACAAAAGAGCGCATTGAGGGCATTGCTGGAGACACGAGAAAAGTTGCCACGCTTCCTTCGCCTCTTGGCAAGATACTCAAGCAATCCACACTTCCAAATGGTTTGGAACTAAAGCGTATAAGCGTGCCTTTCGGCGTTATCGGCATTGTTTACGAGGCACGCCCAAATGTCACTTTCGATGTTTTTGCCCTCTGTCTCAAAGCTGGAAGCGCATGTATTCTAAAAGGAGGAAAAGACGCTGACGACAGCAATCGCACCATTGTAGCTCTCATAAAATCTGTATTGAAAGATTTCGGCATTAACGAAAACGCCATTGAGCTCCTCCCTGCCACCCATGAAGCAACAGGAGAGCTTCTTCACGCAAACGGATACGTTGACCTTGTCATTCCTCGTGGAAGCAAACGACTCATAAACTTCGTGCGCCAAGAAGCTTCTGTTCCTGTTATAGAAACAGGCGCAGGCGTTTGTCATGCTTACTTCGACAAGGACGGCGATGTGGAGAAAGGTGCTCGCATCATCAACAATGCCAAGACGCGCCGTGTCAGCGTCTGCAACGCTCTCGACTGCACAATTATCCATGCTGATCGTATTGGCGATTTGCCAGCAATCTGCGCTCCGCTAAAAGAAAGCAACGTGCTTATTTATGCCGACGAACCAGCAATGGCTGTGCTTTCTGGCAACTACCCTGCAGAGCTTTTGCGCCCTTCAACAGAAGAAAGCTACGGAACAGAATTCCAAGCATATACAATGGCAATTAAGACTGTTGCAACTGCCAATGAAGCGATGATGCACATCAGGAAATTCGGTTCAGGTCATTCAGAATGCATCATAACAGAAAATCGCGAAACAGCCAACCGTTTCCTTACAATGGTTGATGCTGCTTGCGTCTATCACAACGCACCAACATCATTCACCGATGGAGCACAATTCGGTCTTGGAGCAGAAATCGGAATCTCCACTCAGAAACTTCACGCTCGCGGCCCTATGGCACTTGAAGAAATCACAACATACAAGTGGATTATCGAAGGTAATGGTCAAGTAAGACCAAAATAAAATAAAAACTTCAGCAACACAGAAAAGGGAATTAGCAGCAAATATTGCCGTTAATTCCCTTTTTTATTATTTTATCTCTTCAAAATCAACATAAGTGCCCTCATTGCTATTGAAAATCTTGCCTCCAGTTGAGGAAGCAGATGATGAAGATGATGCACTGCCAGAACTTGAAGAAGAACTATTGCTTGACTGTTTTTTCGTCCGACCTTCCTTCGTGTCCGACGAAACTTTTGCTTTGTTTCCCCAGCCTGTCAGCTTCATGAAAAGCTTTTTCACATTGCCAAAACCACCCAGCAACTTGCTAAGAATATACACGCCAATACCAATCACGGCAAGCACGATCAGCAACACAATTGCTATGATGGTTAAAAGAAATTCAATCATATTTCTCTAAAGAGTTAATTAAGTGAACGAGAATACTATTTTCTCACTTAATCATTCTTAGGCAAGCGAGATGCCACGAGTGACATAATGACATAAAGACCTATGCAACCAGCCAATGCACGAATCATTCCCTGCATTATTGTCATGTTTTCATCATTTCCGCCAGCTATTGCACCAGCAACAAGAATAACTGCACAAAGACCAAGATAGATGAATTTTATCTTGCCTTCCGCCCACGACATCTTCTTGAAAGCAAACATCGGCACTTCGCAAACAAGCAGCCAGCAGAAAAGAATCATGAACAAGAAAAGGAAAATCACATTGAAGCGAGGGCCTGCCAGCCACATCTCAGAGCTTGAAATGAGCGAAGCCCAGAAAATCGCATTTGCTGGAGTCGGCATTCCTATGAAACCTGTATGCTGGCGCTCGTCAATATTGAACTTTGCCAACCTCAATGCAGAAAAGGCTGCAATCAAGAATGCGGTGAACGGCATTATCATGCGAACATACTGAGTATCCATAAATTCAGGATACTGCACACGGAAAAACATGGTGAAGATCATTGCCGATGGAGCAACGCCAAATGTCACGCAATCAGCAAGCGAGTCAAGCTGCAAGCCAAGAGGACCGCTCACACCGAGAGCACGTGCCGCCATTCCATCAAAGAAATCAAAGAATGCGCCTAACAGTATAAAAAGAAAAGCTGCGTCATATCCATGATGGAATGCGCAGTACGTAGCAATACAGCCGCAAATAAGGTTGCAGCATGTGATGATATTAGGAATATGCTTCTTCATTTTTTACTTAAGTTTTGCAATGATAGTTTCATCACCCACGGTAGCTTGCCCCATCTTGACAAGCACCTCTGTGCCAAGAGGAAGGTAAACATCCACGCGACTGCCAAACTTGATGAATCCCATGTGCTCATCAATGAAACACTCGTCGCCAGGCTTTGAATAAGTGACAATTCGGCGAGCCATAGCACCTGCAATCTGGCGAGCCATGACCTCCACACCCTGAGGAGTTCTAATAACAACCATAGAACGCTCGTTCTCTGTGCTTGCCTTAGGAAGATAAGCCTTCATGAAATTGCCATTCTGATGATCCACCTTCACAATGGTACCCTCACAAGGAATCCAGTTAGCATGGACATTCGTAAGACTCATGAAAATGCTGACCATAAGTCGCTTATCATGGAAATACTCGTTCTCCTCCACCTCTTCAATAACCACAACATGTCCATCAGCAGGAGCAACAACAGTCTTGTTCGTAGGACCTTGAAACATTCTTATTGGACAACGGAAGAAATTGAGAAGAACACCATAAATAAACAACACAAAACCTATAATGGCATAACTTCCCCAACTGAGAGTTCCGCGAGACAGCCAAGCCAAAGCAATGATAACAAAGCCCACAATTCCCGTATAAAGCAATGTATGAACACCCTCACGGTGAATTCTGATTTTGTTTCTACGCTTATTATGAATCAACGTTTTTTGTTGTGACATTATTTATAGGTTTAGTAGATTTCTTGTGTTAAAACTTGTGCAAAGGTAAACATATTTATCAAAAAAGGCAAATAAAAACAAATATTTTATGTAATTTTTCGCAAAACTTCTTTGTAAATCCAAAATTAAACCCTACCTTTGCACCCGCATTCCGAAAAGGGGTGCTATCAGGATTGTGCTATGGTGTAATGGCAGCACTAGGGTTTTTGGTTCCCTCAGTCCAAGTTCGAATCTTGGTAGCACAACTCCAAAACATCGGGCTTGTAGCTCAGTTGGTTAGAGCAACAGACTCATAATCTGGAGGTCCATGGTTCAAGCCCATGCTGGCCCACCTTCAAAATCAAGCAGTTAAGTCAAAAACTTAGCTGCTTTTTCTTTTGCATTGCGAACACATTGCGAACACGGGGTCATTCGTACAGCAACGTGCTTTTCGCACATTTTCATGCTTTTTATCTTGCGAACACGTATCATTGACCATTATGCGGAAAACAAAGAGGCACGTATTAGTGTCGGCAACTGGCTTGCAATGTTCGCAAAAAGCGAAGGTCAATTGAATGACCACGAATCAGAAAGAGCCTATAGTGAGGTTGAGGACATTGCGACAGGCAAATACGATCACCGTCTCGGGAAAGGTGGTCAAGGTATTTCAATGTAGTGATAGCTGGCACGAGAATATGAATGCTGCCTTCCAAAATAAAAAGGAGGGCAGCATTTTGTGTTATAGACCAGCAAAATATGTCTTTAGGGCTTCCACATACTTTTGCATGGCTTCACGTCCTGTATCGGTCATCTTGCAGATAGTTCGAGGTTTAGCGCCCGAGCTGTCTGTTTCTTTTGTGATGTAGCCAGCCGTTGTAAGTTTCTCCAACTGCACGCTGAGATTGCCTGCTGTCGATTCTGTTTTCTCTTTGAGATAGACGAAGTCGGCTTCCTCTACGCTTAGCAGAATGGACATTATGGCAAGTCGGAGCTGGCTGTGTAAAAGTGGATCAAGTTCTAGCATCATATGTTATCGTTCCTCTTGATGTTACTATTATGTGCCACTTTATTGATGATGATTCCAGGCACAACAAGGGAGAAGAATGAAAGTATTGCAAAATAGAAATTGTAGTTGTTGGTCATCGTTTTGTTAATGAACAGATCCGACAACATCATGAGACACATTCCCATTGGGAGTCCAATATAATACTTGATTTTGTGGATCTTGAGCATCAAACATGTAAGATAGACTCCAACCATGGGCATAAATGCGCCAATGAAGTACATGCCTATCCATGCTCTTGGTTCGTTGAAACGTAATACAAGAATTATAGCAGGATATGACAAGAGAATAGTACCTATACCTTTCCATACGAGTTGCAGATTCTCCTCGATGTAAGTTTTTACTTGTGGCTGGACGCTCTTGCGAGCTTGTCTTTGGTTGATGTATTGGTACAAATAACCAAGCACAGGTATGGCAAAGTAGCCCCACATCCACATTCCATTGCCAGTGAACTGTATCCCCAATCCTATTACGACAGCAACCATCATCATGACGACTCCCCAAACGATGAACTGTTTACCACTTCCAACTGCAATTCTATTCTTTGTCTGCTGTATCATTTGAGAGATGAGTTCAAGGCTCTCCTTCTCGGAAATCTTCTTTTCTTCCATTTTTTCTTTTTTGTTTGCGACACAATATAATATAATGTGCCAGGTTCGTTATTCGGTTTATTTTATAAACCATTTCGGTAAAAAGAGAAGCAAGGAGGTCGACTCTCGCTTGCTTTAAGCTAGCATGATACTCTTCTCACACTAATGATTTCGGGAGCAAAGATACGATAGTTTATAATATAAACCAAATATTCATCAACAAAATACGCTTTATTTAACATTAGTTTACAAAATAAATCACATTCAAGTTATCATTTCATCAAATTCAATACCACATCTGGCGACATCTCCATCTTTGTAATCGCGCAAAGACTGGTACCCATATCCTTTACACTTGCACCCATTAGATACACATCATCATCAACAATCAAGAAACGGTCATGGGATTTATGGGGCAACTGTACGAACACCACAGGATCGTATTGCTCATTGTGTTTCTCCAGATCCAACTTGAACTGTTCTGTATAGCGAGAGTGAATAGTTGCAGATGTACAAAACATATCTATCAGAAAATGATACTATTTGAGATTTTTTAACTCTCATACTTGGTTTGAGTATGAAATTATTGAAACATAACAAATCCATATTTTTTTGGATTCAAAAATGGTTGTATACCTATTTGATAAAGGGGAAAACATAAAAAACGCTAAATATTCGAGAATTTTGCCTTTGAGGTTATCATATTTGATAATTTCTTTATATCTTTGCAGCAAATTTAAATTTCACCGCATGCTAATTATAGAATATGAGGATGAAGCTATTGAGACTTTAATCAAAACAGGAAAAAGCAATGACAAGAGATACAAGAAGCTATCCAGCAATGCATCTTTCAAAAGAGATCCTGCAAAAGTCATTCTTATCTTACGTTCTGTTTCCAATACAAAAGATTTAGGAAGATATGGACAACTTCATTACGAAGCCCTAAAATATGACTTTGCTGGTAAACACAGCGTCCGGATTGGTTACAACTCAAAATATAGATTAATCTTCGAAGAATTTGAAAACGGAATCAGAATAAATCTGATAGAAATTAATGAGCACTATGGCGACAAGTAAAGAACTTAAGAACACTCCATTTGCAGTGGCTCATCCTACAGAAATTATAAAAGATGAGCTTAAAGCAAGAGGCATGTCACAAAAAGAACTTGCCTCTAGAATGGATATGCAGACTTCTAATCTGAGTCGCTTCTTGAAAGGAGAAAACATCACTCCTGCAATTGCTGCTAAATTAGAAGTTGCATTAGACATCCCTACAGAGTTTTGGTTAAATCTGCAAGCTCAGTATGAGGTTGACATTAAGAACATTGCTTTAAGGGATGAAAAGGAACGTGAAGCATTCAATATTGAGAGGATGCTTACTAACATCATTAATTTGCCTGAATTGTACAGACGTTTGTGTATTAACTCTTCTTTATTTATTCAAGACAAATTGGATATACTGGAAGAGCTAATGGGCTTCCCTGTTTTGAATCTAAGCACCCAACCATTTATTCTTCAAAGATGTTTCAAGAAGAATGAGAAACATGAAACTGACGAACGCAACGAAACAACATGGCTCACACTTGCTTATATCAAATCAAGAATTATTAAGCCAGAAAAGCAGTACATAAACGGAAATGCCCAAAAAGCAGCAGAAGAAATTTCAAAATCAGCTCATTTAGGTGGTATAACGGAAAATGATATTCAATTAGTCCTAAATAAGTATGGCATAGCATATAGTGTTATACCAAAGTTAGAAAAGACCCCTATAGATGCTGCATCTCTTCAAATGTCAGGATATCCGTCAATCATTACAACGCACAGATATAATGACATGAGCAGACTGATTTTTAATATACTTCATGAATTAGGTCATATACAGAAACACATGTCATTCGAAAATGACAATCAGTGCTCTGTATTTGTCTCATCTGAAAATGACTATTCAAGAGACAACAAAGAGGAAAGAGAAGCAAATGAATTCGCCGAAGATATGCTAATTCCAAAAGAGACATGGAAGAAGATGATGTCAACGGGTACGAAGAATTTGTCAAATCAATATATTCTCAGAACTCTCAAACAGTTATCATCAGAATACTCATTGGATTTCAACATCGTAGCATGGAGATATAAGTATGAGTCGAGCAGATATAACCTATATGGTATAAAATCACAACCTATTTTATAAAACAAACAAATGCCTACTCATAGCCAAACATGAGTGGTTTTTTTTTGAGTGATAGACAAAAGTCGAATGTTTTGAGAACAATTAGCGAACTAAATATTTTGCCTCAGTTTTCTAGTATTAATAAAAGATATTCTCCATGAAGGACAAAATCATAAACAATAGAGATTTTCGCAGAATGTTACGCCCAAACACTTTGAAAGATAGAATCGATTACCTTGATTGGTTGATTGATTTCTATTTCAAAGTGATGGTGGCGTTGCGACCTGTTGGCTTTAAGGACGAGTTTAGAGCAGAAATGAGCCTAGGCGTGCAAATGATGTTCACAAAAGCAAAATCGTTTAGGAATCTTCTTGGTGGTTTTAGCCATACAGATGGCATAAGAACCTTGTTTAAGTTAATAGACCATACAGTGTTATTCACTTTAGTACGAACTGCATACGAACAGTTGTGCGCTTTTGAACTTGTGAATATTATACCAGACACTCAAGAGAAACAATTCGTAATGGAGAATGCGTATATTGCTTCTGGATTAGTGAGTAGGCATAGACTCTTTACTGAGGACGCACTCAAAAGAAACATGGAGATTCTGAATGAAGAACAAAATGTTATTGATGACTGTAAGGATAGGATTCATAATACAGGATTGTATAAATCATTGACCGAGAAAGAACAAAGGGAATTGGATAAAACGATATTTACAAAAGGTGAATATCAAATTTTATTTGATCAAGGTAAGTTTAATCCGCATGTTGGCTGGGACCAAGTTCGTGATTATATCGGTTTAGATACAGATATCCTTCATGGCTTATACAAGTATGCATGTAACATGGCACATCCTTCTTACCTATCAGTTATTCAATTCAAAGAAGCTTATAAAGGGAATGCAATGAATAATCTCAAAGAAACAGCAATTATGCAATTTACGGCAATCATGAGTGTGTATATAGGGGACTTCCTCTCTGCTTTCCCTGAAGTTAGACATGTTTACGACGAATTGGATGAAGAATCCAAATTCATGGTAGATATGTATAAAGATGGATTTCGGGAGAGAAGTAACAAATAACAAAATAGCAAGACTACATATGGATAATAAAACTCAAGATAGATTAGTTTTGGAAACCAAAGAAGCGATTGAGTATGCAAACACGTATTTCTTTGATGTTATAAATACACCTATTTTATATCATTACTCAACCATTGAGGCTTTGTTCGCCGGGATTTTGGTAAAAGATCCAGAATCTGAAGACAAAGCGATTTCGCTTTTCGCTACAGATCATAGATATTTGAATGATGACAATGAAATAAAGCATGGTTGTACACTTTTACGTGCAAAAGTCAAGAATTTGTTTGGCCTCGATTTCTGCAACGACAATGAAATTTTTGTAGACAATAGCAGCGCCTTTGTCATTTCATTCTCAAAGGAAAAAGATTGTCTTCCTATGTGGTCAACATATGGGAATAAAGGTGACGGCATAGCCTTCGGCTTCGATGCTGTATTATTAAAGCAGTCATTGAATAGAATTGTTCCATGTCTATATTCAGACAAGGACATAAACAAGTTCTTGTATATGGCATTAGAAAAACTTAAAGATTATAACAACGAAAGAATAACAAAAGAAGAAATAACTGAAAGGGCCTATAGACTGGGATATTTAACAAGTAGCATGATTCCTCAATTAAAGAACAGTTATTATGCATACGAGAATGAGATTAGATATGTTAATTATAGCGTAACGGACATCAAATATCGATATCGAAATAATATAATAATTCCATTTGTGATTAAATATTTGCCTCGCAAGACTCTAAAATCAATAATAATAGGTCCTAATTTAGATTTTGAGACTTCAAAGCAATCAATACAAGAATACATAAATAGTTTGGGATTTGTTGATGTGGAAATTATTCCATCAAAAGCACCATACAGGAATTTATAATCACTTCAAGCGCATGAACAGACATAAATACCAAGAAATACTAGAGGCAATAAAGATTCCCGATGGAATGCCCCAGGAAGATATGTTGGAAGTATTGAAGCCTCTCAATATTGCTCTTTTGCAGATGATACCAGAGAGGCTTTACAAGTACAGATCTTGTTATGACAAACACATTGAAGACGTTATACACCGAACTTTATAAATGTGGCTATAGTATTGAATATCAGTATGGATGTTTGAATTATAAAAATTGCGAGCAACAAAATAGCAACATATTAGGGCATTTATGGGCTGTATAAGGAAGCAAAAAGAAAGTTTGATGCGTAATTTGTTACTCGGCTTGTAGAATGTGGTTTGTTACTCGGTTTCTTGGGTTTGCATTAGACATTTTTGCTTGTTTGAAAGTGAAAGAGTAATTACCGTTTTCTGGACTATTATAAGTTGTCCAACCTGAGCATCTAATGACATACATAAGCACTAAAGTGATGTTTATGGGCTTCAAAACTGGAAGAAATAGTTAAAAATGTATATAATTTGAGATTTTCTTGGTGTCAGATGATTGAAATTGAGAAAAAAGTCGTACCTTTGCGCTCAAAGAGCGCGACTTACACAAAATATGTGTATCAAAAAGGCTCCTATACACTATAGAATTATGGCAGAAAACAA
>JAGHUI010000017.1 GCA_018064885.1 Candidatus Minthosoma equi | reverse complement strand
ATCTTCGAGACCCTTATTAACCGTTCTGATAAACTTCAGCATTTTATACAGATTTATGAACTAAAAATGGCGAGTTAAGGAACTTGCGAAACTTGAATCTTGTAATTATTCTCAGCATTACGGAATAATGCAGAGCTGCTTTTCTTCGTAATGCAGTGTGACATTACCTCGTAATTTATGTTAATCAAACAAATTGTCAAGTGTTATAGTTCTTTGGAATATTCCACTGTGAATACCCTGTTTTAGTCCGTATGTTGTAACGAGTGTCATCTGGACGTTCTGATTCTTTTTGACATGGGATGTTATCCAGTTCAGTCGTTCAGACAAAACGGTTTTATATTCTTTCTTTACTTCAAAGTTCGTATTCACAAATTTCATCTCGCAAAGGTTTATAACACGATCTGAACGTTCAATAATCAAATCTATTTGCATGCCTTTTTGATCCTGCACACCTTGCAATGTCCATGCAGAGTTATCTGATGCTACTCCGCTGACTCCCATCGCTTTCTTTATTTGTTCCACATGTTTGAGACAAGCATCTTCAAACGCATAACCTCTCCATGGTGCAAGTGCAGGACTGTTCTCATTGTCGCGCCAGAAGTTCTCACCTCGTCTTTTGCGTTCCACCTGTGTGAGGTAGAACAAGCAGAAGGGATCGATAAGGCGATAGAGCAGATGGCGGTTATCATTTTCAAAAGGTCTGTAACACTCAATGAAGTCGCTTGCCTCTAATGTGCGCAACAGTTTGGTCAAGTCTTTACCTGATGTCTGCAACTTCTTGGAGATGTCATCACGGCTGTACCCTTTATGAAGTTTTGCCAGCATTCTGATGGTTGCAACGTACTTGTCTGGCGAACGGAATATAGAATTGAACAATCGATTAAATTCGTTCTTGAGCTTCGCTTTGTGCGCGAAATACAGTTTGTCGATAATCTGTGCAAGACTGAGCCCTGGCTCTATGTAACTGAGGTACATAGGAATTCCACCAACAGCCATATACAGTTGCAGCACATCATAACGTGACAAAGTAACACCCTGCATACGCAGCATTTCCTCTGTTTCGCGGAGAGTGAAAGGAGACAACTGTATCTCAGCGTTCACACGGTCGTATAGTCCGCCATAGGAATTGATGAGGTTGTCTTGTATCCACGATGTGGCAGAGCCGCAGACAATGAGCATCATGTTTTCTTGTCCTGCGCCCCATCCATTCCAAAAGTGCTCAAATGCTGTTATAAAACCAGACCTTGGTGTATCCATCCATGGAAGTTCGTCAAGGAATACAACCATTCTCTTTTCTTTAGGCACTTTCGAAAGCAATGTTATGAGCCTTTCAAAAGCGTTTGTCCAATTAGTGGGCGGTTCTGTATCTTCTGCCCCATAACGGACGAGGGTGGCATTGAATTCCCGCAGCTGTACCTCCAGAAGATTCTCGTCTTTCAGTTCCACAGGAGATACTCCCGTATGGTAAAAGGCGAATTCATCCTTGAACAATTCACGAACAAGGTATGTTTTGCCCACACGGCGACGACCATAGACGGCAACGAGCTGCGACTGCTTGCGCCTGTAAGCACGCATCAGTTCTTGTGTCTCTTGATTTCGTCCTATTATAACACTCATAATAGAAATTGCAAATTTGTTACGGTTGCAAAGTAACTAAAAATAATTAAGTTACGCAAGTTTTATGAAGATTAAATCCCCACGAAATGCTTTTTTTGTCTTTTGGTGGGGAATTAGTAGTGTAAAATACATCTTTTATCTGAAGTATGTTAATCAAATAAATCCGTCAACCAGAAATAATTTGTATGCGATTTGTGGTTTTCTTTTGTTTTTTGAAATTAATTAAAACTTTTTTTCTACCTTTGCAAAAAATGATGATGATGATATGAAAGAATACGGAAAATACATACGATTCATGCTGATGTTTGCGTTGTGGACAATGTCTGTCCTGATGTCGCAGGCATCGGAGGAGGAAATACGCCATGTGAAGGTGGGATTCTACAACATTCCGGGCTATCACGAACAGAACAGCAAAGGCGAGCGCAGCGGCTATGGCTACGACTTCCTTCAGCTGGCACGACGATACTCGCTGATGGAGTTTTCGTATGTCGGCTATGAGAAGTCGTGGGCGGAATCTCTTTCCATGCTCGAAAGGGGCGAGATTGATGTGCTGACAGGTGCTCTGCGCACAAAGGACAGAGAGAATCTGTTTGACTACTCCTACCCTATCGGCAGCACCGACCTGAACATCTATGTGCGCAACAGCGACGAGCGCTTCAAGCCTCAGAATTATCGCACATACAACGGCATGCGCATCGGCACGGTGAAGACTGAGATTCTGGATGAGCGCATTCGTCGCATGGCTGCTCGCAGCAATTTCAACTGCACCATTGTAGAGTATGACAGCTTCGAGAGCATGTTCAAGGCGCTGGACGACAAGAAGATAGATGCTATATGTGCTATCGGCACTCACCTTGTGAGCGATTACCGTATTCTGGAGACATTTGACCATGAGGACATTTATGCCATTGTGAAGAAAGGCAACACGCAACTGCTCAATCAGATTAACGATGCCATCATGCAGATGGATCAGTCGGTGTCTATGTGGACGGTTCAGCTTTTCCAAGATAACTACATGGTACAGAAGCGGCATAATCTGGAATTTTCAGACAAGGAAAAGGAGTTCATCCGCCGCCATTCCACAAAGGAAAATGCCATCAAAGTTGCTACCGACAATAACTGGAGTCCTTACTCTTGGTACGAGAATGGGCAGTACCAAGGAATCGTGGTGGACATTGTGGATGTGCTGATGAAGCAGGCAGGATTGAAATATGAATTTGTGAAGGGAAATATCTCAAGCGAGGTTGTGCTGAAGGAGAATCCTGCAGTGGATCTATACGTCGCTTTTGCCAGCACAAAGCAGTATGCCGAGGAGCAGAATCTTCTTGTTTCCCCAGCCTTCATGATGCCATCGATTGCCATTGTAAGCCAGAAATATGCGAAAACAATGGAGACCATAGGATTGGCTAATAACACTCCTATGCTGAACAAGACGGTAAGGAAGAAATTCAAATATGAATTCGTCACTTTCGACACTTCTGCCGACGTGATTGATGCTGTGAAAAGCGGAAAGGTAGATGGAGCCATTCTGTACGATTACGTTGCTCAATCTATAGTTAATATGGATGATGATGACGTGCTGAGAATCACTTTTATACCAGACATGACGCTGCCTCTGCACATGGTGACTCGCATGGAGGATGACCGCGAGCTCATCACCATCATCAGCAAGTGCATCGACCACCTAAGCCAGAACGAGCGCAACAACATCGCCACGAAATACATCACGGCAAGCGACAATGGAATGAGCGTGCTTGATTTCCTGAAGAAGAAGCCTTGGATTCCAATGCTGGTCCTGCTGATAATGCTATCGTTCATCCTTGCTCTGATGTACGAGAAATATAAGCGAGCAAAGATTGTGCTGAGGAAAGATGCCCAGGCGCGAAAGCTGGCTGAGGATGCCAACAACGCCAAGACTTCGTTCCTCTTCAACATGAGCCACGACATACGCACGCCAATGAACGCCATAATCGGCTTCCGCGACTTGCTGGAGAAAAACATGGACAATCCAGAGAAATGCCGCGACTATCTGAAGAAGATTGAAGATGCCAGCATGGTGCTGCTATCCATAATAAATAATGTATTGGAGATGGCTCGCATCGAGAAAGGCACCGTTGTGATTGAGGAGACAGCATGGAGCGCAGATCAGTTCTCCGACATCGTATATTCCATCTTCATCGACATGATGGAGAAGAAAGGGCTGAAGTTCACACGCGAGCTGAACGTGCAGCACTCATACATCTACTGTGATCCGATAAAGCTTCGCGAGGTGTTCATCAACATCCTCTCAAATGCCTACAAATACACTCCTAAGGGACAGGTTCACATGCAGGTAGATGAAATTCCATGCGATAAGGAAGGATGGGTTTGCTATCGCACCACAATCTCCGACACAGGCTTGGGCATGAGCGAGGAATTCCTGCCTCATCTCTTCGAGGAGTTTGCCCGTGAGCAGAACACGACGGATGCGAAGATTGAGGGCACCGGACTTGGAATGCCTATCGTTAAGCGACTCGTAATGCTCATGAACGGCACCATCGAGGTGAAGAGCAAGAAGGGCGAGGGAACGACCTTCATCGTCACCATTCCTCACCGCATTGCCGAGCGCGAGAACCTCACGGATCATGCCGGAGTGATAATCGATCCAAAGCTGTTTGAAGGCAAGCGCATCCTGCTTGCCGAAGACAATGAGCTGAATGCAGAGATTGCCATAGAAATCCTGGGCGAAAAGGGCTTCGTGATAGAGCATGCCGAGGATGGCAAGATCTGCTGCGACATGCTCGCTGCTGCTCCAGACAACTACTACGATTTGATTCTCATGGATATACAGATGCCTAACATGAACGGATATGAGGCCACTCGCTTCATTCGCAGCATGGCTGACAGCAAGAAGGCTTGCATTCCTATCATAGCCATGACTGCCAATGCCTTCGAGGAGGACAAGCGCGATGCCAAGCGTGCCGGCATGAATGGCCACATTGCCAAGCCTATTGATGTGCATGAGCTCATGAAGACCTTGGCACGAAGCGTGAGATAACACCTCAATCCACTCTGTGCAGCACATACACCAGAGGATAGATGTGGAGTATGTCTGCTTTCAGGATCGGCTCAGCATGAGGTATGTAGTCAGGATTGTCTGAAAGCACGAGAATCTTCTTCGCCGTCCTGCCCTCGTCGAATATGCGCTTGAACATCAGATGGCCTTGACGGGTGACAATGAGATAGACGCGATGCGGACTGACATCGTAGAGAGTCACTTCGCCCGACACAAGACAGAGGTCGCCATCATGTATCATCGGCTCCATGCTCTCGCCCGATGCTGGCAAGGCAGCTATGGCACGAACACCAGGAATGTGGATATGCTCGGTGGCATATTCAGGGTGCTCAAACTGCTCGGCAATGCCACAGGTGGCAGTCAGCGACTCATAGACAGGAGCCAGTTCGTCAAGCTCGAAGGATATGGTCTGCGGCTCAGGTTCGTCAATCATAATGCCGCGCGAACCAATGCGTCCCTGCAGCCAGTCGCGGTTCACCTGCGGAAAGGCATCGAGGATGGCTTCACGTCCGGCAGCCGTAATAGCATTGCGATGAATCCATGTGGCGATATTGCTGCGAGGCACGCCTATGATGTTTGCAAATTCTTGCTGATTGCCGCTTGCAAACTGATCTATCAAAGCAATCAACTTTTCTTTATCAGTCATCTTCTTTTGTTAATCAAAAAGTTAGTATTCCAACGTTATTTTTTCTCAAAAAAAAGTTACATGAAATGCTTGCACGTTTTGGAAAAATGTATTACCTTTGCGCCGCATTTGAAACTTTTTCGATGCAAAAGTAATACATAATACTAACTTTAACAAGAAAACTGACAATTATTTTGTTTCATATGCAAACATTTATGGTTGTCAGAGGTGCAAACCCATTATTTTTATATAAAAACGAACAATATGGAAACTCAGAAACTTAACTCACAGCTTGTGCCAGGGATGGTGAATCTGTTCAAAGCATTACACAAGGTGGTGTTGTCGTGCAACGCCAACACACTGTATGTCCGTATCTTATGCGTGTTCAACGACTTTCAGTGGAACGACAAGGTGGAAATCAGCGACGCACAGATGAGAGCATTTACAGGATTGTCACAAAGATCTCTTAACAGCGCTCGCGACGAATTGGCAGAAATAGGACTTATCAGCTTCCAGAAGAATCTGATTGGAAGATTCTCAACCGTCACCTACACAATCCTCATTGATGACGAATGCGATGCGCCAACAACATCATTAACGAGTGCGTCAACGAGTGCATCAATGAATGCGTCAATGAGTGCATCAATGAATGCATCAACGATGCACCAGAGCATCATTGAACCAAAAAACACATCTTTAAATAGAGAAGATAAAGATATAGATAAAGAAGAAAATAAAGAAAAGGTAAAAGAAATCGTCGCTCTCTCTTCTCTTCTTGACAGGATGATGTCGAGGAAGGCATGGGCAGACACGTTCTGCGCCAACAATGGCATGAGCGAGAACGATCTTCGCGAGGAAATCGCTACCTTCGTCCGCTTTCTTCAGAACTCAGGATGCGACAGGAAGGAGATGGGCGATGCCATACGTCATTTTGCTGCATGGCATGGTAAGCGCTCTGAGGCTGCAAGACAGAAGCAAGACACTGAGCGTCAGGCTCGTGAGCGTGCTGCCGAGGCTCGCCGCCGTGAGCAGGAAGAGGAAGCTGAGCGCAAGCGCCTTTTCCAGCAGGAATGCGAAGAGCGCGGACGTAAGTTCATGATACAACTGAAACAGCTGGCAGATGCTGGCGACAAGAAAGCAAAAGAAATTCTAAACAAAAAATACCCTTGCACACATGTATAACGAAGAAATGAACATGGATATCGTGCCAATGAGCAAGCAGGAGCTGGCACAGATGTATGCACCCGACCTCACCCCACGCGCTGCCGTAAACAGGCTGGCTAAGTGGATAAAAATCAATCCTGCCCTCGTCAAAGCCCTCGAAGCTGCCGGCTACGTCAAGCAAAGCAAGATCTTCACATCTAAGCAGGTGAAAATCATCATGGAATATCTGGGAGAACCGTAGGAAGGGTGCAAGACGTCACCTGCCCTTCATGTGAGGGAGAGAGTGCCATGCAGAATGATCATTTCATGTATGTGTGCATGCTGTTCATGGCAGATGGCAGATAGTTGACGCCATACCATGTGATCTGCAAAGCGAGGAATGACAAGATGAGGATGGCGAGGGATTTCCAGCCTCGCTTGTCCTGAAGATGAAGATGCATCAGCGAGAGGAACCAGGTGACGGCTGCCCAGTTTTCCTTTGGATCCCATGCCCAATAGTCGCCCCATGCCTGACGAGCCCAGACGGAGCCTGTGAGCATGCCTATGATGAGAAGGGCTGAGGATGAGCGCATGAGGTTGTTGGAAAGCTCTCGCCACTGGTCTTTCTTCTTCATCTCTGCTGCAATCCACATTATGAGGGCGAATGCCATGAGCGAGTATGCTACCATGTATATGAACAGGTGTGGCACGAACCACCATGAGCGCAGGGCTGGCATCAGTGTGCCGAAGTTGATTTTTGCCACGGTGAGTGCCGTGAATGCCACCGTAAGCAGGAGCGTGACTGGCACAACGAGCTTCAGTTTCCAGCGTCCGAAGAGCAGCATGATGGAGCCGACGGCGAGGAGCAGCATGCCAACGTATATGACTGGCAGCCAAGGATCGCGCACCACCTGCAGGACGGTGTATTGTCCGAACTCACGGTCGTAACTTTCCTGGAAGAGCGTGTAGCCATCGTAGCTGACAGGCTCGTTCACAGCCACACTCATCTCTTTGCCGTCAACGAGAATCTTGCTGGTGAACTGGCGCGGACTCACGCCATCGGGATAGTAATCGACGGTGAACTCTTTGAGTTTCACGCTGAATGGCAGCTGCACAACAAGGCCGTCATCAGCATAAGAGAAATTCTCGGCATAATCTTTGTTCACCACCATCTTAGAGCGTTTCACATCGGATGAGCCAAACAAAGCGCCCCAGATGATCAGGAAGATTCCCAGATGGTTGAGCAAGAATCCCACCTTCTTTTTCTTCTTTATTCCGCTCACCACTGTCAATCCCAGGGAAAGAAGCATCACAAGCACATAGCCTATGAACGCGTATGATTGGTGCAGCGGAACAGACCATGTGCCTTCTACAGCAAGCATTACAGCTCCCACAGCAAGCAGGATGCGTGCCATGCGCACAGAGCCTAATGTTCTGACCACAGCACTATTGCCTGCAAATCTATGCAGTGCTATAGGTATCAGCATGAAAACGAGTGCCAATATGATTGAAGTGGGAAATTCTAATATATGTTCCAAAATATAATCAAGATTTTAATGAAATATGCATGAAAATTAAATTATTGCGCTGCTTTCTTTTATTTACAAAGAAAATGTATTAACTTTGCAACACAAAACAGCCGTGGTCATCTCGTTGGATTCGCGTAGCGCAAAAGTCCTCGCCTCGAGCCTTCACCATCTTTTAAGATTGTAAACAGATCCACGCAACAGAGGCAAGTTTACGCAGTTCATTTATGTGAGCTGCGTTTCTTTTTGTTTTTTGTGAACTTTGAATAATCCACAAGTGGCTCTTCAGGCTTCAGGGCACTAATTCCATATTGTATCTTATTCATGTTTTTCTTAACACCAACTGTGAGCTTTATCGTTCCAATTTCTTGGTGTTTATACATCATCACAAGAAAATACACAAACTCTCTTTGGTTCTTGTTATCGCTTTTCTTTGGAACCCTTTTAATAGGACTCGCTTTTTCAAGCACTTCGTCAAGATGCAGTAATGCCCTTGTGGATTTGTAACTTTTAGAAGAATGTTCTTTTGCCTCAACTATTGATATGGCTCTAACATAGATAAAATCGTTCAAAATGCTATTGAAAACCTTTCTTTCACTATTTGAAGTACTCCATTCTCTCAGAAATTTATCTATTATAGCCTCTCTCTCCTTTATCTCCTCCATTGACTGCCCCATCGGAATCCCATCAGAGTCTCGTTCCACCAGAGTTGTTTCTACAGTTTCTTCTGATAGAACAATATCGTCCTCACAGACGCAAGAAGGCACATTGTCGTCTAACAATTCATAATCCAGCTCAATGCTTATGTTTATTAGCTCATATATGTTTTCTTGTTCATTCATATATTTATAATCCTATAATCTCTTAACATCAACTTGCATGCAAATTTACAGAATATTTCTTGAACTCAAAAGGTTTACTGCTGTTTTACTTTGACTGCTATAAACAATTACTGTCATATTCTCTTTTCTACACACAAAAATAACACTGATTGTAATAATATCTGTGGTGTTTTTCCTATTTTCAAAATAATGTCATCGCAACGCATCGGTGCGCATCATATCGCACCATTGCGTGAAGAGAATGTCGTAACTTTGCAGCGTGAAAAGAAAAAAGAACAAAGACCCTCTCTCCCCACAAGGGGGTATCTCCCCCGTGGAGAGGGAGACCATGCGGGACGAATATCACACATTATTTATATATTAACTAACATTTATTAACTCTTAATTTATTATGACCCGAGGAGAAAGAAACAACAATCCTCTGAATATCAGGAGGAGCAAGCGCACAAAGTGGCTTGGACAGGTAAAGATTCAGCGCGACAAGAGCTTCGTGCAGTTCCAATGCATGATGCTCGGCTTCAGAGCTGCTTTCAGACTGATCCGCTCGTATGTCAATGTCTATGGACTGACAACGATCAGAACAATCATCTACCGATGGGCTCCTCCAGAGGATGGCAATGACACGGATGCTTATATCAGCACCGTTTGCTTCCGCACAGGATATGATGCCGGCAGGGTTCTCAACTTCTATAATGAAGAGGAGATAACGGCTCTCGTGAGAGCAATGGCTTTTGTAGAAAGCAGAATGACAGACATAGATCCAGAGATGCTCCACAAAGCTTATATGCTGGCAAGATAAAAATCACACACCACTATGCACATTACTCTTACAAGATATTACGGTGACCACTTTGAGACGAAGAGCACCTTTATGGTTGTCACAGATCAAGGTGCGGAACTGACTGGCGAAGCGCGTGAGCCGCAATTCGTTGACTACACAGAGACGTTTCCAAAATGCGCCCTTTGCTGTCTGCCTACAGGCACATTCAGGCTGAAGGTCGCTTCTTCCGAATACTCTGCAATGTCGCTTAAAGTTATGAATGCACCAGGTCATAAGTGCTGCTTCATCGGCTGGAAGGCGACAAACGGAATCAGGCATAACACTATCCTTATTGGCCAGAGCGATGGTGACAAACTGCCTGAATGCCGGAAAATGATCCGACAGGAAGAGACCATGCGAATGCTAGACAAACTTGTGTACAGAGCTTTTATCAGCGGCGATGAAATGAAGCTCACTGTCATCAACAGCATCTGCAATAATGAGATGCGAACAAACTCAAAACTCTAAACCCTAAACAATTAACTATTAACAATTAACTATTAACTCTAACTCTTAATTTATTATGGGACTTATCGTTCGTAAAACAAAGAAGACCCTCGGTTTCCAGGAGGGCAAGCCAACAGTGTACAAACTCCAGAATGTTATCTTTCCACAGGTGACATCAGACCAGCTCATTGAAGAGTGCAGCATCTCTTGCGGTGTGAATCCTTCTCAGACCAAGGCTGTGATCAGCGCTCTTCTCGACCGTCTCGTTCACTACATGGTGATCGGCCACGGCGTGCGTCTTGAAAGCTTCGGTTCTTTCTCTCCTAAGATCCGCGTGAAGTGCGTGAAGACTGAGGAGGAGGCAACCGTTGAGACTGTTCAGCAGAAGTACATCCGCTTCACACCGGGCAAGAAATTCCGCACTATGCTCAACGACCTCACTGTGGAGACTGCAAGAAATTAAAAAAGACCCTCTCCCCGAACCCTCTCCCGTAGAGGGCGAGGGGGAGCCGTTCGGATGAAAAATCAAAGAAAATTCACACATCATTAATATTATTTATTAACTCTTAATTTATTATGACCCGGCTTTGCGCCGCATGGTCTCGCCCTTTACGGGAGAGATGCCCGCAGGGCAGAGAGGGTATTCAATTATGAAAGAAAAGATTGATTGGAAACTCGTTATCCAGATAGCGCTTACGGTGCTTACTGCAATAGCTTCGGCTATGGGCATCACAAGCTGTATCGGCAAAATCATGTGATGAACAGACATTTATCTAATGTATGACAAAAGGGTGGATCGGAAGGTAATTCCGTTCCACTTTTTTCACATTATTATATATGTGTATGTACAGATTCGTGTTTTTGTCATACCAAAATAAGCGTTCTTTGACATATTTACTTATAAAACCTTGATATTTTGTGATAAAAAGTATAAATTTGTAGCTGATTTTCTATTATAACATAACGAAATGACATTTTCATGCAAGAAAAAATAGCTAATATCCTGAACGAGATCAACGAGCCGATGGGTACTGTGCTTGTTTTTGTGCTTTCCATAACTGGCATTTGGTTCACAATACGCACTAAGGGTGTGCAGTTCAGACTGTTGGGTGAGATGATACGTCTGCTTTTCCAACCATCAAATAAAGCTAAAGGAAAGAAAGTGGTGAGCAGTTTTGAAGCGTTCACAGTTTCGCTTGCTTCGCGTGTGGGAACTGGCAATCTTGCTGGTGTGGCAACAGCTATCGTGATTGGCGGTCCAGGCGCAATCTTCTGGATGTGGGTCATGGCGCTCATAGGCAGCGTGAATACTTTCATTGAGTGTACATTGGCTCAGCTGTTCAAGTCGAGAGGCAAGGATTCGTTTATTGGCGGTCCGGCATACTACATAGAGAAAGGTCTGAAGAAGCGCTGGTATGCCATGATCTTTGCTATCGCCATCATTGGACAGTTTGGCATGACAAACAATATGGTTCAGGCAAACACCATAACATCTGCTTTCAATAGCGCTTTCGGCGTGGATCCCTACATTCTGGCAACTGCGCTCACGGTGCTGACTGTGCTTGTCATCTTCGGCGGCATTCAGCGCATTGCAAAGGTTTGCTCGGTAGTTATTCCGTTCATGGCTCTGGGTTATCTTGCCATCGCCATTTGGGTTATTGCGACAAATATCACAGCCATTCCTTCGGTTCTTTCTATAATAGTAAAGAATGCCTTTGGTTTTGAGCAGATTGCTGGCGGCACCGTAGGAACTGCTATCATGATGGGCTTCAAGCGTGGCATCTTCAGCAATGAGGCTGGCGAGGGAAGTGCTCCGAATGCTGCGGCTACGGCAGAGGTCACTCATCCTGTGAAGCAAGGACTTATCCAGACTCTTGGCGTGTTTACTGATACTTTGATTGTATGTTCATGCACAGCATTCATCATCATGTGCTCTGGTTTGTACGACTGTGGAGCTAATGGAATAGAACTCACTCAGATAGCATTGTCATCTCATATTGGCGAGGTGGGCAAGACCATCATTGCCATTGCCATCCTTTTCTTTGCTTTCTCAAGTGTTCTTGGCAATTACTATTACGGTGAATGCAACGTGGAATTTCTCTGCAACGGATCACGATGGACGAAGTCTGCTATTCAGGGCTACCGAGTGGTGCTGTGCATTCTGGTGTTCATCGGTTCGCTGATGGCTATTGACATTGTCTGGGCATTGGTGGATTTCTTCATGGTTATCATGACGGCATGCAACCTGATTGCCATTCTGCTTCTTGGGCATTATGCCATTCGTCTTCTCAAGGACTATCAGCAGCAGAGGAAGGAGGGCAAGGATCCGATTTATAAATCTTCAACTTGCCCCGAGATTGCAGAAAGCACCGAATGTTGGGAGTAACATGCAATTAATACATCAATTATTTTTATAAAAAATTGGTTCATTAAAATATATTCTGTATTTTTGCATAAAAATAAACTTCATGCGCTATTAGCAACGCATAAGAAATAAAATCACATACCAATTAGAATTACTAAAATGGGATTTTTCGAGAATTTCGTCAATAAGGCGGCTAAATCAATTGATAAGGTAATAGGATTAAAGGATCCAATGTCTCCGGGCAAGCTGGAGCGTTCTATCACCCCTGGATATGAGTACCCACAAGGCACAAAGCGTGTGGGACGTTGCAACAATGTTGATGCAACATGGGTTATCATTCCTGAAGGTGCAACTAGTATTGATGATAAAGCTTTCCAGAATTGTGAGGCATTAACAAAGCTTTATATTCCTGATGGCGTTACGAAAATTGGCGCTGGGGCTTTTGATTGCTGTTCTGGCTTGACAGAAATACGAATACCTGATAGTGTCACAGAAATTGGCAAATATGCTTTCAACGGATGCAGCAGCCTGTCAAAAATAAGGATTCCTGATGGAGTAAGTATGATAGGCGATGGTGTCTTTCAGGGATGCGAGAGTCTTACACAGGTTGAAATACAGAATGGTGTTACAGAAATCTGCCAGTTTGCGTTTGACGGATGCAGCAGTCTGACAAGCATACAGCTTCCTGAAGGTATTACAAGCATTGCAAATCAAGCATTCAGAGGTTGTTCCAGCTTGACGGAAATACAGATTCCTGAAGGTGTAACTAAGATTGGAGTTAGAGTGTTTGAAGGTTGCAAGAGTTTGAAGCAGATAATGATTCCTAATGGCGTTACTCATATTGAGTATCAAACCTTTAGAGATTGTGCAAGCTTGGCTGTAATTCAGATTCCAACTAGCGTTACTGAAATTGAAAGTTATGCTTTTCAGGGGTGCGTAAGCTTGACGCAGATTCTCATTCCTGAGGGTGTGACGAAAATTGAGGATCACGCATTCTACTATTGCAGCGGATTGACTCAAATTCAGATACCAAATAGTGTTACAAAGATTGGATGCTATGCTTTCCAACGATGCAGCAGCTTGACAAAGATAAGAATTCCTGATAGCGTGACAAGCATTGAGGATCATGCATTCTACTATTGCACTAGCTTGCAGCAGATCCATATTCCAAATAGTGTAACTAAGATTGGCCCTGGAGCATTTGAAAGTTGCGTTAATCTCCGACAGATAACCATTCCAAACTGCATGACAAAAATTGAAGATGACTCATTTGTTGGTTGCAGTTGCTTGACGGAAATAAAAATTCCTGAGAGTGTTACGGAAATTGGTTATTGTGCATTTGCCAACTGCAACAACATCAATGTTATCATTCCTACGAACAACATCAGCATTGCTCTATGTGCATTCGATGGTATAATGGGATTGCATTTCATGCAGGGTGTAAATGGCGTGAAATTTGAGGATGAGTTCTTCTATCACTCTTCTTTGCAATCTTGTACGATTATGGCACCTTTTGGTGGTGATAAGGAGAAAATCTCTGATTTCAAGAAGCATTTTAAGTCTGTAATTGATACTGACACAGATACTATCTAATGTAAAAACAATACACATAAGATATTGATATAATTAAAAGATGTGTGCCGGAATTTCTCTGACACACATCTTTTATATTATATAGGTATATCGAACTTTGTCTTTTAATTCTTTTATTGATATGTAATTTTCTGAACTATCTGTCCTGGATCTCCAATGGTGAGTGTGAGATGATGTTTATTCTCTGTTTTCTTGAGAGGCAAGGTGAGTACAAACTCTTTTCGATTCTCAAGAACCTGAATCTTCCATGGCATTCCCCATTCCTTAAAGACATTCCTGCAGGTTACGGCTTCACCATCGTCAACACTGACAATGATGCTGTTGCTCTTATCGTATGCAACGGGCCACATGGGAAGGACACTAAGGTAGACTGACACGCTATCTGCATTTGCAGGTATCTGCTCCAAAGGGAAACTGATGCTTGTTATCTTCATTGCGGATTTATCGGCATGAGGATCACCCATTTGCAAGGCTATCCAATCTGTACCCATTCCATCTATAAGTCGGAAAGGTGTGTTTGAAGAATCAATAGCAGCGTCGGTAAAAGTCACCTTGTTAGCAAACTCAGGATGCCACTGTTCCTTTGGCAGTTTATATGCATCAGTAGGAGCGTTGGAAAACTCTGGCATGAGATGATATTTTGCCACGAAGCCAGGTGGCACCTCTGACATCATCTGATTCCATTTGCCATCAAGCTGATTGTTGTATATTGCCATGAGAGCATTTATGCTGTCGTTTGCATTGACCGACATGTCTGCATAAACCTTGCTTCCAGTTTCATGATTTCTTTGAGCATACAGGAATTTCTTGTTCATCTGATTAGCAGAGAGAACGGCATAACCAAGCATCTCGAAAAGTGATGGGCGGAGCGAAGGGGCAACTGTTTCATAAACATGGTTATACACATCGCAGATATTGGCATAATCGAACAATCGTTTCTGAGCTGCTCCTGTCTCGAAAGAAAAGTCTGTGTCGTGAAGACGGATGTTCTCTTCGCTGTCCCACTCAAATTCATAACCCATAAATTCTGGACGGCGGTCCCAAGCAAGACGATAATAGTTGTCAAGGATATGCTGAAAGGCTTCCTTATGATTCTCTCCATAAATTTTTGCCAGCCATTCTGCCTGATATGTGTTTGCGTTTTCAAAACTGAAATGGCTGAAATCGTATGCCATATCCATGAAATGCGTCATTTCTACTTCCATCGGTTTAATGTCGCCGACATTGAGCAACCAATAGCGATCTGCACCGGCATCGTAAGCCTTCTTCAGCTCCTCGTACATAAGGGCTGGCGAAGTGCTTGGAATCCAGAGGTTATCATGAGGTGTGCCAAGGTAGCTCAGATGGTAATAGATACCGCTATGACCTTTGCGCTTGCGCTCATCGGCATTGCTCACACGCTTCATGTAGCCATAATTGTCATCAGGCCAAATGAGGGTGATATCGTCAGGAACCTTAAGGCCAGCATCGTAGATGTCAAGAGTTTCTTTATAAGGAACGAAAATCTGAGGAATGTCAACAGCTTTCTGGCCTTTATACTTCTCAAGAATGCTGCGCTGCTCGGCAAAAACTTTTTCGAGTGTTCGCGCACGATCCTTATTATCAGTACTGCCTTTCATTGCTTCGTCATGCAGACCGCGCATTCCAGTAGTGTAGATATTGTCATATTGTGCAGTCTCGTGCAAACGATTGTCCAACTTCTCAAGAATCTTATCCTTGTTGGTTTCGTAGTTCCATTCTCCATCTCGATCTTTGTCCCATTCGGAAGGAGCAGCATTATTGAAAAGCAATGGTTCACAATGACTTGTAGTGATCATGATTCCCCATTTGTCTGCCATAACCTGACTCTCTGGATGACTGTAGAAAGCGCCTGTGCATGTATGCATGGCAGGTGCAAGCATATTACCTTTCAAACGGAGAATCAGTTCGCAAACTTTGTCGTAGGTCTTGGGGCCTATGTCGCCCAGTTCCTTCTCAAATGTCTGCGAGGCCCAAGTCTTCATTCCCCAATCTTCATCATTGATGAAAATGCCACGATATTTGATTGTAGGTGACTTACTTACATAATTGACAGCAACATCAAGATTCGTATTATGCTTCACCGGAACATCGGCAAACCAGTACCAAGGACTAACGCCAATAGATTCGCTGATGTGAAGCACACCGTATGCCAAGCCACGAGGATCGGAACCTGTGATTGTCATAACACTGCCTTTTGTAGTGATGGCATAGCGTTCCCATGTGCCGCGAAGTTCTTTGTTTACAGATGAATAGGTTGCTGTGGCAAGAATAATATTATCCCCACTACCCTTTTTCGTACTAACTGATGGACGCACTCCCGAAACACGTTCGATATCGTCTGCAAGCACATTTGCCATGTGAGCCACAAGACTTGCATCCTTATTATTATATACTATTGTGGAACGAGTCAAATCAATGGCATGCATCGGAAGAACACCGATGCATGACCACAGAAGAGACGAGAATAGTATCTTCTTTATTGAGGATTTCTTTTTTGTTGATCCAGAAACCATTATTCTTGGTTAATTTGCTTTTTTGAAATTTAATTGCTTACCATTTTCATCAGAAAGGATAAGCTCTGTTGGTGTAAGTTTGATGATATTAAGCACACCGAGATTTTCTGCCATTGGCTCAAAAGGACCTCCTTTCTCAATCTGTTCAAGCATCATCTTTTTGAGTGTATTTTCTGTAAAGCCAAGAGATTCCATAAGTGAACGAGCTTCGTCGCTGACTTCAAGTTTAAGTTTGTAGATATCAATCTCAGGTTTTTGCTCATTAATTTTCACAGTCAATTTGTCATCGTTGCTAATGAAATAATTGCATTTGAAATTGGCAGAGAAACCTAATGCAAGTGAGAAGTCCTGATCATCTTGCTTGATTTTGCCTTCGAAAATAAAGCCCATCTTGGCTGTCATGTCCTTCATGAAGATAATCTGAAGCTCTGTCTTATCCATGCTTTGCAAGAACTCGTCGGCAGAACTGCCTTCTGGAAGCAATTCCGTGAAATTAGCAACCCATTTGCCGACAATCTGTTTTGCCTTGACTTTTGGCTGAACCATTGTTGTTGCTTCTGTTTCAGTTGCAGAAACTGTCTGTGCGCAAAGCACTGGAAATAACAGTAAGATTGATAAAAGAAATTTTTTCATGTTGTTTGAATTGGTTTTTAGATTGGTCTTATAGGACTAGTTGGTCTAATTAGGAAAGTTTGCAAGTGTCTAAGAATTGGAATTTAACGCTATCGAACAGTCCTTTATCTGTCAATTTCAGCTGAGGTATGACAGGCAGGCACATGAAGGCTAGTGTGATGAATGGTGAATGGAACTTGCAGCCTGCACGTTTTATCACTTCGTCCAAAAGTTCGCAGCGGAACGCTAATTCGTGTCCGCATAGTGGTGAGATGAGACCGCCTATCGGCAATGGCAGATCTTCCATCATCGTTCCGTCTGTCACAGCAATACCTCCTTTCATCTCTATCACACGATTTATGACCTTTACGATTTCCTTGTCATCGCTTCCCACAGCCACAATATTGTGACAGTCATGGGCAATGCTCTGTGCCACAGCCCCCTTGGAGATTCCGAATCCTTTGATGTATGCGACTTTAGGAATGGCGTTGTCAGAATATCGGTCGAGGACTACAAGTTTCTGGACATCTGGAGTTACTTGGCATTTTTCATTCAGCGTAAATAATGATCCGTCTGATGCCACGATGACATTCTCTTCCAGATCTGGCGTTCGTGCAATATCAGCCTCACAGATTGGTTTTGCATTGAAATTGTTTATCATGTGCTGCACAAGATTCTTCTGAATCTGCACAGAGCGCTCCAGCATGAGACTTGCAGTGAATTGTCCTTTGGATGAGAATACTTTTTCTCCATTAATATATGATTTGATGACACGGAAATTCTCTGTCAAGTCTGTAACAACAATAAAGTCAGCAGGGTCGCCCTTCTGCAAGAGGCCTGCAGGAATGCCATAATGCTTCACTGGAGTGAGACATGCCGCTGTGAGAATATCCATGACATCATATCCATCAGCAATGGCACGGCGAACTATACGGTCTATGTGTCCGCGAACAAAGTCGTTAGGATGGCAATCGTCTGTGCAGAACATCACCTTGCCAGGCGCTTCTGCAATCAGAGGAGCGAGTGCTGCATAGTCTTTTGCAGCAGAGCCCTCACGTATCAGTACGAACATACCGCTCTCAACAGCAGCCCTACCCGTTTCCATAGAGTTGCACTCATGATCGGTTGTGATTCCTGCACCAGCATATTTCTTCCTATCCTCGCCAACAAGCCCTGGAGCATGGCCATCTATTGGCTTGCCAGCTGCTTTGGCAGATGCAATCTTTGCCATGACCTCTGGATCGCCTCCAAGAACACCTGGGAAGTTCATCATCTCGGCAAGGAAATAAATGTCATCCCTCTTCATGAATTTCTCAACCTCACTTGCGCCAAGCACAAATCCCGATGTTTCAATATTTTTATTGCATGAAGGCACACATGAAGGCATGCCGAATGCAAAGCGGAAATCTGCTAGTTTGGCAAGATCGAGCATCAGTTCAATACCTTCTGTTCCCATGACATTAGCAATCTCATGAGGATCGCACACCGCACCAATAGTACCGTGGCGCAAGGCTATGCGGGCAAACTCTACTGGTGTCATCATGGAACTCTCAATATGGACATGAGAATCTATGAATCCAGGCATGAAGTAAGGTGCAGATTTCTCAACCTCACACTCCACTATAGATGCAATTCTGCCATTTTCAACAATAATCTCGCCACCCACAATGCGACGTGCTATCAAATCAACGATGTGGCCTTTGAAAACAGGTACATTTCTCATAAAATAAATATGCTAATCTTAAAGGAATATGTATTTAAGTAAGAATATGATAGCTAAGATATACGAGCTGATGCTTACATCTTTCCATTTGCCGCATCCAACTTCGATAAACACGTATGCGATGAGTCCCATCAATATGCCATCGGAGATGCTGGAGGAGAAAGTCATCAAGGCAATGCAGAGAAATGCTGGCACAGATTTGCGCATGTCGGAAAAATCTATCTCGTGTACGCCATACATCATGTTCATTCCTACCCATATCAAAGCTGGTGCTGTTGCTGCAGAAGGTATAGCAAGGAATAGAGGTGCGAAGAACAAGGACAGAAAGAAGCATCCTGCCGTAACAAGTGATGTTAATCCGCTGCGGCCTCCAGCTTCTACACCTGAGGCACTCTCAACAAAGGTGCTAACTGTTGACGTTCCAAGCATTGCACCAACTGTAGTTCCCACAGCATCAGCCATAAAAGCATGTTGCATTCGTGGCAACTTGCCATTCTCGTCAAGCATGCCTGCACGAGATGCCACACCAATCAGCGTACCTACTGTGTCGAACATGTCAAGGAAGAACAGCGTCAATACACATACAACCATATCTCCAGTAAACACTTTGCTGAAATCGAATTTGAAGAGTATAGGATCTATGCTTGGCGGTACATCAATAGCGCCGCTAAAATGAGTCACGCCGAATGGTATTCCAATGAAAGTCGTAATAAGAATGCCGAGAAGCAAGGAGCCTGGCACTTTGCGATTCACGAGAATAGAGCATAGCAGAGTGCCGATGATTGCTAGAAGGACCTGTGGCGAATGGAGATCACCTAAGGATGCAATCGTTGAAGGATTGGAAACAATAATGCCTGCATTGCTCATTCCAATGAAAGCAATGAACAAACCAATACCAGGAGCAATGGCTTTGCGCAAGGATATAGGTAACGCTTCTACTATCTTTTCTCGCAATCCAGTTATAGACATGAGAATGAAGATGATGCCCTCAATAAGAACAGCCGTAAGTGCAAATTGCCACGTATAGCCCATTCCCAAAACAATGGTGTATGCAAAGAAAGCGTTCAGACCCATGGCAGGAGCCAGTGAGAAAGGAAGCTTTGCCAAGACAGCCATCAGCACAGTTGCTACGATAGAAGATATTGCAGTCGTTGTGAAGAGAGCCCCCTGATCCATTCCTGTTGCAGCGAGGATAGACGGATGAACAGCAAGGATATAAGCCATAGTCAAAAAGGTTGTGATTCCAGCAATAATCTCCTTGCGCATTTTCATCGTGGCAGGATCAAAGCCTACAAGTTGAAAAAAACGGTTCCTCATTATATCTATTAAACAAATTAAAATTTATATTATAAATGTAAGGCAAAGTTACAAATTATATATTACAAACATTGTATGTTTTATCGTTTTTTTTCATATTCTTTATCATTTTGGAAATCATAACGGCGAACTGCCTTATTTGAAGAGATTATTGGCAAAAACTTTTGTACAATAAGCAAAATAATTGTAATTTTGCATCCGTTTTCAAAAAGCATCTTCACCAAGTGAGGTGATTATAATAAAAAGAAAAGTTTCTGGTGAACGCTAAAAGCATTGTATAGCAACAAGTTGCGGCTTGTTATATTGGTGTCGCTATGCGTTAAAAGGGAATTCGGTTAGAATCCGGAGCAGTACCCGCTACTGTAAAGTCAATGTATCAAGCATTACATTTATGGGACAAGTCACTGTCATTGCAAGCTTCAAGCAAATGTCTGAACGGCATGAAAACGATGAGGTAAGATGACGGGAAGGCCCCCAAGCAGATAAGAATCTGCAGACTAAGCCAGGAGACCTGCCAGAAATAATACAATAACACATGTCTGCGGGGCGAACAGACATCATTATTTATTTTTATTATGTGTTTTAACAAATTCGCTGCTGCATTCTTTGCAGTAGCAGCTATGCCATGTGTAGAAACTATGGCACAAGACATGAGCAAGGACACCTTCAAACTTGCCGAGTTAGAGGTAGTTGCAAACTATCGCAAACCTTCAGCAGTCAGTAAACTGCCTGTTGCTATCATTAAATCTCCTCTTTCTGTAAGTGTTTCTGGTACAGAAAGAATCAAAGATCTTGGTGTCACAAACATGGTAGGTCTGACTCGCAACATGACCGGCATCCGTCCAAACAACACTTATGGCGGTTTCCAGACTTACACAGTACGCGGTTTCAGCGATTTCGTACTCCTCAACGATGGCATCCGTGATGAGCGTCACAATCTCTGGGCATCAGCACCTAACACAAACCTGGCATCCATCGAACGCGTGGAAGTGCTCAAGGGTGCAGCATCTGTGATGTTCGGTCACTCCGCTCTTGGCGGTGTTATCAACCTCGTTCACAAAAAACCTACAGTAGAGAATCATGTCAATGCACGTCTTGGCATAGGCAGCTGGGGTAAATATCTCACAGAAGCAGGCGCAAGCGGCAGCATCTGCAAGGGACTCACCTACCGCACAGATTTCTCAATGAGCGGAGGTGAAGGATGGCGCCACACTAACGAGCGCATTGCCAATGCCTACCTTGCCCTCAACTGGGAGATGTCCGACAATGACAACCTCTTCTTCTCTGTCAGCGCTAAGGATGACAAATATGGCTCAGACACAGGTCAGCCGCACTTCATGTACGACATATATGACAAGAATGGCAATATAGCTTACACAAAGGGAGACATCAACAGCGCAATTGATCCTCGCACTCGTTTTGCCGATCCTAACGACCACCTCAACGACAAGGATATCACATTCCTTCTTGACTATACACATTATTTCAAGAATCGCGACTGGCGAATCAACGATCACGTCTCATACTATTACGATGATCTCTCATATTATGCTTCAGAAAAGTTGAACTACCTGACTTCAGCCACTCCTGAAGACGGGTTCGACCATTACTACATGAATGGCGGTAACAAGACATACATCGACATCAATCACATCAACCGTCAAGGATTCGCATTTGACTATGATGTCAGCCTTTTCCAGAATCAGCTTGAACTTCATGGAAAGGCAAAGACAGGCAGCGTTGATCATAGCCTCATGTTCGGCTACAACCTCTCTGCAATGTTTGCACCACGCTATCAGAATGCCAAATTCTCTGGTCCTGGACACCTCTCTGTTGTTGATGTTGTAGAGCCAGAATTGAATCAAGGTCCAGTTAGATACCCATTCCAGAAACTTAATGAAGTTTGGGAAACAAACCATGGCTTCTATGTAGGCGACTATCTCAAGATAACAGACAAGCTCAGCGCCCTTGCAAGCGTTCGTTTCGACAACTTCAATCGCACATTCCGTCAGAGCAATGTGAATGGCAAAGAAATGGTAGATAAGAATGTGGTTGACAAGAAGATGAGCGACAATGCATTCACTTATCGTGGCAGTATTCTCTATCAGTTCACAGAGGCTATCAACCTTTACGGATCTGTAAGCAATTTCTACAAGCCAACTCGCACTTATGCGCAAGACGGTTATATATATGTAGGCAGTGATGGCAAGGAGATTTCTCCTGATGGCGACAATGTTTTCAAACCTATCAGCGGTTATCAGTTTGAGGTCGGATCGCACATAGGATTCGGCAAGCGTCTCACAGCCAACTTTGCAGCATTCTACATCCGCAAGAACAACATGATCGAGAACCTTGGCAAGACCGATGACAACAAGAACATATCTGGTCAGGTGGGACGTGCAGAGTCAAAGGGTATAGAACTCGACGTTCAAGCTGAGCCTGTCAACGGATGGACACTCGATGCTGGCTACACCCTCACAGACGCCCGCGTCACAGAATTCAGTTCAACAAAATATGCAAAGAGTGCTCAGGAAGGCAATTACCTCACTCACGCTCCAAAGCACATGTACTACGGATGGACATACTACCGTTTCCAGGAGAACACGCCGCTCAAGGGACTCCACATCGGTGTAGGTATCAATGGTACAAGCAAGGTATATGTAAACGCTGCCAATACAATGAAGTTCAATGCATACGCTATTATGAATGCAATGGCAAGCTACCAGTTCAATAATTGGAAACTTCAATGCAACGTAAACAACATCTTCAATAAAACATATTACACAACAGCAGTCAGCACTACTGGATTCATTCCAGAGGAAGGCCGCAATATGATGGTTACAGCATCATTTAATTTGTAAGCAAGCAATTGCAAAATAAATGAAATACATTATCACAATTCACAGGATACTGGGCACAGTGTTCAGTATCCTGTTTCTAATGTGGTTCTTGACGGGCATCGTCATGATATACCACCACTACCCCAGCCTTTACGGAAGTAAAGCGCTGGAATACAGCCGTGAAAGTGCATCCGCGTCAGCACTTTCGCTCGATTCCCTTTTGTCTGGCATTGATGTTCCTACAGATTCCATTACCGACATTGAAGTATCGGTAATGTCAGGAACAACATTGCTGAACATAAAACGAGGAGGTGAGGAGTTTTTGTACGACTGCAATACAGGAAAGAAGGTTGACCGTCTTTACAAGCCAGCCCTCGACTTTATTGCACAATCATGGTGCAACGCTCCCATAACCTCTACCGACAGCCTTGATGAGATTGACGTGTGGCTTATCGGGGCATATCCCTTCAACGAATATCCTGTTTACAAATACACATTTGACGATGACGAGAAAACAGAGCTTTATCTTTCTTCCCGTACCGGAAGAGGGCTTCAGCTTACCACATCCGAGTCACGTCTTTGGGCATGGTTAGGCGCCATACCCCATTGGATTTACATCAAGCAGCTTCGTGCCACAGGCCGTCAGCCTTGGACAGATGTAGTCCTATGGATTTCAGGCATCGGCATACTCATGACATTGAGCGGCATAATCGTTGGCATACGCTCAATGGTATTAGCTCGCCGACGCAAGAAACTTTGTCCTTACAAGAAACCTATGTTCCGCTGGCACCACATCAGCGGATTAATCTTCGGTTTCTTCGTTCTCACATTCATCTTCAGCGGATTCATGTCTCTTCAGAAAGTTCCCACATCTCTTGTTCCTTACAACGAAGATTTTTCAGCGGAAGCTTTTGCACGTGGACAAGAATTCATCAATCCATCAGATTACACCATCAGCGATTATCGCAAATTTATGAATAACTCTGATGTGAAACGCATAACTTTGACTGTTTGTGCCGGCATGCCCGTATATAAGATTGAGAAAGCAGACGATTGTTTCCTCATTCGTGCCAACAATACCACAAACGACACTCTCACAATAGATAAGAATGTCTGCAAAGAAATGGCGCGTCGTTCCGTTTCTGGAGGTACGACATATACCGTTTCCGTTATCAACGACTACGAGCCAGGCTATTCAAGTGTTAGAGAAAGCCGAAAGCGTGAACTTCCTGTATATAAAGTAGCTGTGAATGACGAATTCGACTCTCGTTTCTACATCACACCAAGAAGTGCCGCTGCCTACTACTCCAATAGCAACAGCGACATGCGAGGCATACTTTACAACACACTTCACAGTCTTAATTGCAAATTCTTCTACGAGCATCAGGGACTGAGAAAAACCATCCTTTGGATAATGATGATAGGCGGAGCTATAGTCTCACTGACTGGTGTCGTGCTTGGATGGAGATATCTGAAAAGGAAATCTAAACAAATAAAAAAATAATGAAGAAAGTATTGACCACATTATTGCTTCTGTGCTGCTTAACAGTAATGTCACAGGCGCAGAAGAGTGCCATTCTCGTTGTTCAGTTTGGCACATCAAACACAGAGGGACGCGAGGCATCACTTGATGTAATCATGAACGATGTAAAAGAACAGTTTGTTGATTATGAAGTTCGTGAAGCATACACATCTCCAACTATCCGCCGCATCCTCGACAAGAAAGGCATGAAGAAAGACAGTCCCACAGATGCCCTTCTTCGCCTCCATCTTGATGGCTACGACAAGGTCATCGTTGCTCCGACATTCCTTCTCGATGGCGTTGAAATGAACAAGCTTCGCGAGGATGTCAAAGCCCTGAGCAGCCTTTTTGTCGAAATAAAGCTTGGCAATCCTCTGCTTTACAATGTTGATGATTTCCACATCGTTACCGACATCCTCACAAAACAAGCGCTCGGCAAGAAAGAAGCTATCCTCTATGTTGGTCATGGCAACCAGTTTGCCAGCACTGGCGCATACGCTATGCTCGGCTTAATGCTTCGTCAGAAAGGCAACTACTACATGGGCACAGTCGAAGGATGGCCTGATCGCGATGCATCGGTAGCTATGATTGATAGCAAAGCATGCAAGAACGTGCGCGTCATTCCTTTCTTGCTTGCTGCCGGTGTGCATGCTCGCGAAGACATTGAAGGCGAATGGGTGGAAGCACTTCAGCAGAAAGGTTTTAAGGTAGAAATGTCACTTCATGGTCTTGGCGAAAGTGCTGACTTCCGCAACATCTTTATTAATAAGATAAAAGATTTGGCAAAATAGCACTTTCAAAACCGAATTAGCCTTATTTAGAATAAAAAACACAAGAAAAACATATATCCGTGTTCAGGAAATCACTATCTTTGTCCAAAACTTAAGCATATTTGAACACTTGCCTATGAACAAGATAGATTTAGCCCTAAGCATTGCCGTGAAAGCACATGCGGGGCAAACGGACAGAGATGGCGCACCTGTGATACTGCATCCGCTTACAGTAGGTCTGATGGGACATACTGACGAGGAGCGTGCCACAGGTTTCCTGCACGATGTTGTGGAAGATACCGATTACACCTTCGACGATTTGCTCAGCGAAGGCATACCTTCAGGCATTGTCAATGCCCTGAAGATTCTCACCCACGACAAAAGTCTCCCATATTACGATTACGTTCAGAACATCATCGACAGCGCAAACCCTATTGCTTTGCAGGTGAAATACAACGACTTGCAGCACAACTATGCTCGCGGCAAGGCATATCCTGACCTTCAGAAGAAACATGGCAAAGCACTCGAAATGGTGAAAGCAGCCATCGAAGGATGTTCAAAGATAGAGTTGTACGTTCCACAGGCAAATACTTCATATGCAGTATTTGCCGGCGGTTGTTTCTGGGGCGTGCAGCATCAATTTGAAAAACTCAGTGGTGTCTTGCGAACCATTGTTGGCTACACAGGCGGCGAAGAAGAATTTCCTGCCTATGCCGAAGTGCGCGATCACAAGACACATCATGTGGAAGCCGTCCTTGTGGAATACAATCCGCAGAAGGTTTCCTACACCGATCTCACAAAACTTTTCTTTGAAATTCATGATCCTGCCCAAACCGATGGCGTAGGACCAGACATCGGACAGCAGTATCGCAGCTGCATCTTCTATGCCGACACCCTCCAGCAGCAAGAAGCAGAAGCTGTAATCGCCATACTTCGTGAGAAAGGATATGAGGTGAACACCCTCCTTCTACCTCTCGGCAAATTCTGGATTGGCGAGGAGTATCATCAAAAGTATTACGAGAAGACAGGCGGCGAACCATACTGCCACGTTAGGGTTAGGAAATTTTAAACGATAACGAAAACTTTGCCGTCAACATATTTCTTTAAGATGAACGTCAAAATATAATTTAAAAAAATATTTGATGCTCGTTCAGTTTTGAGGGACGTTGACGGTGGGAAAAATAAAAACGATAACGAAAACGAAAACGAAAAACTGAAAATGTCAGAAAGTTTAGCTATATGTGAAGGTAGCAAAGCAGAGAAATATGCTACCCTATATCCACAAATCAAATGTGTTGTGGAAGAAGAATCTGATGCCATTGCAAACATGGCAAACGTGGCATCCATGATTCACGAAACCTTTGGTTTCTGGTGGACAGGATTCTACAGAGTTATTGACAACCAGCTTGTTCTTGGTCCATTCCAAGGTCCGCTGGCATGTACCCGAATCAAGAAAGGACGAGGCGTATGCGGTACAGCATGGCAAGAGGAGCAAACTCAGGTTGTTCCCGATGTTGATCAGTTTCCTGGTCACATTGCCTGTTCATCAGCATCACGCAGCGAAATCGTTGTGCCAATCATCCAAAATGGCGAAGTCGTTGGCGTGCTCGATATTGACAGCGCCGACCTTGCCACATTCGACGATACCGACAAGGAATGGTTGGAGAAGATCGTGAAACTCATTGAAATATAATCCCCTAATTTACATGAGAAAAAATATCCTAATTATTTGCACATCACTGTTAATCAATCTAAATGTTAGTGCTCAATCACTCGTTTCACACAATCTGACAGAAAAATACCAATGGGAAAGCGTGCCTATTAGAGGCGGAGGTTTTGTGCCAGGCATCATTATGCATCCAAAAGCAAAAGATGTGAGGTATTGCCGTACCGACATGGGCGGAGTATACAAATGGAACGAGGCAGACAAGAGCTGGCACCAGTTACTTGATTGGCTTCCAGAAAGCGAAACAAATCTGCAGGGCGTTGAGAGCATTGCCATTGATCCTAACAATCCGCAGCATGTCATGTTAGCCTGTGGAACAAGCTCACGAAGCAATGGCGCCATACTTGTTTCTGATGATGGATGCAACACCATGAGACGCACCGATGTACCTTTTGGCATGGGTGGAAACGAAGATGGCAGAGGCAATGGTGAGCGCCTTATGTTCTCTCCCGACAATTCCAGCATAGCCTACATGGGCACACGCCACAGCGGACTCTGGCGCACCACCGACAATGGAAAGAACTGGAGCCGCATAGAATCCATGCCTGCCAAGAGCATCATAACATTGGCATTCGACAAAGGAATTATCTATGTTGCCGCATCCGATCAATTGTATTGCAGTAAAGATGAAGGACTCACATGGCAATCAGTTCAAGGACAGCCACTTGGACTTTTAATTACCCACATGGTCAAGTCCTCTGATGCACAGCTTTTTATTACCTATGCTGACGCACCGGGACCATCCAGAATGAACAATGGCGCACTCTTCTCATATAACATAAAATCAGGCAAATGGAGCGACATCACTCCATTCAAGCCTAAAGGCGCAGAGAAATTAGGATTCGGATATGCAGCCGTTTCCGTTGACGAACAAAACCCAAAGCACATCATTGCTAGCACACACGCTTTGTGGGGCAAACATGGTTTTGGCGATGAAGAACTGTTTCGCACAACTGACGGCGGCAAGCATTGGATTCCAATCTTCCTTCATGGCTACGAGTACGACTGCACACTGGCTCCATACACAGAAATGGCGCCGCTGCATTGGATGTTCGATGTAGAGATAGATCCTTTTAATCCAGAACATGCCATGATAACAAGCGGTTTCGGAGGATGGGAGACCTTCAACCTTTCTGATTGCGAAAAAGATGGAGGCATCATTCGCTGGAGTCTCATTTCCAATGGAATAGAAGAAACTGTGCCGCTTGAAATCTACTGTCCTCCTTCTGGTGCAAAGGTTATGGTGGGCATTGGCGATTACGGCAGTTTCACATACGACGACATCACGAAAGTGCCAGATGGGAGCAACGACTATCCTCACTTTGCAAATACCGATGGCATCACAGGAGCATGGCTCAAACCAGAAATGTGCGTCCGAGTGGGCGAAGTGTTCCATGGCAGAAAAGATCAGCTGGCAATCAGCTGGTCGGAAGATGGCGGACACAAATGGCAGATGTGCCAGTCCGTTCCTCAGGAAGGAGCGCTTCATGGACACATAGCCGTATCTGCAATGGGAACAAGCTGGATATGGACACCAAACAATAAATCAGCTTATTACACTACAGATAAAGGCATCACATGGACTGAATGTCAAGGTTTGCCACGCAACATTCGAACCGTTGCCGACAAGCAAAACGACCAGAAATTCTATGCCCTTGACATTGTTGGACGACATCTTTATACCAGTACCGATGGAGGAAAGACATTCGCATGCGACACCTTGCTTCTGGACGGAGGCCAAGGACAACGATTCGGGCGACAGATGCAGCAGTCATACAGAGGCGACCATCGAGGCGGTCAAGACAGAGTATATCCAGTTCCAGATCATGAAGGCGACCTTTGGATAGCAGCCTACGATGGTCTTTATCACATTGCTGCAAATAACAATTCACAATCATCAGACACCATTCGTCCAGAACAGTTCAGTCAGGTGCGCACAATAAACGCTTTCGGCTTTGGCAAAGGCATCACGAACGACTATCCTTCACTCTATCTTATTGGTATTGTGAACGGTGAATATGGGTTCTTCCGTTCCGACGACTCTGCCAAGACATGGATTCGCATCAACGACGATGACCACCAATACGGCCATGTTCTCCATATCGCTGGCGACATGCAGGAATACGGACGAGTGTATATTGGCACACACGGACGCGGTTTGATAACAGGATCTCCCCATTTCTAATTCCTAATTCCCTATGGACAGCCTTACTCCCGATCAGCGCCACAACAACATGGCAGCCATCCACGCCAAGGATACAAAACCAGAAATCATTGTGCGTAAATGGTTGTGGAGGCATGGCTACAGATACCGTCTAAACCACCCCCGACTGCCTGGAAAACCCGATGTTGTCCTTAGGAAATACCGCACCTGCATCTTCATCAACGGCTGTTTCTGGCATGGACATGAAGGCTGCAAATACTACAGGATCCCTCATTCAAACCAAGACTACTGGGTGCCAAAAATCCAGAGAAATCAAGAGCGCGACCTTGAAGTGCAGCACAAGCTTGCCGACATGGGATGGCATTGCATAACCATCTGGGAATGTGAGCTAAAGTCAAGCAATAAAGAAGCAACACTCCAAAGCCTGCTGATGACTCTCAATCACATCATGCTCCAGAATCATGGGGCAAAAATCACGAACTACGACCTTGACTACGAAGAAGAAAGCAGCATGGCTGCAGAACCACCAATATGACAGCACACGCTGCCTTTTAATAATGTGGTCATTTGTGATTATAAAATTAATTTGAACAATTACTTAATAAATAAAACATGAAACGATTAACACTTCTTTTTATCATTACGATGTGCGCTGTTGCCACATTCGCCATTCCTGCCAAACCAGGACTTCGTGCTGTGCAACAGCCTGATGGAACCACATTGATGGTGCAACTCATTGGCGACGAGTATTTCCACTATCATGCCACTTCCGATGGACTGCCACTCGTGAAGAACGAGTCGGGAGCATACGTCTATGCCAACATGCTGAACGACAGATTTGTTGCTACCGATATGATAGCGCACGATCCATCTATGCGCAGTGCAGAGGAACTGCACATAATCAGCCAGTTGCAGCCAGTCAAGATGCCAGAATCGGCAATGCAACTAATGCTGCAAAGCAATAAAATAAATGCCGCTCGTGCTCAAGCAAGACGCAAAGCGCCAGAGCAATTCTTAGGCAAGAAACGCGGACTTATTATCCTTGTAGATTATCCTGATGCAAGGATGAGCCACACAAGGGAAGAGTTCGATGACATGATGAACCAGAAGGACTACAACCTGTACGGAAGCATCGGCTCACTCTCCGACTACTTCTATGACCAAAGTTATGGACGGTTGAAGATTGACTTTGATGTCGTGGGACCATTCACAACATCTAAATCTATAAAGTATTATGGGGAAAATGATGAAAATGGCAATGATAAGCATTCTGCTGAACTCATTACGGAAGCCGTACTCATGGCTCATGAGGCAGGCACAGATTTCTCGAAATACGACTGGACAGGCGACGGAAACGTTGATCAGGTATTTGTCATCTATGCTGGCTACGCCGAGACTTATGATGCACCAGACTATACCATTTGGCCGCATAAATCAGTCCTTCACTCTTTACAAGAATATTTTAATGACGGCAATGGTCCTATCTCGCTTGACGGCGTGACAGTGGACACTTACGCATGTGCATCAGAGCTTAGAGGTTCTGAAGGTAACAATATTTGCGGCATTGGTACTCCAGCACATGAATTTTCTCACTGCTTAGGCTTGCCCGACTTCTACGACACAACTCCAGAACACAAGGGCGTTGGCATGGGTGTATGGAGTCTGATGGACTATGGCAACTACAATCATGATGGGTATGTACCTTGTGCCTACACCAGCTACGAGCGAATGTTCTGCGGATGGCTGGAACCTGTGGAACTGACAGAAGATACACGCATCGAGAACATGCGACCTATTACAGAAGCTCCAGAAGCGTATATCATATACAACAAAGCGAATCGAGACGAGTATTATCTGCTTGAAAACCATCAGCAGACGCACAATAGCGACACGTATCATGCATGGGACAGCGGTGCATACGGACACGGAATGCTGGTGGTGCATGTAGATTATGATGAACAGAATTGGAGCGACAAAATAGTCAACGCAAACGCAAATCGTCAAGGTATGACCATCATCCCTGCCAACAATATATTCAATTTCCAAGGGAATGTGGGCGAGGAGATACTTGCTGGCGATCTTTATCCAGGCACTACTGGCAACACTTCTCTGACAAACATAAGCGAGCCAAAAGCACAACTGAGCAATCCTAATTCTGATGGTGAAAAACTGATGAATACGCCTATCGAGGATATCACGGAAGAGAATGGAGGCATCAGTTTCCATTTCGGAAGTAAAAACCTAACGGACATTCCTGTATTGGAAGAACCCGCAGACGTGGATTCTACCAGCTTCTTTGCAAGTTGGAACGAGGTGGACTATGCCCTAAGCTATACGTTAGAGGTTACTGACTTGGTACCATCTCCAGAATATGACCCTATACAGACAACGTTGTTTGAGCTTGACTTCACAAAGATGGAACCTTTTGCTTCGGCGACAGAGAATGGCACGGAAGACATCAGCGGCAATCTTGAAGAATACTTTGGCATGGAAGATTGGTCTGGAGTCAGCGCTTATGTAGCACCACAGTCCATAAGGATAGGAAATGCTGACTTTTTCGGCAGTATTTATACACCTTATAACTTCGCACCATGCGACGGAAAGTTGACAGTCGAAGTGGGTGGTGTTACAGAAGACAAAACAAGCACAGCTACATTGGATGTCATGGTGATGGATGAAACGCCATCAGTGGTTAGAAGCGAAAAAATAGAACTGGACGGCAATATCCATCAACTAACATTGGAGAATATAGACTTTAATTATTACTTGACTTTTAGTATTTTGCGGAACTACGCAAACATCATTTATCTCTCAGCACAGGCACTCATGCCTTCACCTGTCAGCAATGTGGCGACCTACGGACCTACCGAAGCAACCTCTGGATGCGTCACAGATTTGCGTGCCAATGGTCACTACAGCTACCGAGTGAAAGCGACCACTCTTTATGGTGTCACCGAATGGAGCGAACCTAAGGAGGTACAGCTTGGCTCTCCAGTATCCATCGCTGACATACAGAACACCCCAGCCCAGCCTCGCACCATCTACAATCTGCAAGGTCAGCGTCTGTCCAAGCCACAGCGTGGCATCAATATCATAGACGGCAAAAAGGTAATGTATAAATAACGTGAGTTCGACCAATCTTCCATCACTTGTTTTTTCGGAAAAAACTTGACAAAACCGTTTATTTTTCGTATCTTTGCATAACATTTCAAAGAAACAGGAATAAATCCATACAAACAAGACAAAGCTTTTGGCTAATGAATCAAAAGCTTTGTCCAACGAGACAAAAGCTTTGTCGCATGAGTCCAAGCTTTTGTCTCGTTTTTATTACGGGCATTTACATGTTGGCTATACGGGTAAAAGCACGAAGCAAATACGAGTGTATGCGTGTTGAAAAGCACACCAAATGAAAGGAACAAAATCTGCGCCATCTGTGAAATCTGCGTGAGATTGTCGAGAACCCGAAGGCGGGCGAGCCAATTATCGGAAATTATCGTCAGTTTAGGAGACCGCTGTAGGTGTTTTTTCGAAGAGCATAATCCTTTTGAGTAATTTTTCATCCATTATTTATAACTTTTCCACGTTCTGTACAACGATTATGAATTATAATGCTTAAATTTGTACCGTATTATTGAAAAATACTTATTACAATAACATAAAAGTATGAAAACTAAGAAAAATTACCAGCAACCAGAAATCACGGTTGTAGAGATTGAAGAGCAGCAGGTTATTGCTGCAAGTCCAGATTGGAACGCACAGTCGATAGACCTCGAGCTTGAACTCATGAAACAACTAGAAGAGGGCTATGCGGACTAATAGCAATAACAAGTAATAAATTGAAGATATGAAAAAGATTTTACTTTCACTCATTATGCTCTGCTGCATGACAGCGGCATGGGCTGGAGATGGCAACGGCTCCAAAGATAATCCCTACTCGGGCGAGTGGGATTTAAAAGATTTGACGCAAATAATCAGAATAGGTGATTACTTAGCGTATGACTGCGTGTTAAGCGGTGGACTTACAGTTGTTACAGACTCCAAGCTCAACAAGGAAATATTTAATTCCTCGTCTGCTTTTGCCTTTAAAGACCCCATAGGTGATGCTCCTAAAGATGAATATGCAGTCTATTGCGAAAACAATAAACCTGTGGAACGCCAGCAACAAGCGTTCTTTGTCAAGGACATTGTGGTTTATTTAGGCTCTAATCCAACCCTCAAGATTACGGGTCACTATACTGGAAAATATGAAAAAGACGATGCCAAGAATATCGTCGAGGTGGCGACTGCAGAGGACTTTTTTCGTGCTTTCAAAGATAATTATGATAAACATGACGTCGTGATCAAAATCACTAAAGACATTGACATGGCAAATGTTGCGAGTGACTGGAGTGATTATATAAACAGAAAAGATCTAGAATTCAAAGCCACTATCGACGGCTACTACACCGCAGAGGATTCGTTGGGAAGAGAATCTATAGCTCAGCATTCCATCAAGAATTTTAATAGTATGCTTGTATCTACAATGACAAATGCCACTGTGAAAGGTATAAAGCTTCATAATTGGAAAAAACATCCGAATGTGGCTGAAGATTGGCACCCTGCCATGTTAGCGGGTAGAGCCACAAACTGCACGTTCCAAGATATTACACTGGAGGAATGCAGTTACAATGACCAATGGCTTAGCGATTTGGCTTCATACGTAAGATCTGGCTTTGGCCTCATGGTCAATAACATGGACGGATGTACGGTAGATGGTGTCAGAATCGTCGGCTGTTCGGTGCAAAAGATTGGAGCGGGGGTCGGAGCCATTGCTGGCATTGCTGAAAACTCAATATTCAGAGATTGCTACACCGACCATTATACCAGTCTCTTTGCTGAAGCCTCCAACGCATACGTAGGTGGGTTTGTTGGTAAGGCTGAAAAATGCATTTTCGAGGATTGTGTCAACATGGCAAGTGTAATGGGATCGGAGAAAGCAGACAATGTCGGTGGATTCACAGGCACATGCACACGATGCAGATTTGTAAACTGCATAAATACAGGACCATTGTCACAGATAAGTAGAGAAACGTTTGAGAACTATAATGCGATCAAAACAGATTCGTTCTTTTCGCTCATGAATACAGTGAAGAATAAATTAATCTCCTTATCAGAATACGATGCGGTGTGGAAGCATCTTCAGATGAAAGTAGATAATGTCGCTCCTTTGAAAGTCAGGGGGATGCCTCAACACATACAGTCGCAAATCAATCTGCGAGAATTTCGTAGCAAAATGATATCTGGTTGTATTATGAATGTGGTCATGTTACTTTGGACAATCAAAGGTGAAGTTAATAAGGCACTTTGCCCTGACGAAATGGGCGGTATATCTGGTGCTGCCTATGGAAGTAAGTTTGACCGATGCTTCAACGGCGGATTACTTCATTGTCTTGATGCCTGGTGTGGAGGCATTGTGGGACGAGCTCGATCAATTGAGCAGAATGGTAATAATGAAATGGTTGGTGTAAACGAGTTCCGCAACTGTATAAACCGTGGATATGTACAGGGTGATGAGCGTGTCGGTGGCATTGTGGGCGAACTGGAGGACGGTCATATATACAACTGCCTGAATATGGGTTCGGTAGATTGTTATGAAGAAACCCGTGGCAGTATGTATGGCATGACAGGCAGCTCGAAACCTGTGATCAACTGCTTTGCCCTGTCGCATGAGGAGAGCGATTATAAATTTGGCGGGGAGAATGATCCTAATAAAATCCACAACGTGAGCCTACTTGATATCAAGAGCGGACGAGTGGCTTACGAACTTAACCGCCTCTCGGATTCCAATTATTTTGGCCAGAGCATTGGTACGGATCCATGCCCAATATTCAATGGAGAAATCGTTACTCCTGCCAGCATCCGTGATGATGTGAATATCATATACGAGGTAGATAGTCTTGCTGATTTCCTGTATGCAATGTTCGACCAGTATGCAGAAATCAAACTAAATAACGACATCGATTTTGCAAACAGTTGGGTTACCCTATATAGGCAGACCTTCCCTTTCCGTGGCAAAATAGACGGAGCGTTCCACTCAATCAAGAATTTGAAGGTTAAGATTGACGGCAGCGAAGATGATAACAACATATATCATTGGTATGAAAACCTTTATCGTGGTACCCGCGATTACTATGCTCTGATAGGAGCCGCTGAAGGAGCTACTTTCAAGAATCTTAAGATAGAGGATTTCGATATGGCACTTCCTGAAAGAGATGCTATACTGGTTGGACTCTCGAAAAATAACACCTATCAGAATGTCAGACTTGCAGGCAAATCATCAATCGTGGCACCAGTATGGGCAGGTGGTTTGGTTTACGAATCGCGTAAAGACCGTTTCGTTGATTGTACGATAGGAAAAGATTGTAAGATAGGCTCTTCAAATATTACTATTCTTGACTATGACGGAGATGCTGCTGGTATGGCAAGCCAAGCATACGGTTCGACTTTCATACACTGTGTGAACAATGGCGAAATCTATTCGCGCACCGATGGAGCCGGTGGTATCGTTTGTGATGCTTTCGACGGTTGCGTCTTTGAAAGATGTGTCAACAATGGCAAAGTTCATCATTCAAGTAAAATATTACATACTGACGATGAGGTAGGAGGCATTGCCGCTACGGCAACGGATTGCACATTCATTCAATGCGTCAACAACGGACATTTGGTCTGCAATGACGAATATGGAGGTGGCATCGTAGGTGAAGGCATTAATGTGAAAATAGACAATTGCCTCAATGCATCCCAGAATCTTGAGTTTAGCGAAAACACCTGCGGCGGCATCATAGGTACAGCTGTGAACAGTAAGGTGACCAACTGCTTCTCATACGCTGATTACGCGCTGATTGGTAAAAATGATGGAATGGACGAGGCATCGGGCAACAATTACCAACTGACCGTCAAAACCGTCTGCAACAGCCCATACGTAATGGGCGTAACTCCTAAGATGGCAGCTGCGGGATATGTAACCTACTGGCTTAACAACAACAGCGCCGAAAACCTGAAGACTCAGCCATGGACTCAGAATATAAATCAGAGGGATTATCTGCAAGTCGATCCACATCCTGTGCTCGACATGCACGAACCGGTAAACATTGAAGACATTACTGGCTTCACATACATCAGTTCGGCAGACGACCTCAAGAACTTCGCCAAGCGTGTCAACGAAGGCAAAGACGACGCTCAGTTTGCCTGTGCTGTATTGATTTCTGACATCGACCTGAAAGGCGAAGAATGGACACCAATCGGCAACGATAAACATCGTTTCCGTGGTCTCTTCGACGGTCAGGGCCACACCATCAGTGGCTTGAATTGTTCCGTTGACGATGTTCAAGAGGGCGCTGGTCTCTTTGGAGTAGTGGATGCCTTGACAAGTATTGAAAATGTAATCGTTGGCGAGCGCTCTATCGTTAAACACTCAAAGAATTCTGGTGCCGGTTCTGCTGGCATCGTAGGCATGGTGAAGAGCGATGACAAACTATGGGGAGACGTGCATATCAGGAATTGTGGCAACTATGCCACAGTATCAGCGTGGACCGATGCTGGTGGCATCTTGGGAACTGTGATGAACAATATGGATCACAGCACAATCATGGAAAGCAAAGTGAAGGTATATGTGGAGCGCTGCTTCAACATGGGTACCATTGACGGGCAAGATAGCGGCCTTCTCTGTGGCTACATGCAGAATCGTGGTGTCGTAAGCGACTGTTGGAGTGGCGGCAAGCTCTTATGTACAAAGGTTTTAACTGTTCCATACCGCGGTGCAAAGGAAGAATTAGGCAAGCAAAAATTCTTTGTGGGCTATGACGAAAGTCTTGACATTAAGAACTGCTATGCCATTAATCCTACCGATAGCGTACAGAGAGAAAAAATGGACAAGAGGCAGAATGGCGTGACCAATGTTTCCGAGGATGATGCTACCCAAGGCAACCTCATCTTTCAGCTCAATGGCAACACCAACGATGCGACCAAGCAACTCGTTTGGGAGCAGAACCTTGGTGCGGATGCACATCCTTTATTTGGCAACAAGGGCATATATCACTCGCGTGATATTAATAATGAATACGGCACAGTATGTCTGCCATACACACTCTATTCGAATGACAACATCAAGTACTACAAATTCTCAAACGTAGTAAATGACGAAGACGAAATCACGCTGCAGTTCCAATATACCGATAAGGTTAAGCCTGGCACTCCTACCATCTTCCGTTCAAAGACAATGGGCGTCTGCACTTTCATCGATGAGCTCGATAAGTATGAAGGAACTTATGACAAATACGATTTCAACCTTAGTATAGAGGTCAGAGGCAATGACTGGAAGATGCATAGCCACCCATTCGAGAAAGTATTCGAGGGCGAAGAAGCAAAGACTGTCTATTACGTCTATAACAACGAAATCAGAAACGCCAAGAAGACAACCGTAGCTCCATACCGTGCATACTTCCGTGGTCCAGACATAATGGAATTGACAGGAAATCAAGCGCAAACTCGTGTCCGCATCGTGATTGAGGATGAGGATGGTACAACATCAATTATCGCCCCATCCGAATGGAACTCCCTCCCTCTACGGGAGGGCTGGGGTGGGTCTTCCTACTCGCTCATGGGAACTGAGGTTAACGATAGCTACCGTGGCATCGTTATCAAGAACGGCAAGAAGTATTTGCGAAAGTAGTTGCAATAACAGCAATGTAAGAATATAAAAAAATAGCGAGAGCAGTTGCCCTCGCTGTTTTTTTGTTGACAAAATATTTGTACATTTAATTTGTTATTATTAACTTTGTGACATATTTGAAGAAAACTTATAAGCTGATTTTGCAAATGGATAAAATCACTAAATACATGATAATAAAAAGTTTACTTTTAGCTGCAATATCCATGCTGATGCTTCCTTTGGGCATGATGGCTCAGACGGGAGAAAGGGCGGATAGTGTGGCAAAGGAGCATAATCTTAGTGGCGTAGAAGTAAAGGCTGCCAGCAGCATGCGCTCAAAGACGAGGACGGAGAATGTGGATCTTATTGGTCAGGGACAGCTCATCCGTGCCGCCTGTTGCAACTTGGGCGAATCGTTCACCACTAATCCATCCGTAGATGTGAGCTACAGCGATGCTGCAACAGGTGCCAAGCAGATTAAACTGCTCGGACTTTCAGGAACTTACGTACAGATGCTTACGGAGAACATTCCTAATCTTCGCGGAGCATCCCTGCCCTATTCTCTTGGTTATGTGCCAGGCCCTTGGATGCAATCCATTCAGGTGAGCAAGGGTGCATCAAGCGTGAAAAACGGCTACGAAAGCATAACTGGTCAGATAAACATTGAGTTCTTGAAGCCTCAGGGAACCGACGGCATTCGCGCCAACGCCTACCTTGACAATGAGTTGAAGCAGGAAGTGAATCTTGATGGAAGCATCCACCTGAACGACCGCCTTTCGACAAGCACTTTGCTGCATTTCGAGAACCGCCAGATGGATCATGACGGCAATGGCGATGGTTTCATGGACATGCCAAAGTTGCGCCAGTACAACGTCATGCATCGCTGGGCATACGTTTCTCCTTTGTGGATCAGTCAGTTGTCCATGCGTGTGCTGAGAGACGAGAGGAACAGCGGTCAGAGTTCCAAGCATATAAAGGGTGCAACGAGCAAACCTTACACAACTTCTGTAGCAGCAAACCGATATGAAGCGCAATGGAAAAATGGTTTCACACTAAATGCCGAACACAACACTTCTATTGCCTTGATGCTTCATGGTTCCATCCACGATGCTGACAATACGTTTGGACATGCCATTTATGATGTGAAACAGAAGAACAGCTACAGTCAGCTGATGTTTGAAACTGATGTGACTGAAAACCACAACATAAGCGTTGGTGCTTCATGGAATTTTGAAGATTACAAAGAGAACTATGATAATGGTTTATATGGTTTCCCTGGTATTTCTGGATGGAGAACATACTGCAAGGAAAGCGTTGCAGGACTCTATGCCCAATACACCTACAAGCTCGGCGACAAACTTACCATTATGCCTGGCATCCGATGGGATCATTCCAATCAGCATGGAGGTTTTTTCACGCCGCGATTGCACGTGAAATACACCCCTTGGGATGTGCTCACGCTTCGTGCTTCGGCTGGCAAAGGCTATCGCACGCCGCATGCGTTGGCTGAGAATGTTTCTTTGCTGACATGCGGCAGAACTGTACTTATCGATCAGAAAATGAAGCAGGAAGAGGCATGGAACTATGGTGTTTCTGCAGGATTGAATATCCCGATTGCCGACAAGAATCTGGAACTCAACACAGAGTATTACTACACCCATTTCGTCAACCAGATGGTGATAAATTTCGACGGGACAAAGGGTGCGCACACTCTCTCGTTCGAGAATCTTGACGGAAAAAGCTACAGCCACACGCTCCAAGTGGATGCCACCTACCCTTTCTTTGAAGGATTCACAGCGACAGGCGCTTTCCGACTGAATGATGTGAAATGCACCTACGATGGTGTGTTGCGTCAGAAACCGCTCACATCACGATACAAAGGCTTGCTCACCCTATCTTTCAAAACACCAATGGAACTTTGGCAGTTTGATGTCACAGGTCAGATGAACGGCGGCGGAGAGCTTTACAATCGAGAGAAATATCCTTCATATTTCCAGCTTCAGGCACAGGTCACTCGTGAGTTCCGTCACTTCTCCATCTATCTTGGAGGCGAGAATCTGACAAACTACAAGATTTCCAACCCAATCATCGAAGCTCACAACCCTTGGTCACCAGCCTTTGATGCCACACAAGTGTGGGGCCCTGTTACCGGAGCAATGGCGTATGTCGGCATAAGAATAAAATTCGAGAAACTATAACAAATAATCCATGTCAAAGAAAGAAGATTATAAAAGAAGGAACGAAGAGTTCCTCATGAACAAAAGAAATGAAGAAGGCGTGAAGGAACTCCGTGGCGGCGTGCTTTACGAAGTCATAGAAAGCGGAGAAAGCGACAAGCAGCCAAACCCTCGCAGCATTGTCACTTGCCATTATAAAGGTTTAACAATCAATGGAAAAGTTTTTGACGAGACATTCAAGAGCGGCTGTCCAACAGCCTTCCGCGTGAACGAACTCATCAGCGGTTTCCAGATAGCACTCGTCAATATGCACGTTGGCGACCATTGGCGTGTGTTCATCCCAAGCGAGATGGGTTACGGCAGCCGTGGCGCAGGAAGCGACATCCCTGGCAACTCAACCCTTATCTTTGAAATACAGCTGATTGCAGTAGGATAAACATTTCCTCCAAGCGTTAAACTCTAACTGCTAAACCATAAAAAATGAAAAAGATACTCTTCGTATGCCACGGCAACATTTGCAGAAGCCCAATGGCAGAATACATAATGAAAGACCTTGTGAAGAAAGCAGGTCGTGAGAACGAATTTGAGATTGCCAGCGCAGCAACATCAACTGAGGAAATTGGCAATGCCGTTTATCCTCCTGCTCGCCGCAAACTTGCTGAGCATGGCATCCGTTGCGATGGTCATGCCGCACGTCAGCTCACTCGTCATGACTATGCCTACTACGACCTTCTAATAGGCATGGACAGCTACAACATTCGCAACATGAACAGAATGTGCGGCGGCGATCCTGAAGATAAGATTCACATGCTGATGGAATATACCGATAGGTTTGGCGATGTGGCAGATCCTTGGTACACAGGCAATTTTGAAGCCACATGGCGCGACTGCCTTGAAGGGTGCACGGAACTTTTGAAGATTCTATAAAAAGAGTAAAGGTTAAAGAAGTATCATACATGGAAAGACAAGAAAAAGTGCTCAACTATTTGAAAGAGCATAACATACCATTCACTTGCTACAACCATCCTGAGGGCAAGACAATTGAGGAAGCTAAGCGTTGGTGGAAGGATGACGGATCTATTCATTGCAAAAACATCTTCATGCGCAATCATAAGGGCAACCAGCACTATCTCATCTGTTTCCATTGCGACCATGACCTTGACATTCATGATCTTGAGGCTCGCTTGAAGGCTACGCTACAGGCTCAAGGCAAGCCATCATGCGGTAAGCTTTCCTTCGCGTCAGCCGAGCGAATGATGAAGTATCTTGGTTTGGAGCCAGGCAGCGTTTCTCCTTTCGGACTTATCAACGATGAGGAGCATCATGTCCATCTTTTCCTTGATGCCACACTTCAGAACGCTTCTACCCTTTCCTTCCATCCAAACGACTGCCGCGGAACGGTAGTCATCACTCACGATGACTTTGAGCGTTACCTTGCCGAAGTGGGCAACACATACGAATACATACAGCTGTATTGAAAAACCTAAACATGAGAACATTACTGACAATCATACTGTTGCTATCCATCAACCTTTGTGCATCGGCAAAGATTGACCGTTATGCTTTGGTGCATAGAAACAATCCTCATATTACTGAGATTGACACACTTGCATCACTTAGTGTAGGTAACGGCGAATTTGCCTTCACAGCCGATGTTACTGGCTTGCAGACGTTCCATCAGCTTTATCGCAATGGCGTTCCTCTTGGCACGATGGCACAATGGGGATGGCATTCCTTCCCAAATACAGAAGGTTTCAAGGCTGAGGATGCCTTGCGCTCTTTCGATTTCGGCAGAGGAAGCGAAGAATGGTATTCTTGTCAGTTGAAAGATGAGAGGGGCAAGAAAGCATCTGACTATCTGCGTGTTAACCCTCACAGGCTTCATCTTGGAATCGTTGCGTTCAAAGGAATAAATCCCGAAGACATAACGAATGTGAATCAGACACTCAACATGTGGGATGGCGTGCTCACATCTTCATTCCATTGCAAAGGAAAACCCATGAAGGTTCTTACCTCTTGCGATGCCAAGCGTGATATGGTCGTGGCACGAATCAGCGACCAGAGTCTTCATTCCGTAGAACTGAAATTCCCTTATCCAACTGGCATTCATTCCGATGACGCATGTGACTGGTCGGTTGATCTTCCTCATACCGTCACACTTGTTTCTAAGGGAAAGCATACCGCAACCTACATGCACACATTGGACGGTCAGTCATATTATATAAATATGTTTTGGGAAAATGCTTCCGAACCTTCGCTTGCTGGCAATTCCGTAACAATAAAACCAACTAAGAGCAACTGGACGATTTCCGTAGAATTCACAAAGGAACAGCCAGCGACAGCATTAACAGATTTCGCATCATCAGTTGCAGAAACAAAGGCATATTGGAATCGCTACTGGACAACAGGCGGAGCCATTGATTTCTCTCATTGCACAAATCCGCAAGCACCTGAACTTGAGCGACGTTCAGTACTCTCCCAATACCTGCTTGCTATACAATGTGCAGGTTCCACTCCTCCTCAAGAAACAGGACTTACCTACAATTCTTGGTTTGGCAAGTTCCATCTTGAAATGATCTGGTGGCACATGGCACATTTTGCCCTCTGGGGACATCCAGAGATGCTGGAACGCACACTCTCTTGGTACGAGACAGCCATTGGCAAAGCAGCCAATATCGCTCATCGTCAAGGCTTTAAGGGAGTGCGATGGATGAAAATGACAGATCCTTCAGCAGAAGAAGCACCCTCAAATGTAGGTTCTTTCCTCATCTGGCAACAGCCGCACATTATTTATTTATGCGAAATGCTTTATCGCGCAAAACCGAATCCTGCCATCATCAAGCGCTACTATCCTCTCATCGAACAAACAGCAGAGTTCATGGCATCGTTCGCCACATACGACAAAGCGCACGACCGCTACATCCTGAAAGGCTGTATTCCAGCACAAGAGACACTCAAAGCTGCCGACACGGTCAACCCTCCCTTCGAACTCTCATACTGGCATTTTGCCCTTTCTGTTGCTCAGGAATGGAGAGAGCGCCAAGGACTTGAGCGTAATCCAGAATGGGAGAAAATTATCAGCAAACTATCCTCGCTTGATGAAAAAGACGGCGTCTATTCCGCATCCGAAACATCACCAAGCTACCCAAAACTCATTCCTCAAAACCTAAAAAACTTAGAACCTCAAAACCTCACCCATACCACCCACATGGAGGCGCAGGAAATTGCTGAGAATCTACGTCTTTATTCCGACCACATGGCAGTCCTTGCTGCTTATGGCGTTCTTCCAGAATCACCACAATTCTCAGCAAAGACGATGACCAGCACTCTTCTATGGGTTATTGACAACTGGAATTGGGACAAGACCTGGGGATGGGATTATCCGACAACAGCCATGTGTGCTGTCCGTTGCGGCAAGCCAGAACTTGCCATTTCCGCCATACTCATGGACAAGCGCACCAACACCTATCTGCCTAATGGTCACAACTATCAGGATCAGCGTCTCCGCTGCTACCTCCCTGGCAATGGCGGTTTGCTGACAACCCTCGCCCTCATGTGTGCCGGCTATGACGGCTGCACCACTCCCCTCCCTGGATTCCCAAAAGACGGCACATGGGATGTGGAATACGAAGGCATTATGCCTATGAGGTAGAATACAGGTTCAGCCGAGTACACCCCATTTAGCCATTGGCACCATATTCTTCTATGGAATTTTCACGCTGAAATAAAAGTTGTAGAAAAAAACGCTTATGCTATATTACACGTTAATCTTGCTAATTTTGTAATCAGTTAGCATAGCCGAAAAGAAATTATTGAATAATGAGAATAAGATAATATGAAAGACAACAAAGTTATATTGACGGTGGTCGGGATTAGGAATTATTGCGAAGGAGGAGAGGCGGGGTTGCCAGAGTTGTTCAAGCGCTACCCCATAGGCAGCATTTTGTACTTGAGTATTGACACATCAGGCGAGAAATACTCTGGAGCCGTTAGAGTGTTTGACAGCAGGCTGAAAGTGATAGGCACAATATCGAGATGGGAAAGACACTTTATTGACCTTGCCATTCCTAAGGATGGAATGCTCGACTGCAGAGTTGCAGGACATTCATTGGAAGATAAGTGCATGTATGTTGAAGCCGTGAACAATGTGGGAGAGAACAAAGCTGTTTTCCGCAAAATAGATCTGTATGAAGGTGAAACAGTCATTCCATACACGAAGGATGACCTGATACTTGATAGGCATACAAAACTTTTGTATTCACGTGTCAATCAAGAAAATCCCTCAATAGATGAGGTTCTGGATTTGTCGAAGGAATATGCCAAAATATGCTGCACCTCGTTAGATGGGCCTAACGGTATGTATTGTCATGGCATACTCAGCAAGCTTCGCGCTCTCAACAAAGAGCACAGAGTGTTTGATGACGTTATACATGAGATTCATGAGAAGAACAAAGACCTCGGAAGCAAGAAGAAGACGCTTATGACTCAAGTGTATCACGATCAATATAAGCGCATTCTTGATGCAGCAAATGCTCACCCAGAAGGCGAGTCAAGCTATTTGGAAAATTATTTGAAAACGCTGACCTTCGTCGAAGGCAACAAGCCGATAGAAGATGCGATTGAGCAAGTAATAAAGAAACTGTCCGTCTTCCTGTCAAAAACACTCGCCAATCAGTATGTGCAATCTGTTGATAAGGATGAAGACTTTGCCAATCAGCTATATTATCTCAGCTATGATCTTCAATCCACATATCTTATATACACGCGCCGCATCAAGCGAGACTTTCTTATTGACTACCTGCACAATCTCCATGCGCAGGAGCAGCAAAGCGACAAAGCCGCAAACCATGGTGCAAGCAGCAGCATAAAAGCGAAGTCATGCTCGTCTGATGAGCTTCCGCTTCCAGGCAATCTCAACACAAAAAGAGCTCAAAAATACTTCAAGAAGGCTATTGAAAAAGGATTCATAGCATTTGAAGACGGCAAGTTTTCATGGATTCAAATCGGCAACAGAGGAGGCAATTCCCAACTTGCCTACTTTTGTGGAGAGGTGTATGAATATGAACACTCAGAATATGGAAATGCGGCAGAGATTGAGTTTCCAGAAGAGGCATTGAACGAATTGTTTGGAGTGAAAAGATTATACGCATTACTTACGCAAGTGTATAGCGCACAGAAATACCAGTTATGGCGACGCAGAATTGACGAAATGTTCGAATAATTTTTATAGTATTTTTATGTACATTTATTCACTATAGTTTACCTTAACGAACCATCGTACCTTTGCAGCAGAAATTTCGACATCGGAGTTTCTGCTGCTTTCTTTTTAGATGTCAGGCAGCAGACAAAAACTGAGCACGGCTCCGAGGACACGGGATGAAGAACGCCATTCTATATCATCGTGCCGAGTGCAAGAAAGGCATTTTAATTCTTATAAACAAATGACTTTTCTAAGAAAAATCAACACAGACCTTTGCGTTGACATCAAGACAATTCTTCGCAACGACCGCATCTTGATGATTGACAAGAGCTATCAGGGCGTGCTTCGCCATGACGAGTATGACCACTACACATTCGTAGAAACTTGCCCCTCTACCGCTGGCAAGCGCAATCCGCATGTGTTTGAAGGTAAGTACATTACCGTCACTCGCCGCGATGATGGTTCCCTTCGCTTCAACTTCAAAGAGGTCAACATTGGTGCTGATTTCAGCATCGACAGCTATGCTATCGGAGTTTGCGACGAAATCCGCAATGCACTCAAAGGCCTTGTAGAGGAAAATGCTTAACAAGTAACCACAGTTTACGTCTGATTTCTTCCAGATTCCACATCTTCCAGTTTGGTTTGCATGCCACAACCTCTTTCTAAATACTTTATAATTAACTAATATATAAGTAGTTATAAAGACCGTAGGAGACAACTGGATGTCGAAAATAGCAATTGGAAGATTTGGAATTGGAAGATTCGACAAATCAATTAAATCTATATTATTGTATGACAAAGAGATACAACATTTCAAAACCAACTGCGCCTAAGATGCCTAAGCTTGGCAACGGCACAGAATGTATAAAACTCCTGCTCTCGCAGACATCAAAAGACATGCACGAACCTCTTGTTCCGATGCTCTTTCCTGTACTAGGCGCACACGTCAGCGGTACGGAGTTTCAGTACCCCGACCTCACTTGGAAGGAACCATGCGGCATGATGGCTAATCTGGTGGCAGATTCTGGCTGCAACAAGGGACAATTGTCGAATATTGTGGAAGCTCTTTGCCGCGACTTCCGCGCTCACGATGATGCTGAGCTGAAGAAGCTGGTGGAGTGGCAGAAGCAGGTGAAGACAAAGTCGGCAAACAAGGAGAAGCCTGCTCGCCCAGAGGTTGCTTTCTGGTTTCCTCCTTCTGACGTGACCAACCCTGCCTACATCCTCAACAGCATGGCTTGCGAGAACCTTGGCGGACGCACTCAGTACCTGAACATGCCCGAGGTGGAAATGGCTGACCGTATGTGTGGAGGTCACAAGCAGGTGAGCCAGATGATTCGCAACATCTACGACCGTCAGCGTGCGGGTGCTCTTCGTGCTACGGCTGATGGCGTGACGGGCAACCCAATCCTGCGCACCAACCTCACCATCAGCAGCACGCCATACGCTTCGCGCAAGTTCTACAAGAATGACCTCTTCAACGGCACGTTCGGCCGCATGGTCTTCTCCTACAAGGCGCGCACCAGCCGTGATGGCCGCATACCTCGTCAGGGAAAGTACAACGATGAATTTCTTGGCAAACTGGATGAGTACCTTGCTCGCCTCGACATGTGCAAGGGACGCTACATCATCAAGCCGCTGAACAAGCTGGCTGATAAGCTGGCAGAGGACATGGCTCAGCTTGCCGACCTTGCTGACGATGATCTCCTTTGGGACATTTCCAAGCGTGCTCTGGTGTCGGGATGGAAAGCAGGATGCCTGATGTGGATTCTAAACAATCAGACTTGGACAAAAGCTATAGGAGAAATGGTGGAATGGCTTGTTTATCACGACATCTGGTCAAAGATTCAGATATTCGCCGACCTGCTTGGCAAAGATGCCGACACGATGAGTGAGGCTCAGCGACGCGGCCCGAAGAACCTGCTGGACGATCTGCCAAACACCTTCAACGAGGCGCAGCTTGAGGCACTTCGCATCAGCTTGGGCAAGAGCAAGGAGGGCACGAAGAACCAGCTCTACAAGTGGGTGTTCCGCAAGTTCATAACCTACAGCAACCAGACAGGACTTTACACCAAGACGGATGAGTATCTGAAGGGTAGCAATCAAAAGTAACGATCGGCATGGATAAGTACGAACTACAAAAGCTCCGCGACCTTCCCATTGAGGGTGTCGCAGAGCGACTCGGATTGCGAGTGAAAATGCATAAGAGTCTTTGCCCATTCCATGACGATCATCACGCAAGCCTTTCGTTCTGCACGAGAAATAACACGTTCCGATGTTTCGTGTGTGGTGCTCATGGCGGCACTATCGACTTGGCTATACGACTCCTCCCCTATGGGGGGAGGTCGGGAGGGGGCTCCTTCAAGGAGGCTTGCAAGTGGCTTGCAGATTCCCACAATGTCATTCTGGACGAGTGGAAGCCTACGACAGAAAAGGCGTTTACGGAAACGAAAACGTTTGATGCCAGCCGTTATGAGGGTTTCTTCCTTCGCCCTTGGTTATCGGACGAGGCACGTAAGTTCTTGTTTGATGAGCGTCGCCTTGACCCTCGTGTCATCAGTTGGTGCAGAGTGTCATCATGGCGTGACCGCAACGGAGTGAATTGGTTGCAGATTCCATACTATAATGTGGATGGCAAATTGATTGGAGTGCAGAACCGCAATCTACAGAAAGGAGCATCTCCCCGGTTCAAATTTCCATACGGCAGCCAATGCAGCATCTACAACCTTCAAATCGTGAAGCGACTAAAGGCAGGCGACGAGCTTTGGATTGCAGAGGGATGTTCAGACACATGGAGTTTGTTGAGTTCTGGAAGAAAGGCAATTGCCATACCTTCAGCTACGCTTCTTTCGCCTAAGGATAAGGAATTGCTTTCATCGTTATCGTCATCGTTATTGTTGAAATGGAACATGTACCCCGATAAGGATGCTCCTGGCGAACGGCTTTTCCTTCAACTGAAAGAGATACTTCCTGACCTTCAGCATCATCAGTTGCCTGTGGATTGCAAGGACTTCTCTGACTATTACGTTCAACTTAAATCTCAATAGACATGACAGAATTCAAGATAAGACCATACACAAAAAAGGAACTTGCCTTGATGTATTTCCCAGACAGCAATCCTCATACCGCTGTCAACCATCTTATGGCATGGATCTACCGCTGCACTCCTCTGCTTGGGCAGTTGGAAACGGCAGGATACGAGAAGAGCTCGAAAGGGTTCACACCTCGCCAAATCCGCATGATTGTGGAGCATTTAGGAGAGCCGTAAAACTTTCTTAAGAAAATGTTCCGCTATCGCACGATATCGTTCGCCATCGTCCAAGTGGCGGTGGCGAATGTCGTAACTTTGTATCGCAAAACAAAAGGGATGGGATTTGTGCCTTGAACCAATGTGAGACGGATGCGTGAGCCTTGAACGGAACGCTCTGTTTGCCTACAACGGAACAAGGCGTTTGCCCAGAACGGAACAAGGCGTGACGGCACAAAATTGACGGTCACTACCCTTCTCCACAACAACGCTATTAACAACAAAAAACTATTCGCAAAAATGATTATTCTACACCTCACTCGCTATTATGGCAGCCCTAACATCACCAAGAGCCGTCTCACGATAGAGAACGACCAGACGGGCATGGTGCTCTTCGATGGAGAGGCAAGGGAATGTCGATTCTACAACTATTCCAAGAATGAGAAAGTTATTGGTTCGTCGCTCGGATGTCTTGGCACAGGAGAGTATCAGCTGACCACGACCAGCACATCGGGCAACCCTGTTTGCCTGCGCACCACAAGGGAGCCTACCCGACGCGGATTCATCATCTATGTGAACACCGATCCGAAGCGCCAATGCTCCGTCAAGAAGCTTTCCATAGGCTACGGCACATCGTCCGAACCGAAGTACAGAAAGCTTACCGACCTTGAGAAAGCCAAGGAAGATTTCACAAAAATCATATACGATAACTATCTGGAAGAGTTCAGATTGATTGTCAAGAATGAAATTATCAGTCAAGGTGAATAACGCACCTTTCGACAACAAGATATAACGGCCGTTTGTGTTAATTACTTATTTTCGTTTAACTATTAAAACATTTATTCAATTATGGCATTTATTTATCGCAAGGCAAAGATGCGCCTCAATTTTCAGGAGGGCAAGCCAACAGTTTTCAAGGCTCAGCAGGTGATTCTCCCACAGGTTTCCACAGACGAGCTCATTGACGAGATTTCTCAGTCATGTGGAGTGAATCCAGCTCAGACACACTCTGTCATTCTCTCGCTTGAGAACCGTCTGATCCACTACATCAGCATCGGTCATCCAGTACGCATCGGCGTACTTGGTTCGCTCAATCCGAAGTTCCGCTCCAAGTGTACCAAGACATCTGAGGAGGCAACAGCTGAGACCGTAACTCGCAAGGTGATCCAGTTCATCCCAGGCAAGGGACTCAAGGAGTGCATCGCCGAGCAGAACATCAAGGGCTACGACAGCCTTGACGTTGAGGGCTAACCGCATCAAAAGAAAAAGAGGACGTGAAATGCATCACATCCTCTTTTTGCTGTTTATCCGTTCAGGCGAAAATCGCCTTTTTCTTACTTGTTGTAATACTTCTTGCCGTTCTTGATTACGATACCCTTTGCATCGTCAGAAACAGCAACGCCACTTGTTGAGTAAGCTACAGATTCCTTCTCGTCGAAGTTGATAGCCTTGATTCCTGATGGAGTCTCGCCGTTGAAGTCGTCCATGCAGAAGCTTGCTGTTGTGAGAACCTGCTGATTGAAAGCGCGAACGTGATTCTCGCTTGCAACGAGCTTGAACTCTACCTCCTTTACAGCACCAAGAGCTGAGAGGTCGAACCATGTCCACTCTGTAAGCCACTTCTGAGCTACCTCAGCATCACGATAGTCAGCGAGGTAGATGAGGGCAGAACCTGTCTCGTTGCCCTCGCCGTCATAGCCAGTAGCCTTCACGCCAAGCCAGTCGCCTGTTGTGTAAGCGTTGCGATCGAGGAAGCCGCGACCATTCTCAAGGTAGTATGGAAGGTCAACAGTACAAGTGATGTAGCAGCCAGTAACAGGCTTTGCCTCATCGTAGCTGTCGCCAATCTGCACGCGTGGAGCAGCAACAGATGGGTCGATTGTGCAAGCTACATACTGAGCAGAACCGTTGGCTCCCTTGCGTGTGATGCTTGCGAATGGAGCCTCAGGAGCAAATGTGTCGTCGGTAGATGCCTTTGATACGATGAAGCCAGATGGGTTGCCATAGCCCCAAGAAACAGATGTTGACATTGGGAAGTAGCATGAACCTGACTTGTAAGATACTGTAGCGCTGTAATCTACGCCATCGCCAAGAGAAATGCCATTCCAATAGCTAACGCCTTCGTCGAGAGTGATGTTCTCGAAATCAGATACCTGTGCATTTGCGCTGAATGAAGCTGCAACTGCAACAATTGCGAGTAAAAGTTTCTTCATGTTTTGAGTTTTTTTTAATGTTTATGTTAGTTAACTTGTTTGTTTTTGATTTCGGGGTGCAAAATTAGATATTTTTATTTTATATTTGACTTGAATCAAAAGAAAAAATAACAAAAATAAATAATTTTCCAACATTTTAAGTAAAAATGTCAACAATAAACATTAATTTTGCACCGTTTTTGCATAAACAACTGACAATATGTCAATTCGGAACAAAAAATAATACGATATAAACAATTCAATAATTTCATCAATAAACTAACATGAGTAAAAGACTACTTCATGCTATTGTTCTCATTTGTATTCCTATACTGTCATGGGCGCAGCAGGTTTACAAAGGTACGGTAATCGACGAGAATAATGAGCCGATAATTGGAGCTGCCGTGCAACCCCAAGGCGAAAAGACTGGTACGACTACCGACATCAACGGAACATTCAGCATCGCTGTCCCTGAGGGGAAAAAGATCACTATCAGCTATTTAGGAATGAAAACCCAGACGCTCACGCCACGCATGAACATGAAGGTGGTGATGAAGGACGACGTTGGGGCGATTCAGGAAGTTGTGGTAACTGGTGTGCAGCGCATGGATCGCCGCCTGTTTACAGGTGCAACAGCTAAGGTCTCAGCTGAAGATGTGAAGATCAATGGTGTAGCCGACATCAGCCGTTCTCTGGAAGGACGCGTGGCTGGTGTGTCGGTACAGAACGTGAGCGGCACATTCGGTACAGCACCAAAAATCCGAGTGCGTGGCGCAACATCTATCTATGGCTCGTCAAAACCTCTCTGGGTTGTCGATGGCGTGATCATGGACGATGTGACCGAGGTGAGTGCCGACCAGCTCTCTTCGGGCGATGCTGTAACGCTGATTTCAAGTGCCATAGCAGGACTCAACTCAGATGATATTGAGTCGTTCCAGATCCTCAAGGACGGTTCTGCCACAAGTATCTATGGTGCTCGTGCCATGGCTGGTGTGATTGTAGTAACGACAAAGAAGGGTAAGGCAGGAAATGCCCGAATCTCCTATACTGGCGAATACACCATGCGCCTGAAGCCATCATACTCTAACTTCAACATCATGAACTCTCAGGAGCAGATGGATGTGTATCTTGAAATGCGCGAGAAAGGATGGCTGAACTTCTCCGACACCTACCGCGCTTCGTCAAGCGGCGTGTTCGGCAAGATGTACAAGCTGATGAACACATACGACAGCAAGACTCACACATGGGCTCTTCCAAACACCCCTGCTGCTGAGCGTGAGTATCTTCGTGGAGCTGAGTACCGCAACACGAACTGGTTTGACGAGCTGTTCTCAAATTCCATTCAGCATAACCATTCTGTCAGCATCTCTGGCGGTACGGAAAAGTTCAACTTCTACGGTTCGTTGAGCGCCATGGTAGATCCAGGATGGTACGAGTCAAGCAAGGTGAACCGCTATACAGCCAACATGAACGTGACCTACAAAATGAGCCAGAAGCTGAGCGTCAACCTCATCACAAACGGTTCTTACCGCAAGCAGAAAGCTCCTGGCACATTGAGCCAGAGTGCCGATCCTGTAAGCGGAGTCGTGAAGCGTGACTTTGACATCAACCCTTACTCTTACGCTCTCAACTCATCTCGCACGCTTGATCCAAATGAGTACTACACTCGTGATTATGCTGATTTCAACATTCACCATGAGCTGAGCAACAACTACATGGACATCAATGTTGCTGACATGAAGTTCCAAGCAGAAATCAAGTACCGCCCTATCAGCGCGCTCGAGCTCTCAGCCATCGGAGCAGTCAAGTATGCCACAACAAGCCAGGAGCATAAGATCATGGACAAGAGCAATCAGGCTATGGCTTATCGTGCCATGGATGACGCTACAATCCGCGACCTCAACCCTTATCTCTATACCGATCCTGACCATCCATACAATCTGCCTATCACCATCCTTCCACAAGGCGGTATCTACAGAAAGACAGATTTCAACATGAATGGCTACAACGCACGATTCACAGCCAACTTCAACCAGACGTTCAACGAGGATCACATCACGAACCTCTTTGCCGGCATGGAAGTTGACAACGTGGTGCGCAGCTCGGCTTTCCTCAACGGATGGGGTATGCAATACAGCCAGGGCGAGTTGCCATTCTATGTCTATCAGTATTTCAAACAGCAGATTGAGCAAGGCGGCAAATACTATTCTATCGGCAACACTCGTTCTCGTTCAGCGGCTTTCTTTGGAAATGCAACATACAGCTACAAAGCACGTTATATCCTGAACGGTACTCTCCGCTACGAAGGTACAAACCGTCTCGGCAAGAGCCGTGCTGCACGCTGGCTGCCTACATGGAACGTGTCTGGCGCATGGAATGTTCATGATGAGAAATTCTTTGAGAACATAGACCATTGGCTTTCTCACCTCTCTCTCAAGGCAAGCTATTCTCTTACAGGCGACCCGGGCCCATCATCTGTCAGCAACTCATCTATGGTAATCATGAACTATAGTCCTTACCGTCCATTCACTTCCATTCAGGAGAGCGGTATGTATATTGTGGATCTTGCCAACGATGAGCTCACCTACGAGAAGAAACATGAGTTCAACCTCGGCTTTGAATCAGGCTTCCTCTACAACCGCATCAATTTCTCCTTCGACTGGTACACTCGCAACAACTACGACCTTATCGGAGCAATTGAGACGCCTGGTGTTGGCGGTCAGATCCGCAAGCTTGCCAACGTTGCAGCCATGAAGTCGCATGGTGTTGAGTTCACTCTTTCCACTCGCAACATCAAGACAAATGATTTCAGCTGGAATACCGACTTCATCTTCTCGTACAGCAAGAACAAGGTTTCTGACCTCATGTCGTCCGCAACAGTCATGGATGTTGTTCAAGGTTCAGGATTCGCTCTTACAGGCTATCCTGTACGCAGCATTTTCTCTTGGAAATATAATGGATTGAACGACAAGGGTATGCCAATCATCATCAATCAGGATGGTGTGCCTACAAGCGATGGCACTAAAATCAACTTCCAAAGTCAGGACTTGAGCAATCTCAAGTATGAAGGCCCAGCAGATCCTACAGTAACAGGTTCATTTGGCAATGTGCTGAGATACAAGGATCTTACCCTTAACCTTTTCTTCACATATTCATTTGGCAACGTGGTTCGTCTCGATCCTGTCTTCTCAAACAAGTACTCCGACCTTTCTGCTCTTCCTGACGAATTCAAGAATCGCTGGATGATGCCTGGAGATGAGAAGATTACCAACGTGCCTGCCATCCTTACAGCACGTCAGGTTCATTCCGACTACTACACATCAACGCTTTATAGTGCATACAACTATAGTACAGAACGTATTGCCAAGGGCGACTTCATTCGCTTGAAGGAAGTGTCTCTTGCATACGAATTCCCTCAGTCAATAGTCACTCCGCTCCACATCAACAGCATGTCGCTCAAGCTGCAGGCAACAAACCTCTGGCTCCTCTATGCTGACAAGAAGCTCGGAGGCAATGACCCTGAATTCTTCCGTTCTGGAGGTGTGGCTTCACCAATGCCAAAACAATTCACATTGACTCTTAAACTTGGAATTTAACGAATATGAAAAGAGTACACATATATATAATAAGCATTTTTGCAAGTTTGGCGCTTGCATCTTGTGACAAGTATCTTGATGAGATGCCAGACAACCGCACCGAACTTGACAGCAAGGAGAAGATAACTCAGCTTCTCGTTTCTGCCTACCCTACTTCCACATTCGCGGAGATTGCAGAATTGAGCAGCGACAATACCGACCATATTGCAGGCAACTGGACTTCTAACAGCCTCACGCAGGAGCAGGCTTACTATTGGCAAGACATTACCGACAAGGATGATGACAGCCCTTACGCTCTCTGGAATGCCAGCTATAGTGCCATCGCAGCTGCCAATGCTGTTATTCAGGGAATTGAGAAGATGGGCAATCCTGAGGACATGATGCCACAGATGGGCGAAGCTCTTATTTGCCGCGCATACAACCATTTCATTCTTGCAAACATTTTCTGCAAGGCATACAGCCCTAAGACAGCAAAGACGGATCTGGGCATTCCATACATGAAGGAACTGGAGACAACCGTTCTGGCAAGCTATGACAGAGGTTCTGTTGCCGATGTTTACAAGCATATTGAAGAGGATATCAAGGAAGGTCTGCCACTCATCGACGACGCAATCTATACCGTTCCTAAGTACCACTTCAACAAGAAGGCTGCCTACGCTTTTGCTGCACGCTTCTATCTATACTATGTTCAGGAAGATAAGAGCAACTACAAGATGGTTGAGAAATATGCAACCGAGGTGCTTACAAACCGTCCTTCAACCATGCTTCGTGACTGGGCGACTGTAGGTGCATTAAGTCCAGCACAAGGCATTCGAGCAAATGGTTTTGTAAGTGCAGACGACAAGGCAAACCTCATGCTATGCGTATATAACTCACAATGGGCACGCACTCATGGCAGCTTTGCCCTCGGAGACAAGTTCTGCCATGGCATTTATCTTTCTACATACGAGACCGTTAACACGACTGGTCTTTGGGGATTAGGAGGACGCAACTTCTATTTCCGTATTGCACAATATGTCAATACAGCAAAAGTTGTGATGGATAAATACACCGAGTATTTTGAATATACTGACCCTGTGAACCACATCGGCATTCCTCATGTCATCATGCCTACCTTCACCACAGACGAGCTTCTTCTCAATCGTGCTGAGGCTTACACTATGATGAAGGATTATGCTCATGCTGAGGCAGATATCGACACTTGGCTGAAGGCTTTCTTCCGTCAGCATGATGCTGTAACCGATGCAACAGTCAATACAACCTATGGCAAGATGAGCTATTATGAACCTGCTGCTCCTACACCAAAGAAAAGAATAAATCCTGACTTTGAGGTAGAGAATGGCTTGCAGGAGAACCTCATCCACGCCATTCTTCACTCTCGCCGTTTGCTCAATCTTCACGAAGGACTCCGCTGGTTCGACATGAAGCGTTTTGGTATTGAGAACTATCGCCGCACATACAATAGCGATGGAACCATAACCGTAACTGACCACATGACAAAGGACGACCCACGCTGGGCAATCCAGTTGCCACAAAGTGTTATTACTGCAGGATTGAAAGCTAATCCAAGAAATTAATGGCGAAAACTAAAACGAAAACGTAAACTAAAACGAAAACCATAACGAGAAAATAAATGAAAACAATACATATTTTTGCATCTCTCCTTCTTCTTGCAGGATTCCTCGCTTCTTGCAGCAAGGATGATCTGTCGGACGATAGCGTCCTGATTGACAGAACGGAGCAATATCATGATGCATTCGATGATTGGATTTACAAGAACTATACGGTTCCATATAATATCCGACTGATGTACCACATGGAGGACATCGAGAGTGACTACCAATATACTCTTGCTCCTGCCGATTATAAGAATTCTGTTCGCATTTCCAAGATTTTCAAATATACTTGGCTTGAGGCATACGACGAAGAGTGTGGCGTTGACTTCACTCGCAAGTACGTTCCTAAGGTGCTTCATCTTATAGGAAGTCCTGCTTATGCTGCCAATGGTACTTATCTTATGGGTACAGCGGAAGGCGGTATGAAGATTACGCTTTTCGCGGTAAACCAGTTGCAAATCAATCACATTTTCCTTGATTTGTACTATCATGTAGTTCATCATGAGTTCGCTCATATCCTTCACCAGAACAAGGACTACGATCCTGACTACGGCAAGATTTGTGAAGGAAAATATGTGAGTGGTGACTGGTATCTGATGACTGATGAGTATGCTCTTCAAAATGGTTTCATTTCTGCATACGCCATGTCAGAGCCAGATGAGGACATCGCAGAGCTTACAGCAACGTATCTCACTAACAACCAAGATTATTGGGATAAGATTCTCGTAAATGCTGGCGACACAGGTGCTGCAATCTTGAACATGAAACTTGAGATTGTTCGTGCTTATATGCAAACATCATGGAATATCGACATTGATCAGTTGCGTGACATAATCCAGCGTCGTGTCGATGATGTGATTACAGGTAAAATAGATATTGATTCACTTGATTAACAATGAAATAATATGGCAATCAGCAAGAAAACTATAAATTCATTCCTGCTCGCAGCATTCTGCTCTTTCGCTACCGTTTCATGCAGTACAGACATAGATGAGCTTTTCGATTCGTCTGCTGCACAACGAGTACAGAAGAGCGTGGAATATTACGATCAGCTTCTTCAGGATGCTCCATACGGATGGATTATGAACTACTATCCAGGCGATGGCAGCATGGGCGGTTGCGCTTTTACAGTTAAGTTTGACAAGGGCAACGTGGAGATGACTTCTGAGATTCAAATTAGCGATACAATAGAGGTTGGAACGCCTTACACATCTAAATATCGTGTATTGAAAGAGCAGAGCATCATTCTAACATTCGACACTTACAATCCTCTTCTTCACTCATTTACGGAGCCTTCCCAATCTAATATCGACGGATGGCATAGCGACTACGAATTCATTTTCAATCGTGTGAGCGAGCATAGCGACTCTATCTTCCTTACAGGCAAGAAGTACGGCATGGAACTCGTGCTTCGAAGAATGACAAAGGAAGACCAGAATTACATCCAGAATGTGACTCGCATGAACCGACTCCTGATGAGCGTGCCTCATTTCTATGCAGTTGCAGGCGATAAGCAATACAACATCAGGCTTGATGACCTCCGATTCACTTATCCTTCAGAGGACGGTCAGTCAACCATCACTTCTGTATTCACATACACACCAGAAGGTATTGAATTCAAAGAACCTGTAACATTGGGAGGAATAATGTTTACAAATATGGTTTACGATGAGCCAACAGGCGAGCTTCGTTCTCCTGACGGCAAGGTTAGAATCTTGTTCCCAAGCAACATGCAGCAATTTGCTAACACTCTCGGTCAATGGAAATTCATTATCGATGCTGCGGCTCAGAAAGGCGAATGTGATAAGACTTTCATATCTTCTTTCTATCGTCCTATAGCATTCCTCTGCACAATCGAGAATTGCTTCATCGGTTACAATAGCGTCTATCCGGATAGCGATGAGAACGAGTATGTTATTGGTTTCCAGTATAACGTATTCGACCAGTATCTTCTCTACGGATGCTACGGCATAAAAATCAATCCTATTGGCGATGATTCTGTGGAAATAATCGGTGTGGATAAGGCATACGGCTACAACGAGTACTATTTCTCCCCTATCACATCACGCATCCTGAAAGGAAGTCCTTACCGAATTGAATTCCAGGAAGGCAACATACAACGCAAGATAAAGCTCGTCAGCATCCAAGACGAGAATATCTGGTTCTATCTATCCAATCAATAATCAATTATGAAGAAAATACATTCAATCATATTATTGCTGACTGTACTTGGTTCTGCAGTATCTTTCTCATCATGCAGCGATGACGACAACTACACTCCAGCTCAGCATCTAAAATTAAAACAGGCAGATGCCATATTCTCTGCTTCTGCACAAAAGGGACACATACATCTTGAGAAAGCTCAAGGCTTAGCAGCAAAAAGCGAAGCTGCTTGGTGTCAGGTGGTTGTGGAAAACGATTCAACGGTTCAGATTTCTGTAGAGCGTAACAACTCTCTCGTTGGCAGAAGCACAATTCTTGACCTAAGCGACAGAAATGGCAGAACAGCACAACTTTCTGTTACTCAGCAGGGAGCCGTATGGTACGTCATGGGAGATAGCGTCTATCTCGTTTCCGACAATGAAAGTGAAGTAACAATCCCAATTCATAGCGATTACGAATATACCGTTGACCAGCCAGAATGGGTTAAAGGAACAAAATCGGAAGATGGTTATGTTGTCAGCTTACAGTCAAACGAAACTGGCAGCACTCGTTGCACAAACCTTCTTTTCAAAAGCGAAAAGGGAGAGCGCAGCATCAAGATCTATCAGTTCGGCTCAAACGACATCGCAGGTACATACGAACTCACATACGGAGTTCCTGTATCTGCTACAGAAAACCGCGACACAACCGTTACAGTTGATATTGTCAGGGATGAGACGAACGAAGATCTTTTCTACATGAAAGGTGCAAGCGTAATGGAAAACATCAATATCCCATTTGTTTACGACCCTCTCACTTTCTCTTTGAAAATTTCTGGAGGCCAGCCACTTGGCAAGGTCGGGGCATCAAACTTCTATGTCTTCACAGCCCTTGCAAGCTCCTACGGCGCACATGTTAGTTCGTCCATCACTTATCCTGCAAAAGTGGCTATCGACCCTGCCACTCTCCTTCCTACCTTCAAGTTCTTTGACGAAGAAGGATTTGAATACTACGATGCAATGGGCGATGCACAATTCGGCCACATCTACGGTATTCTCACATTCGGAACAAGAGAGGATCGCGCATCACTTGATGCTAACAATTTCGTGGGATATGCAGACAAGATCATGGATCCTGTCCTTAGAAAAACAAAGTAAATTTTGAATAACTACTTACTCTTATAAAAATGAAAAGAAATGTATTCATATTGCTATCGCTTTTTGCAGGTCAGGTTGCGATGGCACAAAAAAATGTCTGCCGCATCGTAGCAGATTTAGACGAGATTGGCGACACTCTCATCGCACTTGTTGGAGAGAACAAATACGCATTTGAGGCAAAGGAAGACGGCACATTTGATATGGCAATTCCTGTCAGCAAAGTGACTAACATAACCGTCATGACTCCTGGCACGCTTGCAGGAACCCAGCGCCTTTTCTTCCCTCTCATCGCTGTCCCAGGCGAGAAAGCTGTTGTTGATGGCAATCTTACAGAACGCTTCGACATCACAGGTTCAAAGTTCTACAAGAAATATCACGATGTTGACATCTTCGTAGAGAAAGCTCAGTTGCCACTCATCACAACAGCACGCGAAGTAAATGAGCAGATTGAAAGCGGAAAGTTAAAATTTGAAGAAGCAATGCCTGAATTTGAAAAGACAATGGCAAATCTTCAGGCAACTTTCAACAACGAACTCCTCAATTTCGTGAAAAATCACTCTAAAGAAGAGACCTCTGTTCCTGTGATTCTCCAAATTACAGATCCTGCCATTCGTCAGCAAGCCCTTGACGCTCTTTCCCAAAAAGTTCGTAATGGCAGAATGAAAAGTCTTCTCTCCGAGTAATCAATACATAACATTTAATAAAATGGTATTACAGGAATTAGTGTGAAGATGCGCAAGCGCCAATTAGAAAAACAAAAGAACCTTTAGCTCGGCGTAGCCAAAACATGGGAAAACAAAAGAAAACAATTTGGTTTTTCTCGGGTTTTCTTTTGTTTTCTTTTGTTTTTTCAAATGGCCCGATAGGGCATTTTCACACAAAATCCAATAAAACCTATAAAATAATATAGGGTGTGTCGAAAAGGACACACCCTATTATTATATATGATAATATGATATTTCTATCTATTATCGAATGTATTATCTTACAAGAACCTTGCTTGCCTTCTGAGTGCCATCAGACATTGTGTCGATGCGGATGAGGATACCCTTAGTTCTTGCAACGCTGCGACCATTGAGATCGAAGTACTGAGTCTTAACAGGAACACCAGCAGCTGTGTTTTCAACAACCTTGATGTCATTTGCAAGTTCTTCATCGATCTTAGCAGCAGCTGCAGCATAGTCGAATGTTGGGTGCTTAGCAGACATCTTGAGCTTAGCGTTGTCGAATGAAGCGAAGCCATCGCGCTGTGATACTGCGTTAGGTTCGTTTTCTGGACCGAAGAAGATAACCTGAGCACCGAGAGTAACCTTACCTGTGTTAGCATCATCTGCTGGTTCAATTGTAACGTTCTCAATGAGAGTCTCTGTCATACCGTAGTACTGACCGATGTTAGTTACATCGAATGGCTTCTTGAGCTCGTCCTGACCTGCCTGCTTAACGTAGATGTAAGAAGGAGTTGTAACGCCTTCATCGAGAAGGTTAGATGAACCTACGAATGAGCGGTCGCAGCAATTACCACCGATAGAGTAGATACCTACTGGAATATCTGTGATAGTCTGGAATACCTCGAAGTCAGTACCCCAACGTGTACCTGCCTGTGAGTTAGCAATGTTGAGAGGAGCAGCAGGCTGATTGTTGCCTGACCAACCACCCCAGCCCCAGTCAGCTGCGTAACCGTTAGGAGCGTTGAATTCCCAACCTGGACATGTGCCGTCAGAAGCAGCCTGAGTTTCTGGCTGAGACTTAGCTGTAGTAGTATAGAATACAGAGTTGCGGATGAAACCTGAAAGGTCGAATGCTGTTGGAATGTATGGGTTGTCCTCACTTGGATCCTCTTCTGGGTATTCAAGTTCCTCGAACTTGTAACCCTTAGCGATAGCCTTGTAGAGAGCAGAAGTAACCATCTTCTTGAGGCGACCAGCAAGTTCTTGATCATCAATAACAGTTTCGTCCTGAGCGCGTACTATATATTCATCGATGAATGCAATGCTTTCGTCACCGTTTACGAACTCATCAAGCTTGATATATTCGTCAGCGAGCTTATTAACCTGATCTGTGAGAACCTCAACACCTGTGCCAGCAGCTCTAAGTCTGTCGTTGAGAGTGTGGAGAGTCTGCATGTCGCTTACGAGTGGGAGAAGAGTCTCGTTGTCAATTGTGTAACCAGCTACGTTCTCATACTTAGCGATATAATCAGATGCCTGCTTGTAAGAAGCGAGCTTCTCGAACTTAGTGCCTGCCATGTCAGCAACCTGGTTCATAAGAGCACCCAAAGCGTTGTCATAGTCAGCAATTGCTTCACGACGGAGAGCCATATCCTTTACATACTGCTCAAGGTTAAGGATAGCCTGAGTATATTCCTCACCTGTGTGGTAAGTAACAGTCTTAGCTTCCTTGATTGCACCCTCAAGAGCATCACGAGTAGCACCAGCGAACTCATCACCCTGTGCATTGTTGAGCTCTTCCTGAGCAGCAGCAACAGCATTGTTGAGCTGAGTGTGCCAGTAAGCAGCCATAGAACCCATCTGCTCAACCTTGATGTTACCAAGGCTTGATTCACCATCCATGAACCACTTGAAGATATAAGTACCAGAGTGTGATGGAGTCCAAGCGAAGTCAACCTTATATGGCTCAACCTTTGTATCACGGTTACCGTTTACAGTTGCTTCTACAACATCTTCACGCTCGAATACAATTTCATTTCCTTCTTCAACGTCAATGATCTGGAACTTGTAGAGGTTGTTTTCACCCTTCCAGTTTACACAGTACCAAGTGAAGTTGTAACGTGCCTCGTCAAGATAGAGCTCTGGCTCGTTTGCAGAAGTTTCACCGTATGTCATGTAGTAGCTTGTTTCAGCAACGCCACCCATGTTACGGTTGTAGTATGCTACAGGGAGGTTAGGAACATTATTGTATGTGAAGAAACGAGCACGCTGGCCGATACCTGTTGTGCTACCCTTCTCACATGGAACAGTCTCACCACCTCTGATTTCATAGATAGTCCAACCATCACCCTCATCTGGTGTACAGTCGTTACCTACATTTGCGAAGCTACCATCTACGATAACCTGGCTGTCTGCAGTTTCGCCCTGACCAATCTCGTATGTAGAAAGCTTGAGACCCCATACGATGATTGCGTTGCCGTAACCACCAACCTTAGTAGTAAGACGGAGAACATACTTGCCAGCCTTGCAGCCTTCAATCTTTACAGGAATAGAGTTTACTGCACCTACAGCTGTACCCTGGTCAGCCTGATGGATATCAGCAGCACCAGAACCAGATGCTACAACATCGCCAGCCTCATTTGTTACTTCATAGAGGAAGTTACCTGAGTTGCCCTGCCATGCAGAAACGAGGATGTCAATCTGTACGTCGCCTGAAGGGAGGTTAAGTGGAGCATCTTCCTTCTCACCGTAAGAGAGTGCTGTACCATTTTCAGCATCAGCATCGCGCTGTGAGAGGTAGAAGCCCTTTGAGTATGTACCTTCTGCAGGGAAGTCGAACATACGGATACCAGAACCTGCTGGAACGATCTCCTCACCGTTGAAGTAAGAAGTCCAGTTCTCTGAATGGTTGCCATTGTCACCCTTTACGTCAACAGTACCGATTTCAGTATATTCAATCTCTGCTACTGAAACCTTACCAGTTTCGATGTCAAGCTGAATATCCTTCTCAGTAGCAACACCCTTAGCACTTGTAACACCGCTTACTACAACACCGTATGCACCCTTGCGAAGTTCCTTATTGCAGAGGAATGTTACAGTTCTGCCAAGTTCAGAATCCTGTGCCTTGAGTGTGAGGTCAACTTTACCCTTGATCTGTCCACCGTAAACATAAGCCTTTGGAGCCTTGTCGCCAGAAACAAAGATATCCTTATCGAATGTTAATGTGAATTCACCAATGTTCTCGTCAAGCTCGAAGCTGTTGTTCTTAGGCTCAGAAGTAACGAGGTGTGGTTCTTCCCAGATAGTAGATTCTACATAGAAAGACTCATCGAGGAATGACATTTCACCTTCGAAGCTTGGTACATCAACACCATCACCTGGAGTTTCAGAACCAGCATACTTGATGCCAGAGTTTGTTGCATCGAATGATACAGCAACCTTAGCCTCAGGTGCGATTTCTTCAGAAACGAAAATGTAGAGGTTACCATCTGCCTTGAGCTCTACAGCTTCAACTGCAGCTTCATTGCCATCAACTACAACCTTTGCACAAGATGGATCGAGAGAGATAACACCACCATTTGCCTTAACGAGCTGAGCGATGTTTGTGTTGAAGCCGAAGTCAACCTTGATAGCTTCCATGTTGAAGTAACATGCAGCGATAGGAGCCTCCTCAACGATAACATCGTCAATGTTGTATTCGCCTACGCTCTTAACTGTGAGGCGAAGGAAACGGTTAGCACCAAGTGGGTTCTTGTCGTCAGCCTTGATCTTTGGATAGATCTCCTGCTGATACTCATCAGTTGTGTAACGGAAAAGTGCAGACTTTGTAGAGTACTCAAAGTCGCTGAAGCCTGTTACATCCTTCTTCTGGCTTGCATAGCCAGTAGCTGTAGGAAGAACGAAAGGCATGTCGCAGTTTTCGTCACCGCACATGAGTGCAAGACCGATAACAGCATCTGATGCAGCCTTGGCAGATACACGAACACGATAGTTTGTGTTTGCCTTGATCTGAAGACCATCAAACTTAAGTACGCGCTCCCAATCCTGAGCAGCGCCTGCTTCTTCTGGAGTATTAACGTAGATACAGCCAGAACCTGTAGCTGCATCAGCGTTGCCAAACTCGATCTGACCACCAGCATCTACCCAGTTGCCATACCAGTTGACTGTGTCAGGAGCTGTTTCACCAGCTTCTGCTCCATACTTCAGAATCTGTGCCTGAGCAGCATTTGATGACAAAGCTGCAGCGGCAAGAGCCAAAATGGAAAGTTTTTTCATCTGAAAATGGTTTTATAAAGTTAATAAAAAAGATTTCGGTTGTATTTATCCACATTTCATGGAAAAATCACGGTGCAAAGTTACACATTTTATTTATAAATACTTTCACATAACGTCTCAACAGTTTGTAAAAATGTCTCAACAGCGTCTTAAAATGTTACATCAATTTTATGAAATGTAACATAAACAGCAAAAACGAGGCCAAACAGGGTAAAAACAGGCAAAAAATCAAGTATTTTTTACCATCTATTTATTTTGCAGAATAAAAAAAGATGCATAACTTTGCACACATATTTATATATATAAGGCAACTCGCAAAGACAGCAATATGACAGCAACACAGATTTTACTCACTTACCTTCTGGCTATAAACATCATAACATTCTTTGTTTATGGCATTGACAAATGGAAAGCCAAGAAGCACAAATGGCGCACCCCAGAAAAGACACTTCTCGCCCTTGCCGCTATCGGCGGCAGCATCGGCGCATGGTGCGGAATAAAGGTATGGCACCACAAGACCCTGCACAAGAAATTCAAGTACGGAGTGCCTGCAATCATCATCGTGCAGTTAGTTATCACATATTTATTATTAAAACGTGAGTTCGGCCAATTGTAGTAGTGCCCTTCGGGCCAATGAGAAAAACAAAAGAAAACAAAAGAAAACCCGAGAAAAACCAAATTGTTTTCTTTTCCCATGTTTTGGCTACGCCGAGCTAAAGGTTCTTTTGTTTTTCCAATTGGCGCTATGCGCATAAACATATATGACAAATTCATCGAACTCACGTTATTAAACATTAATCAGTAATCACAAATACCAACACCCCGCAAGGTATTCTCCCCCTCTACGGGGGAGTTAGAGGGGGTCTTCTTATGGATGAAATTCTAATGACACCAGACATTGCTATGCAATTCATGGTTTGGAGCTATTATTACCACGACATCATGCCCGAGCATAACGTGAGCTACGCAAAATGCGGCAAGTTCGCCGATGCCGACGTGCTACGTCTTGACGAACTTAAAGACATGCTTTTCCGTTGCTTCGAACAGCAATCAGTCATCAACGCCTGCAAGCAATTCCAGTTAGCAAAGGTGAGACACGAGCCATGTCCATTTCCACAGGCAAGCCTTGACAAAATGTTTGCTAAAGAAATCTAATGCAAACTTATGTCAGCCTTACGAGCAAATGCACGTTTGCTTTACGAGCAAATGCATGTTTGCATTACGGGCAAATGCACAGAGCAAATACGAGCATACACATCTCAAACGCACAAACGTTCATGTGTTGACAATACATTTTGATGAAATTTTACAAAAAATAGTGTCCCTGCTCACGCAGAAACACTACCGAATTTGTTAGATTAGCTATATTAATGAAAAACTTACTTAATATCTTTTCCTTTATGGTGCAAAGTTAATACTTTCTTACTTTTTGACAAAAAAATATAGTAGAAAAATACAAATTCTATAAAAATAATACAAAAACATGCATTATTTTGCTATTCTATGAGCATTTTAGTAGAACGGCGCTGTCCTCCAACGCTCCACATTATTATATAAATGCCACGAGGAAGATCGGCTACGGAACATTGCTCGGACGCTGGGAATGATTTAATTAGTGTACCGTTCACTCCATAAATCTTTGCTGTGAATGTGAGCTGTTCTGGATTCTCTGCTCCGAAATGTAGCATCTTGCCTGCTGGATTGTAAGCAAGGGCGTATTCGTCTGGCTCAACATCAGCGATGGCTGATGGATCGTCAATCTCATCTTCTGGCATGATGTACCACAGGCGATTGTTGCTGATGGAATTGCGCGAGTCGGTATTGTAACTCATAATTGATGTTCCATTGCCTGAGTTTCCTCCATTCAAGTTTGCTGTATGTCCAGTAGAGAGATTCGTGAGATTGTAATAGCCTAATGTTCCTTGCGGAGTGAGTGTCCAAAGCTGACGCTTGTCTGTTTCGTTGGCAGTAACAACATTCAACTGCGTTCCCGTGTTTGTTGTTGGCGTACATGCTCCGACTGTCGGATCGTTCAACGCAAGGTTTCCTATGCGATTGATAATCATGAAGTAGTTGCCAACAGGAACGATTTGCCAATTCTGACTCTCCTGTTCTGCTGTGTTTTGCCAAGAGCATGCCTTGTCTCCAGACATTCCCGAACGTGCAGAAACATCCAATGCCGTTGCTGTCCCTGCATTGATGATGCGATACCAGTAATTCTCAGCAACGAATGGTGGTGTAGGATCGGCAGGTTTCTTGTTGGCAAATGCTGTTTCAAGATAAGGAATGTGCTTGCCTATGTACGACTTTAGATCTGTAACATATTGGCTGTAAGAAGAATAGAGGATACGTTCGCGAAGCATACGGACGTTGATGCCCCACTTCTTGTAGTTCAGTAGCTGGGAGTCGTAGATCAATTCGCTTATTGAGTCAATCTGCTGATACATAAAGTCTTCAAGACCTGCATCAACGACTTCTTCATAGCGTCGGCTAATCAGTCGGGCAAACCAGGGATCTTCCCACATACGGTTCATCCAAAGACGTGTTTGTCCATAACCAACATCGGTCATCAGCTGACGGCTCGTGTCGCCTTTTCTGTTGTCATTGGCGTAAGCAATATCATAATCCCAAAGAGGTCCGAAGTAAAGGCGAGGATCTTGCTTTTCTTTATAGAAATATGTGCTCCAATAACCATCTATATTACCACTCACCTCAGTGGCAATAAACCAGTTAGCCAACGAAACAGAATCTACCAAAGGACGATAGCCATTCTCGGGATCGGCAAAAGACGATGATGAAAGGACTTTCTCGAAATTATTGATGTAGTTGCGAATGTATGTGTTTTGTGCACTCTCAATGTCTTCTTCATCAGGATAATGGATTCTGACTGGTGCTGCGTATGTTGATGTAGTGAAGCAATTTCCATCAGCAAAACCATCAATCTCAAGAAGATAACCGCCAGTGATGTCGCTTTCTTCGGTCAGAGGAATGTCCTGTTCAGAAATGTTGACACGATGAGGACGCACTTCCACATGATCGCTAATCATATAATTACCGATGTATGTGCCGTTAAGAGTAAGATCAACGAATTTATGTGCAGGATTATTTTTCAATCCAAGAAAGTCACCCATGAGGCTTGTTATTGCGTTTCTCATGAGGGTTTTATCGCCAGCATTGGCTATGAGTGTCCAGCTTTTTGCTTTAGCATAGCCTGTTCCGAGAAATTTTTCTTTCTCTTTGAACTTAATGCGATAAGGCTTCTTGGAGATGTTCCAAGTGGAATTGCCTCGACCTCGTATCTGCAGAGAGTCATATTCTGTAACAACATCATTTTCATCCACATAATGCATCGTAGCATAAATGTATGTTGTCTTGCTTGTGATAGAAGCACGGTTAAATGTCTCTACAAAAACATGAGGAAGGTTTGTTACACGTTTGTAAGTTTGAGCATCTAGATGGATCGGGATGAAAAATAGAAGCAGCAGTAAGGTAAGGTATATCCGTTTCATATAGGAATGGATTTATTTTATATTGTTCCCTTTTGTACGAACGAGGTCTAAGAGGTATGTCATCTTTACGAGAAGTGTCTGATTGGCAGATCGTCCGAAATCACCTTTCTTGCTATTGTCAAACACGTCGCTAAGACCATAATAGTATCTGCCCTGAAGAAGGAAATGACCTACAGGAGTGGAAACTTCAACACCAGCACCAGCAGCAATGCCATAATCGAACTTGTTATCTGGCTCTTTTCCATACTGATAATTCACGCCATTAGGTCTGTGAGAAGGATCCCATGGATTACCTACCTTTTTCTCTGAGCCGTTAAGATAGAATCCGAATTGCGGACCTGCCTCAAAAATGAACTTGAGGCCTCTGCGCTCTCTACCCCATCCCATTTGCATGAGCATTGGCACCTGAACATAGTTCAAGTTGCGGGTGTATTGGTTCTCTGTGCCATCTTCAATGACCTCCTTCCAACCGAGATTGGTGTATTGCAGTTCCATCTCAACACCACAGATTGCTGTAAAATACTTCTCACAAATGTATCTTGCAGCGAAACCGAACATTGGCGAACCTTTCTTTGACTGCTTGATGGATGGGTTCATGAAATCCATCGAGTTCATAGTGTAACCACCCATGAAACCAACAGAAAAGTCGTTGCGATGTTCTCCCACCTGCGCAATAGCATAGGCGGTTATGGCAAGAAAAGCAAAAATAAATATGTGTCGGAGCTTATTCATCGCACATTAACCTTTCCGTCTGTTGTGTGAGTGACAATCATCAAAGACTTATTCTGATAGCCCGACCAATCATTCTTCTTCTCAAAGTTCATAGGGAACTCCAATGAATTATAAGAGAAATTGTGGATATTCTGGTAAATGCCGCTTCCATATTCCTTGAGTCCCTTGAGGAAAAAACAAGAAATATCATAACCAAGCTCGCCATAACGTGGGAAACTGTTATACTGCTCCTGTTTGAACCAACTGTTGAAACGATTGTTGAACTGCTGATTGCGGTATGTCTGGCTGTTGCTGTAGAATGTGGTGAAGAACTGACAGCGGTATTTGTTGATATTATCCTGATGCTTTGCCTTCAATGTCTGCCATTCTGGGAAACCGAACAGCTGAACAACGCAGTCGCTGCCAAGCTGGAGTGAATTGAGTTTGCTGCAAAGGGATTCAAATGCAGAAGCGGAACCACTTGATGTAATGATAACATTGCGCTTGCCTGTCGCAAGAATGTCTTTAATGGTGCTGAATTCGGAAATACTAACACGATTGTACTTGATGTTGAAGCTTTCGAGAGCCTTCTTAAATTCAGTAATATAGTTTACATTATCGTTCTTGTCGTTCATTCCCACAAAGATGATATTATCATCCTTGTGCATGGCAATAAATCGGTTGTAAACCTGCGAATAGATTGCAGATGAAGAGATGTTGACCTGGAACATTGTTGGATGCTCATTAACAATGGAAAGGTCGTTTGAAAGAGGAACCACATGAAGTATGTTGTTCTTGTGTGCAAAGTCAGCAACCGCAGCGATGTGTGACTGGCGTGCAGGACCTACTATGAGCTGCACATCCTTCAAATCAGGATTGTTGAGAATGTTGTCAACAGAATAGCCTTCATCGAATGCCATAACATCCACAGAATAGCCACGCTGCTTGAGAGAGTCAACACCAAGAAGGAAGCCCTGATAGAGGTTTGCCATCTTCTGGGATTCTGATGTCATTGTCTCTTCAGAAAGGTTGAAAGGAAGAATGATGGCAGCCTTGATGGTGTTGTACATTGTAACCTTTGGCTTGCGAGCTTCTTCCTCTGCCAAACGTTTCTTCTCAAGCTCTGCCTGATAGAGAAGATCTTCTTCTACAGTATAAGGAATGTTGAGTATCTTTCCTTTCTTCAAAGATCCCTTTGCAATTTCAGGATTAGCATCTATAAGTTGCTGTTCTGTAATTCCATAGGTATGAGATATTGAATAGATAGTTTCCTTCTTTTTAACTTCGTGTGTTGTCTTGTACTTAGGACGATTTTCTTCAACCTGAGCTGTTTGTGTTTGCTGCTGGAAAGCTTGGTCAACACGTTCAAATGTGTATGGACGATTGGTTGTCTGCTGAACTGTCTGAGCAGGCTGCGAAGTCTGAGCAGGCTCTACTGCTTGCGTCTGCTGAACAGGTTTTGTTTCAACAGGCTTCACAGTTTGCGAAGCGTTGGAAACAGATGATACAGGCTTTGTGGCTGGCACATTTATCTTCTGTCCAGCCATGATGAAATCTGGGTTAAGATTAGGATTGAGCTCTTTCAGTTTACTCAAAGATATATTATAGGTGCGAGCAATACTTGAAAGTGTTTCTCCTGACTGAACTTCATGTTTTACTGTTTTTACTGACTGAGCTGCCATGCATAAAGACATGATAAAAACAGCAAGGAATATTGTTAATTTCTTCATCTTTTTTATATGTTCGTACAATTTCAAAAGGCAAATTTAGGAAAAAATATGGTTTCACAACGAATAAAAAGCTTATCAGATTACTTTTTACAAGCATTTTTTTCCGTTTTTAGATGATATTGAGTAATTTTGCACAAAAAGAAATCAACTGATGAAACTAAAAACATTATTCATATCATTATTCTTACTTACATTTAGCGTTTGCCAGAATACCTTTGCTCAAGAGGAGGAAGCTACGGCAAATCCGACAGTGACATTCTATTCTGTTGAGGATAGAGATGATGTTTCGCTTACTCCAGGAGAGGACAGAACGACACAGGCTCCATTGGAAGTTATTATGGAGGCTAATATCGTCAATCCAAAAAATTACAAATGCATTTCTGAATGGAGAGTATGGGATTCTGACGGTTCTGAAGATGAACCTATGATCACTCGTTTTGAAGAGACAACTTCATTGACTCTCACAAAGGCAGGCGGCTATAACTTTAAGCTTTATGCGACATTCATAGAGGGTACAGACACTATTGAATATGCCAGCGATCCCATCCGAATTGTCATCAGCGAATCAAAGCTTACAGCACCCGACGGTTTCTCTCCTAATGGGGATAACATCAACGATGAATTTCGCATCACAGCTCAGTCAATCGTGAAACTCAATGCTGTGTTCTTCAACCGATGGGGACAGAGGGTTCATTCCGTCACATTGGAGAATCTGGAGTATGCTGAGGATGATCCAACAAAGGTTGCACTTTGGGATGGAAAGGTGAATGGAAAGTATGTGAAAGATGGTGTTTATTTCCTTAATCTTCAAGCTACTGGAAGTGATGGAATAAAGTATAACATTAAGAAAGCGGTAAATGTTTTGAAAGGCTTCCGCGAGAATAGTGAAACATCAGGAGTAAACTAAATGATAAAGATTGAAGGAGCGAGGGCGCATAACCTGAAGAATGTAGATGTTGACATTCCTCGCAATAGTTTGACAGTTATTACAGGGTTGAGCGGAAGCGGCAAGTCTTCGCTTGCCTTCGACACGATTTTTGCCGAAGGTCAGCGCAGGTACATCGAGACATTTTCTGCATACGTTCGCAACTTCCTCGGAGGTATGGAGCGCCCTGATGTTGATAAGATTAGCGGTCTCTCACCCGTTATCAGCATTGAGCAGAAAACAACGAATAAGAATCCCCGTTCTACCGTTGGAACTGTTACTGAGATTTACGACTATCTCCGACTTCTTTATGCACGCGCTGGCGAAGCTTTCAGCTACGAAACTGGTGAGAAGATGGTGAAATACACCGAGGAAGATGTCAGGAATCTCCTTCTGAAAACATACGATGGTAAGCGTATTTTCCTTCTTGCTCCACTCGTTCAAAGCCGTAAAGGTCATTACCGCGAACTCTTTGAAAGCATACGAAAGAAAGGATATCTTTATGCTCGTGTTGACGGTGAAATTGTTGATATTGTTGAGGGTATGATGGTTGACCGATACAAGAATCATGACATTGAGGTTGTGGTTGACAAGCTTGCTATTAATGAAAAAGAGTCGGAACGCTTGACAAAAAGTCTTGAAACAGCTATGAAGCTTGGTGATGGACAGGTTATGGTGGTTGAGAAAGATCAGACAGACGTGAAGCATTTTTCAAAGAAGCTCATGTGTCCGACAACCGGTCTTTGCTATCGTGATCCTTCGCCAAACAATTTCTCTTTCAACTCTCCACAAGGCGCTTGCCCTCATTGCAAAGGACTTGGCTATGTTCCGAAACTTGATGTTGAAGACATTGACTATCAGGAAATGGCAAACTTTGTTCAAGGCTTAGACATGGAGCAGCAAAAGCAATGGGCAGAAAAGTGGGCAGAATCGATTGACGCAATGGTTGAATGTCCTGAGTGTCATGGCAAACGCTTGAACAAGGAGGCTCTGTATTTCCGCATTGACGGCAAAAATATCTGCGATGTGTGCGACATGGAACTCTCTGTACTTTACGACTGGATTACTACCGTAGAAGACAGAATGCAAAACAAACAAAAAGCCATTGCACATGAGATAATCAAAGAGATTAGCGCACGACTGAAATTCTTGCTTGATGTAGGACTTTACTATTTAACCCTCTCTCGCAGTTCTGTTAGTCTTAGCGGTGGAGAAAGCCAGCGCATTCGCCTTGCTACTCAGATAGGTGCAAAGCTTGTCAATGTTCTCTATATTCTTGATGAGCCAAGTATTGGATTGCATCAGCGCGACAATGTAAGATTGATAAATTCGCTCAAGAATCTTCGCGATGAGGGAAATACCGTCATAGTTGTAGAGCATGACAAAGACATGATGCTTGAGGCAGATTATGTAGTTGACATGGGGCCTCGTGCAGGCAGGCTTGGCGGCGATGTGGTGTTCCAAGGAACTCCGAAAGAGATGTTAAGTAAAGATACACTTACATCTCGCTATCTAAATGGAAAAGAGAAAATTGAAATTCCAAATATTAGAAGAGGAGGCAACGGCAAATGCCTTCGTATAATCGGAGCAAAAGGCAACAATCTTAAGGACGTGACGGTTGAAATTCCGCTTGGCAAACTGGTGTGTGTGACAGGTGTCAGTGGAAGCGGGAAATCCACACTTATAAACGAAACTCTACAGCCATACCTGAGTCAGCATTTCTATCGTTCTCAGCAATCTCCTATGCCTTTTGACAAGATTGAAGGCGTTGAGAATCTGGACAAGATTGTGAGTGTAGATCAGTCGCCCCTTGGCAGAACACCTCGCAGCAATCCTGCCACTTACACAGATGTGTTTACAGACATCCGCAAGCTTTTCATTGAAGTGCCAGAAGCCAAGATGCGTGCCTACAAACCTGGACGTTTCTCGTTCAATGTGGCTGGCGGACGTTGCGAGGTGTGCGGCGGCAATGGTTACAAAACCATACAGATGAACTTCCTTCCCGATGTCCTTGTACCTTGCGAAGCTTGTCATGGAAAGCGCTACAATCGTGAGACATTGGAGGTTCGATTCAAAGGCAAGAGCATTGCAGATGTTCTCGACATGACAATAAATCAAGCTGTTGAGTTTTTCGAGAACCAGCCAAAGATTCTTCATAAAATAAAAGTTTTGCAAGATGTGGGACTTGGCTACATAAAACTTGGCCAGCCTTCAAGCACACTTTCTGGTGGAGAAAGCCAGCGTGTGAAGCTCGCAACAGAACTTGCTAAAAAAGATACAGGCAAGACAATTTACATCCTTGACGAGCCAACAACAGGTTTGCATTTTGATGATATACGAACGCTTATGGGAGTGCTTAACCGTTTGGTTGACAAAGGAAACACGGTTATTGTCATTGAGCATAATCTTGATGTTATAAAACTGGCTGATCATATTATCGATATGGGCCCTGAAGGCGGAAGACAAGGTGGAGAAGTCGTTGTCACAGGAACTCCAGAGGATGTTGCCATGAGCGGAAAAGGAATAACAAGCGAATTCCTGAAGAAAGAACTTGGATTGTAAATCCTGAAACATTATATTTTAACAGAACAGATTACACATTTATTTATATAAAGTGATTTATCCAAATACATACGAGCAGAAGATTGAATTCGTCAAGATACGAAAGCACTTAAACGAATTGTGCTTATGTGAGCTTGGCCAGGAAATGGTCGAGAAGATGGCTTATTGCGTTAATCTTGATGATATAAAGCGACAGGTGAAACTCACTTCGGAATTTGTAGGGATTCTTCAATCAGGCGATTTTCCCGACCAAAACTTCTTCGATGTTCGTCTCTCACTTAAAAGAATCAGAATACAGAACACATGTTTGGAGGTTGATGAACTTTTCAAGCTTCAGCGTTCACTATCAACAATATACAACGTTGTAAATTATCTGCGCAAATGTGAAGACGAGGAAAACACAATTCCTCTTTATCCTTATCTTCACAATCTTACGGCAGATGTTCGCACTTATCAGCAGTTTGTTCAGCGCATTGACCAGATCCTTGATAAGTACGGACATGTAAAAGACACAGCATCCCCTGCTCTTCTCAACATTCGTCGAGAATTGGCATCGGCAGCAGGAAGCGTGTCTCGTGTTCTTCAAAACATTCTCAAATCGGCAAAGGGAGAAGGCTATGTTGAAAAAGATGTCTCTCCTACCCTTCGCGATGGCCGTCTTGTTATTCCTGTGGCACCTGCCATGAAACGAAAGATTCAAGGTATTGTTCATGACGAATCTGATACAGGAAAGACGGTTTTCATCGAACCAGCAGAAGTCGTTGAGGCGAATAATAGGATTCGTGAACTTGAAGGCGAAGAACGAAAGGAAATTCATCGCATCCTCTTTGAATTCACATCATTAGTTCGTCCTGAGGTGAACGAAATGCTTGCCAGCTACAATTTCCTGGCTCATATAGATTTCATTCGTGCCAAAGCGAAATTTGCTGTTATGACGAGAAGCGTTGAGCCAAGAATGGAAAACCATCAGGTGCTCGACTGGGCAATTGCCATACATCCTCTTCTTGATCTGAATTTCAAGCGTCATAACGATCGCCATCCAGAAGAAGAAAAGCGTTCTGTTGTTCCTCTTGACATCACTCTTAACAAGAAACAGCGTCTGCTTCTCATCTCCGGCCCTAATGCCGGCGGTAAATCCGTGTGTCTCAAGACCGTAGGATTACTGCAATACATGTTCCAATGCGGCATGCTTGTACCTGTTGCTCCAAGCAGCATCTTTGGCGTCTTCCGCAGCATCTTTATCGACATTGGCGACGAGCAATCTCTTGAGAATGACCTTTCTACCTATTCGTCACATTTGCTCAACATGAAGAACATGATGAAGCATTGCGATGGCGCAAGCCTTATTCTCATCGATGAGTTTGGTGGAGGAACAGAGCCACAGATTGGCGGTGCCATTGCCGAATCTATGTTGAAGGTTTTCAATAAGAAACATGCATACGGCGTAATAAACACCCACTTCCAGAACCTTAAGCATTATGCTCAGGAAACAGAGGGCATCGTCAATGGCGCTATGCTTTACGATCGCCAGCAAATGCAACCTCTCTTCAGATTGGCTATTGGCAATCCTGGAAGTTCTTTTGCTATTGAAATTGCAAGAAAGACGGGTATTCCAGAGGATGTTATCAAAGATGCAAGTCAGATTGTTGGCAACGACTACATCAATTCTGATAAGTACCTGCAAGACATCGTTCGTGATAAGCGGTACTGGGAGCAGAAACGCCAGGCAATTCATCAGCACGAAAAGCAGATGGAACAAACGATTGCTAAGTATGAAGCTGAAATTCAGAAACTCCATGAAGAACGCAAGCAGATTATTGCCAGAGCTAAGGAGGAGGCAGAACAGTTGCTCAGAGATTCAAATGCCAAGATTGAGCAGACAATCAAGGACATCAAAGAGGCTCAGGCAGAGAAAGAGCGCACTCGCCTTATCCGTCAGGATCTTGCTGATTTCAAAAATGAAGTGCGTGACATCGATACTGACCTTGCTGACGAGAAAATCCGTCGCCAGATGGAAAAACTTGTTGCAAGAAGAAAGCGCAAACAGGAAAAAGCCGAGAAAAATGGTGCTAATGCATTTGGGGCAACTGGTAATCCTTCTTCTTCTGCAACTCCTCAATTGTCAGCAGGTTCCACATCAAAGAAAGTGGAACTTGCCACCGGTTCTTATGTTCGCCTAAAGGGACAATCTACCATTGGTCAGATACAGAAAATAAATAGCAATGAAGCATCTGTAGTTTTTGGACAAATTACTACAAATGTGAAACTTAACCGTTTGGAACCGTCCGAACCTCCACAGAAGAACAGAAACGTGGCAGCTACCTTTGTAAGTGTTCAGACACAAGACGAAATCCGCTCTACATCTCTGAATTTCAAGGAACAGATAGACGTGCGTGGCATGCGCGGCGAGGAAGCTGTTCAAGCTGTTATGTATTTTATCGATGATGCTTGCGTTGCTCGTGCCACAAGAGTGAAAATCTTGCATGGCACAGGTTCTGGAATCCTTAAAACTCTTATTCGTCAATACCTTTCCACAATGCCTCCTGTTGCCGACTTCTACGATGAAGATGTACGCTTTGGCGGTGCTGGAATAACTATAGTAGAACTTATATGAAAAGTAAACTTATCTCCCTATTCTGTACTCTCCTATTCTCTCAGGGTATGCTGGCGCAATCGGCTGAAGAAACGTCTGCTTCTGCTCCTGCAACATCGCCAAAATCTTATCCAATAATGATAGATTATGCAGGCAATGATGAGGCAACAATAGCTATTCGCAATCTGAATTATAAATCAGCAACAACTCTGTTAAACAAACAGATAACTGCTGCTAAGCGCAAGAAGGAATCAACATCCCAGCTTGACAAAATGCTTTCTGCATGCCATCATGGGGAGAATGTTCTTCATGGTGTTGACAAACTGACTATCGTTGATAGCGTTGTTGTGGATAAGGACAAGTTTCTTTCTGCCTATCCTGTTTCTGAAGATTTAGGCAAATTATCTTTATCGGAAAACAACGAGCTGGTTCAGTACCAGACACAACTGAACGGCATGGTATTGCGTCCTGTTAGCATAAGCGATTCAACAAGCACACAGCTGATTCTTCAGAAATGTTATCTCGAAAATGGAGAATATGTTGAAGCAACGACTGTTGAAGGGCTTGAAATTGAAAGCGATGTGAACTATCCGTTCCTTATGCCTGATGGACAAACTTTGTATTTTGCCGCACGCTCTGACGAGGGATTAGGAAATTACGATCTTTATGTCACTCGTTATGACTCTGACAGCAAGCAATTCTATCGTGCTGAGAATATGGGATTCCCTTACAATTCCTATGCAAACGATTACATGCTTGTAATTGACGAGGACAAAAATTTAGGATGGTTTGCAAGTGATCGTTATCAGCCAAATGGTAAAGTATGTATTTATACTTTTATTCCAAATGAATCACGCAAAACTATTGATTATGATGCAATTGAAATCGAAACTTTGAAACTTTACGCATCTCTTCGCTCTATCAATTCTGTTCCATATACAGCAGAAGAAAAAGCTATTAGGAACAAGGCAAGATCAACAGCTTTGCAGATGAGACATAATGTTGATGTTGAAGAAAAACATGATTTCACTTTCATCCTTAATGACAACAGAAACTGTTATCATCTAAGCGATTTCACGAACGTTGAAGCAAGAAATCAATGTCAGTCATGGCTGCAGAAATGCAACAATCTGCAATCTCTTCAGAAACAGTTAGACAGCCTTCGTGACAATCACAACAACAGCCAAAACGCTCAGATACTGAATCTTGAAACTCGCATTCAAGAATTGAAGGCTGAGATAACAAAACTTGAGAAATCAATCAGGAAACTTGAACTAAGCTAATTCGCAAATGAAAAAAGTCTTTCCTCCATCAGAACTCCCTATCAATGATGATGGCTCAGTTTTCCATCTTCATATTACTCCAGATCAACTTGCAGATCGCATAATACTTGTTGGTGACCCAGGGCGTGTGCCTACAGTTGCAAATCATTTTGAGACAATAGATTGTGAAGTCTCATCTCGTGAATTTCACACCATTACAGGCACATACAAGGGTAAGCGCATTACGGCGCTTTCTTCTGGAATCGGCTGTGACAACATAGATATTGTAATGAATGAGTTGGACGCCTTGGCAAACATTGATTTGGCAACAAGAACTGAGAAAGATGAGCATCAAACGCTGACTATTGTTCGTGTCGGCACTTGCGGAGGACTTCAGCCAGACACTCCAATCGGAACATTTGTTGCAAGTGTGAAAAGCATCGGTTTTGACGGGCTTCTCAACTATTATGGAAATTATGAACAGGTTTGCGATTTGGAATTAGAAGACGCATTCAAGGCTCACATGAATTGGTCGCCAAGAAAGGGTGCCCCATACGCAGTCACAGCAAATCAAGAACTTATCGATAGAATTGCTGGAAAAGAAATGGTTAAAGGCATTACTATTGCATGTGGAGGATTCTATGGTCCGCAAGGTCGTCAAATCCGCATCCCTATTCAGGATACCGATCAAAACTGTAAAATTGAATCTTTCAAATACATTGATCATACAAAAGAAACACCTGCTGAATTGAAAATCTGCAATTTTGAGATGGAATCCTCAGCACTTGCTGGCCTTTCTGCTCATCTTGGACATAAAGCTATGACTTGCTGCATGGTTGTTGCCAACCGATACGCACAGGAAATAGACACAAATTACAAATCAAGTATTGATGATCTAATCACGCTTGTTCTTGATCGCATATAACTTCTTTATCAACAAATTCACCATGACAACAATCTGCGCACCTGCAACAGCACAAGGAGGAGCATTAAGCATTATTCGCGTTTCTGGAGACAACGCGATATCTGCTGTTGACACTATATTTAAGGGCAAAAGCAAACTGATTGATGCAGAGCCTTATACTGTTCATTTTGGCCAAATCATAGATTCCGACAGCAACATCATAGACGAGGTGCTTGTTACTGTTTTTCATGCTCCACATTCTTACACAGGTGAGGATTCAGTAGAAATCTCATGTCATGGCTCATCCTATATAAGTAATCGTGTGTGTTCTCTTCTGATGAAATCTGATTGCCAATTTGCCCAGCCTGGAGAGTTCACTCAACGTGCTTTTCTTAATGGAAAGATGGATCTCTCGCAGGCAGAAGCAGTAGCAGATTTGATTGCAAGCAATTCTCAAGCTTCACATCGCATTGCCATGAATCAGATGCGTGGAGGTATTTCTAATCAGTTGATGCAACTCAGGAAACAGCTTCTCCACCTCACTTCTTTGCTTGAATTGGAACTTGATTTCTCCGATCACGAAGAATTGGAATTTGTTGACCGAAAGAGCCTTCTTGAGCTTGCAGATAAGATAGAAAAAGAGATTTCACGTCTCTCATCATCATTCTCAAGAGGTAATGCTATCAAGAATGGAATACCTGTCGCAATCATCGGAGCACCTAATGTAGGCAAGAGCACACTTCTTAATGCATTACTTCATGAAGATCGTGCTATAGTATCTGATATTCAAGGAACTACAAGAGATATTATTGAAGACACTATAACACTCAATGGATTCCTATTTCGATTCATCGACACAGCTGGAATCCGTCATACAGAAGACACAATAGAGAAAATGGGCATTGAACGTTCATTGAAAGCAGCTGATAAAGCGCAAATCATCATCATGATGCGTGAACCAGGAATTGATTTCCCGAAATACATCCCAAAAGAGAACCAGCAAATCATTGAGGTAATAAACAAAACCGAAGCATTCCAAGCACTTGACGGTCGCGGCTTAGATTGGTTGGAATCGGAATTAAGCGAAATAGCCTCTTCATTATTGCATGCTGACGAAAGCAATTCTGTACTCATAACAAACCTTCGCCATAAGGAAGCGCTCGACCTCTCATTAGCTGATATTCAGCGAACTATAAACGCATTGTCCAACAACATTCCTGCCGACCTCATTGCCGAAGACCTCCGTCAATGCCTCTCTCACCTTGCCGAAATTCTCGGTGAGATAACCTGCAACGAAGTACTAAGTTCTATATTCAAGTCGTTTTGCATCGGAAAGTAAATACCGATTAGCATCGATTACAATCAATTACAATATATCACATAAGGCGTTCATTATGAGCGCCTTTTCTATTTTTAGGCCTTTATAATAAAGTCCGTAAATAGTCGTTTTTGCTCGATTTTTTGTACCGCTCATGTACCGCTTCTTCTAAAAACCCTAAAAATGGGTGGCGGAGGTCAGCGAGATGGTTGAAGAATTTCACGATGGTGCACGATGGTTCACGATGATGCACGATTAAGTACATTATCATTGACCATTGTAATCCACCAATTATTAACATAAAAGAGCAAAAAATGGCGACAAGTAAGCTAAAAGTCCTAAGGACATGCGAATTCTGTGGTAAAGAGTTTTACGCACAGAAGGTCAGCACTCGCTACTGTTCAAAGCGGTGCAATGAACTTGCCTACAAAAAGCGTAGGCGACAAAAACAAGTCATTGAGGCGGAAGCCCAAGTAACACAGAAACCTATTGCAGCGGTTAATGAGAAAGAGTTCCTTTCTCTCAAAGACACAGCTGTACTTTTGGGTATCACCAAGCGTAGTGTCTATAACCTTATTTATAATGGTACGCTTAGGGCTCACAAACTTAGTAGCCGAATGACTTTCATTCTCAAATCAGACATCACCTTAATGTTTGATGGCAAAATCTATGTCAAAGACGTAAAGCCAGAGCGCAAGCCTATCACCGAGTTCTACACTACGAACGAAATTAAGGAGAAGTATGGTGTTTCGGAGGGATGGATATTCAAGATTGGTAAAGAGAAGAATATCCCAAAGATTTTTCATCATGGCAAGACATACTGGAGCAAGCAGCATGTAGAGAAGCATTTTGCAAAACACATTGAGAACAACGGCATTGTAGAATGGTACTCAGTTCCAGAAATGATGGAAAAATTCAACATGACAACTTCTGCTGTATATTGCTTCGTTTCCAAATTTGACATCCCCAAGAAGAAGGTAAAACGCGAGGTGTTCTACTCAAAGCAACATGTGGATGCTGCCAAGAACATAAAGAGCGAACCCAAGGAGGAGTTCTACACAATGAAGGAAGCCACCGCACATTTTGGTATGACAGAAGACCAGATTTACAAATATGCAAAGAAAGCCAAGGTTTCAAAACACATGGAGGGTCGTATTGTTTTGATGAACAAGAAGGAGTTGGATGCAGCTCTTGCGCCCCCTTCTATCGGTTGATTACACACTTATTTATGTTGACAATAAGTTAACCAAGTAATCACTTGTTCACCGAACATTCACCTGGTAATTTTGTACCGCATTCCAATTATCAACGGATTTCCAAACAATTATATAATATTTTTATCAAATATGAGTAAAACATCACAAACTTGTACAAGGGTAACGCTACGCGAGCGTTATTATGAGAAGAGTGGACGAATTTCACTCTATCTGGATTTCTATCCACCTATAAGAGACCCTAAAACGATGAAACAGACTCGTCGTGAGTATCTTGGGTTATATCTATATGCCAAGCCTACAAACGACACTCTTGTTGCTTACAACAAAGAAGTTCGTGAAAAGGCCCTCGCCATTTGTTGTATGCGACAAACCGCACTCATCAATGAAGAATTTGGCTTCTTGGATCACAACAAGAAGAAGATGGACTTTCTTCCCTATTTTAAGACTCACAGTGATGAGAAAGGAGATAAGTGGCTGTCTGTATATGATCACTTCAACAATTTTAGTAAGGGGAAATGCACATTTGGCGACTTAACAGTTGAGTTCTGCCAGAAGTTCCAAACATATCTTCTGAATGCTCCACAGTTAGGACATTCAAAACATCGTATGTGCAAGAATACTGCAGCTGCCTACTGGAGCACATTCCGTGCAATGCTAAAACAAGCCTACCTTGATAAATACCTACGTGAGAATATCAATGATTATCTTGATTCCATTAAAACAGAAGATGTTCATAAAGAATATCTTACACAGGAAGAGGTGATCAAACTCGCCAAGACTCCTTGCCAATACCCAGTATTGAAGCAAGCATCACTCTTTTCATGTCTCACAGGTTTGCGTATTAGTGACATACTTAAACTAAGATGGGAAGAGATTCAAATGGCTCCAGACAATGGTTATTGTTTGAGATTTGCATCACAAAAGACAGATCGTAATGTAAATATTCCAATTGGTTTTCAAGCATATGAACTACTTGGAGAACGTGGTGAAGGGATTGTATTTAAAGGACTCAAAAGATCATGGATTTATGCACCATTACAAAAATGGCTCGCTGATGCAGGCATTACAGGAAAGCGCATAACCTTCCACTGCTTCCGTCATACATACGCAACGCTACAGATAGCTGCGGGTACGGACATCTATACGGTTTCAAAAATGCTCACTCACAAGAATGTGTATACAACTCAGATATACGCAGATCTCGTTAATGAGAAGAAGAGAGCGGCCGTTGATAAGATTACTTTGAAGTAGTACTTTTTATCCGTTTTTTATCGTTGTTAAGGGTGAAGATTGCAAAATCGCGATTTTTCACCCTTAATTTTTGTTAAATTGATAACAAATCAAAGAAAATGATAAGAAAACCGCAAAATGCAAACAAATGAAAGAAAGGAAAATAAGTGAAAATAAAATCTAATGAATTTACCCATTTTCAAAATCCAAAATTTTGTCAGATGCAAACAAGTGAAAGAAAGGAAAACAAGTGCAATAAACACAGACTGTTAACAAATGTAAAGTCGATTTTGCCAACAAATCAACAATGAGTAACTTTGTACCGTTAAAAGATTAAAATCAATCAAATTATATGAGAAAGTTAACACTAAAAGATCAAGTCTGTTTGACAGCATTGCTGACAGAATCCATAGTTTTATACTTGGCATTGCATTACTGTCTAAACCTTGATATTATAGCATCTGTGCTTGTAATATCATCCAATTCCGCTTTACTTGTAAGTTTATACTTGATTTTTTTAGTGATAGGACATTTGAAGTCTCGACCAAAAGATGATCCCCAACACCTTATTATATATAATGAGCAAAAAGAACGAGAGAATAAAGTTATTGAAGATGTATTCAACTATGCAATGCATTATATTGGTAAATACCTCACTCTTGAACAGCGAACACTTCTTCGTAATAACATCATAATATTTTCATTCGACATAAAAGAAGAATTAATGCCTGTTATTCTGGACAGGTTCGATGATCTAAACATCTATGACATTACTCACTTATGCCACGCTATTGGCAATCACACTGTGTCAAAGAAAAACATCAATCAAATAGCATCATTCGCTAAAGCATGTTTTCCAGCATATACTGGGGGCCAACATGAACATTCAATCGCAGCAAAACTTACCAACACAGATCGTCCAACAAGAATTCCTGTTATTCGGAGAAACGATCCCCTACCCGATTTTAGTGAAATGTGATACTTATTTATGCTGACATAAAGGTTAACTGTATAATCACTTGTTCACCAAATAATCACCTTGTAATTTTGCGGTCGATTTTAATACATGACTCGCAATATGGAAAATCGTACTATTAGTTTTGAGGAACTTCCTCAGGCCACTTCCGCACTACAGGGTGAAGTGAAGGCTCTGCGCAATGTCGTAGAACAGCTCGTCGTAGAAATCAAATCTTCTAAGGAATCAGAATCTAAAGAAGATATGATTGGCATTGATGAAGCGTGTAGAATTTTAGGGTTGAAGAAACCGACAGTTTATCACAAGGCTCAGAAAGGAGAAATCAATTCCTATAAGCCAAAAGGCACAAAGATGCTCATGTTCAAGCGCTCAGAACTCCTGGAATGGCAAGAGAGCAAGGGCATCAACAAAGAACCTGCTCCTGATGTGGAGGCCATCCTTGCATCTATGCAGAAAGGTATTCGTCATAAACCAAGTTCAATCAGATAAAGGAGAAATGGTATGGAAGACGAAGTTAAATACATGCGCATAGGAACGTCATTATACAAGGTTGTGAGAAAGCCTAACATCAAGGGTGCCACATCGAAGGAGATTGTCCCTTGGTCGTATGGCGCACTACGCCAGGACGAGTCGAAAGAATACATCTTCAGCATCCCGAAGTATGATGGATTCTGCACCGTTCCTGACAATATCAATTACAAGCGAGTTGTCGGTACATTCTACAACAAATACGAACCAATTATTCATGTTCCAACAGAGGGTTCATTCATACATATTGATTCTCTCATACGCCACATATTCGAGGAGCAGTATGAGTTGGGGATGGATTATATGCAGTTGCTTTACACGCGTCCATTGCAAAAGCTTCCAATTCTTATGCTGGTATCGCAGGAGCGAAACACCGGCAAGTCAACTTTCCTCAATTTCCTGAAAGCTATCTTTCAGGACAACGTTACGTTCAACACAAACGAGGACTTCGGTAATAAGTTCAATGCGGATTGGGCTACCAAGCTGTTGGTTGTTGTGGATGAAGTTATGCTCAATAAAAGAGAAGATACCGAACGACTGAAGAACCTAAGTACAGCACTCAACTACAAGGTTGAAGCCAAGCAGAAGGATAGACATGAGATTGAGTTCTTCTCGAAGTTCGTAATGTGCTCCAACAACGAAGCCTTTCCCATTATCATCGACCCAGAGGAAACTCGTTTCTGGGTTCGCAAAGTAAGGCATTTGGATTCGGATGATACCGACTTCCTCACGAAGCTCAATCAGGAGATTCCTGCATTCCTCTATTTCCTGCTACATCGCCAGATGCATACTCGTGTACAAAGTAGGATGTGGTTCAGCGCTAACGATCTGCGCACAGTTGCTCTTGAAAAGATTATGAACTCCAGTCGAAGTCGCTTGGAGTTGGACATGGCAGAGTTGTTCAACGACATCATGGATGCACATCATATTGATAGAATTTCCTTCTGCATGACCGACCTTATACCATTGTTTGAATACCACCATATCAAGATGGATAAGTCGCAGGTGAAGCGAATACTCAAAGACCTGTGGCACGTTGCACATGCAGAGAATGCACTATCCTACTCTACCTATATCATCGACCGTAACAATACTACCGGCTATGTTGAAGTGCGACGTGTTGGGCGTTTCTATTCCGTATCGCGTGATAACATTTCTCATCTTTCATAATATTTTGATGAATTGTTGAACGAAAGAATATAATGCACGGATAACAAGGCAGATACGTTCTCAACAAACGCTCAACAATTTATCAATAAAGAGAAAAGATAGTGAGAGATGGTCGCACCCATCAAGTGGCAAGTTGATGAATAGAACTATTTCATTCAAGTGGCATGTTGAAAGCATAACATCTGGCATTCAAGCTGATGCACATCATTCTCAACGTTTCATCAAATTCAACGAAGATCTCGCTATCTTTTTTCCTTACCGAACATTTTTTCAATTTATCATTAAATCACCAAAGTATCAGAACTATGGATCAGAATCATTCATTCAATCAGCCAGGTACAACAAGACCAACGTACAATGCTGGTGCCAGTTATCAGAACAACAGTCAGGTTCATCAACAGCAGCACTCTACACCTGTTAATGCTTCTACTAATGTAAATCAACCTGCGGTTATATCGCCTTCTACAACGACAACAACTGACAAAGCTGAGTGGGTACGCTTTAACACCATCTGCAACAAGGAACTCGTTGACAAGGTACGTGCAATTGCCGACAACAATCATTGTAGCATCCGTGATGTTGTGGAACTCATGTTTCGTAAGGCTATCAAAGCATACGAGGATAAGAACGGAGTCATAAGACTTGAGGAGAAGAAACCTCTGGAAGAACTCTTCTAACCAAAACCACACTTTTGCTATTACTCAATTGCGCCATTGTTTGAATTTGTACAATGTTCCATTACCCGGAATATAACCCAATGAGACAATGGCGTTTTCTGTTTTTTGTAATTGAAACGAATAATTCTTCAGTTTATTACAACAACGCAATTATCTTTTTCTTTACTGAATATTTTTTTTGTATATGCTCGTAAAATGAGCGTGCTGTAATTTTATTATTTCGATAAGGAGAAAGATTATTACAATACTTACATTCCAAATATGTTTATGCTTGTAAAAGGGGTTTTGTTCAAATACTGTTACATGCGTATTAGGCTACGAATTACTGTCTCCCTTAGCATATTAGACTAAGTTCTCAGGTTTAATAACTGAACACGTATATTATGAGGGCTTGCCCTTTGATCTGTCACTTTTCTAAAGTGTCGGGAAGCTCACTACCCGATACGACTTACATCGCATCGGTTTCTGACCAGGTAAAGTCGCAAGCAACGGTCAGTTATTCCTGTTTCTAGGCTGATACGAATCTGGTCAGTACTGACTGTATTTTCTCTTTTCAAGGCGCAGAAACTTTTCAGCGGTGAGCTCGCTCACTATCCAGAACTTTTAATTCTGGGGTAGCCTAATCCCCCGGACATTCTGTCTTCGGGATGCTACTGTCCAATGTTTAACGGCAAGCCGACATTCTTTTCAAACAGTTTTTATCTGGACGATCATTGTCAAATCAGGCTGTCGGAATGTCTTGCAGTAAACAGGGCATTCAGCCTTGCTGATGCCACTCTTTTCAAGCCCGAGGAAGCCTAATTCCCCTGACATGCTGTCGAGGTGCGGCTTCTGCCACTGATTTGACTGCAAGCAATCGGTGTAAAAGTTCTGGATTTGGGGCTCGGGCTTGTGGTTAATATCATGCCATCTTGACTCTTGCATCGGAATCTGAACTTGCTCCCTACGAAGAGATTCCCAACATTAATGGATGTTAACTCTTATTAGGCATAGCTGTTTGAAAACGCGACCTATACCTATTACCAAATTTTGTAGAATGAATATTAATGCCACCGATATGACAATGTTAGTGAATTGTGTGATACTCCAAATATAATCCACCACAACAAATAAGAATGCTTCATCACTGCGAAAAAGGTATAATAGTCTAAATCAACTAATCTGCGATGAATACAACATTTGCACCGAAGAGTATTATTTTCATTTGTAGCATTGTAATGTCCGTAATGTTTCTTTCATTGAACATTATATTCTATAACGCAAGTTTTATCTTGCCACAATATGAGTCATGTTTATATGCCTTAAATGTTTTCATTGAAGGAATACAAACATATTCACGAATGAATATTATTCATCTTGTATGGCATTTACCATGTTTATCCTAATAGTCTTTGTTTTACATACATCAATTGCACATTTAATCCACCGCCTACCAATGATGGCAAAACGACTGGAAAGTTCATGAGAGAGCGTCACAAAGTATATCATACAATTATGGCAGTTATTGCAGTTATAGGCGTTTGTCTCTTTCTCCTTACCGAATAGATTCACCTCATGAACAAAATCACATATTAAACCAAACTTACAAGAATTTCGCTCCTATTAATTGCCAGACTAGAAACAATATCCGTTTCATTTGAAAAACCATGATAAGGACATTTAGAAAAGCCAAAACACAAAATTTGTACTCTGTCATTCTTGTACAAAAAAAGTTATTTCGTATTTTGCAATAAATGGCAGATTATTGATCAAAGCATGTCATGTCATATGATATGCATTTCATCTTCTTCCTTGATACACCAGAACAGAATGTTCTTTTCCTTGCAGAAAGTCTCAATTCTACAGACATCCTCAAATCCGCTTGCAACAAGCACATCGGGATAACAATCAATCATGCGAACTGTACCCATCAAATTGTCAAGTACAATTATGCCTCGTTCAGTTTCAACCACAAAACTGTTATGGAAGGTGTAGGTAGGTTTATTTACAATCGATAGGAATACTAAATCAGCTTCTCCAACTTCTTCTTTTCCACATCAGGGAACAAACCTTGCAAGTGGTCTAGTATGCGGTTGCGGGATTGCTTAGGTGTGCGACCATCAACCTTTTCTTTTATTGGAAAAAGATCTGGGAACATGGCTTCGGGTGTGCAGTACCTGGCTACACCCCATCCGTACGTTTCACCTTTCTTAGAAACGAGGTACTCGAAGTCGGCAATGCAGACATGTGTTCCCATCTGGAGCTGAGCAATCAGAGCATCAAAGGCCATGCCGTTCTTCTTGTTGACAATACGTTCCGTAGAGTCATCGGGGTTAAACTTACTCTTCTTTCTGCTTAGCGTGAAGCCACTTGCCACCTTCAGTTGTTTCGAGAGCATCGACTCGTTCTCCACCAGCACTTCATGGATGTGCCGTGCATCCTTCGTCTCCTTTTTCAAAGGATAAAGCGAACGTCGCCAGTTGATAAAATCGGACAACCATTCAAGACTGATATACCCAGCCTTCTTCTGGAAGAACTTGCCGTAAGCCGACTCCCAGTTACCGATGATCGGACCTTTCCATTGCCATGGTCCGTTCTCCATCTCGTCACCAAACAACAATTCCGGTGGAGTCATCTCCTCTATGGAGAATCCTGCTATCCCATTCTTGAAGAAAGGCAGAAATCCCCATTCCTTTATTAACGCCTCTAACTGCTCTTGGCGTTGTATCACGATGCTGAATCTATCCATGCGCTTTTCTTCTTACTACTCTTCGTGCAACATTACAACAAGGTACCTATCTCGCTGCAAACTTTCGTCACATGGTCAAGACCATACAGCATCGACTCACTATCAATATCCATCCATGCAAACAAACGATGCACGCGCTCGTGTTGAGCTAGGATGTAACTTGTATCAATCGTCGAGGCACCAAGAGCAAAGCAGACGGGTTCGTGGTGTGCTATGCGATTCCGAAGTGTATTGACCTTATCCAGTTCATTGAACATGTAGGTATGATTGTACTGTATGGAAGGGGTTGAGGTGGGCTTGTGTGGAAAAACCGTAAGCAAGCAACGTCCTGTGGCAGCAAACTGTTCGCGCGAGAACATGTGCTTCCAAACGCCAAACTCCATCTCCGATAGTAAGCCTACATGCGAATAAGGTTTGCCCATCTCCTGCAATCTTCTGTAGCCACCGCGCACAATGTTCGCTGTGCGCGCCAGGCGTGGCGTATCAAAGATGCCGCCAACCTGAAACGAATCCATCAGCCAGTCATTGCCCAGGGAGAGACGCAGACGCTGGTCAATTGCATTACGCAAGGTCACCTCAAAGCAGCTCAGAATGGTAAACATCTCCTGTGAAAGCCGAAGATTGTACCTGTAGAGCGTCATAGCCTTTCGCGTGTCGTTGTTACACGCATCAAGGTATCTTTTGAGCCTTTCGGGTGACAATGCTTGTTCAAAATCGTTAAAAATCATATAATATTTTTACTTTTATATCATTTTATTTGCAGGATTAAGGAAAAATCCATACCTTTGCAATGTTGATTCCCCGTAACCTCTGACCCCGGTCAAGTTACGGGGTCTAGTTTTTTAGGACACCGGGAGTTTCCGGTTAATTTCTATTCTTACGCTTCCGCAAAGCTGGTGAAACCATTGTCCAGGCCTGTCTGCATCGTGCGTTGTATCTTGTTTACCACCTCAACATCCGCTGGCAACCATTTCACGCTATCCAACTCATCCATTGTGAGCCAGCGGGCATCCTCATGTTCAAGAAGCGAGAGTTGACCGTTGATGACAGAGCATAGATAGCAATGCATGGTTAGGTGAAATTGAGGATAATCATACTCCACAGTAGTAAGCAACTCCCCTACTTCAATCTCTGTAGCCAGTTCCTCACGTATCTCTCGCTTCAAAGCCTCCTCGGGAGCTTCCTTCGGCTCTATCTTACCTCCAGGAAACTCCCACCAATCCTTCCATTCGCCATAACCACGTTGGGTGGCGAAGAGCTTGCCATCACGAAGAATGATTGCTGCTACGACTTCTATGTGTTTACGTTCCACCATATCTTAGATTTCTTTAATACCTAGAGATTTTAGATATTCGTATGTTCCATCGTAAAATTCTGGCAGACGTGTGGAATCTTCGGGAAAACCTTCTGAATTCAAACGGTTATTTCCTTCAGGAACACAAATCACTATGCCTTGTCTAGCACGAGTCAACAGTACACGATAGGCATTAAGCATATATTTTTTTTCCTCCCGTCCATTAGAAGTATCGGCCACAGGATTCCACTTGTTCTTTCCATTAAACTTATAAAAATGCCAACTGCCATTTTCATAACGCATATCAGCATCCCAAAGCACACAGGCATAATCGAGCTCTAAGCCTTGCACTTGTATTTCGGTTGCAGCTTCCTCAAGATAGTTTGATGAACGGATGTCTGTCTTATCTTCAAGGAACCAATGTACGGCATTCTCGTCACCTTGTGCCAATACATTTACCGCCTGTGGCTTAAATCTTGCAGCAACCTTTGTTACAAGAATGCCTGTTTGCTGTGTACCTCTAGCCTTCGAACGAAGCCAAGTACGCGCCTTGTTGATGTCACGAGTCAACAAGATAGGATACCCTTTAGCGTAAACATTCCTATAAAGCGAACTGGCATCCGGATTAAACGATAACAAAGAGTGTACAAAAGCTGACAGCGTTTCGGCTCTGAACGAACGAAGACTAACGGCCAGATGAAGTGAATCAGAGTAAGTCACATTCCTATTATACTGTAACAAGTCGTTCACGCGTCCTTCCGCATACTCTGGTTCAATGAGTTTGTTGGAGATGTAAACCTTCCAATGTGTATATTCTTCATTCAGGGCCTTTATCCATTCCGTAATTCCTGCCTCACCGGTATTTATTTCCTGGCCACCTCCCACCAGGCAGATGATGACAGCCCAATCTTCACGCTGGTCAAGCGACCAGATTAGGAATGAAGCCTCAGATACAGGGAAATTAGGAACTTTTAGTTTGTTGCCATACGTTCCACCTCTTTTCAAATAGTCAGCAAGACGTTTGTGTGTCCACGAGCGTTGTGCTTCATCAAAGATAGCCACATGCTCTACCTCGCCATAACCTGTCTCACCGTTCTTTACAGCCTTTGTTGGATCAATCTCAAGTCGTCCGTTCTCCACGGGATTCTTTATCTTGGCAAGCATGTTGTCACGGTAACGATGGATTATCTGCAAGAATTCACCCACTTCTCTTCGTGAATCAGAGAGGTTCTTCTTCTCACCTCGTTCTTGACATTTCTTTCTATTGTCGATGGCAAGAGCCTCGGTCAAAACTGCCACAAGAGGACCATTACCAGAGAGATATACTGCACCATTCTCATTGTCTTTTTCGCCATCCTTATACGATTGTTTAATAGCAACATCCAAGCCTACAAGTGTTTTGCCTGCTCCAGGCACACCAGTTACGAAACAGATGCTTTTCTCGCTATTATCCTTGCTTCGTTTTACAACATCAAGTAAGTAAGCGATAGTGGTATCCGTACTAACTTTATCTGCTTCATGTCGTGTAATATCTTCCACCGAATGATTCTCATAGAGCGTTCTTGCAGCCTCAATGATTGTTGGGGTTGGTGTGTAAGGACTTATCAGCCAGTTAAAACCCCATGAATCATCATGAATTTCGGTAGCACCAACCTCCAGCACTTTAGCAATTACACTCTGCAGTTCATCCTCGCCAGCTATTAGAGGGTTAAACACCATATCATCGTATGCCGAAGGTTTAATGTCAATCTTGGTATTCTCGTACTTCGTTGGCACAAGTATTGGCACTATAGGCTTGTCAGCACTAAACTTATGGAAATTCTTCAGGTCAAGAGCATAATCCAGCACCTGTTCCATATCTGATTGCAAGGCATCTCTCTTACCAACCTTAAACTCCAGACAAAACACCATACCACGTATCAACAACACCACATCCACGCGCTTGCCAAGTCGTGGAATATCGTATTCAAAGAACACGTAGGCATCATCTTCTTTCCATGGCCGAAGTACATGTTGCATTATAGTAATCTCGCCCTCCCAAGCCTCGTTGGTCGTTGTCTGGTCAATGCCATGAAACGACCTTACTATATAGCCCAATACAGCATTTTCGTCCATGTCCAAGAAATCTTGGACTGTTGACTTAAATAGACATCGAGTATGTGTTGTGATAATATTTGTCATAGGTACATTAGCTTAATTTGAAATATACCCCTCTTGATCGTAACAACGATGATAATTGTTAATTAAATCAATAAGGGCCCGTATTTCTTTAATATCGGATGTGAGGTTTCTAAATTTCACATATTGGTCATTATATCTCTCTATGGAGCCTTTTGCTAATCTCGCCTCTATATCTTGCGGAATCAAGAATGATGAGCGATCGCCTAAATGTACATGAAACTCCGTTAGGAAGATGCTGATGCCCGCTAGGTCAAAATCACCGAAATGGATGTAGCGATTGGGGATTGTCTGCAACCACGAACGAAGGTCGGTGGATTGCGGATAGCGTGAGACAAACAACAAACGATGTGAGCCTATTGTCTGTTCGAATAGTTCCCGTTGTTGGCGAATCATACGGAAGTTCTCCATATTCTCAATGCCAAAAACAATAACATCCTCCGGAATATTAAACACGCGCCAATCGGCAACGAATACGAAACTTCCTTCTTGCGGATTCACGATAAATTCACTTCCATTCAGCATACAAAGAATCGGTTCATAGGAGTTAACGGGGAACCCTGAGCATGAGCGTACCACGACCAACTTTGAATTGCCGCTTGCAGAAGCCTGTTCTGACCGTGAAGTGTTTTCCGAAAGCAATACTTCGCGCAATAAATCCATATTCGCAAACCTTTCATCTATGGAACTCAAAGCCTTACATAATGCATCGGCATGAGGTGCATGCAGCGTTCTCCGACTTTTGTGCGATGTGCTGATTAAGACACCATCACGCACCAGTTCCTCAACCCACTCGCCTTTGAGTTGGCTTGCGGGTAGCGTCTCTCCTTCGCGAAGACGAATGAGTTTGTCTATGAGAGCAACCGTTATTTTCATTTCTGGGATATAAGAGGATGAATTACTGTTTTCGACTTGCCATCCTTCTGCAACAGGTAGGTATAGCGATAGTCAGAGACGTTGTAAGTTGTCGGTGAAGAGTTGACAAGCAGGATATTGCGAGCATTGGCAAAGTCAAGGATGCCCTTGATGTTCTGAGGGTGCAGTTTGCCAATCTCGTCCATCATGCAATGGATGCGGAAGTCACCGAACTTACGACTCACCTTCTCCTTGAACACGTTGATGAGCATTATGTTGATCATTGCCTTGACGAGTGTATCCGTTCCCTCACTTCCTACATGCGAGAGTTTATCTGCCCATCCCGTATCGTTGTCGTTCTCGATGATGCGGAACTGCAGTTGGAACAGATCTGAAAGCGTGAGATACTGACGCGAAGGATTGTCCGTCAACGACTTCATGAAGTCAAGCAGATGACCAACAGCCTTCTGGTTTACCTCATCACGATTGACGATTGAGAACAGGTTCATCTCGCCCATAGCAAATTGGTTCTCATCGTTGAACTCCTTGATGCGTTTCATCAGTTGCACCATTTTGTCTGCCGATGGAACTGACTGTAGGGCAATGAGTTTGATGACACCTACGAAGTTACGCTCCTTAAAGTCGTTGTTGATATCGTGAATTATCTTGTCCACATCCGATTCATGACGTGTCAACTCGCCCATCTCCTTCGACACACGAGCCAAGATGTCCACATAACGCTCACTTGTTCTGCGACGATACTCTTCCAATTTATTATTAATAAGGAAATCATCGAGATTGTTGGCGAAGTCGAGGTAATCCTCATCGATGGTCAGTTCGGTTCGGAAACTAAATGTGTTCTTAGCGGAGAAATTCCCCTTGAACACATTGATGCTCTGCTTGAACTGATTATGCTTTGACTGACGTGACACGATGATGCCCGTAAGTTCGTCAACGGCATGTCCAGGAGTGCGCAACGTCTGCCTTTCCCTTGCCTCAGCAAGCATCGGTGGACAGAGGTTCTCGTCATGGGCAAAACGCTCAGCCTTCTGTAAATCGTCCTCAAGACGCTTCTTTTCTTCCTTTCGCTCACCAAGTTCTTTGCCAAGGGATGCAATCTGCTGTTCGTGCTTCTGCTTACGCTGACCATACTTCTCGTCCAACTGCATGATCTTATCAGCAAGGTTTTTCTTCTGACTCTTCAGATTATCCTCTTGGTCAAAAAGTTCTTCCTTGTCACGCTGATAGTCATACACGAGTTTGCGATGCTGGTCAATGTACTTCAACTCACCTTCTGCCTTGCTGATCCTCGCTTTGCAATCCTCCACAAGAACAGTATCAGCACCACGACCTTTCAGTTCGTCAACCTCCTGTCGCTTCAGCTTCTGCAATTCTGCTTCAGCTTCTTGTTCACGAACTTGTGTCTCAGCATTAATAGCAGCCACACGTTCGGTATGCTGCTTTACGTTAGCATCCTTTGCATCATTGTATTTTTTCTCACAAGACTTCAGGTGCTTCTGCTTGTCACTATTAACTTTTTCAAGAACATCTTGTGCAGATGTAAGGTCGTGAGCCAACTTCTGCTGACGGCTAATTAGTTCATTGTGTCTTTCTTCTATGAGCTGCTTAGCCTTAGCTTGGTAGTCTTCAATCTTGACGATGATACCCTTACGCTTCTGCGGAATCATATTGAGTTCCGTCTCAGCAAGCGACTTCTGCTGACGGAGTTCTTTGACCTTGGGTGTAAACTGACGCTTCAATTCTTCGATAGCCTTTTCTTGGCTATTAAGAATCTCTGCATAATCAACCTTTGCATGCTTTTGTTCCTTCTCTAAAGATGCCTTCTCGTCTTGTAGTTGCTTTGGTTTACGTACGTTAAGAGGCAGATCCATCAGGTCAAGTTTCACGCCAAACAACGTTGCGCCATCAGCCTTCTGCGGATGAAGTCCTGTCTGATAAAGAACCTTCTCCTCATTGATTACTTTACCGATGTTCTGCTCCCAATCCGGTTTGTTATCCTCAAGCCATTCGTATAGCGAACCTTTTGTGCGATCAAGGAGCACATCGATGTCACGAATCTGCTCAACAATAGCATCTATCTGCTTTTGCTTTTCATCCAACTGACGTGCATAATCTGCATTAATCTCAGCCTCCTTTTTGTCATACTCTGCCTGAACGCGATTTACCTCAGACGTGAGCGAACCGATTCTTCCTTCAAGTTCTTTCTCTTTGAGCTGGAGTTCATTCAACTGTTGGTTCAATGCATCCTTCTCCTCCTTGAAGGGCACAAGATACTTCAACTTCAGAAGTTCTTTGTCGCAATCATTCTGCTCTGCCTTGATGGAGTCAATTGCATTGGATGCTGATAGTATTTTCTCTGCAAAAGATTGCTCAATCTCTGTTCTTGCAGCATTATATTCCTTCAGCAATCGTTCATCAGTATTCTGCTTTTCTTGTCCTTCTGCAAGAATGCGTTGCTGCTGAGCTTGTTTGAAAGTCTCAAACTGATTATTAACATTCTGACGCAGAGCCTTATACTTACTTGTCACATCGTTGAATCGTGCTGTGAGGTCGGCAAGTTTATCCTTGAGGGAATCGAGTTCTTTTCTTACTACAGGTTCTTTGCCGCAACGTTTCATCACGTCCTCGATTTGCTGAGCAGCATAGTAATCCTTACGTTCTTTCAGGCGCTTAAGCCTATCATTCACTACGCCTTGCTCCTGATTCAAAGCAGCCTTCTCCGCTTCATGTTTTTGTTGAACCTCAGCGAGTAAACGCTTCTGTCTTTCCAGTTCCTGCATGAGCTCACCGATCTTTGTGTCAATAAGCGGAAGTCTCTCACGTGAAATGCGTTCTGCATACTTAAGTTCGCCACACAGTTCCTCTATCTGCTGCTTCATGTAGAGGAGTTCGTGATAAGCTTTCACGACCGCATCTGCCTGTTTCCTAACGACAGATTCCCCCCTTTGATTCGTCTTATACCAGCACGAAATGTCACGATATTCCTGTTCGAAGTCAGCCACCTGTCTGCGGAAATATCCAAGGTCGATGTTGGCTTCCTCCTCACTCATCGAACGGATGATGATGTCCTTGATGAAGTTGGCATCAAGACGCGAGTTGAGAAACACATTCTGTATGCTTCGAGGAATGTTCTGATAGCGGTTTGTTTCCAACAACTGAAAACGAGCAAACTCCTTGCCTACAGCTTGTTTATTGCCATAGAGTATGTCGCGATATTGCTCGTATCTATCGATAATCTTACTTGGGTATGCACCATTAAGCCTGTCGCGTATCACCTTCCATTCTGCTGTCACCTCTCCACGCTCATCCACAAGCCATTCCTTCTGATAGGCAGCATCGATGAATCGGTAACATGCTCTACCCGAAGAACGGAATACGAGTATCGAGAACGGTCCGTGCTCATGCTCCACCTCATACACCATGTAGGAATTGGCGTGAGGCAGGTAGAACTCATCAAACGACTTCATCTCCTTGGGTATTCCAAGGTGCATTTTGTCGGCATTATAGAAGAACAGAATTGCCCTAAGCAAGGTACTCTTGCCCACACCTTGAGTGCCGATAAAGTGTACATTGCCATCCAGTTTCACCTCTGCATAGCGGATATTGGCACTATTCACAAAGACTATCTTACGTAATGCTCTCATGACTCTTCGGTTTCAATGATGGTTAGACAATCTATCAGCTCTTCGATGTAATGGAAGGCGGCTGTCACCTTGTAGGTTCCGTCAAGGTCGTTCTCTAATTCCACATAACCATGTCGCTCAAGGTCGTTGATGAGTTTTTCGATCTTCTCCTCGTTTGTCTTTACGTCTGTGTAGAGGAGACGTGCCTTCTCCTTGAGCTCGATGTCGCTGGAGAAGTTCTCGAGTATATTTGACTTGCGGAATGTGAAACCGGAAGCAAACGTATTGTTGAAAGTTTTGAGGAAATCCACACGATCTATCCACAATGCCAGTCGCTGAACCTTATCTGCGATCTCAACCTTATTCTCTGTGCGTGAAAAATAGAAATAGCCATTACCACCCTCAAGCAGAAATCCTATGCCCGAGAAGTATTCCTGATAACTCTGAAAATCATCCTCAATGGCATCGTACAGATGTGAACGCTGCTGCGAGATGGAGTTCTGTGAGATGAAGCCTCCTTTACTCAATATGTCGAATATTTCTTTTGTGTATCGCATAGTTTAATTGCTCGAAGTTAATGGATAGATAATCGGATATTCAATTTCGCCCTGTTGCCGGTATTCGTCACCAACATGCAGTTCGTCAAGATACTGTGTGGCAATCTGGCAGAAGAGCACGAGTTTGGCTTCATCGTCCATCTTTATTCGGTAGCCGGAATAGTTCATCACAAAATGGAAGAGATTGTCGCCCGATGCCATGAACGCATTCTTCACTTCACCCACATCTACCATCTGAAGTATCTGCTGCTGTTCCTTGAGCTCGTCTGCTGTAAGTGGTTCGGCAAGATTGCCTTTCTTCAGTCGGCTGTTGCTCTTGCCTTTTGCAATATCCTTCAACACCCTAAGCCCTTCTTCCGAATTGCGAAGCATAGAGAGCGACACTTTTAGCGAATATCTCGGACGTGGCTCCATCCACACGGCATTCCTCAGCTGCAGTTTTGCCCGTATGTCGGTATTCGTATCGAGCAGCATCTGGTCGCGCAGGTACTTCAACTTCTGAACTTTCTGCAACAAGCGGTTTTGGTATTCTATGAGGTTCAGGTAGTTGATGATCTGACGGTCAAGTTCCAGAAGATTATGATACACCTCACGCAACTGCAGTTTCACGTCCGTCACGATGTCCTTCAACTGCACGTCCATCGCCACCATAAAGAAGGTTGTCTGCTTCTCATCGATCACACGCTCACACTCGTTGATCAAAGCCGCAATATCCTTGCGCTTCTCGTCAAGGTGCACCAACTTCTTTTTCTTTATTGCAAAGGTCGGTTCGTTCTTGTAAGTATTGTCGATGTTGCGTTTGAGGTCGATGACGTTTCTAAGCGTTGTTAAGGCGATATTGCGCAGAATTCGTTTTACATCACGCAGATAGCCATACTTCCTGCTCGGGTTATTCTCGCTCAGATAATAATCAATGGCATTGTTCAGATTGCCGATGCTCTCCTTTACGCTGGCAACGTTTATCTCCTCGTTCACCTCCAGCACATCCTCAAAGAACTTCAGATAGACATCCTCTAGTTCCACGAAGTCGGCATTCTCACGTATCACGCCATATCGCCTCAGGAACTCAATGCTCTCATCCTTCTTGCTTGCCAACTCACGGGCCAGATCATAGCGGAACGACAACTTCTTCCTGTCCTGAAACAGCGCATGAAGCAACTTTCGCTCCCTATCCAGGGCACGAATCAGTTCTTCTAATGAGTGGAAGTGTGAAAGGTTGTCCATATTCGATATTACTTATGAGTTTAAGTTGGTTAGCTTAGAGGGCTTCCCTATCTTCGTACCCAATCCACCTGCAATCTTCAAGAGAGTGAGGCAAGTTGGGTAATTTGTATGTCTCTGAGCTTAGTTGCCCACATAAATTGTATGCTCATTTTTATGTTCTTATTTCCTGCCTTAAAGTCCTTCTTTGATGAGTTCACATTTCATGACTTTTTTGTTATGAGGTATAAAAGAAGCTGAGCGTTCCATGGTTCGACAGGTTCACCAACCGTGTGGGACATGCTCTAACTTTTTGCGTGTTATGCCTCACTTTCTTTGTCAATCTCTTCGAATCGAAGCAAGTCGTTGATGTCCACTTCGAGAAGCTTGGCTATCTGCATAAGGGATTCGAGAGGTGGCTGAGTGGCATTGGTACACCACTTGCTGATGGTGGCAGGATCCTTGCCCAACTCATCGGCAAGCCACTTGCTTGTTCGCTTCTTTTCGGCAAGCATTACCTTGATTCTGTTCAGATCTTTACCTGGCATATTACATTATTAATTTTTATATGTGAGGGCAAATATACAAATTTTCTTTGACATATGAGCCTTACTTCTCGATTATTTATGTAATTTTAGCAAGAAAATGGTGTTTCTATCAAGAAAAGGGCGTTTTCTGAGTCAAATTGTTTACCGTCGCGAAAGGCGACGCATCATTCTCCACTACTCTATTTCGGGACGTTGGATTAATTACAGCCATTAACCTGAAGATGATAATGTAACCTCATTGTTATTTCTACAACACAATTAAACCAAGGTGGCGAATCACCACCCTGGTTATACAAGTAAAACATACTATGCTTCAGATAAAGTCCCATCTTCCATCAGTAAGAATGCCTTTCTACAATCAAGACAGGCGTACTGGTCTGTAATAATGGGATTCACCTCTTGCTGCGTATGTCCAAATATTTGATAGGAATTCGGCAAACGACGTTTTTGACACTGATGGTCTTCTACATCTGCCCAAACCATTGAAGGGTATTTGGCATGTCCCCATCGTGAAGCAGAAATGTCCATCAAGGTTTCACAAACAAACTTCTTGAACGCATCCAAGTCGTTAACTTGGTCATTAAGAAAGGATGACAAGTTCTCTATATTCGACGTATCAAGCGTAGGAAAATGCAGTTCTAACCATTCTGGAATTATACCGGCATGAGAGAATAAATACTCCTTATCCTTTACTTTAATGTATTTTGATAATGCAAGGTATTTCAAATTCTTCTCAAAGAGTTTTTGAAGTTTATCTTGATTCATCCGATCCTTACGAGAGCTATTGAGTTTGGCATCAAAATAGTGCACGTCGTGATTGCCAAGAAGCAACGTTACCCTTTCGCTATTCTGCTTCTTAAAATGGAGAATATCATTGAACTCTTCTAGAGCCTCGGATGGCAAAATACCATCATAGTAGGTGTACGGATCCAGATAGTCACCAAGGAAGACTGTTGGCAAGTCTGGGTACTTCTGTACGGCTGACCG
>JAGHUI010000101.1 GCA_018064885.1 Candidatus Minthosoma equi | reverse complement strand
ATGATTTACGAGGAAACGGCAACGGATAATCGAAAAAAGTTCATAAGAAAAGGACTTTTCTATTATTTCTCAGCTCTTTTGATGTAGAATGTAAAAGTCTGGTCATGATTTGGGTTCATATCAACGCAGCCAAACGTTCCCTCTTGCGTTCAAAGAAGAATAAAACAAGCAATTATAATGGTTTTGCTTTTTCATATTTCAACACATCAACATCAAAACAACCATAATAAAAGAAGCAAGGCATTGAGTACATAATATTCGTACGCAATGCCCTACTTTTGTAATGAGACAAAACACCAAGAAAAGAATTGAGTGAAGAGCGGAGCATCAAGAAGGTCTCATGCCTTTTTGAAGGTTCAAAATCCTTTACACTTTGATTCAAACGCAATTACCGATAGGCAATCCGCATCCATCTTCGCTGTTGAACAGGCTTTTGTCATGAGGAAGGTCTGTCCAATCTTCTTGCCTTCCTTTGATGCGGCAGTTTTCCAATGCTTGTGACAGGAAAGCCGACAAACAACACCGACTTCTCTATACTATTGAAATGACGATGTGTCACCTTGAACTGGTTAATATACCTGTGACATAGCCAGGCACTCCAATTGTAGGCACGATAGAATGTGCCCTCTTGATACAGGTGTATCACATTGCGGTTATCATCCGAACGATCATTTTCGGTCTGGAGAATTTGTTTAATTTGGGACATAATTATTTGAACGATAATATTTATATGTATTTGGGGAATTTGCAATAATTGTAAGATTTACAGCTAAGGGTGTGCAAAGAGCGGCCCTTGCTTGAGGCCGCTCCAGACACACCCTTAACTGTAAATCTGTGGAAAGAGGAATGAGGTATTTCTAAGGCTACGGGCAGACAGCACGCACAGAGTGACCGAAGTGGCGGCTGTTGTAGCTCCAGTCAACATAATATTCCGAATCGAAGCCGAGGTAGTAAGCGCTGCTCGAGAAACTCGTGAGGAGCGACGACGACCAGTAGTAGCCGTACGAAACAACGTCGTCGAGGTCACTATTCAAGCGAAAGCCCGCAGCAGGAAGGAAAAGGGAATTACCATTTATCTTAGAAGAAACCTTGCAGCCACTGACACCGTTTTGAACAGTACAAGTCCATGTGCAGTTGGTGCGAAGCTCGTCCTGCTCTGCCTTTGTTGGCATACGCCAGCTGCCGCCCCAGTTCTTTGCTGCAGCATCGTCTGCTGATTCGAGGGTGGTCTTGTCGTCAACAGTACCCAAGCTTGATGAAGTACAATACTTGGTTTGAGTATTGTATGAGCCATTGCACCATTTGTAACTTTCCCAGTTATAGCCTGTCTTGCCTGTCTTCCAGCTTGAGCAAAGATCGGCTTGTGAATGACCTGCTGTGTAGTATGGTTCCGTCTCGCCCCAGGCGAAGTAGTCGCCATAGCCTTCTGGAGTAGTTGCACCAACATTCATTGTTGCCCACTTCAATCCGCTTGGCAAGCCGAGGTCAACGTAGGCATGGCCGTTGTTCATATTTGGTTCTTCTTCATCATCGCCACCACTCATTGTACCCTCTGGATCACCTGACACATAAACAGCATCTCGCTTGTAGCGAGTATTTGCCTTGAAGTCTGGAGTGTTCTCTGTTGTTGTGCCTGCGGTGCAGATATTGTAAGTCGTTGATTTGTCATCACCGTATGAGAGGGTTACTGTCATTGTCTTGCCCTGAGTCTTGAGAGACATTGGTGGAAGCATCATATACACGTATGCTGTCTGTCCAACTGTACCGCTTGCGTTGTTGAGGTCAACGGAAAGCGATGAGGAGTATTCCTTTGGAGTGAACGCAATTGATGAAGCAGCAAGGTTGACTGTTCCCTTCACAGGAATGACAGAGGAACCTGTATTCAGAGTCAATGTCTTGTACGTAGCTGTGGCAGGGAGAGTGAACTTTACACGAAGCAAAGCTCCGAGGCGTACGAAGTTGAATGACAGGCTTCCTGTAGATGAGGATGTAGGACCTGCAGCATTGAAGTCAAACTGACCAGCATTTGAGGTGTCGCCGAAAGCTGATTGCTTCTGTCCAAGATAGCTGATTGGAATGTTTGTCTTATTCACTGATGCGCTGAAGCAATCGTAGCTGAATGGGAAGTATGCATAGTAGCTGTGACCGCCTTTCAATGCCCATGCTCCACCATCGAAGGTGGCAGAAAGTCCATCGGCAGAGAGTGAGCTTGCGGAGAGTTCAAAAGCAACCTGTGTGCCTGCATCTGGGTAGATGCCAAGAACATCCCCTACTCCCCACTTGTAGGAAATCTGATCGGAAGAAGACACTTCTATCAATGTACGTGTGGAAGGTGTTTCATCTTCAAACTGCGGAAGGTGCATTGTCAC
>JAGHUI010000048.1 GCA_018064885.1 Candidatus Minthosoma equi | reverse complement strand
CTATAATGGAATCGACTTGCTTGCTTCGCCAGCTCTACGGCTGGCGCTGCCTTGTCTATCTATCGTCTTGTCTAGCAGTCTGTCAAAGATCTATTCTCGCTCGTCAGGAATGGCGCATAAGCCCCTCGCCAGGATCATCACCCCGGCTGCTTCCCGAAAGCGAGTGCAAAGGTACGAACTTTTAACGAAACGGCAAGCGACTGAAAGACTTTTTTTTCGATTTTCTCGCTTTTTTCTTAAATTTAAGAAGAATTAGAACTGTTTTTTGACGATTTTCGGAAACAAAGGACTAAATTTGCATACAATTACTAACAAAAAAGCAAAACATGAAAAATCTGCTAAACAACTCATTAAAGTTTGCTGCTCTATTATATATAATAATGTGTAACGGAGCAAGCGCTAATGCTCAGATAAAATCTTTAGAAGATGCACTTCAACCATGGAAACTTATTCACACTAACCGTCCAAGCAATTCGTGGGGTGAAAATGGAATGCCATACGAAGAAAAAAACGACGACAGAAGCAATCAAGAATACTACGATGCTGTCACAAATGATAGTGCCTTCGCATTAACCTTCGCAAACAGGCAAAAGGTATGGCGTTATGCTACTCGTGGAGATTATTATCTCACAAACTTAAAAACAGGTGAAAAGAAAAGACTCGGAAAAGGACTCCCAGAAGCAAGCTTGATGTTTGCCAAGTTCTCACCAAACGGAAAATTCGTTGCTTACGTTTCAAAAAACAACATCTATTGTGAGACCTGCAATGGCAACGAAGTTCCAAAGCAATTGACTTTTGACGGAAACGACACAATAGTTAACGGAACTTTTGATTGGGTATATGAAGAAGAGTTTGACTGCCGAGATGGATTCCGTTGGAGCCACGATAGCAACAGCATTGCATTCTGGCAATCAAACACAGCCGGAACAGGATGGTTTGACATTATAAATAATGTGGATAATGTATATCCAACCGTAGCGCACTTTCCTTATCCAAAAGCAGGTACGCAGAACTCAGCTGTAAAGATTGGCGTAATCAATATAGAAAGATGCATAAATCCTAACGGCAAATCTTACCCTTCTGACATCAAAAGCAACAATTATACTCCATTTGGCAAAAACCAAGAAGGGTTTTGGATAAATATTCCTGGCGATCAAAGAGAAAATTATCTGCCAAGAATGGAATTCATCCCTGGCACAAACAATTTGCTCGTACAACAAATGAACCGCGCCCAAAGCGACAACAAATATTGGAAATGCGAAATCAAAGAAGACGCGAACAATCTTCCATACGCTGACTTCAATCTGCTTACAGAAGACAAAGGAGATGCTTGGGTTGAAACAAATGACAACATCCACTGGCTCCAGGGAAACAAATATTTCACATTGATGAGCGAGCGTGACGGGTGGCGTCACCTTTACAGAGTAAGTGCCGATGGCAAAAAATGGGCATGCATCACAAATGCAGAATTAGATGTTATTGAAGAGGTTGCATTTGACGAGAAGAGAGGCTACGTATATTTCATGGCAACTCCACCTGACCAAGCTACAGAACGCTATCTCTACCGTGCTAAGATTTTTGGCAATGGCAAATGCGAACGTGTTGGAGGCGGAGAAGCAGGACAACACTTCTACGACATTTCACCAACATGCGACTATGCTATTGAGCAGTTCTCAACAGCAAACATGCCGCCGAAGTACAATATGTGGAAGTGTGACAAATCTGGCAAATGGGCATTGGACAAGACTCTTGAAACCAATGAAAAAGCGAAGAAAGATCTTGACGCCATAAAATTCATGCCAAAAGAATTTGTAAAAGTCAAAAGCGGCAATCTCATGCTTGATGCATGGATAATCAAGCCAATAAATTTTGATCCTTCAAAGAAATACCCTGTAATAGATTACGTTTATGGCGAACCAGCCTCTGCTACAGTACAAAACCGTTGGGAAACAAGTCTTTTCTGGCAATATTTAGCACAGCAAGGATACGTCATAGTAAGTATTGAGAATCGCGGAGCAAACAGTCCTCGCGGTAGAGAATGGAGAAAATGCATCTATGGTGAAGTCGGCGTGGCAGCAAGTGAAGACCAAGCACGTGGAATCCAAGACCTTTGCCGTCAATTCCCATGGATGGACGCAGAACGCATAGGCATCACAGGATGGAGTGGCGGAGGAAGTCAGACACTGAACTGCATGTTCCGTTATCCAGACGTGTTCAAGACGGGCATTGCTGTTGCATTCGTATCCGACCAAAAACTATACGACACCATTTACCAGGAGCGTTACATGAACACCCCACAGAACAACCCTGAAGGATACAAGAAAGGTTCTCCTATCAATTTTGTCGAAGGGCTCAAGGGAAATCTATTGCTCATTCATGGCACAGGAGATGACAATGTTCACTACCAGAACTGTGAAATGCTTGTAAATGAGCTTATAAAACACAACAAGACATTCTATCAGGTATCCTACCCTATGCGCACCCATAGCATTAGCGAAGGAGCTGGAACAAGCCTTCATTTGAGAAAGACAATGTTAGATTTCTGGAAAAAATATCTGCCAACAAACGATTTAAAAATAACAAATACGAAAACTAAAACAAAAAGTTAAAAATGAAAAAGATGATTACATTGGTTGCAGCCCTCGTTATGGTGATTGCAACAAGCTGTGCGCAAGATTCAAAGACTGTTCCTGCAGCAAAACTTTCACAGTCAGAAATGGAAGCAAAACTCAATCCATTTTTTGAAAAGCTTCAAGCAATTCCAGAAGACGGACACGAAACAGAAGCCATGAATAAAATGGCTTTTGATTTCATTGCTGAGAATCCCAATGATGCAGGAGTGTATGTGGTGAGAGCACTTCTCGCAAATACCATGAAAACAGAAGAGTTGATCAAGTATGTGGATAGCAATGAATATCTCAAGAACGACCCAACCATTCAAGCAGAAAAGAAAGCATGGATTACTCAATTGGAAACAGGCGAAGGAAAGATGTTCCGTGATTTCGAAGCTGAGTATGACGGCAAGGTGACAAAACTTAGCGACTTTGTTGGCAAAGGCAAGTATGTACTTGTTGACTTCTGGGCAAGCTGGTGCGGACCTTGCAAGAGAGAAATTCCAAACATCAAGGCAGTATATGAGAAATACAAAGGTGACAAATTTGAAGTTCTTGGCGTTGCAACATGGGATGAACCTGCAGCTACACTCAAGTCTATAGAGCAATTAGGAATCACTTATCCTCAAATGCTCAATGCACAAAAGGCAGGCAGCGATGCATACGGTATTTCTGGAATTCCACAAATCATCCTCTTTGGTCCTGATGGAACAATACTGAAGAGAGACCTTCGTGGAGAAGAAATAGAGAAAGCAGTTGCAGAGGCTTTGAAATAACTAACAAAAAGAGAAAATAAAATATAATTGAAGAGCAAGAGCCAACCGATGTGTGTCAGTTGGCTCTTTATTTGTCCTTTCGCAAAAGAGAACCGAAGCTCGACGAAGTCAAACGTACCCTCTTGCATTAAAATGTAGGCACAGGTTCATTATAGAGTTTTGTGAACACTTCACGAGCAGGCACAAGCATAGGCTTGCCCTCGGCATCAGAGTGAACAACATTCTCGTTCAACATCGCCTTGCGACGAAGTGTGCGGTATTCTGCAAGCTCTAAACCTTTTATGAGTTTCTCTGTTATTTTGTCTCGTTCCTTATTTGACATAGTTCTTCACATTATTATAAAGTTCATCTTCAAAGATCAGATTATCAGTATTCATGCCACCGACTGCAACTGTCTTTCTGTGGTTGCTATGGTTTTCAATTAGCATCCAAGAGTCAACAATTGGCATATAAATCTTGAATAAGTTTTCTATTCCAGCTTGGTATCGTCGGCGAATGACATCAGCCGGAATATTGTGTCCTCCTTCACGTACCCTTTGTGCCACACGTTCTATGGCATGCTCTGGTGTTGTTTTTCCCTGCACCATTGCAGCCTGCTATTATGTATAATGTTTTCTGACTCATTGATTTCACGAAATTCCTATTACAGATTTTCAATTGCAAAAGTACAGCAATTTATTGTATCCACCAAACTTTTTTACTTTTTTTGTGATGAAACAACCTTTTCAATCGATGAGTGCTATGACATTGCTTACGTTCTCAAGCCTGGTTTATGGTCATGGGAGGTGTAGAATTGTTCGGCTAATCAAATGACAAGAGAATAGAGTCGATCGATTTGTGTCGGTTGGCTCTTGTTCTATGATTTTGTATGTATTTTACTTTAGCAATGTTTCCAGTCTTTTATTGATTAAATCCTTGAACAGCTTCTTCTGTTCCTCTTTTATAAATGAATTATCAATGCATTGGAACCAAAGTTGCTTATACTTCTGAAATCTTTTCAGGATTCGTTCTGCAGCCTTTGTGTCCACTCCGCTATCAACCATCGAGCTTACAAAGTCAAACGACATCAATCCTTTCTTGAATCCTTGCAGTGGCAAAGCAAGTTCCTCCGTGTCTTCTGGCATGACAATAGCGGTAGATACTTGGTCGTATGTCGGTGAAAGACGGTACTTGCCTCGTTCTGTACTTATTAATGAGAAGTTCTTCATGTGCATGTCAGCATTTCCCACAATCCATGCAAATATCACTTGCTCCCAGTAGTAGGTTATGTCAAGACCAGAAACACAAGAATGCTTGCCTATCAAGGAGGCAATATATTCGTAGCTTCCTTGATATTTTTGGTCGGTCATTAGACCTGCAATTTGACATAAATCTTCCATGGGCAATTTCTTTCCGTCATCAGTTCGGTCAATTCTACGAGTGATGTAGTTAAGTTCGCCATCAGAGAAACGGATGAGAGAGTGGGGAACAGTTTCAATATGAGCAATTTCTGCAAGATGCATCGTTAGATCCTCTACCTCAGGAAGCGACAGAAACCTTTCTGTTTGTGGCTTCAAAATGTAACGTCCCAACACTCCAACAATAGTCAATCGTTGAGGATTTCCATATTCATCTTTTTCCAGATCCATTGACAATTTGGATTGCACACCAGTTACTGTGGTACGCTTCTCGATCACAACACGAGCAAGGTCGGCAATTTTTGCTCTGGTATAAGGTAGTGTTGGCGCTATCTCGCTCCCAAACATTTTCGTTGAACATGATTTGTGAAAATCAATTTCGCCAGCTTTCAAGGGCTTATAACAACACAGGCACCTATCCATCATTTCTCCTCCTTTTCTACTGGCACTACAGAAACATTGCCTATACAATCACGACAGCATGAAAGCAACAGTCCCATTCTGTCTCGTCTGTTTAGTTTCCAGTTGCGCTCAGCAATATTCAATAGCCATCCTTCTGGTATCAATCCATCAAAGAAAGAGAACAAAGTCTTGTTCTTGAACTCTTCCTTTTGCAATGGAAGCGTTATGCTAACAGGCAAAGCATCATCATTAGCGACGTATTTTTTGTCATACTCAAATACATACCCCTCTGGCTTTTCTGTTATAATGCCAGCAAAACGATCTTCTACATAGACTCTACCTTGTCGCATACACCGACCTCCTTATTGAACAAATTCAACACTTGATTTACTTTATCCAATCTTACTGTCGGCTTTCCTTGTTCCAGTTCACGAAGGAACCTAAGCCCCACTCCTGATTTTATCGCAAGATCCTCCTGAGTAAGGTTATATTCCTTGCGTAATGCTTTTATTACTATGGATATTTTTGTCGGACTCATATTTCTTGACTTTACATTAATAATCCCTTTCGGGTACAAATGTAAGATAATTTATCGATATCACCAAGCAATAATCCCGAAAAGGTGTAATTTGTTCAGAAAATCTTCCAAAACATCCCGAAAGGGTACACCCAAAGAAACAGAATCATTTGGTTATAATCAATAAAGATTTACAAGAATAAATCAAATGACAAAAGTATAAGAGCCAACCGATGTGTGTGTCGGTTGGCTCTTTCGTTGTGATTTTGCAAGAGGAAAGCCAATGCTCAATGATGTCAAACGCTCCATCTTGCATGAATGTGAAGCAGTCCAAAGGTGTTTACTTTGAACCACCTCTCCAATGATTATCGGCTAGAATAGTGAGAACGATGTGAGCTGTGTGAGCTGTGCGATCTGTGTGAACTATGCGAATAGTGGCCATTCAGTTGAGAAGCTATATTCGAAGCCATGTCCAGAACAAGCTCAGTACCGTTGTTCACCTGCTTCTTGATCATCTCGGTTGCTTTTCTCTCTGAAATAGAGGAAACAACATTCTCGGTGACAGAAGCAAAACTGCTTGTTACTGCAAGGAATGCAGAAACAACAAGGAAAAGAACTCTTTTCATTTGACTTACTGTTAAAAAATGAATAAATTAAGTTAATTAACACTGTATATTATTATAAATATACTCTATATTTTTTGAATATGAGAACTATGGTATTTCTTATTTGATGCAAAGAATCCGCCACACTGTACTATTAGTTTACAACCTTCACATTCTTCCAAGTAAACGTCTTTCCATTCTGATATTGATTGTATGGCTGTGTCACGAATCTGTTCAGGTAACACACAGAGTTGTGCATTATATACAGATGCTTGCAAACCTCTAGAACGAAGAATCTCAATTGCTTCAACTAATTGCTTGTTATAATCGTATGGATCAATCCATAAATCATGAATATTTTCTTCTGCCATTCCTATAGTTTCCATTTGCATGAATGCAACATTGCATACAAATGGGAAATTATGGTAGATGAAGTCTGCTAATTGTGGAAGTCGCTTATATGTTTTTTTGTGTACAACTACTCGTATACCAATTTTTGTTCCAAACAAAGCAAGATTATACAGCCCCTGCACGGTCTTGTAAAAAGTATTTGCTCCGACAATCTCATTATGCAACTTTGCAACATCTGAGAATATGGGGACATCGATTTGTAAATCACAACAGTTGCATAGAGCTAACTTCATTGCATAATCTCGATCAGCAAATTTTACACCATTTGACAAAATACTAATAGCTGCCTTGGGCGTATATTTTTTAATTTGCTTTATTATGTCAAACAATTTGTCTCCAATCATCGTTGGTTCTCCTCCTGTGATGCCAACTTCTTGCGTGTTTTTATTAAACAAAGAAATTAGTTTCATGTTGAAAGGTGTCATATCTTCCTCATGGACTACAGGAGGCTGTGGGCACATGATACACCGATGGTTGCATCTTCCAGTTGCAAATACAGCATTTGAGGTTGATTCGATCTCATACAAGAAGGTTATTTCTCCTTCCTTGTTAATTGTCACAACATCGCCTTCATGAAATTCTTCTATGTCAGTACCTCCTGCGATTGGATTATTACCTATTATATCGGTGATATTTGTAATTGCAGCAGCATATCCACTTGGGCAAGAGATTAACCCTTTTTGAACCAGAATATAGTCTTTTCGACCGAAGATGTTCTTTCCTGTCAAGGTTATTTTGCCAAGAATAGTGTCCTTAATATTTAGAATATTTGTATGAATCTGTTTCATAATATCTTACTTTATCCAAGACCAGAAAATTTTGATGGTTTCAGGATCACCTTCATGTAATTTCTCCATCAAATAACGTATAATAGCTTTTGTCTTGATGCACATCTCATTTGTAGGTCTATGACCAACCACATCACCCTGAACAGAATAGTTTCGAACGGGATCTGCTCCGCAATACGGTTGAAATACACAATCAGCACATCCAGGAAGGCATTCATTGCATGAGTTCTTTATAATCTCATGCAACTGCTTGCCATTGAACATTTCTTGGAATGTGTTTTCATTCACATTTCCTAGTTTGAAATAATAGTTCTTAAATCTGGCAAGCATACGACCTTCGTCAGCGACATAAACACTTCCATCATAGTCGTAAATAGCTCCAGCAATACCTACTCCAGCTGGCGATTGTAGGTCAACAAAGCCAGTAGCAAATGGTGTTAGTATGCGTTTGAGCAAAAGTGCAGCAAATCCTTCTACAAAGAATTCACCATTTTTGTTAATCTCAATAATATAATCAAGACCTTCCTTGAAGTTTTTTATAAACTCCTCTATAGGATATGAGACCTTGTCTTTATACTCTTTAGCAAATCCATAAGGATTTAATGAACGAAGAAAAATGTTGTTAAAACCTAATCTGATGTATTCATCTATAATTTCCTTGTATCTTCCGAGACTGTATTTTGAAGTTGTCATCAATGCAGAAACGCAATCGGCATCACCCCAAATATCTCGAACCATTCTCACATTTTTCTCAAATATCTCATGATGATCAAGGCTTTTATCTTGCAATGGCCTATTCGTATCGTGTAAATCTTTTGGACCATCCAAAGACGTAGAAATATCACATTTATGTTTCTTTAGATATTTTACCATTTCCGGAGTGAGCAAAGTCAAGTTTGTGCATATCACAAAACCTAACTCACGCTTTTTGAAGAGATTCTGCCACTCTGCTTCTTCAATGATATATTTGACCATCTCAAAATCTACCGAGGGATCTCCACCTTGGAATTCAATTTTGATATATGGAGAAGGTCCCTCAAAAATGCATTTCACAATGTTTTTTGCGGTCTTCTTTGTCATATCTGCAGAATGATCAGAGCTTTCATGGCGCTTTGCCTGGCAATAAATACAACTTGAATTGCATCGAAGTGTTGGCACAACCATATGGAGAGACGTGAAATCTCTCAAAATACTCTTTTTGGTTCTAAACTTTGTGGCAAGCATTTTTACTACCTCTTCAACTTTGTCAGTTGTGGCAATCTGCTTTGATGCTATGTCCATGAAGAGGTCTGACTTTGGATCAAGATCATGGTTCACGAACTTCTCAAAGTCCTCATTCTTCATAAATAAAAATTCGCCAACGTCATTGGTCAGCAGGTATTCCTCTTCGTTGAAATGGTCGAAGCGGAACGGTAAAATATTATATTCGTACATCATCATTTATTCACCGGCTTAAATGCTTCCTCTACTATCAAATCACGGATATGACCGAAGTCTCGGTTGACCAACACGCGAACTTGTTGGTCAATAAGGTCATTACAGAACTGTTTGACAGTTTCCGAAGACACAGTAGCATTGCTATCCTTCGCTTCAAGGATAATATTCATTGTCTTCTCGTCAGCTGTCTGCTGGTGAACATAAAACTTGTCAGTATATTTATAACATGTTGCCGTAACAGCATCTACAGAATAAATGTTTAGGTCAACGGAAACTTGAAATCCTCCGTTTCCGACCTCAGTAACTGGAATCTTAAAGTCCTTCATAATGACCTTCTTCTCTTTATCGGTCGCCTATGGCTCCAGTTGGCGTTGTTGTAGATCTTTGTTTGTTACATGCAAAAAAGAAACGTGGAGCCAGTCCTGTCACTCGTTCCACATCTTAAAGGCCTTCGCATTGCCCTGCTTGTCAGAAACGAGCAACGCTGAAAGCCCCACGATGATGTATATAGTTCACTACCTATATATAGGTACAATACCTCTATATATTTGATAATGTATATAGACATCCCATGAGGCGTTTCCGTTGCTTTGTTTTTTTGACTAGCAGTACAAATGACTTAAAGAAGTTGCGAAGTTCTTAAGATGTCAAAAACCAAAGCGTCAAGATACGCCTTTTATGTATATGTATCATCCCACCCCTCTGCCCCTAAGGGCTTTCAGCATGGGATTGACTTTGCAAATATAATTGTTTTGAATTTATTATCATTACTTTTTCTAATCTTTTTTTAATTTCAAACAGTATTTCAACAAATGTTAGTTTTTATTGACTTGTTATAAAGTCAAAATTCTATCACACTATACAGAATTCACTTTGTGCTATACAATGAAACAATAGTGAAGTCGCACATGTTAATCCTTCTGAATTTTATCTGTGACTCTTCACTCTTCATAAAAACGATGTAAATATTTGACTGATAGGATGATGCGACTATGAAGAGTGGTTTGTGACTCTTCATGCACTCTTCATAGTGGAAAAAATTCCAAGGCTGATTTTTCTTACATGAGAAGAATTGCGGGAAAAAGCTGTCACCTTGTCACTTTTTAAGATAATAGATAGATAATCATGGAGATATGAAGTGACAGATTGAGTGACAGGTTGAAAAAAAGTGACAGCTCAACCTGTCACTTTTTATAGCAAAACAAGACTATTATGATAGTTTATGTGTTCGTACATTCCGTAATCTTACGCCCGAATGTTCTTCATGTGTATGCTCGAATGTTTCGTTATCGTTTGCTCGAACGTTCTTCATGCGTATGCCCGATAATACTTTTACCTTTTGCCCGATAAGGCTTTATGCTTTTGCTCGGTAAGGAAATGATTCCAAGCCTTGGAATGACTATTTCAAGGTTTGGAATAATGATTTCATGACTTGGAATGATGATTTCAAACCTTGGAATGACAAGGCTTGTTGGGGAATAGTGCAATAGGCGCTTAGCTATTACACAATACAAAGATAATGCTTTTTCGTGAATTATGCAAGAATAAATCGTGCAATTTTTGTTTAGCGGACAGCAATAATTACTTATACATTATAAGAGCTGTTTGTGGAGACACAAGTATGGAGCTTCCCTTAAATGTTGACAATCCTGAAGAATTTATTAATCCATTCTTACACACAACGATATAAGAACCTTCTGGAACATTCAGACGAACACCTTTTTCCCTGCTGTTAAATGCTACAACAATAGTTTTCCAAGAATCTCCCACAGCTTCTCCATTCAGAATGAAAGCAACGGCATTGCCACCCTTCACAGGAAGGAATTGCAAGTTTTTGCAAACAAGTTCGGCACTCTCCATGTGGAAAGCAGGATGAGCTTTACGAATTGCAATGAGAGCGCTAACGTAATCAAAAACATCCTTGTTTTCCGTTTTCAGATGCCAAGGAATTGCATTTATGCTGTCTGGGGAATTGTAAGAATTGCGCACGCCTTTCTTGTCACGAACAATCTCATCACCACACCAAATAAATGGCACTCCTTGCGAAGTCAGCACGACTGTCTCTGCAAGTTTTTGAAGACGAATAAGCTCATCTTTAGCTGCTGGGCATCCGTATTTCTCTTCGAGCGTAACCTTCAGTCTATCAGCAAGACACATATCATCATGACATGAAACATAACTAATCATTTGGGTTGGTTGTTCTGCCCATGCAACAATACTGTTTTTGACTTTCGCTTCATTCAATTGAGGATGCTTAATTGCACCAACAATACCAAATTTCAAAGCATCTTCATTACCAGTTTTACCAATCAAGAAAGCCCCTTCCTTGTCATTCCACCAGCTGCCACGAAGAGCATCGCGAAGTTCATTGCCAAAAGCTGCAATACCTGGCATTCTTGCGACATTATCCTTTATTGCCAATCTGTTTTCTGGCAAAGCAGGAGTTGACGCTGCCCAACCCTCTCCATAAATGAAAATTGTAGGATCAACAGCAGACACAGCATCACGAATTGCATTCATTGTCTCAATGTCGTGAAGTCCCATAAGGTCGAAACGGAATCCATCCAAATGATACTCTTTAATCCAATAAAGAACCGACTCAACCATGAACTTACGCATCATTGGCATTTCGCTGGCAGTTTCATTGCCGCATCCTGAACCATTTGACAAAGCGCCGTTATGCTTATGACGGAAAAAATAATCAGGGAAGATACGATTGAACGAACTTGAGCCAGCATCATACACATGATTATACACAACATCAAGAACAACCCTTATGCCAGCTTTGTGCAACGCCATCACCATCTGCTTGAACTCACGTATTCTGACTGCAGGATCGTAAGGATTAGTGCTGTAACTGCCCTCTGGAACATTATAGTTTACAGGATCATACCCCCAATTATACTGCTTAGGCACACGCATATCAGTTTGAGAGATAAAATCCTGAGCTTCATTGACAGAACCGAAATCGTAGGAAGGAAGGATGTGAACGTGAGTAATGCCAAGTTCCTTCAAATGATCAATACCTGTAGATAAGCCATCATAATTCTTTGTGCCATTCTCTGTCAAAGCTAAAAACTTCCCTTTGTGCTTTATTCCCGAAGCATCATCAGCAGAGAAATCTCTATGATGCATTTCGTAAATAATTATATCGCCAAAACCTTTCAGTTCTGGACGCTTATCACTCTCCCACCCTTCTGGATTCGTTGCATTCATATCCAGCACTTGCGCTCTCTCGCCATTCACCCCCACAGCCATTGCGAACATTCCTGGAGTCTCACCCCAAGAATCTTTATTGCCCTTACCAAAAACCTCAAATGTGTAAAACTTGCCAATAAGATTTCCCCTCACATTAGCCGACCAAGTGCCATCATCATTTTTCTTCAACCTATGCCGTTCCTCAGCACAGCCACCATTGCCTTTCTCATAAATATTCACAACAACACTCTCAGCAACAGGCGACCACAAAGCAAAATTTGTCGCATGCGGAGAATACGACAGTTCCAGAATAGAATCAGCAGGAATGGGGTGCGTTATGCGTTTCATGGAAGACAAATTCAAGTTAGTAATTGCTAATTACTTGTTTGTTACACTACAAAGGTAGCAATAAAACATTAAATTACAAATCACAAATCACAAATAATTACTAACTTTGCACAACTTTTGTGTCTTCCGACTATTCAATTAACAAATTAAATCAACTTTCAACTTGACAAAGGACGAACTTCTCTCCCTCGTGCGCAAAGGAGCACGCACGATGACGTGGCAGGAAAAGCTGCGTCTGACTGTCCTGTTGAGTTTGCCTGCCATGGTTGCACAGATATCCTCTGTTGCCATGCAGATAATTGATGCTGCCATGTTGGGACATCTTGGCACAAAAGAATCAGCAACCGTAGGACTTGTTTCCACCACAATCTGGCTTTTCGGAGGGCTATGCTCAGCCTTTGCCGCAGGTTTCTCCGTACAGGTAGCGCATCATGTTGGCGCTAATGATCTGCCAGGAGCAAGAAACGTGATCCGCCAAGGCATCATATCCGCTATCATATTCAGTACAGTGCTGATGATCATAGGACTATCCATTGCCCCATTCCTACCTCATTGGCTTGGAGCTGATGCAGATATCTGCTATGGAGCAACGGAATACTTCTCGATTGTGGCAATAGCCCTTCCTATATTAATAACTAACACCCTTGCAGCCGGAAGCCTTCGATGCAGCGGCAACGTCAAGGTGCCAAGCTTCCTGAACGCATCCATGTGCATGCTTGACGTAGTGCTTAACTACATTCTCATCTTCATTTTTGACATGGGAACAAAAGGAGCAGCACTTGGCACGCTCTTTGCCTACCTCATCACAATGTTCGCAATGCTGTATTTCCTCATCAAGCGTGACAATCAGCTTCGTTTTTCGCTTGACGAAATGGCAACAGCTATACATTGGAAACCTAAAAAGGACATTCTCATGAAAGCACTCAAGATTGGTTCGCCAATAAGCCTTGAACGCGGAGTGATGTGCGGCGCACAGATAGCTATCACAAGCATCATCGCCCCACTCGGCCCTGTAGCCATTGCCGCCAACACCTTCGGCATCAACATAGAAAGTCTCTGCTACATGCCTGGCTATGGCATTTCCGAAGCAGCAACAACGCTTGTAGGACAAAGTCTCGGAGCACATCGCCACGACCTCATGCGCAGTTTCTCATGGCTTTCCATGACTATGGGAATGGCAATCATGGCAATCATGGGAATCATCATGGGAGTGTTTGCGCCAGAGATGATGAACATCGTCACAAACGACCCTGAAGTCATCAGCCTTGGCACAACCGTTCTCCGCATCGAAGCATGGGCAGAGCCAATGTTTGCCGCAAGCATCGTGGCATACGGAGCATTCGTAGGTTCTGGAAAGACACTCATTCCAAGCATCGTGAACCTCTCAAGCATCTGGATCGTGCGACTCTCACTCGCCATCATCCTCGCTCCAACTCTCGGATTGGTCGGTGTATGGATAGCCATGGCTGTAGAACTCACCGTTCGCGGAATAGCATTCATCATCATGCTTCGCCAACGGGGATGGACAATAAATAAGACATAATCGAAAAAGAGCTTAATATGAACACAATAAAAGACAAAGAATACGGTGGCGAGCGCCCACTTTATGCTTCTCACGACCTTCGTCTTGAGAACGTGACAATCCATGTCGGCGAATCGTCCATAAAGGAATCAAGCAACATAGAAGCCGAGAACTGCACTTTTGAGGGAAAGTATGTGTTCTGGGAGGTTGACGGATTCAAAGTTCATCGCTGCCATTTTGCTGAATCTGCACGTTCCAGCCTTTGGTATTCTCGCAACTGCACAATGACCGATTGCACATGTGACGCTCCAAAGCTGTTCCGCAGAATGAAAGGCATACACGTGGAAAACACTGATTTCCCTAACGGAGAGCAGTTTCTTTGGGATTGCGAAGACATCCAGATGAAGAATGTACACATTGAGAATTGCGACTACATCTTCATGCACAGCCACAACATTCGTCTGGACAACTATCGTCAGGATGGCAACTACGGTTTCCAATACGCCAAGAACGTAGAAATTCATAATGCCATAATCAATTCCAAAGATGCTTTTTGGGAAGCAGAGAACGTGACAATCTACGATTCCGAACTTAACGGAGAATACCTCGCTTGGTATGGAAAGAACATTCGTCTCGTGCGCTGCCATCTTACTGGCGAACAGCTCCTTTGCTATGTTGATGGTCTTATACTTGAGGACTGCACTTTTGGAGATGACGCAAACCTCAACTTTGAGTATTCAACAGTAAACGGAAACATCAAGGGCGACATTGTCAGCATCAAAAATCCAACAAGCGGAACCATTGTTGTAGAAGGAAAGTGCGGTGAACTCATCTGGGACGAAAACCAAAAAGCACCTGCAAATGCAAAGGTGATACAATCTAAGATCTAAACTTAGACATTTTAAACCAGATAATTCCAGCTATCAGCATTGGCAAAAGCAGATAGCCGAAGTAGAATAATGTTGACCAAGAAATAACGAGATAAGTCAGCATGGCAAGTCCAAGAATTTCAGCAATGTAAGTTATTCCTGGCAAGAAATAGAAATGGTGGTAAACCTCATCGATGATAGCGATGAAGGTGATGATAAGCAGCCATGCCATAACCACAAGCGTAGCCATAAGAGGAGGCAAGACAAGCGGGTTGAGCGTTGGGTTGTAATAGTATTCTTGCCAAAACTCAGGCACGAAATTCTGAACGGAAGCATACAAGGATGCCATTATTGCCACTAACACAATAAACAGCGGAGGATAGATGCTGTCCATCTGATCAAACTGAAGAACAAGCGGTTTCCTCAGGCGTTTTCTTCCGCCAATGAAGAAAGCTATAAAACCTATTGCAACAAGAGCAGACATCCATATCACACGGCTATTTGAAAGGACATCCAGTATCTGCGAGATAGGATCGTCAGGCGTCACTCCTTTCAGCAATTCATGTTCAGGAATCCATCCCATAGTCATCTGGTCGTGAGCAACCTTCACCCATATAGAGTCAATCGTATCGTTTGGAACGAACTTTATTGCTGCCACAACAACAGCATCGTTATCGTAGATGCGGCAAGTATCTGTAATCACATCGCCATCACGAGGCACAAGAGTGAGCGAATCAGCCTTAACGATAAAATTGAAATTCTCAGAATAATGATGAGTTATGCGGAACATGAGCGAATCCACCTGCTGAGGCGTGAGAGCCAGCAGCGTTGTGTCTTCTGCAACAGCAGTATCAACAATGTTGACAATAGTCTTCATCGTGTCAGAGTCAGACACAGCTGGTGCATCAGAAGATGTATTTCCAACACATGATGCCACAAACACCAATAATAATATGTAAAGCAGTTTTCTCAAAGCAGAATCTTCATTAAGCAGTTTTTGCAATCAAAATCCAACAACAGTTCCATTCCGTTTGCTGCAGTCAGCGTCATCTTTGCCTTTTGTCCTCCCTCTTTCAGGCACAAGCCCATCTGACGGCGAATGCAATGATGGCAAATCATCAGAGGAGTGCCTTTATCGTGTGTAAGCTCGAATGGCACAGGAGTATCTATCTGCACAGGCTTGTGCTCCTGCTTCATCTGAGGATAATAGCAAATGCGATCCTCCGTAAGCTTTTGCGCCAACTCCCTTCTCCATGACGACAGCAAAGACGAAGGGATGAAATAGTTTTTATTTAGATTCACATTCACGCTTCTCGCCTCGAATATTGTATCACCAAGCTTCGACAGCTGTCGCTGAATGTTTTCTGTCTGGTGTGTGCGGGCAAGTTCAAAATCCGAAACGCTGATGTCTATCGATGCAGCAAAGCCATCCTCATCAGTCATCACAACCTTATCCTCATCAACATCAATTTCAACCCAAATTCTCCTGTCGCTCGAAGGCTTGCCAAGCACCCTATCCCACTCCGCATCTTGATTGCGGAAATAGCGAACACCTTTTGTTGGGTGAAATCTATCCACATTGCCCACTCTGAATCCCACAAGTTCGCCGCGGTCAATGTAGCACAATCCATCACCATTGTGCAGCACGGTATCTTTCTTCAGAGGCTCGCCAAGCGATTTCGGAGTGTCTAAGTTTGCGTCAGGCTTGTTCACATCTTTCACAAATCCGCGATTGAAACTCTTGAAAACATTTGGAATGAATTTCAATGAAGTATGACCAGACGAAGCGCGGCAGAACTTATCCTCATGCTTGCTTATCACTTCATCAAGAGCAACGGAATAAGCAGCAGTCACATTCTTCACATAATCCATATCCTTCAGCCTTCCCTCAATCTTCAGCGACGATGCGCCAGCCAGAAGCAAGGCTTCCAGATTATCAATCTGGCAATTATCCTTCAGGGAAAGCAGATGCTTGTCCTTGGCAAGCGTGTGACCATCAGCCTTCAGCGTGAACTTCATGCGGCAAACCTGTGCACACTCGCCCCTATTGGCACTTCTGCGGAACAAAGCCTCGCTGGCATTGCATCTGCCACTAAGCGACACGCAGAGCGCTCCATGCACAAACACTTCAAGCAGCGTCTCTGGACACTCCTTGTGAATCTCTGATATCTGATCCACGGTAAGTTCTCTGGCAAGGACGACCTGCGGAAATCCCAACCCTTCCAGCTGCCTGACCTTCTCCACCGTTCGGTTGTCCATCTGAGTGCTGGCATGCAGAGGAATCGGAGGAAGGTTCAGCGAGAGAATCTGCAAATCCTGAACAATGAGAGCATCCACCTTCGCCTCGTACAACTGCCAGATCATCCGTTCCACATCCTTCAGTTCCTCTTTGTATATGAGCGTGTTGACCGTCACATACACACGAGCCTTGAAAAGATGAGCGTATGCCACCAGCCTTGCAATGTCCTCCACAGAATTGCCTGCAGCAGCCCTCGCCCCAAATGAAGGAGCACCTATATAAACAGCATCAGCACCGTGGCGTATCGCCTCGATGCCAATGTCAGCATTCTTTGCAGGAGCGAGTAATTCAATTGATCTCATCAATGTTGAACGGAGTTTCCTGATAAACGTAGTAGTTGAGCCAGTTTGTGTAGAGCAGGTTGGCAGCAGCGCGCCAACGAACGATAGGAGTCTTTGCTGGATCATCGTCAGGATAGTAGTTCGACGGCATGTTGATAGGAAGACGCTTGGCAACGTCACGCTTGTACTCTCCATCCAAGGTCAGAGGAGAATACTCCAGATGACAGGTGATGAAGAACTCCCTGCCGTTGCGCGCCTCCACGATTGTCACACCAGCCTTCTCGCTGTCAGCAATGATGTGCAATCCTGGCACCTTTTCAATGTCCTCACGGCGAACCTCACAATGACGACTGTGAGGAGCAAAGAACACGTCGTCAAACCCACGGAAGATAGGCAGCTCAGACGCAAGCATCCTGTGCTCAAACACACCGAACACCTTAGCAGGCGTGTTGTATTTCGGAACTCCATAGAAATGATAAAGACCTGCGAATGCAGCCCAACAAACATAGATGGTGCTGGTGACATTATGATGAGCCCAGTTGAACACATCCTGCAGCTCCTCCCAATAAGTCACATCCTCATAATCGATAAACTCCAAAGGAGCACCCGTCACGATGAGTCCATCATACTTCTCTTTCTTCATATCCTCGAAGTTGCGATAGAACGTCAGCATGTGCTCCACAGGCGTGTTCTTGGAAGTGTGCGATTTAATCTTCATGAACTCAACCTGAATCTGCAAAGCCGAATTAGAGAGAATGCGAATGAAATCCGTCTCAGTCGTAATCTTTATCGGCATAAGGTTGAGCACAGCAAGACGGAGCGGACGAATCTGCTGGCTGTCCGCCCTCTTATAACCCATGGTAAAAATATTCTCCTGCTTCAAAGCATCTATAGCAGGAAGATCTTCTGGAAGAATTAGAGGCATTGTCGTTTTTATATTTTGAATGCAAAGTTACGCTTTATTTATTAAATATGAAACTAATAAGGAGAAAAAAAATTGCTCCAGTTCCTCTGCCGAACAATAAAGTTTTGATTTTTATTGCTGTTTATTTTTGCTATTTTATTGATAATTTGTAATTTTGCAATGTAATTATTTTCGGATTTCGGATTTCATAATTCGTAACTATTATTTAATATGTATTTCAAAACTGACGAGGTTTTATTTCTCGTACACCTAACCTATTTGGAGAATAAACCGCCGCTTTCCAGCATTTTGGATGCTAAGGGAAAGACTGTGGGAGAAATGATCAATGCCATCGATATGGATGCCTTGGATATGGAAAGGTATTACAATGCCTGCATCAATGGCTTTGACTGGAAGAATACCTTGACGGCTATCAAGAAGAATGATGCCTTGATGAGCACTCGCATCTGCGCCACTCACTTTGACCAAGCTTACGGCGGTGGCGGTGGCATCAGCGTGGTTTTCATCAATGACAATTCGGGCGAGGCTGTGGTAGCTTTCCGCGGCACGGCTGACAATGAGTGGACGGATGACTTTGTGGGCGGAAACACTATTGACTCTTTGCAGCAGATAAATGCGCTGGAATGGTATAAGAAGGTATATACGAAACTGGGGCTTGAGAGATATTACGTTACTGTAACTGGTCATTCCAAGGGGGGCAACAAGGCGAAGTACATCGCTATTCTGAACGATACGCCTCGCCGTTGCGTGGCTTTTGACGGACAAGGATTTTCTGACCGTTTCATGAACTATTACAGAAACAGAATCATTCAGCGTCAAGGCATCATAGAGAATCACAACATCGACTTCGACTATGTCAACATCCTCTTGAACGATGTGGGCAAAAAGAACTATTACTTCGGATTCGATTATGGCAAAGGCGGCATAGCTGAAGCTCACATGATCAACACCTTCCTCAATTTCAAGGAGAATGGCGAATACACCATGGAGATCAATCCTAACGGACAGAGGCCTGAGATGCAGATTCTGGATCAGTTCATGAACAGCCTTGTGAGGTCTGCCGTTTCGGAACGTGAGAAGAACGAAACGAACGAATTGCTCGGATTGCTTGTCGAGAAGGCTTTTGCAATACGCAGCAACAGCATAACGGTCAATGAGTTCATGAACTACATGTGTGACATGATCGGCAATCCGAAATACACGGACAATGCTGCTTATCTGATTGCATACTGCGTCAAGTACTCAAGGAATGTACCTGATTTCTTCGATGCCATAAAGAGGGTGATGGAGCATTTCCACATGGAAGGTATCATCAATACGCTTAACATGTTTGACAATTTCGTGAATTCTAAGAAATTCATGGCTGCGTTAAGCATTTCCAACTTCCTTGTGTTGCATGTGAGCCCTCTCGTTGTATTGAAAACGAAGTCGGTAATGAAAAAGAAATACGATGTTGACTTGACAACTGAGCAAGTGCGACAGCTTCTGACTGTCGTTTCCATGACGAAGAGAATGATTAACGACTTGGAAATTGAAATGGATGGTTCGGACATCGTGATTGAGGAGAATGAAGAAGATTCTTTGGCTGGTGTGCCTGAGAACATGAACATCGTTGTCTTGGCTGGCGGATTGTCAAACGAGAGAAACCGTTCGCTGAGAACTGGACAGATCGTTGCGGAATCGCTGAAGAAGAAGCATAATGTTATTCTCCTGGATTCGTTCATGGGATACAAGGATAAGGAAGAAGTGATTACTGATGCCTTTAAGAATCCTGACAAATATTCATTGCCTCCTAAGGAAGTGTCTGACGAGCTTCCTGACCTTTGGGCTGTCAAGAAGAGAAGAAAGGATCAGTCACGCTCTGCTTTCGGTCCTAACGTACTCCAGCTCTGCAAGAAGGCTGACCTCGTTGTCATTGCCCTGCAGGGTGCTAACGGCGAGAACGGCAAGGTTCAGGCAACATTCGACCTTTTAGGAATTGACTATACTGGCTGTGATTATTTCAGTTCCGCCCTTTCATCCAACAAGGATATTGCAAAGCAAGTGATTAAGTATCATGGCATTCCTGTGCCTAAGGGAACATGCATCAAGAAGGACAAGATGGACGTTGATGTTGCTGAATATGGCTTGAGATACCCTGTTATCGTAAAGCCATGCATTGGCGGCATCGGTTTGGGCATCTCGGCTGTGAACGAGCAGCAAGCATACAAGAAAGCTTTGAAGGAGGCATTCAAGTGGGAAAACGAGGTTATCGTTGAGGAATACGTGATTGGTCGCGAGTTCTCGGTCAGCACAATAAACGGCAAGGCTCTGCCTGTGCTTGAAGTGTTAGCATTCGATGACAACCACAACGGAAATAAAGGCGCGAGCACAAAGACAAATTTCGTTTGTCCTGCCGACATCAGCACAAAGCTTGAGAAACAACTTATGAGTGCTGCAGAAACCGCAGCAGAAAGCTTAGGACTCAATGCTTTTGCCAAAGCAGATTTCATTGTAAGGGATGATGGTTCTTTCGTCTGTCTGGAATGCGATTCGCTTCCAAACCTTGCTGACGACTCGAAGATTGCAATAAGTGCCAAGGCTGCAGGAATGACTTATGATGAGCTTTGCAGCAAAATCATTGAGGCAAGCCTTTCAAAACACTAATTAATTACGAAACATGAAATACGAATCACGAAATGCCATCCGGATGGTTTCGTAATTCGTATTTCGTAATTAACAATTACTTGTTCTTAATATACTCTACTATCCAAGCACCGACTTCCTTTGTGCCGTACTTGCTTGCGCCTTCAACCTGAATCTCTGGAGTGCGTACGTTCTGATCGAGTGATGCGTCAACAGCTTCACGGATAAGGTCGCCTTCTGCCTTGAGGCCAAAATATTCGTAGAGCATTGCTACAGAAAGAATCTGAGCAAGTGGGTTGGCAATGTTGAGTCCCTTACCCTGTGGCCATGAACCGTGGATTGGCTCGAACACAGGAGTTGAAGAACCTGTAGATGCTGATGGAAGAAGTCCCATTGAACCTGTGATTACAGAACCCTCGTCTGTGAGGATGTCGCCAAATGTATTCTCTGTAACCATTACGTCAAAGAACTTAGGATCCTGAATCATGCGCATTGCTGCATTATCAACATACATGAAGTCAGTTTCTACATCTGGGTACTGTGGCGCCATCTCCTGAGCAATCTTTCTCCAAAGACGTGAAGAAGCGAGCACGTTTGCCTTATCAACAACTGTGAGGTGCTTACGGCGCTGCTGAGCATACTGGTAACCAACCTTGAGGATGCGTTCTACCTCTGGACGAGAGTAGTAGTTTGTGTCGAGAGCATCTTCCACGCCATCAGCATTGATGCTTGGCTCCTGCTTCTTGCCGAAGTACATGCCGCCTGTGAGCTCACGGATGCAGATGAAGTCTGCGCCACGAACGATATAATCCTTCAATGGTGACTTGTGGATAAGGCAGTCGAAAGTTGTCACAGGACGAATGTTGGCATAGAGACCAAGCTTCTTGCGCATTGCGAGAAGACCCTGCTCTGGACGCACCTTTGCTGTTGGATTGTTGTCAAACTTAGGATCACCTACGCTGGCAAAAAGCACAGCATCAGCTTCCTCACATGTCTTGAATGTCTCTTCTGGGAATGGGTCGCCCACTTCGTCAATTGCGTGAGCACCGCAAAGGGCCTCCTTGTAGGATACTTTGTGTCCAAACTTCTCGGCAATAGCAGAACATACTGCTACGCCCTGTTCCATAATCTCTGGGCCGATGCCATCACCAGCCAAAACTGCAATTTTAAGTTCCATGTTATTTTGTGGTTTAGTTTTTCGTTATTAATTATAAATTCTTTCGTGTATGTTTTTTTCTTCCATGAAGCATGGGTGGACAGGTCCGAAACCATGTCCGAATTCATACTCAGCACCAAGGGCAATTGCCTTGCTTATGAATTCCTCACCTTTCTCCACAGCCTCATCGAGAGTGCAGCCTTTAGCCAAATATGTTGCTATGGCAGAAGAAAAAGAGTCTCCTGTACCGTTCACATTGTGAGTGTCTATTCTCTTCTTCGTGAACTCTCTCACCTCACCTGTCTCGGCATTGTAGAGCCAATCGCTGAGCATGTTGCCGTAGTCAAGCGACTTCACAATGACACTGCATCCCCATTTGCCAAACTCCTTGATATCTTCGCTGATGTTTGTTATGGGATGTCCCAGAAGCACCTCAGCTTCGCGGCGGTTTGGAGTGATGAGAGTTGCTAAAGAGAAAAGTTCGTCCTTGTAAGCATTGATTGCATCATCATTAACAAGTTTCTCGCCCACGCTGTTCACAACAACAGGGTCAATAACTTTTTTAACTTCTGGATAGTTTTTCAGCACGCCTGCAACACCGCGAATGATGTCCGCGCTTGGTAGCACGCCTGTCTTGATGCAGTTTGCGCCAACATCGCCAAGGAACGACTCTGCTTGCGAAGTTATCAGGTCAACAGGCATGTGGAAAATCTGTTTCACTCGAGTTGTGTCCTCATCAACAATTGCAGTCAGAGCACATGCAGCATAACCGCCGCATGCCGTGATTGCCTTGATGTCTGCCTGCATTCCTGCGCTGCCCAGAGGTTCGCTACCTGCAATAAGAAAAACTATGCTTAAAGGTTTCTTTTTCATTTACAATGAATGTTATGTGCAAAATTGAGTGCGAAGGTACGAATTAACCGCCGAAATACCAAATTATTTATGGGTTTCTAGCTCTTTATTGATGGATTCTATGTAGTTCAAGAGTTCTTCGCGACCTGTTTTGTTTGCAGAACTGGTAATGAAGTGCGGAGGCAGTTCTTCCCATTGTTCACGAAGAGTGTCCAGATATTTCTCTACCGTTGGATGTATTTTTGACGATGCAAGCTTATCTGCCTTAGTGAATACAATGGCAAATGGAACACCATTCTCACCAAGGAAATTGAGGAAAGCAAGATCGACACGCTGGGGATCATGACGGATATCTATGAGCACAAACAAGCAGGTGAGCTGTTCGCGATCAAGGACATAATGTGAAATCATGTTCTTGAGCCCTTCTTGTTCCTTCTTGCTGCGCTGAGCATAGCCATAGCCAGGAAGGTCAACAATGTACCAGGAATCGTTGATGAGGAAATGGTTTATGCACATAGTCTTACCTGGTGTGGATGATGTCTTGGCAAGCGCCTTGCGATCACACAAAGCGTTGATGAGCGATGACTTACCCACATTGCTTCGTCCGATGAAAGCGTACTCTGCACGTCCATCCTGCGGACACATGTCTGCTCGTGGCTTACTGCCAACGTATGTTGCTGATGTTATTTTCATTAAAAGTTAATTGTTGATAGTTAAAAGTTGAGGGGTGAGTTGAAGGTGACTTTCCTCTCCTCCCCTATTGGGGATGAGACTGGGAGGGGGCCTACGCAAATTCAGACAGTTCCAACCATCTCATCTCTTTCTCGTCGAGTTCTTCGTTGAGAATCGGCAGGCGCTTGGACAAACGAGTAATCTCATTAACATCTGTCGTGCCACCGCAAAGGGCTGTATTGATGTCCTCTCTCTCCTTTGTAAGTGCTTCTATATCTTTCTCCAACTGAGCAAATTCCTGCTTCTCCTTGAATGAAAGTTTACGAACACGATTCTGGTTGCGTCCATCATCTTTTTTCTGCTCCTTTGACTGAGCCTTAACCTCTGTATGTTGCTTCGCCTGCTGTTCTGACCAATCACGATATTGGCTGTAAGAACCTGGAAAATCCTGCACCTCACCTTGTCCATGGAACACAAGAGTATGGTCCACCACTCTATCCATGAAATAGCGGTCGTGACTTACTATGATGAGGCAGCCTCGGAAGTTCTTTAGATAATCTTCCAGAATCTGCAATGTCACAATGTCAAGGTCGTTAGTCGGCTCATCGAGAATGAGGAAATTAGGCGCTTTCATGAGAACAGTACACAAGTAAAGTCTGCGGCGCTCACCTCCACTAAGCTTATAAATGTAGCTGAACTGCTCCTCTGGAGGGAAAAGGAAATGCTGCAAGAACTGGCTGGCAGAAAGTTTCTCGCCATTGCCCATGTCAACATACTCAGCAATGTCACGAACAGCGTCTATCACTTTCTGGTCATCACGGAATGCCATTCCCTGCTGACTATAGTAACCAAAGCGAACTGTCTCGCCAATATCTATCGTGCCGCTATCGTGAGGTTCAACGCCAAGAAGCATCTTTACGAATGTTGACTTGCCCGTACCGTTGTTACCCACAATGCCAAGTTTCTCATAGCGAGTAAAATTATAGTTGAAATCACGCAGAATGACACGATCGGCAAACGACTTGCACACATCGGTCATCACGAAGATCTTATTTCCAATGTATGTGCCTCCCATCTCAAGGCGCACATTGCGCTCTTCTATTCTCTGGCGAGCAACCTTTTCCAATTCGTAGAACGATTCTATGCGGTATCTTGCCTTTGAACTTCTGGCACAAGGAGTGCTGCGCATCCATTCGAGTTCTGTTCTGTAAAGGTTGTTGGCACGAGCAATCTCTGCATTCATATTATCAATTCGCTCCTGTCTCTTTTCAAGATAATAAGAGTAGTTGCCGCGATAAGTGTAGATGCGAGAATTGTCCATCTCAATAATGCTAGAACAGATTCGGTCAAGGAAGTAACGGTCGTGAGTAACCATGAGTATTGCCATGGTGCTGCGACTGAGCATATTTTCCAGCCACTCAATCATCTCAAGGTCAAGGTGGTTTGTTGGCTCATCAAGAATGAGCAGCTCGGGTTCACCTGCCAGCACTCGTGCCAATGCGATTCGCTTGATTTGTCCACCGCTGAGCTGGGATTCAGGACGCATCGATTCTTCCTCGGAAATCTTCATTTGAGTGAGGAACTGGCGATAGCGGATCCACCAATTCATCTGATCTTCGTCAGCACGATCCTCGTCCTTAGGAAGTGCAAGAGTCGGAATGGATGGTGTCTGTTCAAGATATCCCACCTTCAAGTCGTTACGGAAAATCATCTTGCCACCATCATCACCTTCCTTGCCAGCAATGATGCTGAGTAATGTTGATTTACCAGTACCATTCTTTGCTATCAAACCAATGTGCTCTCGTTCATTTATTGTGAACGAGATGTCTTCAAACAACACGCGATGACCGATGCGCTTTGTTAATCCTTGTATTTCTAGATATGGAGAAGCCAATTTTTTATTATTTTTTACGTTTTTGGGGGGGCAATGTGTCGAATCATCAAGATTTCGAATTTCTTTGAGAGGGAGAAGTACTTCTATTTCACTTGCATCATCATTTCCCTTGGCGAATAGTTGCGGAACTTTGTTGCATGATGAAGATGCTCATTGTAAAGTTTCATCACATCCTGTTTATCGCCCATGTTCGTTGGAACCACCTGCACATGGAATCCTTCTTTCTTCAGAATGGATGAAAGTTTGTCTAAAGCACTCTTGCTTGAACCGAACATGAAAGGGAACAGGTTGACCTTCTTCAGTTTCTGCCCGCGCAACTGTTTGACAAGGAATTCAAACGAAGGACACCCCTCATCAACAGCAGTGTACCAACCTTCTGAGTGTTTCTTTCGCAAGGCATAATCAAGCATAGTGAAACTGCCATTTTCCTTATTGAAAGTATTGCTGCACACAAGCACATGAGCCTCTTTCGCCACAGGAGAAGGAACCGCAATAGCATTAACTACAGCATCGTAATCTTCCATGTCGCTCAACAGAGGTTTGCCTATGCGAATATGCTTAAACCTACTTTTATACTGTTCTGCAAGACTAACCAAGCATTGCATTTCTACTCCATCGATGAGGAATGAAGGCTGGATGATCACATGAGTGAAGCCAGCATCTGCCAACTGATAAAGAAGATTGTCTGGCGTTGAGCAATCTGCAGAAGCCTCCTTTACCAACCTTTCCGACATCCATGCCTCACGGAAAGCATAATCAGGAAAGGCACTACGCACCATCGCGTTCACTTTTTCCATGTTCTGCCTTTCCACCGGATCGGTAGAACCATAATGCACAGCCACGACAGCCACTTTATCCTCTGCCTTTATGGCAGAAAAGACATCCATTTCCACCTCCGCTGTTTGTGCAGTCGCATGATCTGCATACAATGCCATCAAGGCACCAAAAATCAATATCTTAGTAAGTCTCATAATGCTAACTAATCTCATTGTCTAATCTTAAATGTCTTGCCATTTTTTCTGACAATGTAAATGCCCTGTCTAATAGGCTTGTCAATCTTGATGCCATCAAGCGTGAACCACTCCTCTGCATCATTATCAGAAACATTCCTGATGTCATCAATAGCAGTAGAACCACCCATGAACTTGAACGAAATCAAGCCGTCTGCACTCTCCACAATATCAGTAATTGGTTTGTTCATGCACTTTGTGCCATCAGTATTATTATTGAAAAGAGCACCTCCGCAATCTGCATGAGAAGTGTTTGTCAATTCTATTGCTTTTTCCTTTCCAGGGAAAAGATGAGCAGCATAGTGACTCTCTGAAACATAATACTGTCCACCACGCAATGTCCCATATTTCTTTCCTGCAGGAATGATGGTCATTCTCTGATGCTTAGAGTTCGCATTAATCAAATTATCTGCCCAAACCTGTTTGTCGTAATCCACATGAGTGATCAGCAAACCGTGAAAACCTGTATAATCTTCCACATACTGGAACCATCCTGCTGACTGTCTGTTTTCTATAATGAAATATTCATTACGATTGCCATCATTATAAATAACGTAAGCCGTTGGCGAATCATTTAGCGAAGGAATATTTTCCACATCGCAAGGAACATCTAGTTCTTTCAGCGTAAGCCAGCCTGTTTCAGCACGTTCGTATGCCGTAAATCCGCATGGAACCTCACCATTATAATTAATGCCAGAGTTATTGCCGCTCGCCATCAGATCCCAAGCATCCATGCCGAAACCTCCACTATAGCTTGCATCGTAAGTATCCATCAATCCGAGACAATGACTGAACTCATGACAAGCAAGTCCTATGCCGCTCATTCTGCTGCCACTCGCACCATACAGCTCACAGCTCATAGCGTAAGTGTCAACCGTCACACCATCAAACTCAACAGGACCGTCGCCGTCATCAAACAACAAGCACTCTGTAAGCGAGAATTCATGAGGCCAAACGGTGTAAGAAGGAGCACCTGCATACTCTCCGTAACCTGCATAGATTATAAACACCAGATCAACCTCATCGTCATCATTCCAATCATAATTCTTCCAATTTATGTCGTAAGCAGAATCAGCAAGCTTGCAAACTTCAATAGTCATTTCTCCAACATGCATGTCATTGCCACCAGAATCATTCTTGCCGTAATAGCTGAGTGGCTTGCTAAGTTTCACAGGACCATAGATGTCAAATTCCAAATCAAACTGTCCATACGATTGATCGTAGAAATAGTCATGAACAGAGCCTATATGATCATTCTTGGAATACCCTTTCTCATTAAACATGTTTTTGAATTCATCTATCGTGCTTGTAGGCTTCATTGACTTGTCTTCATAATCTGCAAGGATAACAATGCCTCTTTTCTTACCTGTGAAAATAGACACTGGTCGTACTGCAGCCTTACGCATTTCACCATTATTGGCAAAAAGTTTATTCTTTCTTTCAAGCCTGCGAGTATTCCTCTTAGCCAATCTTTCCTGCCAATTCTTCATAAGTTCTTCCTTCTGTTCTGGAGCAAGGCGGTAAACTCCCTCACTCTCCAAAACCACAGGAGTGCCATCAGCAAAAGATGCCAAGTAATGACAATTCTCATCACCAACCATAACAACAGTCAGAGAATCACCATTTGTAAGCAGAACCTTAAAAGGCACACGCTTAGCAGGAACAGCAAAGGCGCAAATGCTTGCTAAACAGAAAAGAAAAGTTGAAAGAAAAAACTTCATAACCAACAAACGAATAACTCACAACCTACAACTCACTCACCCATCACTCATACTGATTCATTTCCGCAGCATCGCGAATGGCAGAAATGTGATACTTAGTGATAGTAGGTACAATAAGAGGCAACAAATGACCTATCTTATCAACCTTAATAGATTCCTTGCCTTGTTCCATCAAACTATAACTGCCGTCACCTGGAATAAGCACTCTGACCTCTTTGCTTGCCTGACTGGCAGCATCGTCAGCACTAACAGGCTTCATACCGTTGCGCACCATAGCATTGCAGCACAAGCGATATTCAATCGTGTCTTCCTTGCCTTCAACAATCACGTCTCGAGCAGTTTCATGTTCAATGGAGAATGTGCGAGTTTCACGATCAAAATGCAAGCCTTCCCTTTCGAAATACTTGCCAATGCTGCCATCAATGCTCAAATCCTCAGGCAAACCTGTTGTGAGACCATTTTCTTTATCCAGCAGCCAAACCTGATCAGCCACCTGCAAAGCATGCTCCAAATCGTGAGTGGACATGAAGATTGTTTTCTTCAGAGCCTTTGCCATGCGATGCAGCAAAAGCATCATTTGAATCTTGCTTGGATAATCTAGATATGCCGTTGGTTCATCAAGGAAAATTATTGGAGTTTCCTGAGCAATAGCCTTGGCAATCATCACCTTCTGGCGCTCACCGTCCGAAAGCGTCTGCATCTTGCGCTGAGCCAATTCTTCAATTCCTACCCAACATAGACACTTGTCCACCATTTTCTTGTCCTTGTCGCCAAGCTTGCCCCAGAATCCAGTATAAGGACTGCGGCCCATAGCTACAACATCCCATGCAGACATGTTCTTAATGCCGCTATTGTCAGTAAGCACTACGCTTATAAGCCTTGACAAAGCGCTGCTGCTCATATTCTTGATGTTCTGACCGTCCACCTCTATGCTGCCTCCCAATGCTGGCTGAAAAGCAGAAAGGGTGCGAAGCAAAGTTGACTTGCCAGCACCATTAGGACCAAGCAGGCAAGTGAGCTCGCTGAATTTGAGTTCGGCAGAAAGATTGGCAGAAATCACCTTCTCTCCACCTTTTATCTTATACCCCGTAGAGAGGTTATTAATTGCTACTGATGTATTCATATCATTTGCAAAGTTACACATTATTTATATAAGTAAGGATAAAACGAATAGTTAAAAAGTGAAAAACAGCAAAAATCTCTTATACAAATATGATGATTTATTGAAAATAATTACCTATTTTTGCAAACGTCAAACGTAATAAACTAAAAAACAAAAAAAGAGAACTTAAAAATTCAATTACTCAATAATTAAAAATTCACTCACTCATGAAACGAACTATATCTATTTTAATAGCATCACTCATCCTCTCTTTGCCAACATTTGCTAAAGACATCAAGACTCTCGTCGTTAAGACTTCACCAGAAATGCATTGCAACGGATGTGAAACAAAAATCAAAAACAACATCCGCTTCACAGCAGGCGTCAAGAAAATCGACACAGACCTCAGCACTAAGCAGGTGACAATTCAATACGACGCAGACAAGACTGATGCCAAGACCATCGTCAAGGCATTCGACAAGATCGGATACAAAGCTACCGTCGTGTCCGACAAAAACGCAGAGAGCAAAAAGCAGCCTGTTGACGGATCAACCGCTGCAACACAAACTCAGAAAAAGAAATAAATGAACAATAAGAATTTCTGCATCATACTTGCAGGCGGACAAGGCACGCGACTATGGCCTATGAGCCGCCAAGCAAAACCAAAGCAATTCATCGACATTCTCGGCACAGGAAAGACTCTCCTGCAGATGACTTACGAGCGCTTCGCCTCGTTCATCGACACAGACAACATCATCATTGTAACAAACGAGAACTACCGCCAATATATTCAAGAGCAGATTCCTGGTATTCGCTACGAGAATGTACTCATGGAACCAATGCGGCGCAACACTGTGCCTGCTGTGACATGGGCAGCCATGGAAGTCATGCGACGTTGTCCTGAAGGACGCCTCATCGTCAGCCCTTCCGACCAAAACATTACTGACCATGAAGCATTCACCCAAGACATACTCAGAGGTCTTGACTACGTGGGCAAGCACAACGCCCTGCTCACCCTCGGAGCAAAGCCAAATCGCCCTGAGACACAGTATGGTTACATTCAGATGGCGGATGCCGTAACAGGAACCAATGACATTTACCGAGTACAAAGCTTCACAGAGAAGCCTGCAAATGAATTCGCCCAGATATTCTACGAAAGCGGAGAATTTCTATGGAACACAGGCCTCTTCATGTGGAGTGCCAAAGCATTCATCAACGCAGCCAAGGAAGCCAGCAATGAATTTGCCAGCATCATACAAAGCGTAATCGACACTTACAAAGCAGGCGACTATGTAGCAGACAAACTCATGGAGCTATTCACCAAATGCCCAAATATGAGCCTTGAACAGAGCGTGCTGGAGAAATCTGAAAACGTCGATGTGCTGCTTTGCCACTTTGGATGGGCCGACCTTGGAACATGGGAAGCCGTCCACGAAGAATCACCATCGAAAGACAAATCCAGCAACCTTGTCATCGACTCAAAGTCACTCCTTTACGATTGCAAAGATTGCCTAATCAAACTCCCAAACGGTCACGTTGCTGTTGTTGAAGGGCTTGAAGATTACATTGTAGTAGAAGAAGGCAATGTTCTCGTCATCTGCCGCAAGAGCGAACAGAAAAACATCCGCAAATTCGTCAACGACGCCCAGTTAAACTTAGGGGAAGAATTCGTATAAAAGATAAGCGCCATCGGAACACCGATAGCGCTTATTTGTTTTTTCGAGAAACCGTTTTTACAGAAGTTTCTCTATGTTGCTTTCAAGGCTGCCTTCCATGAAGTCGCTGCGAACCACAATCTCATTATCACGATTGAGGAGGAAGAATGTTGGAAGGCTGTTAACGCCATAGACGCTGGTGCTTGTACCATCTGTCTCGTGAACGCACACCCATGGAAGCTTGTCGCATGAGAACTTCCAGTAGTGAACATCATCGTCAAGGCTAATCTGGTAAATCTCGAATCCTTGTGACTTGTATTTCTCATAGAGTGAACGCATCATGCGTGTGCGCTCTGCAGATTCCTGAGCAGCATAAACGGTAAAATCGATGAGAACCACCTTGCCCTTCAGTTCACGGATGCTGCGGAGCTTGCTGTTGATGTCAGGAAGATTTATATCGATGTTGCCACTCTCGCTGACCTTTGCCTCGTCAACCTCAAGAACTTTCTGCTGTGGCTGAGCAGTATTGTCCATGCCCTTGATAGCCATGTTGCAAATCTGCTGAGTGCGAGGCGCATCATGATAAGTAGCATCCCACGCTGTAGCTACGGCCGCATAGATTTTCACGTCAGCACGGTTTGTAAGAGGATTAAAGAGCATGAAAGTTCCGCCCAAATCGGTGATGCTCTGACACACAGCAAAGTATGCAGATGCCGATGTTGGATCCTGATAGATGAAATCATTCTTCATCTTCTCTTTATAGTTTTCGAGGATGCTGTTTATGCTGTCCACCTGATCGCCTGGATACATGCTTTCATTCTTCTCCACTGCAATAATCTTCTTCTGGACATCCTGCTGCAGGAGAGCAATCTCACGAATCTTTATACTGCTCTCGTTGCCTTCTACGGTATAGGCTGATTCCATATTTGGAAGTTTAGCTGAGATTGTGATATGGTCAATGCTGTCGGCAGAGAAATTGATAATGTGGCGACCTATGCGAAGTGTGTAGAACTCTGGGCTTTCTGTTGGCGCAGCAGCCTTGAAAGAGAAATCTCCAGAGGATGAAAGCTTCACAGAATCGAGCGCCTTGATGCCGTCAAGCGTGCTCTGTTCCAAATAGAGCATAGAGTCTTGAGCATCGGTGATTGTTCCTTCCACCTGGAACTTAGGAGTGTTGTCACAAGATGCCATAATCATGGCACCTAATGCTATAAATGGGAGAAATTTCTTCATGATTTGTATAATTTTTTTGCAAAGATACATATTTTAATTAAAATAATCGTAAGTTTGTAAGATTTTACGTTCATAAGTTTTCAAGAAATGAGCATAAACATAGATAAAGTGGCTATCATAGCCGGTCAGCGAGAGACAACGTACGGACAAATGCTCTACCACATTGGGATGTTTGCCAGCCAGCGTGCCCTTGCTCCTGCATCACGATGCCTCATCTTCTGCAACAACTGCGAAGGATGGGTTTACACCTTGTATTCTATTTGGATGCATGGTGCGATTGCCGTGCCTGTGGATGCCACATCAACGGTGGAGGATTTAGCGTATATCATAGGCGACTGCCATCCGGAATGCATCTGGACTTCACACTCCAAGATTGACACAGTAGAGGATGCCATGATCATGGCAGGATGTGAAGCTGCGGTGATGTTCATTGATGATTACGCCACAGCAGATCCTGACGAGGATTACCATTACTCCCTTTCAATGAAAGAATACAAAGGCATCACGATTCCTTCTTTAGACCTTTTAGAACTGAAGATGGATGACGTGATGCAGACAGCAGTAATAATATACACCTCGGGCACTACTGGCAATCCTAAGGGTGTAATGCTCTCTTTTGACAATCTTCTGGTCAACATCGTCGGAATTTCAGAGACGGTGCCAATCATCACTCCTGATCGCCGAGCATTAATGCTTCTACCTGTTCATCATGTCCTGCCCTTGCAAGGCACAGTCATCGTGCCAATCAAGGTGGGATGCGGAATCGCCATCTGTCCATCGCTTTCGGGCAAGGACATCATGGAAACACTCAACCGAGGCAAGGTGGGATACATTGTCGGCGTGCCTCGCCTATGGCAGACGCTTTACCGCACGATGAAGATGAAAATTGACTCAAATGCCATCACTCGTTTCATGTTCTGGATGTGCGAGAAAGCGGGCAGCCGCACTTTGTCACGCTTCGTGTTCCAGAGCATCAGAAAGAAGATGGGCGGACACTTGGTTTGGTGCGTAAGCGGAGGTGCTGCTTTGGACAAGGAGATCTACAAAGGACTTACCACTCTTGGGCTTGACGTGGTGGAAGGTTACGGAATGACGGAGGCCGCTCCTATCATCGCATTCAACCGCCTTGACGACCTTCGTCCTGGATGCGTGGGCAAGCCTTTGGACAGCGTGGAGTGCAAACTTGTGGATGGTGAGCTCTATGCACGCGGAAGGAACATCATGCAAGGCTACTACAATCGCCCGGAAGAGACAGCAGATGTGCTGAAGGACGGATGGCTTCGTACTGGCGACCTTGCCACAATCGATGCAGAGGGTAGAGTCACCATCACAGGAAGAAGCAAGGAAATCATCGTGCTTTCAAACGGCAAAAATGTCAATCCTGCCGAGCTGGAGTTCAAGCTGGAGAAATTTACGGAACAAGTGAAGGAAGCTGCTGTTGTGGCTGATGGAGACAGGCTTTGCGCAATTATCGTCCCTCAAACAGAATGGGCAAAGTACAAGACTCCAGAGGACATGGAAGAACTGCTCAAAAGCGAAGTTCTGCAACCTTATAACCAATCCGTGGAGAACTACAAGAAAGTGATGAGCCTGTTTGTCTACGAGGATGACCTGCCAAGAACACGCCTTGACAAGCTACAAAGATTCAAGCTTAAGGAAATCATAAAGAAAGGCGCTCACACCGCTCCGAAAAAGACAATCAAAGAACCGACTTTCGAGGAGTATCGCATGCTGAAGCAGTACATCATGAGCGAGAAGCACCTCGACTCTCTACTGCCTACGGACAACATTGAGACGGATCTTGCTTTCGACTCACTCGAAAAGGTGGAGATGCAAGGATGGCTCGACCACACATTTGGCGTTCAGATGAATGTTGACGACATTTCTCAGTTCAAGAACATATCGGAAATGGCTGAGCGAGTGGCAGACATGAAGACTCATCTGGAAATGGCTGATTTCGATTGGCACACGTTCTTGCACGAGGAGCACCCTGGCGTGACTCTGCCTAAGACATGGGCAACAGGTCCTTGGATTGTCAGCACATTCAAGACACTCTTCAAGATGCAATTCCGACTTGCTTCGAAAGGCACGAAGAACATTCCAAGACAAGGAAATTTCATCATGGCAGCCAACCACCAGAGTTACCTCGATGGAATGTTCGTAATGTCATACGTTCCTCTGTCGCAGATACGCAACACATATTTCTTCGCAAAGGAGAAGCACGTCAAGAAACCTATCATCGAATGGATTGCTGGACGCCATAATATCATCGTGTTGGAACAGAACAACATGAAGGATTCCATCGTGAAGTTGGGCGACGTGCTGAAACAAGGCAAAAATATCATCATCTTCCCTGAAGGCACTCGCACAGAGACAGGCGACTTAGGCGAATTCAAGAAAATGTTCTCCATCCTCAGTGTGGAATTTGGAGTGCCAATCGTGCCAGTCGTAATCAACGGAGCATTTGAGGCTATGCCAAAGGGAAAGAAAATTCCATTGCCAAAGAAAATCGTTGTGGAATTCCTTCCTCAGATACTACCATCGCTTGAATGCACATATGATGATGTCACCGCACAGGTCAAAAATGCCATTCAAGCAAAGTTAAAATAGGCAAAAACACATTATTAATAAATATTTTCAGGCAAAGTTTGTCATCATGTTACAAATAATGACTAACTTTGTCCGATTTTTAGCGCTCCGGGAAGACACTGGCGAGGATGTCCACGTTTTCGTTTTCATATCCAAGGTGCATTAGGAGCGCTCTTGATGTTTTTTATTTATACAATTTTTTAAGATGAACGTAATTACAAAGACAGTCTCATTGCCTGACGGACGTCAGATTAGCATTGAGACAGGCAAGCTCGCAAAGCAAGCGGATGGTGCTGTGATGCTCCGCATGGGCAACACAATGCTCCTCGCCACTGTTTGTGCAGCTAAAGATGCAGTACCAGGAACAGATTTCATGCCACTCCAGGTAGAGTATCGCGAGAAGTATGCGGCAGCAGGCCGTTTCCCTGGAGGTTTCACAAAGCGCGAAGGTAAGGCTTCTGACGAGGAAATCCTTACATGCCGTCTCGTTGACCGTGCCCTTCGTCCTTTGTTCCCAAGCAACTATCACGCAGAGGTTTATGTCAACGTCATCCTTATGTCGGCTGACGGTATCGATATGCCAGATGCTCTTGCAGGCTTCGCAGCTTCTGCAGCTCTCGCAGCATCTGATATCCCATTCGAGGGCCCTATCTCTGAGGTTCGCGTAGCTCGCATCAACGGCGAGTTCGTTATCAACCCAACATTCGAGCAGCTCAAGGAGGCAGATATGGACCTTATGGTTGGTGCCACTGAGGAGAACATCATGATGGTTGAGGGTGAGATGAAGGAAGTGCAGGAGATTGACCTCCTCAACGCTCTCAAGGCAGCTCACGAAGCTATCAAGCCAATGTGCCAGGTACAGAAGGAGTTGATGAAGGAGCTCGGCACAGATGTTAAGCGCGAGTACTGCCACGAGGTGAACGACGACGAGTTGAAGGCAGATCTCACAGCTAAGTGCTACCAGCCAGCTTACGACGTTACTAAGCAGGCTCTTGAGAAGCACGCTCGTGCAGAGGCATTCGAGAAGATTCGCGAGGACTATAAGGAGGCATACGCTGCTGCTCACACAGAGCTTTCTGAGGATGAGCTTGCAGAGAAGTATGCACTCATCGACCGCTACTATCACGATGTTGAGCGCGATGCTATGCGTCGTTGCATCCTTGATGAGGGTATCCGTCTCGATGGTCGCAAGACTACTGACATCCGCCCTATCTGGTGCGAGACTTCACCACTGCCTGGACCTCACGGTTCTGCTATCTTCACTCGTGGTGAAACTCAGGCACTCGCAACTGCTACTCTCGGCACTAAGCTCGACGAGAAGCTTGTTGACGGTGCTCTCGAGAAGTATTACATGAAGTTCCTTCTCCACTATAACTTCCCTCCATTCTCAACTGGCGAGGCTAAGGCACAGCGTGGCGTTGGTCGTCGTGAGATTGGTCACGGTCACCTCGCATGGCGCGGTATCAAGGGACAGCTTCCTGACGATTATCCATACACAGTTCGCGTAGTTTCTGACGTGCTTGAGTCTAACGGCTCTTCATCAATGGCTACTACTTGTGCTGGTACTCTCGCTCTTATGGACGCAGGTGTGCCAATCAAGAACCCTGTATCGGGCATCGCTATGGGTCTTATCAAGAACCCAGGTGAAGAGAAGTACGCTATCCTCTCTGATATCCTTGGCGATGAGGACCACCTTGGCGATATGGACTTCAAGACAACAGGTACAAAGAACGGTATCACAGCAACTCAGATGGATATCAAGTGCGACGGTCTTTCTTACGAGATTCTCGAAAAGGCTCTCATGCAGGCAAAGGCAGGTCGCGAGCACATCATGGGCGAGATGATGAAGACTATCAGCGAGCCACGCCCAGAGCTCAAGCCACACGTACCACGCATCGAGCAGATCATCATCCCTAAGGAGTTCATCGGTGCTGTCATCGGCCCTGGTGGCAAGGTTATCCAGCAGATGCAGGAAGACACTCAGACAACAATCACAATCGAAGAGGTTGACGGTGTAGGCAAGGTTCAGATTGCTGCTCCTGGCAAGGAGGCTATCGAAGCTGCTATGGCTAAGATCAAGGCTATCGTTGCTATCCCAGAGGTTGGCGAGGTTTACGAAGGCACAGTACGTTCAGTAATGCCTTACGGATGCTTCGTTGAGTTCCTCCCAGGCAAGGACGGTCTTCTCCACATCTCTGAAATCGATTGGAAGCGTCTTGAGACAGTTGAAGAGGCAGGCATCAAGGAAGGTGACAAGCTTGAGGTTAAGCTCATCGACATCGACCAGAAGACAGGCAAGTTCAAGCTCTCTCGCCGTGTCCTCATCGAGAAGCCAGCTGACTACGTAGAGCGTCCTCCACGTGAGCGTCGTCCACGTCCAGAGCGTAGTGAGAGAGGCGAGCGTCGTGATGACCGTCGTCCACGCCGCGATGACCGTCCACGTCACAACGACGCTCCACAGGATGCGTCTCAGGCTGAGGTTAAGTCAGCTCTCGACGACATTCTCTAAAGATAAAAAGCACAACATTTTTTATAAATAATGAACCGGCACTCACAGAAATGTGAATGCCGGTTCTTATGTTGAAGAAACACAGCGCGATTTCCCCTATTTCTTCTGATACACTCTCACATAGTCAATCTCGTACTTCATTGGCAAGCATTCTGGGTTCAGTTCGCCGCCATTGTCGCCACCTATGGCAAGGTTGAGGAGGATGTACTGAGGCTCATGGAATGGGTTGATACCGTCAGCGCTCTTGTTGATGGTTTCGCTGAGCGGAATCTCGTTGAGAAGCTCGTCGTCGAGGTAGATGCGGATAAAGTCTTCATCCCAATCCATCACCCATTTGTGGAACTTTGTTGTCCAGAAAGGATCGTTCTCTGTGAAGTGGCTCAGAGGCACTACCTTTGAATTCCATTTCGCTGTGTATTGCTTCTCTGTTCCCCATGCGGCATTGGCAAGAATGCTTGGGATGCCTCGCGATGGGTAGTATTCCATCACGTCAATCTCGCCATTGCTTGGCCAAGGCAGATTGGTGCCGAGAAGCCAGATGGCTGGCCATGCACCGTAGCCAACAGGGATGCGAGCACGACATTCCATGCGACCGTATTTGAAAGAGAACTTATTGCGTGTGTTCACACTGGCAGAGGTGCAAGTGATGGCAGGACGGTTCTCGCGCCACTCATTGCTGCCTTCCTTGTAGAGAGGATTTGCCTTGTTCTCAGCTCTTGCCTCGATGACAAGCAATCCGTCCTTCAAATATGCGTTGTCTTCCTGATACCATTGCAATTCATGGTTGCGAGCATAGCCCTTCTCGTAGTTCCACATTGCTTCGTCAATCTTTCCGTTGCCGTTGAACTCATCGCTCCAAACGAGCTTGTAGCCCTCAGGTGCTGGTTCGTAGAGCTTGCCCACCTTGATTTCGTTTCCGCTCAGATCGACTTCGAAGAGGTGAGGAACGCGAACGTAGTGTCCGCGAATGGATTTGTGGCTGTGAACGCTCATGAGAAGCTTGCCCTCGAAGGTCTTGAACAGCATGGCATGACCAAAGTTTGGAGGTGTGATAGGCTCCTTCGATTGATGCCAAAGACCATCCAATGTGCCGCTTTCGCTGTATGCAACACCTTGAGTATAAACATCGTATATCCAGTTTGTCCAGATCATGCCCAATCGTCCTGTCTCGGTGCGGAACAGGTAAGGACCGTCAGTCACTTTGTTGCGACCAGGCTTGCCATCTTCCATACCCTTGCTCCAAGGCGCATCCTTGGCACGAAAGAGTACCTTGCCCTCGCCGATTGTGCCGCTGAGGTCTGGCTTCAGCTCAATCTTCTCCATTGTGCCGTTGCCGCTCTCCAGCCATTCGCCGCAATACACCATGTAGGGCTTGCCGTCGGTGTCAACCCAGAAAGTGCCATCGAGCGTTGGGCGGTCTTCAGGGAGATACATCTTATCTTTCATTGGCTTGTAAGGTCCCATAGGATTGTCGCTCACAAGCACGTGGCATGCTCGGCGCTCAACGTCCTGACCAAGGAAAGGACCAATCTTCTTCTCGCGGTTGGTGAATGTGGCAAAGTAGTAGTATTTGCCATTGTACTGATGAAGCTCGGCAGCCCAGATCATTGGGTTCTTGCCCATCCATGAGTTAGGATCGTGCTGAGTGACTTTGTATGGACCTGTCCAGCGACGCAGATCTGCGCTTTTCCACATCAAGCCGCCAGTGCCAGTCATGTAGTAGGTGTTGGTCTTCTTGTCTGCCAAGATGCAAGGGTCGCTAAGCTGAATACTGTCGAGAGGCACATTCTCTCTGAACGTCCTGTTCTTTGTCTGCGCATTCATTGAAAGGCAGACAACGGCAGCGAACGAAAGTACGATTGCTTTTAGTTTGTTCATAAGGTATTACTTTTTCACCACCGTCGTTCCGAGTGAGAATGTTTTTTCCATGTGACCTGCAGAACTGAAGATGTCGGCTTTGGCTGAAATGTTGTCGAGGTAGTTGACAAGCTGTGCCTCTGGTATGCATGGCTTGACAGGCGAACCGTATTCTAGTTCTCCATGATGGGCAAGCACACAATGAACGATGAAGTTGATTTCACGCTTGTCGATGCCTGTTTCACGAAGGAGGTTGTTGAGGTAGTTGGCTGACATGTAGATGTGGCCAAGCAGATACATGTGCTCCTGGCATTCGCCTTCAACGTTGTATTCCAACAACTTGCCCCAATCATGGAAGAGGATTGCTATGATGCAACGCTCAATCTTCAGTTCGTCCTGATAGGGATAGACTGGATACACGCCTTCGAGCAGATGAAGCATCTGGTAGGTGTGGTTGAGCAAACCTCCCGGAAAGGCATGATGCACGCTTGTTGCTGCTGGATACTTGCTGTACTTTGGGAAGAGTTCGTCTGCATATTTCTTGATGAACTCAATCAGTTTTTCGTCAGTACAGTAGCTGAGCAGCTTCTCGAAACTGGCATCCCAATCCTCGCGTTTTATAGGACGTGGAATGAGCTTGTAAAGCGGATGATCTTCGGTTGGGAATGTACCAACGACCATATCCATGCTGTTTGCTGATTTCTTGCCTTGATAGTCTCGGATTGTTATGAACGTGACCAGCTGTCCTACCTTAGGACCGCTGGTCTTTGGCACGTCGAACACGCAAATGTTTTCGTTGCCTTCTTCATTCGCCACCTTAAGATTGACGTAAGGTGAGTTGTTGCGAGCCACAGCATCCTGACGACTCAGAACAATAAATTCTTTGTTCATAATCAATCTTACCAGATTTTCACACGCTTTTCTGGAGCCACATACATAGGATCATTCTCTGTGATGCCGAATGCCTCGTACCACATGTCAATGAGTGGGAGAGCGCCATTCACACGCCACTCGCCGAGAGAGTGAGGGTCCATTGTTGTGAGGCGGCGAATTTCCGCTTCTGTAATGTTCTGAGCCCAAACACCTGCGTATGCAAGGAAGAAGCGCTGCTCTGGAGTGAAACCAGCCTCGTCCTTGAGTGGATTCTGCTTCATGGCGTTCTTGAATGCTGCGTATGCAAACTTGAGACCTCCATGGTCACCAAGGTTCTCGCCGCAACAGAGGTCGCCATTGCCGTTGAGGTCAGGAAGCACCTTGATGGCAGAGAAGAAGTCCTTGATCACCTGTGCGCGCTCATTATACTTTTCGCCATCGCCAGCAGCCCACCAGTCACGGAAGTTGCCATCCTTGTCGAACTGACGTCCTTGATCATCAAAGCCGTGGCTCATCTCATGACCGATTACAACGCCGATAGCGCCATAGTTGAATGCATCGTCAGCATCCATATCGAAGAATGGGTACTGGAGGATACCAGCAGGGAAGCAGATTTCGTTAGTTGTTGGATTGTAGTATGCGTTGACTGTCTGTGGAGTCATGTGCCATTCGTCACGGTCAACAGGCTTCTTCCACTTGCGTGCAATCATGTCTGCATGAGCCCACTTTGAGATTTCCTTGCGGTTCTCATAGAGTGTCTTTGATAGATCGATAGTGAGGCTGCTGTAGTCGCGCCACTTATCAGGATAGCCAACCTTAACGTAGAATGCATCAAGCTTCTCGTGAGCAGCCTTCTTTGTCTCTTCGCTCATCCATTCTTGTGCATCGATGCGCTCGCCAAGAGCAATCTGGAGGTTCTTGACAAGTTGCTGCATGCGAGCCTTGTTTGCTGCAGGGAAGTACTTCTCGCAGTAGAGCTTACCGACAGCTTCGCCGAGCACGCCGTTGACTGTGCTCACAGAGCGCTTCCAGCGTGGCTGTGGCTGCTGGGCTCCTGTCATGATGCGTGAGTGGAAGTCAAATTCCTCCTCGAACATCTTGTCGCCGAGAGTGCCTGCTGCGCTTTCAAGAATCTGCCAAGCGAAATAGTCCTTGAGAACATCAATAGGAGTATCTGCCCACACCTTTAGACCTTCCTTTACGGCTTCTGGCTGACCTACAGAAAGATAGTCAATATCTGTAAGTCCCATGTTGTCAAAGTATGTCTTCCAGTCGTAGCCCTTGTAGTCGTTAAGGAACTCAGCAAAAGACATCTTGTGGTAGTTGCTTGCTGGATCGCGAAGCTCAACGTTGCTCTTTCCTGCCTTTGCCATGCGCATCTCAATCTTAAGAATGTTCTCCATTCTCTTCTGGGCAGTCTTCTCGTTTTCGCCGATGAGCATGAACATCTTTACAATGTGCTGCTTATAAGCATCGAGAATCTTCTTGTTTGCCTCATCATCTTTCACATAGTAGTCACGCTGGATGCTGTAACCGCCTTGTGACACTTCAAGGATGTTGTCCTTGCTTGACATCATGTCAGCACCAACGTACGATCCCCAAAACTCGCCAAAGCCGATGCCCTCGCTGTTCATGGTGTTTACAAGGCTCATGAGTTCCTTTGTATTCTTAACCTTCTGAACACGCTTGAGGTCAGCCAACACAGGCTTCACGCCATCCTTGTTCATGCGGACGGAATCCATGTAGAGAGCATAGAGGTCGCCAATCTTCTGTCCTTCGCTGCCCTTTGCAGGATTAGTGGCAGAAACACCCTCAATGATTTCACGAATACGCTTGTTGTTCTCCTCAGAAACGGTGTTGAAAGAACCGAAACGCGCATACTCTGGAGCGAGAGGATTGTTCTTCATCCAACCGCCACAAGCATACTGATAGAAATCCGTACCAGGAGCCACAGACTTATCCATGTTCTCCATCTTGATGCCAATGCTCTGTGCAGAAGCAGCCATGCTTGCAGTAAGAGCAATCATTGCAATAATGCTTTTTCTTTTCATTATTTTATATGTTTTTTATTTATTCGAGTACAAAGGTACGATTAAGCGAGAGAAATACCAAATTTATTTGAGTATTTCCGAGCGTGAGTACCTAATCCATAGGATACTTCACGCCCCACTCTGCTCTCAGTTCATCCATTTGCTTCATGATGCTTAGAGTTTCTGCATGTGGCATCATTGGCGATTCGAGGAGTCCTTCCTCGAGACAGCGTCGGCACTCCATAACCTGATATTCGTAGCCAGTCACAATGTCTGCTGGACGTTCAATGCGCTCAACCAGCTCGTAGTTTCTCCACACCTCGATGAGTTCAGGACAGTTGACATTATCCACTCTGATGTAACCCTCCGTTCCGTTGATGATTCCTTGGCGGTCATTCAGACAGAGCGCACCCGACTGGAGATTTGCCATGCGGTTGTTAGGGTATGTGAGCGAGATGCATTCCTGCATATCCATTCCCGAAGGACCGAGTATGCAATTCGTTACGGTTTTCTGGATGTCTGTGCCGAAATACATTCGGGCAAAGTTGAGCACATAGACACCAAGGTCGAGCAATGCTCCGCCGCAAAGTTCTGGACGAATGATGCGCTCCTTTTCTTCCATCATGTAGCAGAGGGTGGCTGTGAGGACACGTGGCTCGCCAATCACACCGCTGTCCATCAGTTCTTTAACTTTCATGGACAAAGGCATGTAGCGTGTCCAGATTGCTTCGGTGATGAACACACCTTTCTCGTGGGCTGCGCTGAGCAGCAGTTCCGCTTGACGAGCATTGGCAGTGAACGCCTTTTCCACCAATACAGCCTTGCCAGCCTCGATGGCGAGCATGGCATGATCGTAGTGGTGGGAGTGGGGAGTGGCGATATAGACAAGATCCACATCCTTGTCAGCCACCAGCTCCTCGTAGCTGCTGTAGGCTTTCAGTACATCATGCTTTCGGGCAAAAGCCTGTGCTCTGTCCAGAGAGCGAGAAGCAATGGCATAGACGCGATAGTCGCTTAGAGGTGCCAGGGAAATTGCCATTTTTTCTGCTATCCATCCAGCACCGATAATTCCAACGTTGAACATAGTGAGAGAGACGAAATTTTTTACAAATGTCGTAAGAAATCTTGATACTGGCAAAATATCAAGGGGTAAAATTCATATTCTGATATGAGAAAGGGGCTTTTTCGCTTTGCCTGTTCGGAATAATGTTGTAACTTTGCACTCGCAATGGTTTGCTTACAGAGCGATTAAAAGGGAAAACGGTGAGAATCCGTTACAGTCCCGCTGCGGTATGCCCACCAAAAAAGGGAATGCTATTCATCAACATTTTGCCACTGGACAGATGTGGTCTGGGAAGGTTCGTGGAGATAGCAAGGGTGAGTCCGAAGACCTGCCATGTGCTTGAACCTCACTTGCGTGTGGGAGACTCTCGAGGCAAGAGTTATGTTCAGACAATACACATTAATTAATATCTAATTATTTTACAAAAATGAAAAAGTATCTTTTGATGGCTGCAGCCCTCTTCATGGGTTCAGCTATGTTCACTTCATGTAGTGACGATGACGACGACGATGTAAAGGAGAAGATTTACACCGTGACTTTCGAAGGTGATTACTTCACAAAGCTTATCGACAACCCTCAGTATGGCGGTGCGCTCATCTACAGCGGCGCAGAGTATAAGTGGACTGATGAGACAACTAAGTTGTCTTCTTCTTGCACAAAGGAAGACTGGTCGCAGTGGGGTGAGCAGTATGCAGGTCAGTGGGGTTGGAAAAACGGCATCGCTATCTCTAACTACATCGACAACGCTGAGACTGCAACCTTTGACAAGCAGCTCGCTGTGCCTGAAAGCAATGGTTCTTCAAACTTTGCTGTGGTTTGGGACGATGGCAGCGAACTTGCTTTTGCCGATGGCAAGGCTCACGTAATCAAGACTATGGACGTGTGTCTCACTACCTACACTCTCCGCAACATTCAGAAGAACTGGGGCGAGAACTATTTCTTCCAGGTTGTGGTTACTGCAACTCTTGCTGATGGCACAGAGAAGCGCATGTACATCGAGTTGGCAAAAGACAAGACTGCTTGCAAGCAGTGGATGACTGCTCATCTTGATAATCTTGGCGCTGTCAAGTCTATCAAATTCACATTCGATGGTTCAGACAAGGGCGAATGGGGCTTGGCTACTCCTAAGTACTTCGCATTCGACAATGTTGTAATTGAACTCTAATTCTTTTCGATGAAATCTATCAACAAACTATACGCTTGCATGCTGTTATTGGCCTCAGTGCTGATAACAGCATGCAGTGATTCTATAGGTGGAGGTGAGGAAGAGAAAGTCGCTTCTGCCGAAGGAGGCGTGTTCATTCTCTGCGAAGGCAATTTCAATGCTGGCAACGCCACCCTTTCATATTATGACCCAATGAAGAAAAACGTGGAGAACGGAGTGTTTCGCCGTGCCAACGACCGCAAGCTTGGCGACACGGGACAGAGCATCACGATCTACGGAAACACAGCCTACATTGCCGTGGAGAACTCAGGCATTGTGTGGGGCATGGACACAGAGACCTTCAAGGTGAAGGGACAGATCACAGCTGCATCGAACACAAACATCATCAATCCTCGATATGTGCATAAGGTGAGCGACACAAAGGCGTATGTGACTGATTTGTATGCACATTACATCAATATATTCAATCCTCAGACCTTCCAATATACAGGCTCTATCTCGGTGGAAGAAGCAGCGAACAACGGCTATTGCTCCACAGAGGAAATGGTGCAGCACGGAAAGTATGTGTTCACAAACTGCTGGTCGTACAGCAACAAGATCCTCGTAATCGACACGGAGCAGGACAAGGTGGTGGAGAGCATCACGCTCACAAGCTGGCAACCTAAGTCGATGAAGATAGACAAGAACGGCAAGCTGTGGGTAATCACTGATGGCGGCTACTCCACCAGCGAGGATTCGTTTGGCGACAATGTGCCTCATCTTTACAGGATTGATGCAGACACTCGCAGCATCGAGCTGGATCAGCCTCTCAGCACCGACGATGCAAACGTGCAGATTGCGATGAACGCAAGTTCCGACACATTATATATAATAAACAACGATGTTTATCGCATGAGCATCAACGAGGCGAAGATGCCTTCACAGCCATTCATCCTCGCTCCTGTGGATAACAATGGCACTCGCCACAAACTCTATGGCATAGGGGTGAACCCAAAGAATAGCGAGGTGTATGTAGCTGATGCTGTGGACTATCGTCAAGCTGGCGTGGTGTATCGCTATGCTGCTGACGGTTCGCTGATCGACCATTTCAAAGTAGGAATCACGCCAAACCATTTTGCTTTCAGCGATAAAGCTTCGGGCAATGTGCCTGAAGGAAACGAAAACAATAACGAAAACGAAAACAACAAACTGGAGCGTGCTCTGGTGAGCAAGATATTTGAGTACATGCCTGCACCTGGGCACCAGGTGAACGGCTACACTGTTGTGGGCGATTTCATCCATGATGGTGCAACGATGGAGGAGGCTTGCGACAGCGTGCTCAGCCACTTCAAACATCAGCAGATGGTGAGCCTTGGCGCTCAAGGCGGCTATCTCATTGCTGGTTTCGACCACAACGTGACGAACAGCAATGGCGACTACGATCTTGCCATCAAAGGAAATCCTTACAGCTATCAGTCGGAACCTGGCATTGTGTGGGTGATGAAGGACGAGAATGGCGATGGTCTGCCCAACGACACATGGTACGAGCTTGCAGGAAGCGAGTATGGCACAGAGAATGAGACGCTTGACTATGCCATAACGTACTACAAGCCATCCACTCCATTTGCTGACATTCGCTGGACAGACAATCAGGGCGGCGAGGGCATTGTGCCATATATGAGTGCCTGGAACAAGCATGAGTCGTATTGGCAAGACTGGGTGCCAACAGAGGATTCACCCGAAGGTCCATGCCACACGTTCTACGGCTCGCGCCTCAAGGACACTCACACCTACGAGAATGGCTACACCATGGAGCCTCCTTTCGACTGGGGCTATGCCGACAACGATGGCAAGGACTACTTCAAGAACGACGCTTTCGACAAGAGCGGAGCGAAGTGCTACTTCAAGCTCAGCAATGCTGTGACTCGCGATGGCAAGCCAGCAAATCTCGACTACATCAATTTCGTGAAGATTCAGACAGCACAGACGGGTCACTCTCCTAACCTGGGCGAGATAAGCACGGAGGTGCATGGCATTTGGGATTGCCATGCATCATCAAGGGGTCTGACCCCTTGATGATGCAAGAATCGAGAAATCGATAATTCGATATTTCAAGAAGAATAATGAAAAGGCTCTGCTTCATATTGACCGCGACAATGCTCGTCCTTTGTGCAAATGCGCAAGAGAGACATCGGGCTATTCAGCTCGATGATGTGCAAGTTGTGGCAGCACGAAGGCTGAAGGATGTGGGCATAGAGAAGACGACTATCGACACGCTCATTCTGCACGACAACATCTCGCTCTCGGTTGCTGACATTCTCTCAAAGAACTCCACGCTCTTCGTCAAGTCGTATGGCAGAGCTACGGAGGCAACGGCAGAGTTCAGAGGCACATCGCCTTCACACACTCAGGTGACATGGAACGGCATGAAGATCAATTCGCCAATGCTTGGAACACTCGATTTCTCCACCATTCCTGCCTACTTCATCGACGAGACAAACCTGTATCACGGAGCCTCGTCGATCAGCATCACAGGAGGCGGATTGGGAGGTGCTGTCGAGATGATCACCAAGCCCATAACGAGCGAAGGACTTCATGCTCAGTATGTTCAGGGCATTGGCTCGTTCGATACATACGATCAGTTTCTCAGACTGACCTACAAGCGAGAGCGCTGGTCTGCCTCTACTCGCATCGTCTATTCCACATCCGACAATCGCTACACCTACACCAACTATGACAAGAAAGTGGATGTGCGCGACGAACAGGGCAACATCATCGAGTCCTATCACCCTGAGGAGAAGAACAAGAGCGGATATTTCGACGATGTTCACGCCTTGCAGGAGGTGCACTACAATGCTGGCAATGGCAATCGATTGGGACTGAACGTGTGGTACACGCATTCCAAGCGTGGTCTTCCGTTTCTAAGCGTGGACTACAAGGACGATTCCGACTTCAAGAACGAGCAGAACAACGATGCTCTGCGCTCGGTGCTATCATGGCAAAGCATACACGAAGGCTGGACGCTCAGCACCAAGGCTGGCTACATCTACAATCAGATGGCGTATGACTATTTCACCACTCGGCAGAACGCCACAAACAATATCACGAAATCGAACAGCTACACCAATACCGCTTTTCTCTCCGCTTCACACGACTGGAACATAAGCGAGAACCTGATGCTCACGTCTGGCTTCTCCACCTACTACAATCATGTGAAGAGCTCGGACAAGAGCCCCTTCCACATCGGTGACAACTTCAACCTCGGCAGATGGGACACAGACGTGAATCTTCAGCTACGCTGGCGTCCGATAAATGCGCTCTCGCTCTCAGGCATAATTCGCGAAGAGGTGCATGGCAACGATTGGGTTGCTCCCATTCCTGCTGCTTTTGCCGACATCATCATCTACAAACCGTGGAATCTTGTGCTCAAAGCCTCAATAGCACAGAACTATCGCTACCCTTCCATGGACGATCTGTATTTCCAGCCTGGCGGCAATCCGAACTTGAACCCAGAGAAAGGATTCACCTACGACATGGGCATTGAGTTTGCCATCAAGCAGAAGCGCTACACACTGAAAGGCAATGTGTCAGCCTTCGATTCGCACATCAAGGACTGGATTCTGTGGACTCCTAACCCAAAGGGATTCTGGGAGCCATCGAACGTGAAGAAGGTGCACAACTATGGCATCGAGGCAACAATAGGAGGCGAGGCAATGATGGCTAAAGACCTGAAACTGACGGCACAAGCAAACTATGCCTACACGCCTTCGAAGAACATTGGCGAAGACATGAACTCGAACGATGCAAGCTACGGCAAACAGCTCTGCTATGTGCCAAAGCACTCTTCGAACCTGAACGCAAGACTGCAATGGCGAAGCTGGACAATGGGGTGCCAATGGTGCTACTACAGCGAGCGATTCACCACCACAAGCAATGAGGTGAGCTACATCACAGGTGAGCTGAAGCCTTACTACATGACGGATTGTTCGCTGGAAAAGGCATTCACGCTGAGCAAGCTCAATGCCTCGGTCAAAGGCGTTGTGAACAACGTGTTTAACTCAGAATACGTGACAGTTCTCTCCCACCCTATGCCACGAAGAAACTACGAGATATACCTGACAATCAAACTGTAAAGACAACAATATGAGAAAGCTATTCTTTATCAACATACTGCTGCTGATGTTAGTGTGGTCATGCACACCAAATTCTGCCCCACAGGAGGTGGAAGGCAACAAGGTGCAGATGCACTACTCCGACCTCCTCACGCTGACTGACTGCGAGGGATACATATATGCAGAAATCGCAAACCCTTGGGACAGCACCAGCCCGCTGCACAGATACATCCTTATAGACAAGGAGGCCGAAGTGCCTGAAAAACTTCCTGCCGGCGATATAGTGCGCACTCCAATCAGCAATGCCGTTGTATATACTTCGGTTCATTGCAGCCTCATCAATCAGCTTGGTGCATACGACTGCATCAAGGGCGTGTGCGACTTGAAATACATCAAGCTCGACCAATTGCAAAAGGATGTGGAGGCAGGAAAGGTGCGCAACTTGGGCGAAGGCACAAACCCAATCATTGAAGACATCATCGACATGCAAGCCGACGCAATCTTGCTCTCGCCTTTCCAAAACAGCGGAACATACGGCAAGCTGGGCAAGATTGGTATTCCTATCATAGAGTGCGCCGACTACATGGAAACCAGCGCATTAGGTCGTGCAGAGTGGATGAAGTTCTATGGCATTCTTACTGGCAAGACCTACGAAGCCGACACCACATTCACTGCACTTGAGAAGCGCTATAACGAGTTGAAGTCGTTAGCATCACAGAACGAGAGAAAAGGAAAACAGAAAGTCATTACCGACCTCAAGTTTGGCAACACATGGTATATGCCTGGCGGTCAGAGCACAGTTGGCAGACTCCTTGCTGATGCTGGAGCAGCTTATCTCTTTGCCGAGCGCACTGAAAGCGGCTCTATTCCTCTCGCACCAGAAGAAGTGTTTGACCGTGCTATCGATGCCGATGTATGGGTATTGAAATACAATCAAGCAACAGACAAGACCTACGCAGAAATAGAGCAGGAATATGCAAACTACGCCAACATCAAAGCGTTCAAGCAGAGAAATGTGTATGGTTGCAATACTGCTGTTTCAGCGTTCTACGAAGAGACACCTTTCCACCCCGACCTTCTGTTGAAGGACTACATCAAGATTCTATATCCTGAGCTGCTGCCTGACTACAAATTGAGATACTACAAGAAGATTGAAGATGAAAAGTAGCATAAAGATTGGCGTTCTTGCCATAAGCATAGTTGTCCTATTCGTGCTGAACCTCATCATCGGTTCGGTGGATATTCCTGCGGGCGAAGTTTTCTCCATTCTCCTCGGAGGCGAAGGAAGCAAGGCAAGCTGGGCATTCATCGTTATGGAGTCACGTCTGCCTCAGGCTGTTACAGCCATGCTGTGCGGTGCCTCGCTCGCTGCGTCTGGCCTCATGCTTCAGACATCCTTCCGCAACTCGCTTGCTGGTCCTTCCATTCTTGGCATCACCAACGGAGCCAGTCTTGGAGTGGCACTCGTCATGCTCGCACTCGGAGGCGTTATTGGCTCAGACTCATCGTTTCAGGTTGCAGGCTTCTTCGCCATCATCTTTGCAGCCTTCATCGGTTCTCTGCTTGTGCTTGGCATCCTGCTCGGCTTGGCATCAATCATCAAGTCCAACATCATGCTCCTCATCGTGGGCATCATGGTGGGTTACCTCACCTCATCGCTCATTTCGCTGCTCAACGCCTTCGCTTCGGCAGACAATGTTCATTCGTATGTGATGTGGGGAATGGGCAGTTTCAGCGATGTGTCGCTGCAGCAACTGCCTTGGTTTGCAGGAGTAAGCCTCGCAGGACTCACGCTTGCTATTCTTCTCGTCAAGCCTCTCAACGCTCTTTTGCTTGGCGATAGCTATGCACAGAATCTAGGATTCAACATTAGTCATGTGCGTCGTTGGCTTCTATTGTCAACAGGCTTGCTGACTGCCATTTCCACTGCTTTCTGTGGTCCCGTGTCTTTCATTGGTCTTGCCGTGCCTCACATAGCACGAATGTTTGTAGGTTCTGAAAATCACAAGGTTCTGCTTCCTGCCACTATCCTTTCTGGAGCCTTCATCGCCATGCTCTGCAATTTGCTATGTATTCTTCCTGGCGACACCATCCTTCCTCTCAATGCCGTCACGCCAATCATCGGCGCACCAGTAATTCTCTATGTCATTCTTTGCCAAAGAGGATAGCCCTGTCTCGCTTCAAGGCTTCGTCTGCCCAGGCTGTGGGGACGAACTTCCAGTTGCTGTGTGTTTCTGGAACATAAATGCTTTGCTGCCTCAGATACTCGGTGAGGCATTCTCTTGTGCTTAGCGCATGAGTCTTTATTATTTTCTCTGCCAAATCTACATTGGGAAAGAGTCCTCCCCATCCTGTGCCGTGATGGGAGTTGACGGCTACGGTGTAGGTGCTGTTTTCATCAAACGCTCTTCCGTCGCTCATCTGCAGGATCGCAACCTTTTTGCCTGAGGGTTGTGTGATGTCAACGGTATAATCTATGCCCTCGGCAGATAGCATGTTGAGCGACGAATTTATCAGTCCTTTTCGGGTTCCTCCGTCAAGGATGAAGCCCATAAGCAGAGCGTCGTCGCTTGCTTGTCGCATCTCGTTTGCCCATCTTCCGTAGCTTCTTTCCAGAACGTTTCTGATTTCCTTTCCCGAAAGCTGCATGATGAATAATTGCGTGTCGAATCGGTAGAGTGTGAACATGTCTTTCATTCGCAACATGCCAGCGCTCACTGCAGAATCGTAGTTTACGGGAGATGCAAAGGAGATGTCGGCTCCAGTTGCCCAGAACTGCATTTTGTGAAAAAGCGTGATGAATGCTGAAGGACCGAAGAATGAGTCACATTCCTCAATCTTGTCGGTGAGCGTTGCAATGGGAGTGTTCAGCCATTCCTTGTATTTTGGGAAATGCTCAGCTCTTGTTTCGTGCTCCATGCCTGCATATCGGAACTCAACATCGAAAGTCCATCCGTTCTCTTTGTGCTGCTGGCAGTTTATTATCGTTGCCATGCCGCAGCAGCCGCCTCCCACGCAGAGAACTTCTTTGCCATGCTTGTTCTGCACTCTGTGGACGGCGGTGTGATGGTCGTGACCGTATAGAATTAGGTCAAATCCGACAGTTTCTTCTGCAACCTTTCTCGTGATATTCTCGTTCATCATGCCTCCTTCCCATCCAGAGTGAAACAGTCCGACAAGCAGGTCAACTTTCTCCGTTTCAAGCAGTTTCTTCACGGCTTCGTGAACTTGTTCTTGCAAATCGGCAAACATGAATCCTGCCACTCCTATTTTCATCCCTTCCTTCTCTATCACAGTATAATATCTGCCATTCATGCCAAGTAGCGGAAACTTGCAATTTCTCGCCCATAGCTCCAGGCACTCCTTGCCAGCAGCAATGTCATGGTTGCCTGCCACTCCCACGTCGTAGCCCATCTGGTTCATCTCTTCTGCTATCATGCCAGAACTGGCAAAAGCCGTCCATGACGATCCTTGCAGGCAATCACCGCCATCCGACAGCACGTCTGCCCCAAGCTGTTGCTTGAGGTTCTGCAGCATCTCCATTCCGTGAATATCTGTAGTGTGTACCCAGCGCATAATGTTTGCAAAGTTAGTCATTTCCATGCTATTGCTCGCATATTTGTCCTTTTTCGTTTATTTATGTATGAAAAAATTTACCAAGTAAATAATAATGTTTACATTTGCTGCGCATTTAATATAAACAACAACAAAGATTGGGAAGAAGCAAGCATGTGTTTGCTTTCTGTTGAATGCTGCGATGTTGTTTGAAAAACATTTTTGAAATGAAAGATAGCGTGATTATTGTATCGGGTGGAATGGATTCCATCACGATGCTTTATGAATATAAGGATGCCATAGCCCTTGGTATTTCCTTCGACTATGGCAGCAACCATAATGCTAACGAGATTCCGTTGGCAAAGATGCATTGCGAGCGACTTGGCATCAAGCATGTTACCATTCCCCTTGCTTTCATGGGGCAATACTTCAAGTCATCGCTGCTGGAGGGTGGCGATGCTATTCCTGAGGGACATTACACGGCAGAGAACATGGCAAGTACAGTCGTTCCTTTCCGCAACGGCATCATGCTCTCAATTGCTTGCGGCATGGCAGAGAGCTATGGCTTGAAGCGTGTGCTGATAGCAAATCACGGTGGCGACCACACCATCTATCCTGATTGCCGACCTGAGTTCATCAATGCTATGAGCGAGGCAATGACGCAAGGCACTGACACGAATGTTAAGGTCTTTGCCCCCTACACAAGTATCACAAAATCAGAGATTGCTCGTCATGGCAAGGCGCTTGGCATCGACTACAGCGAAACATGGTCATGCTACAAAGGAGGCACGAAGCATTGTGGCAAGTGCGGCACTTGTGTGGAACGCAAGGAGGCATTGATGGAAGCTGGAATTGTTGATACAACGGAATACGAAGGATAGTTCTTTTTTCTTTTTATTATGAATATTGACTTCAAACATAAGAGCGTAACGCAGATATTCTGCATCGTCAGCGCAATACTCTATATCCTCTCATGCTTCATGACAACTGGCATAGGTGTGGAGACAGGCAGCGAGAACCTGCCAGGTTGGGCGTGTGTGGCATTTGGATTCTTGACGATTATCATGCCACTATACATTCCTTGCTGGCTGTCCAACTTCATGTATTACTATGCGTTGGCATTGACTTTCAGGGAAAAGAAACTTGACCGTGCTTTCAAGTTTGCAGGAATAGCATTCGTTATCTCTGCGATTTTCATTGTGGTGAACTTTTTCACGGAAAAAGAGGAATGCCGGTACCCAAACTATGCTTGCTACATCTGGTCGCTGAGCTACTTCATGTTACTGTGGGGCATAATGCGCCAGAAACTTCTTAATAGCGAGTTTTTCCGTTCTTGGACAACTTCCATCCATATCTTTGGCGGTATTGTGTCACTTGCTCTCATCCTTGGACTTGTCAATGTGAGCATGAAATATAATGCGTATGCTGGCACGCCTATCGACTCTCGTTTCGAACAGTATCGCAAAAATGGCAAAGGCGTTTATTTCACATGGAGTGCAAAACATCCATATCCATATTATATGAAAGATGTGAACGAGGATGCCTTCGTTGTGCTCAGCAAAGAATTTGCGAAGGACGACAAGCACGTATGGAATCGCTATGAATTGATGAGGCATGTTGACCCTGCGACATTCTATGTTGGCGAGACAGGCATTCCAAAGGATGCAAAGCATGTGTATTGGTGGTATCGCGATGGAAATGGCTTTGCCGAATACCGCCCGATAGCGGATGAGATTGACGTTGCTTCTGCAGAGTATTTCATTAAGGATAAGAGTGACAGTAGTTTAAATGAGTACGACGTTGATTGGATTCGCGATTCAAAGCACACCTACTATCGAGGACGCATGACAGAAGCTGACCCTCTCACTCTTAAGGAAGTGGGATGGGGATGGTATGCTGACCACCGCAACGTGTATTGGCAATACGGTGGCTTCAAGAAGATCGACTCTCTTCGCACCAAGCCAGAGAATCTCATTCCGTTCAGCAGCGGCCATCTGCGAAACGGCAACAGCATCATCTACAGGGATAGCATACTCTTCTCCGACATCAAAATCACTCGTTTCGAAAGTCCAAACTTCAATCTCTGCATCATCAACGACATGCTCTTCGATGGACCTGAGCAGATACTCAAAGGGCGCATCAACGTGGATAAGCTTCGTGTGTTCGATTACAATATCTTTGCAGACGATAAGCATGTGTACTGCGGCAAACACCTTCTCAAAGGCGTTGATGCCGCCACATTTAAAGAGGTTGGAAAGTATGGAATGAAGTTCCGCGATAAGAACAATGAGTACATCTACAATCCTCGTGCAAATAAGGGCGAGTGGCCGTTTGTGGTTGAGAAGAAGAAGTAAGGCTGTTCAAGATAAATTGCTCGTACGTCCAGAAGTGAATAGCTCGTACGTCCAGAAGTGAATAGCTCAGACGTCCAAGACACGTATGCTCGCAATTGCTCCATGCTTTTGCTTGCTAAACCGACATGAATATGCCCGTAAACAAAACGAGACAAAAGCTTTGGTTCATGCGACAAAGCTTTTGTCTCGTTGGACAAAGCTTTTGATTCATTAGCCAAAAGCTTTGTCTGGTTTATATGGTTTTCCCTCTATTTCTATGAAATGCTATGCAAAGTTACAAAAAAGAATCGTATTTATCAAGTGATTGACGAAAAAAAACATCCACAGTGAAGGCGGCAAAGGCAGATGCATCATGTAACTTGCCAGAACAGAACAAATGAGCAAATATTAGCTTGTCAAAATAGGCAATTGCAAGAAGGCGCTAACAGAATATGAAACCATGTTCGCTGTTTTTTTCAATGGCACACAGCAAATGCAACTCTTTTTCTTGTTAATTTGAAATAAATTCATTTGAAATAAATTCATTTGAAATAAATTCATTACATTTGCACCTGAAAAATAGAAAACAAGTATATGAACATCCCCTTTGTATATGGCAGATTGGCAGATGCTGACGATTTCACTGGTCGTGAGCAGGACATTTTGCGATTGAAGCAGAATCTCACTGGCAGAATTAATACGACGATTGTTTCTCCTCGAAGATGGGGGAAGTCGTCGTTGGTGCATCGTACACTTGAAGTGATAAAGTCAGAGTCGGAAGAGTACTTGACTTGCCATGTAGATGTGTTCAACTGCAGAGATGAGGAAAGCTTCTACCGTGCCTATATGAATGCGGTTCTGTCTGCTGCTACGACTAAGATGGATGAGTTCGTGGCACTGGTGAAAAAGTATGTGGGATCGTTAGGTCCAAAGATTACTCTTGCCGATGCAGGAGCTGCAATGGAGTTCTCTCTTGGATTGGATTTCTATGAGCACAAGTATTCGATTGATGAGATTCTTGACTTGCCAGAGAAGATTGCTGTCGAAAAGGGCAAGCAGATGATTGTCTGCATAGATGAGTTCCAGAATGTGGAGAACTTTGAAGCCCCAGTTGCTTTTCAAGCGCGATTGCGCTCACATTGGCAAACGCATCAGAATGTGTGTTATTGCCTGTATGGCAGCAAGAAGCACATGCTGCTCACTATTTTTGCCGACTACGAAATGCCATTCTATAAGTTTGGCGATATCATCATGCTGCAAAAGATAGAGCGTGAGGTTTGGGCGGATTTCATAGTTAAGCGCTTTAAGGATACGGGAAAAAGCATCAGTAAAGATCTTGCTTTGAGTGTTGCGGACAAGGTGGAATGCCACTCGTACTATGTGCAGCAACTCAGCCAATTGCTGTGGATGCTCACAGTGGAAACAGCAAGTGAGGAAGCCTTGAAGGTAGCATACCAGCAAATGATAGATAGAAGTGCATTGCTGTTTGACAACATCATTGACGGACTTAAACCGCGCCAGATTAGTTTCCTTGTCGCCATTGCTAATGGAGAGGTGAATTTCAGCTCTGCCGCTGTGCTTCGCAAGTATAAGCTTGGCACGTCTGCAAATATCAAAAACCTGCGCAAAGCTGTGCTGGACAGGGATTTAATCAGTATAGATGCTGGTGTGACAAGCATTCAAGATCCGGTTTTCAAACAGTGGTTGCTGATGTAGTATAAAAGTGATGGCTTTGCGACACATCTGTCGCACGGATGATACGAATAACAAATATGAAATGGTATGATTTCTTTAAAAGACATAAAGATGGCAGGCACGGACGTGTCAGTAGAAATTTGGTTGCGCTCAGTAGCTCCAAAGGACAAGCAGATAGTGACCGAAGCTGTTTACGAGTGTTTGAGGAGGAACTGGCCCGTCAATCTAATGGAGATTGGCTATCTGGCTCGCGAGATGCGCAAAAAAGCTTTAGCAGGTGCTTGATTGATACTTTGATGTCAATGTTTTATCAGGTGGGAGCGTGTCTAACGTGACACTCTTCCACCTGATAAAAGTGTTAATACTTCTGTGTAGTATGGCAAGTTACCATGTTTTGTCTTTGTATGGAGTGTTTTCAACTCCGTTATCTTGAAGCCTTTTAACCAATGTATCAAGAGGCTTCTTCCACATTGCTCTGAACCAAGCTGTATCTCCGAACATGTTGACCAGTGTTGGGCTTAAAGCGTAATATGTATGTACGAATGCTCGTCCATACATTGATTTCGCAAGTGTATTATCGCGAAAACGGCGAAGTGTCCATACTTGAGGACAGTCGTAAGAACCATATACCGCAGTAGCCACATAACATCCAGAAGAATGATATTTTGTAGCAGAAAATTCTGGAATTTCTTTTTCCGTTCGATCTTCTGGATTTGCTTTACTGATAAGGGAATATAGCCAATCGTAATACTCTTTTCCATCTTTACATACTTCTTCTTTTTCTTCTTTTTTAAGTTGTGTATATAAGACCGTATTTACAAACGAATTCCAATCACTAGCTAATCTTTCTAAATACCAAGTAGAGGAGCTGTTCAAATCCATCTTAGAAAGATATTTATTGAATTCTAACACATTACCTTTCGTCAATATGTAAAGCCAGTACCCATTTTGTTGATTTTTCATCAATTCTAAGGCTTCTGATCTTTTCATAAATACATATTGGCCAAGGTAGCATGCGTATTCGCTATAAATGTCTGGTTTATCTTCGTTGAATCTTGCTGTTTTTTCACCATAAGGAACTAACTCTTTAATACCATCATCTCTTACTTCTACTGTTTTCAACATGATAAACCATGCATCTCCATTTGACGGATTAATTTCCAATACTTGCTTAGCATACTCTCTTGCAGAAGACATGTGTTCGCAATCTAATTCCGTTTTCGCTAACTCGACCAAATTTAATTCTTCACTAAGTACAGGATCTCCCCATTCTTCCAGCGTGATTAAACATCTGCAATTTTTGCAATACAAATACGAGCGGATAAAACGAGGGGAACTCATGTCTTCAGACCCACAATTTGGACAAATCAATGCTTTCTTTAGTTTCATGTAATAAAGAATGAGGCACGAACTAATCCGAAACTCATTCTCTACATAGGTACGACCAAGTAACCTTTACCATGAATAAGCACGAATAAGCCCAAGCCTCATACGAGACATGGAACTTATCGCATCTGTATTCTCATGGTATGAATTTGGTCGTTTCATGTAGAGAGAACACGAGCGAAAGCTCAATGTATATTATATTTATGTATCGGACAGCACGCGCGAGTTAATAATTGTTTTTATTTCGCTATGGAGCGCTACGCTTCTGCATAGCAATCTCCTTCGACTCTGCGTCGCTGTTACTTTTGTTTACTTTCTGTTTCTTATTGTTCCTTTCTTTATTAAGTGGTTATTCTATATTATCTCCAATCAATGTACGAACTTTATCAAGAAGTGATTTTGCTAGAGGCACCATGTATTTGATGTCTTTTTCTTTAGTTTCAAAAGCGCAATTGTAATCTGCTTTTTCTCGCATGGTTTGGAGCTGAGAATAAAGCGAGCCTTCGTCTTCTGTTACCAGTCCAGTTTTGACATAATACATTCCGAACATCATAACAACACCTTTGTGGGTTCCTACTTTATGTCCATCTTTAATCAATAGGGCAGACACTGCATGAAACACGGAATAATACAGGCGATTTGCCACTACATCCCATATCTCAATCTCAGCATTTGCTTCTGCTTGTTTCATGAACTGCAAGCCTTTTTGAAATTCACGGGAAACAATGATTCTTCTTTCTTCGTCTGACAAACTCATAAGATAACTATTCCTTCTTTATCAACGTTCTTATAAAAAGGTGTGTATGAATTTTCTTCCCATTCCTTTTTTGTGTAAACTACAGGTATTATCATTTCTCCCAGATCCCAGCCGAGCGCTGTTATAGGATAAACAACATTTCGATAATCGCTTTGTTCAATATCTTGTTTGTTCAACACAAGCAATATATCCCAATCGGAATCTGCACGAGCGTCACCTCTTGCACGAGAACCATAGAGCAAAACCCTGCTGCCTTCGGGCAATAAAGGCTGTGCCACATCTTGTATTTTCTTTATAACTATGTTTACGTCTTTCTCCATAGAGGTGCCATTAAGAATGTTTTACTTGCAAATATACAACAATTTAGTTTTTCGTCAATAGAAAATGAATAAAAAAAATAACAATGAAGGAACAATTAGGACACTTGTGAAACAAATGAGCAATTATTTGCTTATAAAAACGAAAGAAAACAATAGCAGAATTAGAAACCTTGTTCTCTGTTTTTTCATTGTCATACAGCGAGTTCAAATCTTTTCCCGATCAATTTGAAATAATTCCATTTGAAATGATTTAATTTAATAAAATCATTACATTTGTACCCATAAACTGCAATTTCTCTATCAATAGTTTTGCGGATTGCAGAAAAAACGTTACTTTTGCACCAAATTTGCAAGAATATGGCAACATTGGCAATCATTATTATTAGCATTCTCGCACTACGACTTAGTCAGTTCGCAGTGAGAAGGGTGTGTGTATATAATAAATAATGTGTATGCCGAAAACAATATAAACCTTTCTCACTGCAAAGTGGGAAAGGTTTTTTGTTACTTTGACAATAATATAAAATTACTACATATATGGCAGATAGACTTTTTATTTTTGACACTACGCTTCGCGATGGCGAACAGGTGCCTGGATGCCAGCTCAATACTGTTGAGAAGATTCAGGTGGCAAAGCAGCTGGAAGCGCTGGGCGTGGATGTCATCGAGGCTGGTTTCCCTGTGTCAAGCCCGGGAGACTTCAATTCGGTAGTGGAAATCTCAAAGGCTGTGACTTGGCCAACAATCTGTGCCTTGACACGTGCTGTTGAGAAGGACATCGACGTGGCTGCTGAGGCATTGAAGTATGCTAAGCGCGGTCGTATCCACACTGGTATCGGCACAAGCCCTTCACACATCAAGTATAAGTTCAACTCTACTCCAGAGGAAATCATCGAGCGTGCCGTGCGTGCCGTGAAGTATGCAAAGCGCTACGTAGAGGATGTAGAGTTCTATGCAGAGGATGCAGGTCGTACTGACAACGAGTATCTTGCTCGTGTCATCGACGCTGTTACTAAGGCTGGTGCTACCGTTTGTAACATCCCTGACACAACTGGTTTTCGTGTGCCAAACGAGTATCAGGAGAAGATTGCTTACCTCTACGAGCATGTTGATGCTTTCGCTGCAGGCAAGTCAATTCTTTCTACTCACTGCCACAACGACCTCGGCATGGCAACTGCCAACACAGTAGCAGGTGTGCTTGGTGGTGCTCGTCAGGTGGAGGTGACTATCAATGGTATCGGTGAGCGTGCCGGCAACACTTCTCTCGAAGAGGTTGCAATGATCTTCAAGCTTCACCCTGAGTACAACATTGAGACAAACATCAACACTACAAAGATTTACCCAACTTCACGCATGGTATCTTCTCTCATGAACATGCCTGTGCAGCCAAACAAGGCTATCGTGGGTAAGAACGCCTTCGCTCACTCTTCGGGCATCCATCAAGACGGTGTGCTCAAGAACTCTGAGACATACGAGATCATGAACCCTAAGGATGTGGGAATCGAAGAGGCAAGCATCGTGCTTACAGCTCGCTCTGGTCGTGCTGCCCTCAAGTATCGTCTCCACATCAATGGCGTGGATGTTGACGGCGAGAAACTCGACAAACTCTATGCCGACTTCCTTGCTCTTGCCGACAAGAAGAAGGAACTCACTGACGACGACATCCTCGTGCTTGCAGGTGCAGAGCGTTCAGAAGGTCACAACATCAAGCTCGACTACCTCCAGGTTACTACAGGTAAGGGTGTTCGCTCTGTAGCATCTATCGGCCTTGACATTGCTGGCGAAAAGTTTGAAGCAGCATCAAGCGGCAACGGTCCTGTGGATGCAGCTATCAACGCTCTCAAGACTATCATCAAGCGCCAGATGACGCTCAAGGAGTTCACTATCCAAGCAATCTCTAAGGGATCTGATGACCTTGGCAAGGTGCACATGCAGGTTGAGTATGATGGCCACATCTACTATGGCTTCGGTGCCAACACTGATATCGTAACAGCTTCTGTTGAGGCTTATATTGACGCAATTAATAAGTTTAAATAAAGACCTCCTTGCGAGCGCAAGCGAACAAGGAATAAAACAAGTAATATGGGGAAGACCTTATTTGATAAGATTTGGGACGCTCACGTTGTTCAGAACGTGGAAGACGGTCCTACACAATTATACATTGACCGTTTGTATGCTCATGAGGTTACTTCGCCTCAGGCATTCGACACATTGAGAGACAAGGGCATCAAGGCATTCCGTCCAGATCACGTGATTGCTATGCCAGACCACAACACACCTTCTGACCAGCAAGATCACATCGACGATCCTATCGGCAAGAAGCAGGTGGAGACTCTTGCTGCTAACTGCGCTGAGTTTGGTATCAAGCACTTCGCTATGGGCACTAAGGACAATGGTATCATCCACGTTGTTGGTCCAGAGAAGGCACTCTCACTTCCTGGCATGACTATCGTGTGCGGCGACTCACACACTTCTACTCACGGTGCTGTAGGCGCTATCGCAATGGGTATCGGCACAAGCGAGGTGGCTCAGGTTCTCGCTTCGCAGTGTATCCTCCAGAGCAAGCCAAAGACTATGCGCATCAACGTTGAGGGCACTCTCCCAGAGGGAACAACTGCCAAGGATGTGGCTCTCTACATCATGGCTCAGATGACAACTTCTGGTGCTACTGGCTATGCTGTTGAGTATGCAGGTTCTGCTATTCGCAACATGAGCATGGAAGGTCGTTTGACTCTTTCTAACCTCTCTATCGAGATGGGGTCACGTGCAGGTCTTATCGCTCCAGACGAAGTCACATTCGCATACCTTAAGGATCGTGAGTACGCTCCAAAGGGCGAGGCATGGGACAAGGCTGTAGAGGAGTGGAAGAAGCTCAAGAGCGATGACGATGCTGTGTTTGACAAGGAAGTGACTTACAAGGCTGAGGACATTGCTCCTCGCATCACATACGGCACAAACCCTGGTGCTGGCATCGCTATCGACGAATGCATCCCAACAACCGACGGAATGTCAGAGTCGGAGAAGGCACAGTTCCTCAGCATGCTTGAGTACATGCAGTTTGAGCCAGGTCAGAAACTCGAAGGCACACCTGTTGACTACTGCTTCCTTGGCGCTTGTACCAATGGTCGCATTGAAGACTTCCGTGCATTCGCCTCTGTAGTGAAGGGCAAGAAGAAGGCAGACAATGTTGTTGCTTGGCTCGTGCCAGGTTCATGGCTTGTTCGTCAGCAGATCATTGACGAAGGCATTGACAAGATTCTTGAAGAGGCAGGCTTCGAACTTCGTCTCCCATCATGCTCTGCATGTTTGGCAATGAACCCAGACAAAGTGCCTGCTGGCAAGCTCTCAATCTCTACCAGCAACCGTAACTTCGTAGGTCGTCAGGGTCCAGGTGCTCGCACCATCCTTGCTTCGCCACTCGTAGTAGCAGCAAGTGCAATCACAGGAGTAGTAACAGACCCAAGAAAACTCTAGTAATCCTAGAACTCCTAGAAGAACTAGAATCCCTAGAAGAACTAGAATTCCTAGAAATAACTAGCAAAACTAGTAATAACCATGGCTAAAGAAAAATTTGACATCATACAGTCAACTTGCATCCCTATTGCAATTGACAACAATAATACTGACAATATCATTCCTGCTCGCTTCTTGGCGTTCACCACTCGTGATCCTAAGTTCTATGGCGATGCTTTCATGCACGACATCCGCTACAATGCTGATGGCACACCTGTTGCAGACTTCGTAATGAATCAGGCACCTTTCAACGAGACACCTTCAAAGGGTAATCGTGAAATCGTTATCGGTGGTCAGAACTGGGGCTCTGGTTCCAGCCGTGAGCATGCTGCTTGGGCAATCGCAGGTTATGGCATCCGTGTGGTTATCTCCAACTCATTTGCCGACATCCACCGCAACAACCTCCTCAACTGCTTCGTGCTTCCTGTCATCGTGAGCCGCGAGTTCCAGCTCGAGCTCTTCGACACAGTGGCTAAGAATCCAAATGCAGAGGTTAAGGTTGATGTGCCAAACCAGACAGTCACTAACGTCACTACTGGCAACAGCGAGCATTTTGACATCAATTCTTACAAGAAGTATTGCTTGATGAACGCATACGACGACATCGACTTCCTACTCTCAAACACAGACAAGATTGAGAATTACGAAAACAAGTAATGGGAAGAAACAAATATTCTGAGAAAGAAATAAAGATTATCCGCATGCTTCTGGGAAAGAAGTGTGCGGGTACTCGTTTCCAGCAGAAGGAGATCCGACATCAGCTGCGCTGCAATTTTGAGTTCAATATCTCAGATTTCGGCGAGCAGGGCAAAGCATTTGGCCCAGAAGAGCTTGACCGTTGCGTGGAGCGTGGCGTAATAAAGATTCTTGATGACGCAACCATTGCCGACATGAAGGAAAAACGTGAGCGTGACCGCCAGCGTGATGCCGAAGCCCTTGCTGCTCTTGCTGAAGAAAATGGAGCAGAGGATCCAACATCAGCAGAAGGTGCCGATTGGCAAAAAGCACTTGCCGATTGGGAGGCATGGGAAAAGAGTCAGCAGGAATCGGGAGAAACAATATAACTTAGAACAGCGTAAAGTATGGAAAAGTTTATAGAAATAATGGACACCACGTTGCGCGATGGTGAGCAGACAAATGGCGTGAGCTTCGTACCTCACGAGAAGCTTATCATTGCCCGCATGCTTCTTCAAGATCTGAATGTGGATCGCATCGAAGTAGCAAGTGCTCGTGTGTCTGAAGGCGAGAAGGATGCTGTTAAGAGTATTTGCCGATGGGCTCGTCAAGCGAATATGCTCAATAGAGTGGAGGTACTCGGATTCGTTGATGGAATGGTGTCTCTTGACTGGATAAATGACTGCGGTTGCAAAAACATCAATCTTCTTTGCAAGGGAAGTGAAAAGCATTGCAAATATCAGTTGAATAAAACTCTCGATGAGCATGTATCAGACATTAAGAAGAGCATAACCTATGCTAGCGAGCTTGGCATAAGCGTGAATCTTTATCTTGAGGATTGGTCAAACGGCATGAAGGACAGCCCTGAGTACGTGTATGCTTTTGTTGATGCTTTGAAGGATAGCAATGTGAAGCGTTTCATGCTGCCAGACACACTCGGCATTCTCAATCCAATGCTTACGGCTCAGTTTATGAAGCAAATGACTGAACGTTATCCTGAGCTTCATTTCGACTTCCATGCTCACAACGACTACGACCTTGCTGCAGGCAACGTTCTTGCTGCCGTAAATGCTGGTTGCCTTGGCGTTCACACAGCTATCAACGGACTTGGCGAGCGTGCAGGAAATGCTCCTTTGTCAAGTGTACAAGCTGTGCTGAAGGATCATCTTCACGCACATACATATATTAAAGAAGAAAACCTCAGCAAGGCTTCCACATTGGTCGAGAGTCTTTCGGGCATCGCAATTCCGCCTAATAAGCCTGTAATTGGCGAGAGCGTCTTCACGCAGGTGGCTGGAGTGCATGCTGATGGTGACAACAAGAACAATCTCTACTGCAACGATCTCCTTCCAGAGCGTTTCGGCCGCAAGCGTGAGTATGCTCTCGGCAAGAACTCTGGCAAGGCCAACATCCTAAAGAATCTTGAAGAACTTGGTCTAGAACTCACTCCAGAGCAGACACGCCGTGTTACCAATCGTATCATCGAACTTGGTGACAAGAAGCAGCTTGTCACTCAGGAAGACCTCCCTTACATCGTTGCCGATGTGCTGAAACATAGTGCACCCGATGATAAGGTGCGCCTTGTAAGCTACATGGTCACTACTGCATACGGTCTTAAGCCAATGGCATCGGTAAAGCTTGAGGTCAATGGAGAGGTTTTCGAAGAATCGGCAATGGGTGACGGTATGTACGACGCTTTTGTACATGCTGTGCGCCATATCTATCGCGACAAACTGCAGCGCAAGTTCCCTTGGCTGTCCAATTATCAGGTGTCTATCCCTCCTGGTGGTCGTACAGATGCCCTTGTTCAAACCACCATCTCGTGGGAGTGGGAGAACAAGTCTTACCGTACCCGCGCTCTTGATGCCGACCAGACGGAAGCCGCTATCAAGGCAACCATCAAGATGCTCAATCTAATAGAAAACGAGGAATAGTCATAAAATGGCAGACTTTTTTATGATAAAAGTGCTATTACTGTGACACTTTGTCATTATGGCACACAAGTCCGTGTCAGTCTTTCAAGGCTGGCACGGATTTTGTTTTTCAAGAAAGCGTCTCTCACAACAGAAAATGAGAGAGTGATTATTAAATAAGAATATAAACAAAAAACAATAAAGATTATGGGAAAGATTATTGGAATTGACCTTGGTACAACAAACTCATGTGTATCAGTATTCGAAGGTAACGAACCAATCGTTATCGCAAACTCAGAAGGCAAGCGCACAACTCCTTCTATCGTAGGTTTCGTGAAGGATGGCGAGCGTAAGGTAGGTGATCCTGCTAAGCGTCAGGCTATTACAAACCCAAAGAACACAGTATTCTCTATCAAGCGCTTCATGGGTGAGACATACGATCAGGTTCAGAAAGAAATCTCACGCGTACCTTATTCAGTAGTTAAGGGCGACAACAATACTCCACGCGTTGACATCGATGGACGCAACTACACTCCACAGGAAATCTCTGCTATCATTCTCCAGAAGATGAAGAAGACAGCTGAAGACTATCTCGGACAGGAAGTTACTGAAGCTGTCATCACAGTTCCTGCTTACTTCTCCGACTCACAGCGTCAAGCTACTAAGGAAGCAGGCCAGATTGCAGGCCTCGACGTTAAGCGTATCGTCAACGAGCCAACAGCAGCTGCTCTTGCTTACGGTATTGACAAGGCAAACAAAGACATGAAGATTGCTGTGTTCGACCTTGGTGGTGGTACATTCGATATCTCTATCCTTGAGTTCGGCGGCGGCGTATTTGAAGTTCTCTCAACAAACGGTGACACTCACCTCGGTGGTGACGACTTTGACCAGGTTATCATTGACTGGCTCGTATCAGATTTCAAGGCAAACGAAGGCATCGACCTCTCTCGCGATCCAATGGCTATGCAGCGTCTCAAGGAAGCAGCAGAGAAAGCAAAGATCGAGCTCTCAAGCGGCACTTCTACAGAGATCAACCTTCCATACATCACAGCTGACGGCGGTGTTCCAAAGCACCTCGTGACAACCCTCACACGTGCTAAGTTCGAGAGCCTTGCTCATGGCCTCATCCAGGCATGTCTCGCTCCATGTCAGGCAGCTATTCGCGATGCAGGCATTTCAACATCAGACATTGACGAAGTTATCCTCGTAGGTGGTTCAAGCCGTATCCCTGCAGTTCAGCAGATTGTTGAACAGTACTTCGGCAAGACTCCTTCAAAGGGCGTGAACCCAGATGAGGTTGTTGCAGTAGGTGCAGCAATTCAGGGTGCTATTCTCAACAAGGAAGAGGGTGTAGGCGACATCGTGCTCCTCGACGTTACTCCACTTAACGTAGGTATCGAGACTCTCGGCTCTGTCATGACAACAATGATCGAGGCTAATACAACAATTCCTTGCAAGAAGTCAGAGGTATTCTCTACAGCAGCTGACAATCAGACAGAAGTAACAATCCGAGTTCTTCAGGGTAACCGTCCAATGGCAAACCAGAACAAGCAGATTGGTATTTTCAACCTCACAGGCATCGCTCCAGCACGCCGTGGCATCCCACAGATTGAGGTATCATTCGACATCGACGCAAACGGCATCCTCAAAGTATCTGCTAAGGACAAGGCTACAGGCAAGGAGCAGGAAATCCGCATCGAGGCATCATCAGGTCTTTCTAAAGAGGAAATCGAGCGCATGAAGGCTGAGGCAGAGGCAAACGCTGATGCTGACAAGAAGGAGCGCGAGCGCATCGACAAGATCAATCAGGCAGACTCTATGGTGTTCCAGACAGAGAACTTCCTCAAGGAGAATGGCGACAAGATTCCTGCTGATGACAAACCAGCAATCGAGTCAGCAATCGAGACTCTCAAGAAGGCAAAGGACGCTGGCGATATCGCTCAGATTGACTCAGCCATCGAAGGCCTCAACAACGTAATGCAGGCAGCATCTCAGAAGATGTATAGCCAGGCAGGCGGCCAGCAGGCAGGTCCAGACATGGGCGCAGGCTTCAACGGCGGTCAGCAGGCAGGCCCACAGAACGGCGGGGCTGATGATGTTCAGGACGCTGACTTCGAGGAGGTGAAGTAAATCGCCATAAGAATCGATAAACAAAAATAAGAATATATAAGGAAGTCCGTGTAGCTCAGTGAGTTGCACGGATTTCTTATTTTGTTAAATTTTGTTGGATTTTCGGACTTTTATCAAGTTTTACCGTATTCTTGTCACAGATTTGGCACGTCACTAAACTTTAGACGTGGTGTCCCTAATATCCCCTTGTGGGAACTTAATTTGATATACGGTAAAAGATGGCTACATTAAAAGTTGAAATCAAGCGCAAATGCGCTATCTGTGGGAATGTATTTCTCGAAAAGGTTTTGGACTCCATGTATTGTTCTCCAAAATGCCTGAAGATTGCCAGTGCAAGAAAAAAGGCAGAAGAGAGACGCTTGCAGAGATTGGATGAACTCAAAC
>JAGHUI010000040.1 GCA_018064885.1 Candidatus Minthosoma equi | reverse complement strand
CGCCCACACAGGCTATTAAATACCAACGATTTCAAAGAACTATTATATTATGGCGTCTCGGACGCTGCGTGATTATTCAAATTTTTAACGAACTATTGATTGTTATAATCTGCTTATCTTTTTGCCATTAGAGCATAAAGTGGTAAATTTGCAAATAAAAAGTAAAAATGAAATGAAAAAACAGTATTATCTTTTATCGTGATGCTTTGCCTTGCCCTCACGGCAGAGGCTCAGACATGGCTTTCAAAACTTAGGAATGAGGATATAATTGACTCTGTTGTTGTTGCAAAAGAGGACAAGGGGTGGGCTGGTTATCTTAAGATGTATTCATACCACATATATTATCATCAACCTCTGGCACATTCTGAGCCTGATGGTGAGCAGTTCCAGTTGCGTGCCACTCTTGTGGTGAGACAGGGGGCTTCGACTACACTCAGACCTATGCAGTGTTTCATTTCAGGTTATCATATCCACGAATATAATTGGGATAATCCGTCGTATTATGTTGGTGAGGGCAGCAAGGATTCTGATTTTTTGAAATTGCAGAACATATTGGTGCTAATGTCCTTTCGCTTGAACATCGTTATTTCGGCAAGTCGTGTCCTGAGAGATGCTATGAGCGCATGGAGTATTGTACTGACGAGGAGGATGCTGACAAGGGTGAGGCTCTCAATGAGGAATGGAGCAAGTCTGGCGGTTCGGCGTGTTTCACAGAAACTTACTTGAAATCATTGAAGTACGATGGCAGTTTGCGCGAGAAAGTAGTGGATGCAACAAAGAATGCTCAGAAGCCAATCATCTTCTTGTATGGGGGTGATGATGCATGGACAGGCGGCGCATTGCCTGACGAGTGTTACAACGGCATCAACACCTTTAAGGTCATTCTTTCTGCTCAGAACCACTCAGCATGCATCACTGCAGCAAGTGTTGATGATAGAAACAATGCGTGGGGATTGATAGATGACGCATTGGCTGGCAAACTTCCAAGCTCAATCGCTCCTCATGCTGCTTAGCGAGCTTCTGAGGCAATATACAATTTGAATGGTCAACGTGTTTCCGTTATGCAAAAAGGACACATATATATAAAAAGGAAACAAGATAGTAAGGTTTTAGGGCAGGGGTGTCCCTGCCCCTTGATTAGTCGCCTGATCCATAGAAGGCAACTTTCTTTCCCTTCAGCACACCACGGAGGGTGTTGCCACCATCGTACATGGCTCCGTAGAATACGACTTTGCCATTGTCGTTGCGTGCAACGATTTCTCCAGAATTGTCAATAGTGATGCTGTATTCATCTTCTCCCATGGTCATGCTGTTCTCGCCCTTGAAACTGCTTACAGTGATGCTCTGAGAGTTTTCGCTATCCCAGAAGAAATAGGTTCCGCTGATTAATGTCCATACATCGCCATCTTCTTCTGTGGCATATTCGATGTCCATAGCATCTTCCTCGGCTGCTTCTTCTGCTTGGAGTGAATCTTCATCCTCTATGCTTGCTTCAATATTTGCTGCCGAATCATTTGCTAATGAATCCATTGCGCTTGCAATTCCCTTGATTTCGTTGCATGCAGGGAATAGAATAGTAGCCATAGCCACTGCTGATGCTAATAAAAGAATTTTTTTCATGTTTTCAGTTTTCGTTATAGTTTTCGTTATAGTTTTCGTTATAGTTTTCGTTATAGTTTTCGTTTTCGTTATCGTTTTTTTTCGTTAATATCCATTGATGAGTGTGTGGTATATCCATCCAACTTTATCGTTGCTGAGCTTCACCTTGACGAGCTGGCCTTTGATGTCGATGACTCCCATGATGGCTTCGTTGATACATTCGCTCTGATAGATGATAGGGGAGTCGGTGTCTGGCTTGCTGAACATGGCGAAGCTTACGCCGTCGGTGCTGTCCCATTGCATCATGATGACTGATTTGTGTACCCAGAGGTCTTTTGCTGGCTTGCTAGTAATCTTCTGTGTTTTAGAAGGATCGTCGTAGTCGGCAAATGTGTTTGTGGCAATATGGAACCATCCGTTGGCACAGCTATCTACTTGTATGACATTGCTGTTGTGAAGCTGTGCAACGACTTCGCCATTTGGTGATGTACGCACATTTGTTGGTGTGCCAGTAGCGTCCTGAATGAAAGCCTTGTATCTGGTGCGGAAAGTGAAGTCTATTTTAGGAATTTTCTTCCATCCCTTCATATCGTAGGCGAAGGTCATGTCTTCCACCTTTGGGGCAACCTTATAGTATGTGTCGGCATCGCAATAAGGGTTGTCTTCAAGATGATATTCAGGCTCTTCCTCTTCGTCGATATCTTCAGGCTCGCGGTTGTCAATAATCATAGAATTAGAACCTGAGCTGACGGTTTCTCCGTTCTTGCGCTTCAGCCATGAGTATTCGTAATGACGAACTTCTGGGCCGTCGTGGTAGTCATATTCTACTACGATAAAGCCTCCTTTAGCAATGCCTGGTGTCTGATAGCCGTCAAAGCACATGTCCAAGGTTTTCAATGTGTTGTCCTTCCATTCAAGTACGAGTGACTGATGGTCTCCATCGGTTTGCTGAACAAAGATTTCCGGTATGCCGTCTTCGTCAACATCAGTCAGGAGATACTCATCTGGGTAGCATGTCTCGAATCCTGGTGCGTTGAATGTGCTATACCATGCGTAGAGCAGTTCGTCTAAGGTGCAAGGGAGGTCACTCTTGACTTCCTCTCCGTCTTCGTTGATTACTATTCCTGTGGAGTCAGACACTTCTCCGTCTGCTGTGGAGGCATTCGTTCCATTGCATGCCCATAGTGCTATGCTTGCAAATGCCAATGTGAGAATTTTTTTCATGTTTTCAGTTATAGTTTTCGTTATAGTTTTCGTTATCGTTTTCGTTATCGTTTTCGTTATCGTCCTACTCTTTCTTCCCAAGTTTCTGATTTTATTACTTCACACTTCTTGACATAGTTTTTGATGATGTTGTTGATTACGGTCGTTCCATCATCCTTAGGACCGGCACAGTGACCGCCGCTGCTGAGAATGGTTCGGTCGGAATATACAGCCTCGTAGTGCCATGAGTCACCGTCAAGAACTTCGAAAATTGGCTCATAGTGATTCTTGTACTTATACATCTTGTGGTTGATGATGACGTTCTGTATGCTGTCCAAAAGGTCTTCGCCAACGGCATAGGTTTTGTAGGTAAAGTCGTCGTCTCCAGAAGTGAAGACGCAAGCGGTGCAGCAGCTGTCAGTCTTCCTCACTTCAATGTCTTCGAATGGTTGTGCCACTGTGCCATGATGACTGTATGAATAGCAGGTGAGTTGTTTGCCTTTAGGATTTTTGTCGCTTGCTGCTGTGCATGATAGTACAAAAATTGACATGATTAATGATGCTATTAGGAATATTTTTTTCATGTTTTCAGTTTTCTTTTTTTCGTTTTCGTTTACGTTTTTGTTTCTTTTCGTACAAAGATATGTGATTTTTGATGTTTCAAACAAATTTTTCAAGAATTAATGCGTATCTTTGCCAAAAATATATTCCAAAAATCATGAAGATTAAATTTTTTACATTGTTATTTGCATCGGTGATGCTTCTGAACTCTGCTTGCAATGGTTCAGGCAAGGGTACTGATTCTATTGAGGCTTCGGCTGATAGTGTTTCACAAGGCGAGGATGATACAAAGCCAGATGGCGATGCCTATATTGACTACGACAGAATTGTTTATAATGTGGTAGATGGTGACACGACTGAGGTGAACACATACGATGACGAGGGACGCTTGATTGTTCACCGCTATCAGCAGCAGGGCGAAGAAGGTGGTGACATGTATTGGTGCAAGGAGGTGAACTCGTACGACGCTGACGGCAAGCTGGTGAAGACGGTGTGCATGTACGGTGAGTGGGAGACGGAAAAGACATACAAGTATGACAATAAAGGACGACTGATTCTTGTGAAGGATGGCGACTATGAAACTCATTACAAGTGGGATGGGTTGACTCGCATGGACGATGGGTTCTGCCGTTCGGAGATAACATACACGGACGATACCTACCAGCATATTGTTTTGGAAAGAAGTTTTGTTTCCAACAATGGTCCTCTTGCATGGGAAAATGAGTATGATGAGAATGGCTTGCTGAAGGAATACAGGTCGTATGATGATGGTAAGCTGTCGTCTATCATGCGCCATGAATATAAGGATAATGTTGATACGGAAACTTGGATCAGCTATAATGAGGATGGTTCGGAGAGAAAGAGTGAGGTGAGATTCAAGACTGATTACCTTCCTAATGGCAAGTACAATAAGATTCTCCGCACTCATATCTATGAAGATGGCAAGGAGGAAATCGGTTACGAGAATGAGTATGACAATGAAAATCGTATGATCAAGAATGGCTCTACTGTTATCTCTTATGACGGTACTGTTGTGACTAAGGTTGATGAGGAATATGACTCGAAAATAGTTACTTGCTATTTGAAAAAGAAGTAACTCTTTCAATTCGTCAGAAAATGCAGATAATCAGATATTCGGCAGAAAGAAGAACGGAGTGGGACAACTTTGTGGAAGGTTCTAAGAATGGAACCTTCCTCTTTTTGCGTGGATATATGGATTATCATAGCGACAGGTTTGCTGATCATTCCCTTATGTTCTATAGCGAAAAGGGAATGCTGCTTTCTGTGCTTCCTGCTAACGAAAAGGGAGACGAAAGAGGGCTGTGCCTGTATTCGCATCAGGGCTTAACCTATGGCGGTTTTGTTCTTGGCGAAACCACTGGCTCGGCATTTGTCATGGAGCTTTTCGACTGTACAATAAGCTATTTGCGTGAGCTCGGCTTCAAGCTGTGGTACTACAAGCAGATGCCTTCGGTGTATCATCGTTGTCCTGCAGAGGAGGATGAGTATGCATTGTGGCGACATAATGCCATAATGGATAGTTGCTTGATTTCTACTGCTATACCTCTTAATGGAGCAAAGCTATTTCCAGAGGTGGAGCGCAGAAGGCTTCGTGGTGCAAGGAGGGCGAAAGAGGCAGGATTGCGCATTGTGGAAGATGGCGATTTGGCAGAGTTCTGGCCTATTATGGAAGATAACCTCATGAGTCGCTATTCTGTAGTGCCTGTGCATACGTTAGACGAGATGAGGCTTTTGCAAAGCCGTTTTCCTGATAAGATTAAGTGCTTTATGGTTGAAGGAGTTGAGGAAGTTGAAGGAGTTGATGGAGTTGAGTCAGTTGAAGGAGTTGATGGGGTTGAGGAAGTTGATGGAGTTGATGGGTTTGAGAAGAGGTGGCTTGCAGGTTGCATTGTATATATTGCCAACGATGCCTGCGTACACATTCAGTATGGTCATGCCACGCCAGAGGGAAAGAAAGCTGGTGCGCTTGACTTGCTTTACCTTCATCTAATTGATAAATATAAAGATGATGGTTACTGCTATCTTGATTTCGGCAATAGCAACGAGCAGGGTGGCTGGTATCTTAATGAGAACCTGATTGCTCAAAAGGAAGGTTTTGGCGGCAGGGGAATTGCTTATAAACGATATGAACTCAGTATATAAACAGATATTAAAAGCCACAACGATATTTGGCAGCGTTCAGGGGGTGAATATTCTCATCAACCTTGCGCGCACTAAACTCGTTGCTGTTCTTTTGGGACCTTCGGGTGTTGGACTCAACTCCATCTTCAATGAGGCTCGTGAGTTGATTCATACAACAACTAACTTGGGACTTGATGTGAGCGGTGTGAGAGGAATATCCCAAGCGTATGAGAAGGTTGAAAGTCAAAGGTCGGGGTTGGTGAAGTGCGAGAGTGGAGAGTTATGGGATGCGCTTTGCGAACAGGTTACGTTGCTGCGTTCTTGGGTGTTGCTGCTGGCATTGTTTGGAACATTGGTTTGTGCTATTCTGGCAACTCCGCTATCTTTGTTTTCTTTTGGTGACTATGATCATGTATGGGATTTTGTGAAACTTGCGCCTGCTGTAGGTTTCTCTACAATAGGTTGTGGCGAAATGGCTGTGCTGAAAGGTTTGAGAAAGATAAAGGCATTGGCTCAGGTGTCGCTTATTAATGTCATTGCTGCACTTGTTGTTACTGTTCCGATATTCTATTTCTATAGGTTGGATGGCATTCTTCTTGCTATTCTTGCATACACTTTTGTATCGATGATCATTACGATCATTTATGGGATTAAGAATCATGGGATTTCCATTACTTATAAGCCTAAGCGCTTGAAAGCTGGCAACATAATGCTTGGCATTGGTGCTGTTGTCGTGATAAGTGAAGGTGTAGGACATCTGGTCACTCTTGCTGTTCAGTCTTACCTCAACAATGTGGCTTCTACAGAGATGGTGGGTTTGTATAGTGCAGGTTATACTTTGACAATGACGTACGGAAGTATGGTGTTTGCAGCAATGGCAACTGATTATTTTCCAAGACTTTCTGGAATGAAGGATAATGTTCAGGGTCGAAACCTGATTGTCAAATCGCAGATTAAGGTGATGGTTCTGCTCATCATTCCTCTACTCGTCTTGTTTGTTGTTCTCATGCCTTATCTTGTGCCTCTTTTGCTTGAGGCAAAGTTCAATGCCATCATTCCTATGGCTCAGGTGGCTGCTGTAGGTTTGCTGTTCAGGGCAGTTGTGCTTGCTGTGAATTATCTTCCTTTGGCAATGGGTGATTCGAAGATATATTTCCTTTTGAACCTCATAGGTGCGCTTGATGTTCTTGTTGTCATACCAGGTTACATTTATGGAGGTCTTTTCGGTATGGGAATTGCTTTGACAGCGCAGAATTTCCTTGATATGTTGATCTCAATTGCTGTTGCTCGATGGTACTACAAGATAAAATAAAGAAAAGCATTCTTATGCTTGGTGGCATTGAGGAACAGATAGTTGCCATCAAGAAAGCAAAGGATATGGGATTGTACGTTATCACTTGCGATAATCGTCCTGACAATCCTGGACATAAGTATGCTGATGCTTATTATAATGTGAGCATTACCAATAAGGATGCTGTGTTGCAACTTGCTAAAGAACTGCAAGTTGATGCCGTTGTCTGCTATTCTCTTGAAGCTGGTGTCGAGGCGGCGGCATACGCTCAGCAACAATTAGGTAAACCCACAAGTCCATACGAGTCAGTAAGGATCCTTTCCAATAAAATACTTTTCCGTAAATTCTTGAAAGATAATGGTTTCTGCGTGCCAAAGGTTTATACTCTGGAAGATGTAAAGAATCCTGATGTCTGCATAGAATATCCTGTAGTTGTAAAGCCTGCAGACCTTTGGGGAAGCCGTGGTTTTTCTCGTGTTGATAAAGCAGAAGAACTTCAAGCTGCCATTGATTTTGCCATGGAATGTTCACGTTTCGGTGAGATTATCATTGAGCAGTTCATTGAGCCTATGGGTGCTCCGATAGAAGGGGATGGCTTCTCGGTAAATGGCAAGTTTACGGCTCACGCATGGTCAGATTGCATTGCTGATCCAGATGCTCCTAACAGCACCACACCAACTATGTTCTGCTATCCGTCTAAGACTCCAACACCATTGTTGAAGAGGCTTGATGCAGAGGTGCAGCGTTTGCTGGAACTTCTTAACATGCAGACAAATGGATATAACATTGAGGTGCGTATAACAGCCGACGGAAGTATTTATCTCATGGAAGTGGCTCCACGAAATGGCGGTAATGCTCATCCGCTTATCGTGAGTATGGCAACAGGTAACGATCTGATTGAAGCAACCATTCTTGCAGCTCTTGGCGAAGATTGCAGTCATATTGCTGACACTCCTTGCAAGGGATATTGGTGCAGCTGCATACTTCATAGCAATACATCAGGCATTTTCCAAGGCGTTGAGTTCGATAAGGATTTTCAGGAGAAAAATCTTGTGAGTTGTGATCTTTACTTGAAACAAGGTGACGATGTTCTGCCATATTCTGGCACTAACTGTTCCGTCGGCATCGTGATAGCACGTTTCGATAGGAGAGAGGATATGAAGGTTGATTATAAACTGCTGATTGACAAAAAGAATTGACATTTTCATGCTTAAAGATATTGTTTCCATAATCATTTGCACCTTCAATCAAGAAGATACTGTTGGCAAGACCATCGAGGCTATTGTCAAGCAGGAATCTCGTTTGCCATTTGAGGTGATTATTGGTGATGATTGCTCTACGGATGGAACGGCGAAGGTGTGTCAGCAGTATGTGGAAAAATATCCTATAGCCAAGGACGGTGAACCAGATCCGAAGGTTTCTGTACGTCTTTTTTCATGGAAAGAGAATAGGGGAGTGCTCGACAACTATTATTCATGTGTTCGTGAAGCAAGGGGCAAGTATATTATGGAATGTGGAGGCGATGATGTTTGGTGCGAGGGTAGAATTAACCTTTGTCTTGACATTATGGAAAAGCACCATAATGTGGTTCAAGTGCTTACGGATTTATATCAATATTATTCAAATACAGATGTAAAGGCAACATGCACAGCAACTTATACTAATGAAGGCGTTGTTTCTGGACATGAAAACTCTCTTGCCTTTCTGAATGCACGAGGAGCTCTGCCAGGATATTATGCAATGACTCGCACAGAGAAGATGCTGCAACTCATGGAGAAATATCCTCAATTCTTCTACGGCAGAGAATATCGTGTTGAGGATCTTCAATTGGCAGTTCTTATAGGCTCTTTAGGCGATGTTTATTTCACTCCTGCACAAACATATTACTACACAACTGATGGCGATTCAATCTATCAGACACCAAATGACCGCAAACGATATGCTGTGGTGAAAAATTGTACTCAGCTTCGCCATGATCTGTCAGAAGCATTAGGCATTTCACACGATGAGATGCGCTCTGCATATACATATTATATATATGTGATGCTGATGCATGCTTTCCGCATTCATGCCAAGGACCTTCGTGATGATGCTTTTGCCTTTGCAAAAATTCTTAATGCTGGCGGATGGTGGAAATACAGTATGACTCATTTCATCATGTCTAATGAAGTGACGTGGAACCTTGCCTTGGGATTGCGCAGGCTCTATCTTAAGATGAAAACAACTCTTCCAGTTTTTTAGCAACAATCATTGGCGAAGAAAGATTTTCTACTGCTTTGTGGAAGCTCTCTCCATCATAATCATGTCCTCTGAGAATCAATTGTTTCATACCTTCATGAAGAGCAGCAGAATCACCTGTTGGAATAATGGTACAAGCATTTTCTATTCGTTCTGATTGCGGCACCACTTCGGTGGATATTACAGGTATTCCTGTGCTCATTGCTTCGAGCAATACAAGCGGTTGAACCTCACTTCTTGAGGCAAGCACCAAGGCGTCGCAATGATACAATAAATCTCTCACACCTGCTTTATTCAATTTTCCATGAAAATACACATTGCTGTAATCTGCAAACAAAGGAGGAACTTTTTTATTATCCTTAGACACGCCAGCTATGTGTAATTCAATGTTTTGAATGCCTTTCATGGCTTCTGCAAGCACATCATATCCTTTCACGAATATGTTTGGAAAACCGATGCAGCAGAAACGGAATGGTCTGGCTGATAGAGGCTCTCGTTTCTTTGTGATGAAGAAATCTGTATCTGTGATATTGGAAATCTCACGATAATTAAAATCTTTCCCAAAGAAGTTTTCCACACTATCTATAAGCTCTTTTGCAACAGGAATGACACATTTTGCATTATGATATGCTTCCTTCATCTTTTCCTTTGCCCAAACATTTTTTGTCCATCCTTTGCCGAAATCTGCTTCGTACATTCCATAAGAAAAGTGTTCTGTGATGAAATATGGAATGTTCTCTCTTTCAGCAATTTCCATTGCAGCTATTCCTGCCCATTTTGCACAATGAGCATGAAGAATATCAGGTTTGCCATACCTCTTCTTATACTCCCTGTACATGCTTTTTACCGTATGCACCCAACGCAGATAGTTTGGCTTTACCGTCTTGGGTATTCCGTGCAGGAAAGTGCGGTAACATTCCACGCCGTCCATCTCTATCCATTCTCTTCCAACAGGTGCGGAAAAGAAAAAATTCCCATCAATGGAAGTGCCCAGTTGAGTACACGACACAATCCTCACTTCATGACCTAATCCAGCCAAAGCCTTTGCTTGCTCAAGGCAAAAAAGTCCGCCATGAGGAGGGAAAAAAGATGGAATTTCAAGTATGTGCATATAATTCTAAATAACTAAAACGAAAACTAAAACGAAAACGCCTCCCCTAACCTCTAACCTCCGACCTTTGACATTTGACCTTTACCCTTTGACCTCCAAAAACCCTCAGAAACTTATTCATTATCTCACTCTTGTTGAACCTTTTAGCGCAATTTTGTCCCTCTTTACCCATTCTCTCTCTCTCTTCAGGATTGTCCATAAGTGCTGATAGTTTATCTATGAAAGCATTGTCGTCATCGTAAGGAATAAGGTAGCCTGTTTTTCCATCTTCTATTATCTCCGATGGACCATACGGACAGTTGAATGCTATGCAAGGAAGACCACAACTCATTGCTTCTATCAGAACTAAAGGGAAACCTTCTGCTTTTGAAGTCATTACGAGTATGCTTCCCTCTAGGTATGCCTTGACAATGTCTTTTGTGTTGTGATGAATGGATAGTTTCCAATCAGGGTGAGTTTTCTGGATTTCGTCCCAGATACGATGGAGGCGAGGAATATCCTTCTCTGGACAATCTCTGCCTACAAACACAACATTCTTGGCGCTATAATCTGGCAGCCTATCAGCCTTTATCTCCGTGAAATTTGGAATTACCTCCACATGCTTAACCTTTGGGAAATTTCTCGCATCGCCATGAGTCAGGCATACAGCGGTGTCTATCTTGTTCATCATCAAAGGATACACCCATCTGTGATTCATCGTCTCCAAAGGCTGGTGCGATTCGTATATAATTCTGCCTTTCCATGAAGTGAAGGAAGCAAGAAACGCTCCGACAGCACGGAACACGATGCACACCTCTGGATTCAGCTTCTTCATCATACTGTTGAACCTGTGCATTGCCATAGGATACAGATGCTTAGGCACATTCAGCTCCACTCGCCTCACATTGTTGCTGAGAGGGTAGGCAAGAGGCTTCTCGTTGTGCCACACAGTCATTAGGATAATCTCATGACAAGTATGATCGGCAAGATAGTTCATCTTGTCAATCAGTATGTGCTGCAAACCGCCAGTACCCGTTATGCGCTCTATGCAATATACAATCCTCATGCCTCTCCTCCTTTGACCTTTGACCTTCGACCTTTATCTGTATTTTGAGTATTTATGCCTGCGCCACATCCATCCCACAACATGCCAAGGGTAGTACATCATCTGCCTGCATATTTCCCATTTTGAGCAACCTGCTTTTTGAATGCCCTGCAGACAAAGTTGCATCACCTTCCATTTTCCTGTGAACAAGCACATAAAGACAGGACGCAGAGCGTTAGCATAGTATGAGTCAATACCATGCCGTTTGTTGAACACGTTTGCCTCGGCAAGCACCGTGCTGTATGTCACCAAATTGCCATCACTCCTGCGTTTTGCCACGCTATTCGAAAAGTTGTCAATATAGTAGGCTTTTTTCTCGATGACAGCCACGCTCTTGGCAAAATACCCAACTTGTTTCGTGAACATAATGTCGTTCAAGATTCTTGTTTCCGAGAATCTTATCCGATGCTCCTCCACCAATGCACGCTTCACTATATGACACCATGGCTCATTGAACGTGTGGCGTAGCAGAAATTCTCTTTTTTCTCCTTCTTGTGCCATTATCCATCCAAGATGGGCCGAGCGCCATGAGTCGGATGTTGCTCCAAAGAATACTAAATCAGGATCTTCCCCATTGCGAAGCTCCAGCACCCTGTCCAATACATCGTTTATATTGGGAAGGAAATAATCGTCGCTGTCGGCAAACAGCAGATACTCGCCCTGTGCCTTCTTCAAACCTTGATTTCTAGCCCATCCAGCACCACGTCCCTCTGAGTCTTCAACAACAACAATCTCCACATCCTCACGTTGAGGCATGGAGTCAAGACACCTTTGCAGAAGCTCCCTAGGCCCTCTGTGCGGTATTATGATGGAATAATGAAATGTCACAGAAATTTAAGTTTTACAATACAAAGGTAGAAATAATAAAAGAAACAGCAAACATTTTCCAGAAAAAAAGCAGCGCAACCAGTCGTACTGTCTGGCTGCGCCACAATTCTTTAACGGTATTATATGTTCTTACGAGAAGAGAAGTGTTGTTTAGTAATCTGCGTTCTGTGGGTCAAACTCTGTCCAACCACGCAGCCAATTGTCATTGTTGGGGAACGCTCCTACGTATGTCACCTTATCAAACCATGACTGAAGACGTGCATCAGAGAAGCTTGCGCCATTCTCGGCATCCTTTACCGATCCTGTCACAACTCCTGCCAATGAAACTAACTGTATCCACACGAGGCAGGCAAATAAATAAAATCTTTTTACCATAAACATAATCATTTTCTGAATGACGATGCAAAGGTAGGTGCTTATTGTGACAAAACTGTTACGACTGTGTTATGAGAGTGTTATGATAATATTGCAAAGTTGTTATAGAAATTATGAAAGATTCTTGACAATCTCAATTATTTTTCGTAACTTTGTACTCGTAATGCAAGTTCGCTAACATATATTATATATGTGTTTCTTATCTGTTACATAGTATTGTTTTTCCGCAACGGTTAAGAAACATACAAACAAATCAAAACTTATGGCTAATGAATCAAAGCTTTTGTCTAATGAGCCAAAAGCTTTGTCTAACGGGACAAAACTTATGTCCCGTTTTTTTTATGGGCATTTATAAGTTGATAATGCGGGTAAATGCATGTTGGAAATACGAGTGTTCTCTTTCACTCATCACAATGGTATTCCCCTATCTAGAATGTGTCTCGCAATTCCTCTGGCTGGTCAAGTACTGAATTGCGACATTCCATTACTTTCGCTTCAGCTGCTTCTTTATTAGCGTATGATGCCACAACGAATGTCTCATGGGCAAACGTGTCTTCTCCCCATACACGATATATTTTCTGTTGCATAACGAGTCTGTGACTTAATTTATTTCAAGTTTAACAATTTCTTTGCCTTTGTTGTCATGTAAGGCTTCAAATCCTCGTATGGAATGGTGAAATGGAAACAGCCTGCGGCAAAACAACTGAGGTAGTATGGCTGGAAGGAGAATGTCACTCCTTTGTCGGTCAAACCTGGTGTAGGAAGTAGGTCGTTTCCGTATGCCATGTCTTCGCTGTTCCTCTCAAATATTTCTTTGATTTCTTTCACGGTGCTTGCATCGCTCCATCGCTGATACTTTTTGTCGGCAAGAACGGTCTTGTAGAATAGGGCGAGAATATATTCGCTGCAACAGTCCATGAATAGATAGTCCCAGTCAATTTCTTCGTTCTGCTGCGGGGCGAAGCTTCTGATCTCTTGTGTGGGATAGCCGTGTATGCCTCCTGCGTAATCGTAGGTGCATTTCTGGTAGGAATAGTATTTGCCGTTTGTGCTTACAAGCCTGAGACTGAGATTGCTATGCGCGATGGGGAAGCCTTCGGGAAAGTCTGTGTCGCAGTACTTTCTTATATGCTCGAAATATGCGTTGGATGCGTATCGTCCCAATGCCTTGACATTGCGAATGTCTCCACGATATTCCTGTGCATTGTATTTTATTTTCTTGAAGCTTTCGTGCAATCTATTTGGGGAAGTTGTGTTTGCTCCATAATCCAAAGATTCGTTTACAATCCAAATCAACCATTTGCAGATATTGTCGTTGAGGGAATTGTTTTGTTTCGGGAAATCTATCTCAAAATGATATAGGGCATTCAATTTGCTGGAATAATAATCCTTGCAGAAACGCTTTGTTGTGCCAAACTCAGGCATTAGGTCTGCAAGATGCGCAATGCTCTTTCTATCTGAAAAATCTACAGTTATGGAGTGGTGTGATGTGGTGATGATGAACTTCGTCTTGGACGAGGAATTAAGCGTGTCGTATGTCAGCGAAGGCTCTTCGCACAGCACATCGTCCAAAGTGTAAATCACGTTGGTTCTGTAATGTTCATCATATCCAAAGTAATATGCTTTCCCATCAGCAACGCAAATAGTGTCGGCATAAACTTCTGCTTTCCCGAAGTATTTTTCCAGAAACTTAGGTATGGGCGGACACACCCAGGAACTGGCATTTGCCTGTTCCTGAGCTGTATCCTCATCATCTGCTTCTCCCTTCGCCTTTTGACCTTTGACCTCAGATCTTTGGCTTTCGGTATTGCCATCCTCCTGCATTTTTGCGAGAAAAACAGCACCGCAGATTCCCATTGCAAGCACACAGATTGCCAATATTGGCAATAACTTCATCCCTTTCATTCTATCTTTTTTTGAATATTACACATATACCTTTTTTTGACGCTGCAAATTTAAGGACTATGATTTATCATAAAAAATGTAAAACTGCTCACTGTACGAACCATGCCTTTGAATGTACGAAAATGAGTCAAGGATGCCAATCATTGTATTGTTCCCACATGTTATGTTGTAAAGATTCTGCATTTGCTTCACGATTTTACATAACAAACAAAATTAGGGAGCACACCATATCGCATGGTATGCTCCCCCGTTGCTTTCGTTATATAAAAATGAAATGTTATTGATTGGTTTAGAGGCTGTCACCGAAGTCCTTGCGGAACTTTTCTGCGAGTTCTTCCTGCCAGTAACCGATCTCCTTCATGCGGCCGAAGAAGAAGCGGAGAACTGCTGGCTCTTCTGTCCATTCGAGACCGCCGATGAGGTTGCGATTGTCCCAAAGCCACTTAACACGGTCGGCAACGTACTTGAGCTGTGAGAGGGTATATACACGGCGAGGAACTGCAAGGCGCTGAAGTTCAAGCTCTGCGTAGCGTTCTGTGCCGTCTGGCTCACGCTGCTCTGATACAGTACCACGCTCCATACCACGAATACCGCCGGCAATGAAGAGGGCTGCACCAACAGCGGCTGCAGGATATTGATTGTGTGGCATGTCTGGAACGAATGCGCCTGCGTTGAGGTGACATCCAAGACCGCCTGGAGGGAGGATGACTGGCACACCGTATGCATCGAGTTCCTTAGCAAGATAGTTGATGAACTCTGGACCGTGTGAGATGTAATCCATGTCGAGTGACTCGTAGAGACCTACTGCCATAGATTCCATTGTGCGCACGTCGATACCACCGTATGTGAGGAAGCCTTCGTAGAGTGGGATGAACTCCATGAGCTGCTTTGTCCACTTCTCGTCCTTAGAGCAGATGATACCACCCTTTGAGAATGAGAGCTTGCGAGCAGAGAAGTAGATGATGTCGAAGTGATCAGCGAGGAGCTTGTAGATGTCGCCTACCTCCATGTACTTGCAACGAGCCTCACGAGTCTTCATGAAGTAGATGTTATCCTGAAGGAGTGATGCGTCGAGCACTGATTTCACACCCTTGTCGTGGCAGATGTCAGTAACGGCAAGCATATTTTCGAGAGATACAGGCTGGCCACCGATGAGGTTTGTGCCAGCCTCCACGCGAACGTATGCAACATTGTCGCTGCCGATTTCGTCGATGCGCTTCTTGAGGAGGTCAAGGTCGTAGTCGCCTTTGAATGGATCGTTGCTCTGAGGAATGAGTCCCTTTGGTTGTACGAGTTCTTCTACGGTTGCACCACAACGAGTGGCGTGAGCCTTGGTGGTAGTGAAGTGGAAGTTCATGATGGCGACCTTGCCTGGAGCACAGAAAGCCTCTGCAAGGATGTTCTCAGCAGCACGTCCCTGGTGAACAGGAAGCACATTGTCGCATCCGAATACGTCCTTGATAGCTTTCTTCACGCGAAGGAATGTAGCAGAGCCTGCATATGAGTCGTCAGCCTGGAAAGAAGCTGCGAACTGGTTGTCTGACATACAGTTAACACCTGAGTCTGTCAACATGTCGAGATATACATCCTTGTTCTGGAGAAGGAATGTGTTGTTACCTGCTTCTTGAATCTTCTTGAGACGTTCCTCAACAGGAAGAAGAGAAAGCTTCTGAATCATGCGCACTTTGTGCATTTCGAGTGGAACTTGGTTCTCGCTCTGGTAAAATTTAACTGCCATAGGTTAGTATTTTTTATTGTTGTTTTGGTAAATTATTTTGTATAATAGTTTAGCGTTTCGCAAAACGATTGCAAAATTATAATAGTATATGTAAATTAGACATATCATTTTAACGGAAATGTAGTACCAAAATAACATAATTGCATGTTGCTTACCTATTTTACCTACCATGAATACATATACCTGTATATTTGTACCTAAATTTGTACCATAAAATTTAATGAATATGGCACACATAGTTTCCGGAATAGAAGAATTTAACAAATATTTCCACCAACCAACAGATCATCCGTTAGTGGCTGTTGGCGATTTGTCAAGAGCAGAAATGTCTCTTTTCGATGTTTTGGACTTCAACATGTATTGTATTGTGCTGATGGATTCGGAGTTTGGCGAATTGGTGAAGGGCAATAGGTCTATAAATTACAAAGCAGGCACTCTGTTTTCGCTTCGTCCGGGGCAGGAGGTACACATGAATCTGAATTATACGGTTCGTCCGAAAGGCTGGATGCTTGCATTTCGCAAGGAGCTGCTGCAGAAGTGCGGTTTGGGACGTGATTTCTATATGTTCGACTTCTTCAATCATGACGTAGATAATGCTCTTGAATTGTCTCATCAAGAACGTGCCATAATTGTTAACAGTTTTGCAAATATCTTCGCGGAGTTGATAACACCTACCGATCATCTGACCGACCACATGATTCGTCTTGGCATTGGTCATCTGCTGAGTTGCTATAAGCGATTCTTTGAACGCCAGTATTCCGAAAGGGTAGTGAGAGAAAGCGACCTGAGGATGAAACTGGATCAGCTGCTTACGCATTATCTGAGTTCGGGCTCGTCTGCACAGCAGGGAATGCCAACCGTTGCATGGTGTGCAGCACAGTTCAATTTGTCTCCAAACTATTTTGGTGACTTGGTGAAGAAGGAATTGCATGTGTCGGCAAAGGAGTTTGTTCAAGACAAGATTCTGTTCTTTGCCAAGCATCTTTTGCAAACAACCGATATGTCAGTAAGCGAAATTGCTGAAGAACTGGGCTTTGCCTATTCGAATCATTTCACAAGGATGTTCAGAAATGCTACAGGCAAAACTCCGTTGCAGTATAGAAAGATGAGAAAGTGAAATGGCTCATAATGTTTATGCTTCCGATAAGTACTATAAAATGAGGAAGTCTTTACAATCTTGAAATTTGAGTTAAAAACTGGAAAACTTAAATATCGTAGTGCTTCGGAATGTTTCTCCTGGATTAAGTCGAGTGGAATGCCAATGAGGCTTGTTTGGAGAATCAGGGAAATGCATGGTTTCGAAGCAGATGGCATTGCGGCGAATGTAGGGCTTGCCGTCTTTGCCGATGAGTGAACCGTTATGTCCATTGGCTGTGTAAATCTGCATTGCAGGCTCTGTTGTGTAAACATGCATGGTCAGATTTCTTTCTTTATCATATAGAGCAGCACATGGAATGCTGATGTCGCTTCCGCTGCGAAGCTTATAGCAATGGTCATATCCCTTTGTTACAAGCAGCTGGTCGTTAGGTTCATCAATGCGCTTGCCAATTTCTGTTGGTTCAAGGAAATCAAAAGGAGTGCCAGAGACGTTGCCCAATTCTCCTGTCACTCTTTTGTTATTGTCATACAGGGCAATACTGTCGCCATTCACCCAGAGAATTTCGTCCAGAACATCTCTGCCAAGATCGCCAGTAAGATTGAAGAAAGAATGGTTAGATGGGTTCAATACCGTTGGCTTTGTTGTAGTCGCTTCATAATCAATTCTCAAGGCATCAGAACTTAAAGTGTACTTCACATCAAGAGCTAGCTCTCCAGGGAAACCGTTTTCGCCATCAGGAGACACATATCGCATAGTCATTGTTGTGTCAGCAACACTTGTTATCTGCCAATAGCGCTGAGAAAAGCTTGGTGTGCCTCCATGCGAGCAATCGCCATTGCTGCCTGTCTGAAGCTGGTAGTCTTTTCCATCTATGGAGAGATGACCGCCAAGTATGCGTCCTATGTATCTGCCGACTGCAGCACCGAAATTCTGTTTCTTTGTTGTATAGTTTTCTAATGAATCAAAGCCGAGCACAACATCTTGCCCGCCAACCTTGAGCGCCTGAATACGTGCTCCGTAGTTGATGGCAGTCATCTCCATCTTGCCATTTTTTATTGTGCTGACAAAAATGGAATCGTTATATTTTGTCTGTGCTGTTACGCCAATTGAGCATAACAGCACAGACATGAATGTTAGAGCTTTAATCATTATAATATAATATGTGTTCCTGTAGAAAACTACAATGAAGCTTTATTTCATTTCCCACCAGTCGAATGTATAGAGCTCAGGACCCTTGCGTCCCTTGAACACGAAGTAAATGTCGTGCTTGCCTTGTGGCGTCTTTACGTCCTTAGTAGTGAACTTCTTGAACTTCTCCCATCCGCCAGTTGTAGGAATCTGAATAGCAGCGATGAGCGCACCCTTCACGCTGTCAGCATGCATCTCGATTGTTCCGCCGCGAAGAGCGCTTGAAGCAGATACTGTCAATGATGTTGCTGCGCGATTAGCAAAGTCAACCTCACGAATCTTCATCCAGTCACCATTGTGGATGTCGGAGATATACACATTGTTGTGACCGTTTGGCTGAGTGTGAATGCCTTTGCTGAATGCCATTTCCTCTGCCTCATGATAACCGAAAGGATTGAATGTGCCGATTGGTGCAACTCCTTCATGATCAGCAGTAAGAGAAGGTATAGTTCCATCAGCATTGTATGTGAATTCCTTGGCAGCAACACTTCTGCCGAAACCGCCGCCACCAGGAAGCCATCCTGTGTGATAGAAGAAATATGAGTGTCCCTTGAAGTCGGCAAGACCAGAGTGGTTAGTGAAAGAGGCTTGCTGATTTTTCTCCATGATGATGCCCTTATAAGTCCAAGGACCGACAGGTGAATCACCCATGGCGTATGCAATGTTCTCTGGAATGCCATCGGCAGCATACATCATATAATACTTGCCGTTGCGCTTCTGAATCCATGGACCTTCAGTATATCCTTTCAGACCTTCCATATCCATTTTATGAACACCATCCTTGAAGGAAATCATGTCATCGTTCAATTTAGCATAGTAGAGCTTTGGATTGCCCCAGTAGAGCCATGCCTGACCATCGTCGTCGATGAAAACTGTTGGGTCGATATAGTCCCAAGAGCCATCGGCAAGAGGCTTGCCAATAGGATCGACGAATGGGCCTACAGGTGTCTTGCCCACAGCAACACCTATTGCCATTGTGCCAGAGTCCTTGCAATGTAGAGGCACATAGAAATAGAACTTGCCGTTGCGCTCTATGCACTGAGGAGCCCACGCGCGGTCATCGCCCCATTTGAAAGACTCGATGGCGAGTGGAGAACCGTGGTCGCGCCAGTTTACCATGTCGGCAGTAGAATAGATGCGCCACTCCTGCATCCAGAAGAAGTCGGCATTGTCCTCATCATGTCCAGTATAAACATAGAGGCGGTCGTTGTGTACCATAGGTGCAGGGTCAGTTGTGAACCATGTCTGCACAAAAGGATTCTGTGCGTTTGCCCCGATGGCGCTGCACAGCAGTAATGATAATAGCTTAGATTTCAATTTCATATTATTTAATGAGTTTTTGGAGTTATTGGTCTTATGAGTCTTATGAGTCTAATGAGTCTAATGAGTCTAATGAGTCTTATGGGTCTAATGAGTCTTATGGGGCTTATTGGGCTTATGAGACTTGTAGGTATTTATTTTCTTTCCAATTCCTGCAAGCTTTCCATCTTCTTTGTCTCAAGGAATTCGTAAACGCCGCAGAGGTGTTCGCGCACTCTCTGATTGCCAAACTCATACACTTTGGTACAGAGACCATCGAGGAAATCACGGTCGTGGCTTACACAGATGAGTGTGCCGTCAAAGTCTTGCAGAGCTTGTTTCAGCACATCCTTTGTCTTGATATCCAGATGGTTGGTCGGTTCATCTAGAATAAGCAGGTTTACTGGTTCCAAGAGAAGCTTGAGTATGGCAAGTCGTGTTTTCTCGCCACCGCTCAATACCTTGACTTTCTTTGTAGATGCCTCGCCTCCAAACATGAAAGCACCGAGCAAATCTGTAATTTTCTTGCGAATCTCACCCTTGGCAATGTTATCAATAGTTTCGAAGACAGAGAGAGTCTCATCCAGCAATGCTGCCTGATTCTGAGCGAAGTAGCCAATCTGCACATTATGGCCAAGCTGAATAGTTCCTTCATGCTCAAGCTCACCCATTATGCACTTAACCAGCGTAGATTTACCTTCGCCGTTTCTTCCTACAAAAGCTACCTTGTCGCCACGCTCGATGGTCAGCGAGCAGTTCTTGAAAATAGTCTTTGTAATGCTTGGGTCAATGCGAGAAGGGAAAGTCTTGCCCACACCATCCATGATAACAGGATATGTGCCGGAGCGTGGGGCAGGAGGGAACTTCAGTCGGAGGCGTGAAGTGTCTTCCTCGTCAACCTCAACAATTTCAAGCTTTTCCAGCATTTTCACCTTACTTTGCACCTGGAATGTCTTGGAATATGTGCCTTTGAAGCGCTCAATGAAGTCACGAGTCTCCTGAATCATTTTCTGCTGCTCATCATATTGTTTCTGCTGTTGTTCTCTGCGCTCCTTACGAAGCTCAAGATACTGGGAATAAGGCACTTTGTAGTCATAGATGCGTCCCATTGTAACCTCGATGGTGCGAGTCGTAATGTTGTCAACAAACTTGCGGTCATGGGAAATAACGACGACAGCCTTGCCATTCTTCACGAGGAATTCTTCCAGCCATCCAATGGATTCAATGTCAAGGTGGTTCGTAGGCTCATCAAGCAGCAAAACGTCAGGATTTTTCAGCAGCAGCTTCGCCAATTCAATACGCATGCGCCATCCGCCAGAAAACTCGCTTGTTTGTCTCTCAAAGTCGCTGCGCTCAAAGCCAAGACCGAGAAGTGTCTTTTCCACATCTTCCTCAAAATGAGTCATGTCGATGGCATAGAATTTCTCTCCCATCATTGCCACCTTCTCAATGAGAGCCATATACTCCTCGCTCTCATAGTCCGTGCGAGTGGCAAGCTCATTGTTTATCTTGTCAATCTCAGCCTCCATCTCTTTAAGGTGAGCAAAAGCCTGTGATGTCTCTTCGAAGACTGTGCGCCCATCCTCAGTCATCAGATGCTGAGGAAGATAAGCGATAACGGTGTCTTTAGGAGCAGACACAGAACCGCGTGTGGCGTTGCGCACACCGGCAAGAATCTTCAGAAGAGTAGATTTCCCAGCACCGTTCTTACCCATGAGGGCAATGCGGTCGCCGTCGTTTATTGTGAAACTGATATTGCTGAAGAGGGTTTCACCGCCAAACTCTACAGCAAGTCCGTCAACTGATACCATTATTATATTGAGCGTTGTTTACTTTTTTGAAAAGAATCAATTTTCGGCAAAGTTACAAATAAAAAGTCAATAATATGTATAATGTGGACTATTTTTTATCCACAATGTCGTTAATCACTATGCTTGCCATTGCTATGCCAAAGGTTCTTTAAGAATTTCATCCATATTATTCTTTTGCTCAAATGAAATACAGATGTAATGATTTTCTTTCATTATCATGACAATATGCAATAATTTATCACGTTTTTCCTTATGAAAAAAACCATTTTTACATAGCGTAATGATAAAAAAGACATTTTTGACCATATTTACTTAATAAAATTATAAATTTGCACTCGTTTTTGAGGATTATTAACAATCAACAATTCATAAAGTGATTAGCAGCATTAACGAAAAAGCGCCTTTAGAGTGTACAAATATCTCAGAAGTGCGCAAGGAAATTGACAGCATAGACCGTGTAATCATCCAGTTGCTCTCCAACCGCCTTGGCTATGTCCGCGAGGTTGTGAAGTACAAAGAAAATACCCCCAGCGGCGTAGAGGCATCAGGCCGCCGTGCCGCCGTGCTCAGCAGCCGTCGTGAGTGGGCATCCGACGGAGGTTTGAATCCAGATGTTGTGGAAGACATCTACAATCGCCTTATAGAGTATTTCATAGAAGAAGAAAAGAAAATCATAAATGTATAAAAAACATCCAACTATGTTTAAAGAAGATCTTAAAGTACTGGATTGCACCGTTCGCGATGGCGGACTCATGAACAAATGGCAGTTCAGCAAAGAATTTGTAAAGCAGGTATATACCTCATGTGTTGATGCAGGTATTGATTATATGGAAATAGGCTACATCAGCAGCGAAGACCAGTTCCCTCGCAACGAGTACGGACCATGGAAATTCTGTGCTGAAGATGAGCTTCGCGAAATTGTTGGCGAGAACAATACAGGCACAAAACTTTCTGTAATGGCAGACATAGGCCGTATCAAGTTCGACGAAATACGCCCAAAGTCAGAAAGCGTAGTCGATCTTTTCCGTGTGGCATGCTATGACTATCAGATTGACAAAGCTATTGAGCTTGCACATCACGTTATGGACAAAGGCTATGAGGCAACAATCAACCTCATGGCAGTGTCAAAAGTAGGTGAGCGCGTCCTTGATCAGGTGCTCGAAGACGTAGCGCAGTCACGTGTCGGCACATTCTACCTCGTCGATAGCTTCGGCAGTCTCTATTCCGAGGATATCCACGGATTGGTGAATAAATACATCGAGGCACTCCCAGGCAAGACCATCGGTTTCCATGGCCACAACAACACACAGCTTGCCTTTGCCAACACTATTGAATGTATTCGCACAGGCGCACGCATGCTCGATGCCACAATGCTCGGCATCGGTCGTGGAGCAGGCAACTGCCCTATGGAGCTGCTTCTCTCATTCCTCAAGAATCCAAAGTACAAGCTTGAGCCAGTCATCAAGTGCATTCAGGATCAGATACATCCATTGCAGAAGGAAATCGACTGGGGCTACTTCATCCCATATATGATCACAGGTTCGCAGAATGACCACCCACGTTCAGCAATGGCATGGATGGCAAGCGACCAGAAAGACGACTATCTCGCATACTACGAGTCAGTTGTCAAGAACAAAGAAGTGTAATTTCGCTTATACAATTTCTACCGTTTATATACCATACTCCTTTGCGCAGTAATGCACCTCGCATTGCTATGCAAAGGAGTTTTCATTTTCCATCATTTGGATTGTACTCCATCCTTTACGTAATAATCACGAAAGTGGTGTGACTCACATCGGTATAGGTGCTCTGACTCACACCTATGTAGGTGGTGTGACTCACACCGATTTTCTAGATCTTTCGCTTTCTTCACATTATAATAGAACGTTTCTTCATCTGTTTGTCATTGATCTTTGCAAAGATACGAAAACAATGTCTGTTATACTTCAATAATTTACTGTTTATTGCGCCATATTCTATGAGTTTTATGATAATTATGATAGAAATGGCAAAAAAATAGTGTTATTTGAACAAAAAATAGCATTATTTTATTGCCATTTGCGACAAAGTGTCTATATTTGGACCTTATTTATTGAGTATTATATGTAAATGAATGAAAATATGAAATATTTACAAAGATTATTTATTGTGCGCATGCTTATTGCAGCAACGCTGTTTGCTGTTGCACCTTTTGTTAGCATTTCTCAGTGTATGGCTCAGAAATACATCAGCGATGTGGCTGTTGCTGGTGGTGGCAATGCCCAGGAATGGCTGAAAAAGAATGGCTACGAAGTGATAGACAAAGACCTGAATAAGGGTGCCAGAGGATGGTACATCTATTTAGGTTATAAGAAAACGGATAATCCTGCAGAGGCTATAACAGGAATGTTTGTTGCGTATGACGCAAATTCTCCCAAAATCTATAATAACTGCACTTATAATCTGGCGCCACGCAACAGCAGCGATTTTAACGGTGACATGAACAGAGGTCACAGCGGCAGTAAGGATCTGTTTCTTTTTTACACCAAAGGCAAACCTGAGGTCAATGGCTTGATGACATCCATCAGCGTAGAGTGGTTTGACAATTCCCAAAATTCCACTGACTATGTCAGCAAGTACAAGGATGGAGAGTTGAGTCCTAATGCGGATATGAATGAGGGTGCAGGTGGCAAATACATATATTTTAATGTAAAATACTACAAAGGTAAGTTTGTGAAAATAAACTTTAACTCTAATGGCGGATCAGGCACAATGTCGCCATACGCCTTTGTGGATAAAGGCAATCTGCCGAGCGAGAAATTCAGTAGAAAAGATTATATTTTTGATAAATGGAATACGCAATCTGACGGCAATGGCAAGTCGTTTGTGGATCAGGTTGAAGTTAAAGGCGATGATTTCGAACAGAACTATCCAACACTTTACGCTATCTGGCAAAAAGCAAAAGCTGTGAATAAGAATACAGGAAAGTCTTACGCTGATTTGCAGGCAGCTATAAATGATGCCAATGCTAAAGATGAGATAACGGTGATGGAGGACTTGGAATCAGAAATTACCATCGATAAGCCTCTCAATTTCAACCTTAATGGTCATACGCTTAGTAAAGTATCTTTGGTGAATACCATCCAAGACGCTGTACTGGTTCAGAATGGTACTATAATGGATTTTGCAACAAACCGTTCGGATAACAGTATTGTGAAACTGAGCAACGTAAAGGTTCTCAAGGATCTCTTATCCTTCAACAACCACATTATTATAGAAAGTGGTGAATACTTTAACATTGTCTGCAATCGTGTAGATGGCAAGATAGATGTTTATGGAATTAAAACGTTTGTCAAAGCGCTTAATGATTCTCAAGAAACATATCCTGGCATAACAATATATGGCGGATATTATGTTGAAGATCCAAGCAAATCGAAAAATGTGACTGTTGATGCCAATTGTTCCGTCTCAAACAGCACAGAAATACCAGGCTATTACTATATGGTAAATCATGGCTTAGCTGATATCCCTTCATTCGTGAAGACTGCCAACGATGATGGTAAGCCTGTCAATTACTTCTCTCTCAACTCTTTGGCAACAGAAAACACCGAGGTGCAGATATGTGTGAAGCTGAACAGCATCAAGAAAGGTATAAACGCCATCTTCGGTTCTGCATCGTCAGGAGGTACTGCCGCGTTGTCACGCAATGACGTGTTTGGTGTATGGGTGGATGCTTCCGACAATAGTTTCCATTTTGCTACAGGATGCAAAGAATTGCAGTCGCCTGCAGGTATTGCCAAGCCTGACAATACATATTATATTACATTAAAGAATGGACACATCGTCATCGACTCCATTCCAAATGCAAAGGAAGGACAGGACTACTATCACCATGATTTTGCTGTATATCCTTTCCATGCGAATTCCGTTAATATGGAAGTAGGTAAAATTGGCTCGTTGTCAGAGGACTGCATCGCCGACATGAATATCTGCTTCGTGAAGGTCTGGGAGAAGGGCAATCTGATCAAAGACATTGTGCCAGTATATAGAAATAAAGATAGCAAGGATGCGATATGTCTGTACGAAAAGCATAGTGCAAGTGATATAAAGCCAAGAAATTCAGAATGGTTTGAAGGTCAGGTGGCTTCGTGCAAGAATGACCAGCATTATGGCTACTTCTTCAATAAGTCGAACAATCGTGAGTGTATCATCTGCGGCAAGACTTTCAATTACAATGCTGACGACGAACCATACATTGACTTCAATGGAACGTCTTACTTCGACACAGGATATGTGCCAAACAACAAGACCGAAATTCGCATGCACTTCATCCATCAGGAAGCTAAGGTACGTTCAGTTCAGAACTTCTTCGGAATTAGTTATGATAATCCACAGTCAGAGTTTGCATTAGATGATAGAACTGACCGCATTACCGTATGTTATCCTCAGCCAGTAGGAACAGAGAAAGGCAACTCAAACTTGAGGGAGGCATACGGCTATGGACTCACTCCATCGAATGAGTATTATCTCAAGATGAGCATGAAGAACCTCGTCATCAGCCGCAATTCAGATTACAGCGAGAATCTGGTTGACTATAGCTACTCGTCCTCTAACTATCAGCCAGATAGCACCTTGACGCTTCTGGTTGGTGCCGTTCACTTAACATCAACTGCTACAGGCTTGGGCGATTGTCTTTCCAACTATAAGCTTTTCTCGTACGAAATCTACGAAAGCGGAAAATTGCTCCACAAGTTCCTACCTTCTACAAAATGTGGAGTTTATGGCTTTTTTGACACTATTGACAGTGTCTTCCACGCCATGAAAGGTAAGGATGCAAAAGCACCGTTCGAGATTGAGGACAAAGAAGGTAGCATCAGTACTCAGCAGAAGTATTACTTCCAGAGCGATGTTAGGATTAACAATAACACGAAGATAGAAATGCGCTTCCGCATTGATGGCTATGATGCTACTAACGTTTCTGGCAATCATTTGTTTGGCTGTTATGACAATAGCAAACAAATTTCAGCAAGTATAAAAGAGGTTCCTAATCAGTCAGGTAAATATACTCTGTTTCTTCATGGTAAGAATAATATTACATACACTCTTCCAAGACATCTCGAAAAGGGAGAAATTTATTCCCTCACAGTCAGTCGTGATGATAAAAACATATATATAAAGTTATGTGATGTAGTTGGAAATATTCTATCTGATTATAAAACAGAAGCTAATAAAAATAATCAATGGGATATTTCAAATGATTTGTATATCTTCAACGACACAAAGCAGGAAAGTCTTTGGTGCGGCAATATGACTTTCTACAAGATGGATATTTATGATGGAAACAATCTTGTCAGAAGGTATCTTCCTATAAAGAAGACTGTTGATGGTAATATGTCACCTTGCCTGTTTGATGTCATATATGGCAAAACCTTGCAACCAATCAAACGCCAGTCATCAGTCAGCTATGACGAAAGCATGGTACACATCGTTCCATGCAAGGAGCATAAATATGGAGTATTGTTCAAGATAAACGATGACAAGACACGCCAGTTCAAGTGTGCCATTTGTGATGAAGAATACACAGACAATCGCAACTATATTGCTGTTGACGATAAAATATTTAACACAGGAATCACGCCCGACATCAATACAAACGTGCGCGTTGGCTTCAACACAAATGATTTAGAGAATAAATCTTTCAACTATCTGTTTGGACAGGCTAACAATTCTGAAGATGGTCTTACGGCTGATGGTTCCTACTATCTCGAACTCAGCAAAGATAAAGATAAAAAACAGTACAACTACAAATGGACTGATAGCGACGATGGATATGCGAGCAGGGGACATGTGGACGAATACATAAGTTTCAAGAAGAATGAACTATATGTGTATAAATCTCCAGAAATGAAGGCATCCGTATATCATTCAACACGTCCAAACATCAAAGAATATACAGGAAAAACGACTATAAGTTTTTCAAATGTGAATAATGGTAATCTCGACTATAGTTGGGCATCATTCCCATTCCACTACTATTTCTTGGATATATACCAAGGAGATGATTGTGTGCGCAAATACGTTCCTGCCAAGAAAGACAATCGTTTGGGATTCCTCGACCTTGTTCATTGTAAATATATCTATTCTGAAAGCGAGAATTTGATCGGCTATGTGAAGAAATGTGAGGAACATAAGTACTGCGACATCGTACAGAAAGACGGGAAATGGCAGAAGCTATGCTGGGTTTGCGATGAATATGTTCCGCTGACTGACGAAGAGCTGGCAGAAGGTTTCATCCGCACCAACGGCACATCACGCTTTGTCAATGCCGATAAGACCATTACGCTCGGAACGATTGATTATGAAACAAATACTGATGTGAAGAATACCCCAGTCTATAATAGCGAAGGTAAGCTTATTCACAACTATTTCCCAAGCCATTTTGAAGGCAAGGTGAGAATGTACGATGCTGTGACTGGTACATTTGAGGAATTTGAAGGACAAGTACAGTCATACTATATTCCAGAATGTCAGTACCATAAGTACTATAAGTTGGAAAAGAATTCAGATGGCAAATACAGAAAGCATTGCTGCATCTGCGATGTTGTCACTGACCCTCTCAATGCTCTGAGTGTGAAATCTGCTGACGATCTCAAAGCAGTTCAGCCAGAGAATAAGAAACACATTATATATATAGATATGGAAAAAGACAGCAAGCCTGTTCAGCATATAGATGCCAAGTATCCTGACTTGAACGAAAGTTCATTGATATACGAATATGCTATCATGCAAGAAGGTGCATTGAGACACTATTTCATGCCTGCCTATTTCAATAAATCTGCTGGAATTTACGATGTTGTGGCAAATGAATATGTTCCAGTCAAAAATGCTACAGTTCAGATAGATAAAAACAAATGCGCCCATAAGTATTACATGGAAACATTTGAAAATGGCAAAGTGATGAAGCATTGCTACATCTGCGATCATAAAGAAGGTATTGGTTATTATACTGATGTGAAATTTGAGAAAGACGAAAGCGTAAAAGGACACATGGGCATTCAGCGAATTGTTGTTTCTGACACTCTTAAGCCTTGCACGTTCACAAAGCCTCTTAGCATATTCAGCGGATGGCGCGAGAAGAAAGCTGATGGCACGTTTGGTGAACTCATTAGTGACGGCGCAACGATGACCGTACCTGAAAACCATCCAGATACAACGGTTCTCGTGGCTCAGTGGACAGATGCTTTCACATGCAATGGCGACACTCTTGCAATCAACGATGAGAACACCTCCGCAATCAACATTGTGGATGATGGCATCAATGGATTCGCTTCAGCTAATGCATTCCAAGGAAAGAGCTTTAGCTACTCTCGCACTCTCACCCCAGGCACAATGTATGGAACAATCTGTCTGCCATTTGCAATCAAAGCAGATGAGCATCCAGATTTTGATCTCTATGTTGCTAAGAATGTGACAAATAAAGAGAATGATAATTCGTTCATCAATCTTCAGCAAGTGGATGCTGTCGAAGCTGGAATTCCATGCATATTCAAGATGAAAGAAGCTTCTGATACACTCTACATTACACATGAAGGTTCTGATATTGTGCCAGTTGAAGCAAGCGTGAATATTTCTGAGGGACTGACATTGAATGGATCATTTACTAAAGTGAACATTGATATTAAGGATGTCTCAGAAGCGACAATATATGCTATCCAGGGTGACACCTTCTTCCGTATTACATCATCGCTCTCTGTCCGTCCATACCATGCCTATATCATGAGCAATCCTACTTCTACGGAGGCTCCTGAGCGTTATTTCCTCAATTTCGGTGACGATGCTACAGGCATAGCAATAATGGATGATGGTAAACTCCAAGACTTGAACGGTGCTGAGTTCTATACTCCAAGCGGTGTGAGATTGAACGCACCACAGAATGGCATCAACATTGTCAAGTTCAAGAATGGAACAACGAGAAAAATAAGGAAGTAAAAAGACCCTCTCCGGCATAAATGCCACCTCCCCCGTAGAGGGGGAGAAATGCCATCCGGGTAATTAAGAACTCAAAAACTCAAAAACATAAAAACTTAATATATATATGCGACGATTAAGTATATTTGTGCTTGTGCTTATCACAACTGTGCTGCAGATGGCAGCTCAGGATCGTAACTATGTGAGAGCAGGTTATGTAGATTCAAAAAATAACTTGTATTTCGACACGGGCTATGCTCCAAAACTGAGTACCAGAGTGAAGTTGCATTTCAAGTATCATAAACCAACTGACGGTGCTGATAAGGATTTGTTTGGTTCATGGCACCAGAATGATAGCAAGCAGAGATTCCAGTTTAGAGTATCAAGTGGTGTGCTTACAGCAACTTATGGCGACACAAAATTCATAGCAGACAAAGTTAAGCTGCAGGATGGTGCTATATACGTTCTTACTCTCGACAAGGATCAATTCATTGTCGATAAGGATTATGAGAAACTGCCCGATTATCATGATCAGGTGCTGACAGTTGGAGGTACCTCTATGTCAACATCAATACCTTTTGCTATAGGCACCGTCCGGTACCAAGACAACAAAGAATCCTCAGCATATTCATGTATTGACATTTACAGCTGTCAGATATACGAAGATAATATATTGAAGCATGATTATCATCCATATAAGAAGCCTTCTGGTACAAATTACACTCTGATGGATTTTGCTGACAACAATAAGATGCTTACAAAAGAATCTCCTATTGGACATTATGAACAGTGTGAAGACCATAAGTATATGGAAATTGTTGAGGTAGATGGCGTACTTAAAGCTCACTGTCTCACATGTAATAAGGTGCTTGATATTGATAATTCATTGACTCAGAAGGAAGACTTGGGATTGAATGTTATCGAACCATATCTCGATGTTCAGGCAGACCTTTGCGATGTGGGTAATGTGAAGGTTTATGCAAGTTCTGCCAATCAGATTTGTCAGAGCTGGCTCATAAATAAGGGCGATGACACAAATCAGCTCTACAACTATACAGACAACTCTGCTTCGCCAAGTAACGGATTGGAAATTTCGCTCCCTCATTCAGAAAAGACCGTTAACCTTGCTTTGGTGACTAAACTGATTGTGCAGAAGAGTGACGATTCTGGATCATACAAGGATGCTGAATTTGCTGTTTCTCATTTCTCATACAAGCCATACCACTCTATCAAGGGACTTACTGTCAACGAGATAGGCAATCCTGACTCTGTAGGCATCAAGCATCCTCAAACAGAAGTGAAGTGGTATATTGAGAATCCTGATGATGAAGATATTCAGAGTGCAGACCCATTTGTTGTCATTCGTTCCACAACTCCTGACTTCTTCCAGTATGAGGCTATTGGCTCTGCATATCTGGATGATTCTAATATGAAAAAGATGAAGCGTAGAGACGGAACTACCATTGGTTGGTTCTCTGTGATTGACGACATGGAAGAAAGTCAGCTGGAACTGGGATCAGGCAATAAGGAACTTACTATTGACAGCAGAATAGAGCAGCAGATAGACAGTGCCACTTATCTGGACGATTTTGACAAGACTGCTTTGAAGGGTTTCTATTCTCATCCTTCAAAGAAATACTACTATCAGGTATATCGTGGTCTGACACAGTCTATGTGGCCATCCCACCGAGGCAAGTTTATTGTTGAAGATTCTCTTGCTACAAATTCCACACTCCCTATTGTGACAAAGATAAATGTGACTCAGGGAAATTACTGGTCAGAGGACAAGAATGTGACTGTCCGAGTGGAATTGCAGAACCCTTATCCTTGGGAATATAATATGAGGGCTGATTCTGCTGCTATACACAAGTTTGCAAAGGAGAATAATCTGGATTATCGCCGTTACCGCTGGGATGAGAATGCAGAGGTAGTGATTTCGAGATACAGTCCTGAAATCGAATACAACGAAGGCAAGGATGCAATTGCCCGCACATTCACCGTAAGAGGCAACGATGTGCTATGGGATGCAGAAAAGGGTGTTTACTATGCTGAAATTCAGGACTGCCAATCTTTGCCATACACTCATTATTATTATAGTGCAAAGGTGGATGGCACAGACTCTGAATTTATGGAGAGTACCCTCAACGAGCCTCTGTCAACAACTGAGGAAGAAGCAAACCTGAGCTACACAGAGAAGGCTGCGCTTATCAGCAATTTTGTTGCATCGCGTGACCTTGTCGGAAAAGTCAATGTTCACTGGACTTTAGGTGCAGGCGAGATGAGCTCTCTCACTCTGGAACGCAGAGAATATTCCCAAGATGGCAAAAACGTTTGGGAGAAAGTGAAAATTGCTAATGCCGACGAGGAGTACAATGACCTTTTGGCTCAGCCGGGCCATGTTTGGGAATACCAACTCACGGCAACATACGTTTATCGTCAAAAGACATATTCATATAAGAAAACTGCTTTGGGTTATCCTTCCTATAGAGGAAAGCTGGCAGGTCGTGTTGTTATGCCTAATGGCGTAGGTATTGCGGGTGCTAAGGTTGTGATTAATCGTGAGTCTCCACAATATATATATATAGAAGATGTGTATGATGGTGAGGGCAATCTTGTGATGAAGGGCGTTCAGGAAGGCATTATTGCAGATGCTCCTCAAAGACGAAATGCAGAAGCAACGTCTGAACAGATTAGTGCCGACACCACTTCGTTCAGCAGGATTATCACAACAGACGAGACTGGTGCATTTGAACTTAACGATGTGCTTTTCAGCTGTGTGGATAGTGTCAACACTAAGTATGTAATCAACGTAAACTATGGTGGCAATGAATTCGAGTATGCTGGAAAGCATGAAGCTGCTAATATATCTCTGAGCAATAGTCAGCCAGAGAAGACTGGCATCAAGTTTGTATGTTCAAGCTACAAGCGTGTTTCGGGAAATGTCTATTACCAGAAATCTACAGTTCCTGTGCGTGATGTAACATTCAATCTCACATTTGATGGTGTAACAACCAAATTCAAGAACGATGATGGCGAACCATTAAAGACTGATGCTAACGGTTACTTTGCTATCCTTGTGCCATACAAGAACGAGGTACGAGTGCAGATGCAGAAGGATGGTCATGCTTTTGATAATGACGGATATATCGTTGGTACTGCTGATGCTCCTGAGAAGCTTCAAGATGGAGGTTCATACGAGGACGGTGTTTATTATGACAATACAAAAACTCGTCTCGTTGGCCGTCTCAGCGGTGGTAATGTGGAGGCAAGAAAGCCTCTTGGCTTCGGTCTTTCAAAGAACAACCTTGGTGACAATGCCACTATTGTGCTTCAGCTTGAGGGTGACAATAGTTCACTTCTTGTCTATGATGTTAAACATCCAGAAATTACAGAAAGAGAAGATAGTGTGACGCATCCACACAAGGGTTTATATCCTGATCATGAGGCAAAGACTTCTATCAGCTATCAGCGCAAGCGTATCATTATCCAGCCTGACTCTGTGACAGGTGAGTTCTTTGTAGATCTTTTCCCAACGAAATATAAAGTAACTCAGCTCTCAGCAGAAGGTTACAGCACTCTCTACAGTGATGGCGAAGGCTTTGATGTTGTTGACCTTACGGATAGTATCGCTACTCGAACAATAACAAGAACTCTGTCAGGTTCTAACCAAAGCATAGATCTCAATGCGAGCTATGTGCGTGCATATCATAAGCCTGCCACTGTCACATACGAGCAGTATAGATATGGTCAGAAGACAGGATTCCTTGGCGATGAGAAAATTGTCGAGATGAATCTTGAAGGTAAGGCTGTGGAAGCAACTATTGCGAAATATGATAAGGATACAAAAACTGTTGACTATCTGTTCGGTTATCCTGTGTTCTCTCAAGGCAATAAATATACCTTCCAAGTAAGAGCACACGAGGATTATTACTATAATAATGAAGAGACTAACGTTTTGGATGAGGTCCATCTTGATGGTGGCACTCTCATTGTTCAAAACGGTTTGCTCAGCAACAATGCTAAGGAGGAGTATGAACTTGACTCTTTGGGTATGGCAACTATTGTGTTCCAGGCTGGCAACACTACATTCAGCCAGACAGAAGAGGATGCTCTCCGCTATATGAATTTCTCTGTGAAGCTCAATGACTACTATTATGAAGCTAACTCGCTCAAGGCATTCGTGACTGGCTATCGTGACAAAGGCACAGATGTTGTAACTTTCGATAATGATATAGATGTAGTAGATGTGCTTCGCGACCCATACGGTGCAGGAAGTTACTCATGGATCGAAAGTGGCACGTCTTACGAATGGAGTCATGATTTTAAGGTATCTCTTGGTCTTAATGTAACATTAACCCCAGGTTGGGGTGCAAGTGCTACTTCCCTTGTTGGAGCGTGGACAGGTATGGGGGCTGGAGCATTTTTCGGTCAAGAAATATCAACGTCATCATCTTTTAAAATATCATCTACAATTCCTATTATAAATGGAGGATATACTCATAATGCAACTTATAGCATGACCACCAACCAAAAGATTTCGACAAGCTCTGATCCACTTGATGTCGGTGCTATGGCTGATGTTTATATTGGCACTGTAAATACTGCAAAAATTAATACAGCAGAAACATTCTCTGTTATTGATCAGACAACGTACGAAGCAGTGGAGGGTGCTATTAACCGCGGAACAATTCGTGTTGTTAAGGATGGAGTAGATGATGAAGGAGAAAGGTTTTATCTTGTTGTAGCAGAGAAGGTACACTTGAATATTGACGATTCAAAGCGTCAATTTGCTTATTCTCAGAAATATATCCTTGGTACTCTTATTCCAAATCTTATTGATACTCGCGACAATCTTTTGATATATGCTCCAGACAGTACCGTAATTGAGGAAATGTCGAAAAATGCAAATGAGCCAAAGTATTGGAGCCGAGTTAAAGCAGATGATCCTCGTTTCGGTCTTAAAGGTTACTACAAAATGTACAATAGTAGCCAGAAGCAAGTTGTTGATGAAGTGCAAAGACTTAACATCATGATAGCCAAATGGACTGAAATTATTAAAGATAATGAACAGACTAAAATTAACCACATGGGGGATTCTGGTGAAGGTGTTATTAAGTATAGTATAGCTGGCACATCTGTTGAATACTCAGAAAACTTCACATCCTATTATGCGTCAAAACCTATTGTTGTAGCAGCTGGATATAATGTGTTGAATGGTAATTTTTCTTATGGAGCTAATGCTTCAGGCTCGCCAACAGATCAAAAGTATTCGTCAAATAGCAAAGATTATGCAAACAAAGTAAATGATGCCATAGAAACCTACAAAGCATTTCCAAAGCAGAACATTGATTTTGGTACACGTGCTCCAGGTATGAATTTTTCATTTAAGGTGGCACCAAGTGTAGATTTTAACCTTACAAACAATAATGCATGTCCTAAGGTTAATAGTGCTGGTCGTGGTTACTATATTGATACTAATGATGAGAGTTATTTTGACATTGATGTTGTCAAAGTCCCAAACATAGGTTATTCTGATAAATATCTAATGGATCAGGATGAAATTGATTTTGCAACATCCGCAAAACAAGACGTAGCAAAGAAATCTAAATTCTCAGACTTCCTCTTCTACCTGAAAGGTGGAGCTGTGCGCAATCCATATTTCCCTGCTGACTCAACATTCTTTGCAGGTGAGGATGGAAAGAGCGTGAAGCTTGGTAATGACCCTCTAAAGATGGACAATCCAAAGATTTATGTGGAACAGCCTATTGTCAACAATCTTCCTGAAGATGAGAAAGCAATATTCACTGTTCATCTTACAAATGAGAGTGAGCTGGGACAGAATGTACAGTATCTGCGCCCTTCTCATTTCATGCTCTATGTTGAGGATAGCACTAACCCTTACGGTGCTAAGTTCACTATGGATGGCGAGCCTCTTACTGAGGGACGTGACTTCATCATTGGTCCGGGCGAGAGCATCGTTAAGACCATCGAGGTGGAGCGTGGCAATGGCTATGACTTCACAAACCTCCAGCTTGTGTTCCGTGACAGTTATGCTAAGTTGGCTGACATAGCTAATGTGAGCATCAACTATTTGCCTATGGCTTCTAAGGTGAATATTTCTTCACCTACGGATAAGTGGGTAATGAACACTTTCTCTGCTATGGATGAGAAGGGAAGATATTACATCCCTGTAAATATTGACGGATTCAACGTTCATAGCGACGGATTCCATCATGTTGAACTTCAATATAAAAAGCAGACTGAGGGTGACAGCCAGTGGGTGACTGTGACAAGCTTCTACAACGATAGCACGCTCTTTGCTCAGGCTACAGGAAACAAGGAGATGATTCCTTTGTCTGGAAAGATTAGCAATGTGAAATTCTATGGCGAGAAGGATCCTATGGAAATGAAGTACGACCTCCGTGCTGTTGCGTTCCGCGCTCTCGGTACAGGATATGCTACTCGCGCATCTAACGTGATGTCTGGTACGAAGGATACTCGCAGTCCTGAGGTGTTCGGCATGCCTAAGCCTGCTGATGGCGTATTCCGCTTTGATGATGTTATTTCCATTCCTTTCAACGAGCCGATTGCATACAACTATCTGAACAAGACAAGCAATTTCCAGGTTGTCGGTTACTTGAATGATAATAATACCACATACAGCACGTCGCTCAGATTAGAGAATGGACTGTCGTTTATGACTGGCACGATCTCAATACCAACTTCTAAGGTTTACCGCAATCTTACAGACAATGACTTCACGATAGATATGATGGTGAAGATTGAACCTGACAGTTTATGGAATTCTAATTATTTATATGTGATGGTTGACACGCTTTCTTCTACTGATAAGCATGCGTCAAGTTCATATCTCGCATACGTTTATGAAAATGATCGTTTCTATGTTTCAATAAACGACATAACGTTCAAGTCGGATTCTGTTAACATTGCTTCCCTTAGGGGCAACCTTACTCATGTGGGCATGGCGTTCAAGCAGAAGGGCAAAAATAATGGTCCTGAGGTTACATTCTTCTTGGGCGACACAACTATAAAGACTGTAGCTATTACGAATGCAAATGATTCGGTGATTACCGACCCTGAAAACATCAATATAGGTGCCATCAAGGGTATTGTAATGCTTGGCGCTGTTATGAATGGTGCCATGACTGATGCGCGTCTGTGGAACAAGGCTTTGAGTTTGAGTGAGTTTATGTCGAAGAAAAGCAAGATTCTCAGAAGGAATGAGCCAAGCCTTTATGCTTACTGGCCTATTGATGAGGGTAAGGGCAACATCCTGTTTGATAAGGTGAATGGCTGCGACCTCTACTGCACGGCACCTACATGGCAGATTCCTGATGGTCAGCATTCGCTCAAGCTTTCTGGCAAGCCTGTCATGTTTGATGATGCTGCTGTAGAGCGATTAGGATGCTCTAACTATGATGACTTTACGCTTTCTTTCTGGTACAAAGTGAATGATGAAACGTTCGGATCTGGTTCCAATAGCAGTTCCGTGACACTGTTCAAAGCTGGTGACGTGGCTGACTCTGAATATTTCAGACTGGGACTTCACAATCAATCTCTTATGCTCACATCAGGCAAGAAAAGTTACAAGATTTCTGATGCTGATACTTTCAGCAATGAATGGCATAATGTTATCGTTATTGTCAATAAGTCTCAGAATATGTCAAGCTTCTACTATGACGGACAGCTTGCAAGTTCTCTGCCATGCGAAGATATCGCTGGATTGCAAAACCATGCTGTTCAATTCGGTGATGAAGGTTTCTATGGCAACTTTGACAATTTCACATTCTGGAATCTCGCTTTCCCTGCTAACAGCATTGGACAGATTTACAACTATGCTCCTACAGGATATGAAATGGGACTTGAGTGCTTCTTGCCATTTGAAATGGATGACACTGAAAATGGAAATCATCAGCCTGTATTTTCTCCATACAACATGAAATTCAATGAAGAGAAAGTGAATGGTGAACCTACAGGAAATAGGGTTCTTGACCGAACTGATATGTTCAAACTCAGTGAGGAGGAGATAAAAAATGTTGACGATGAAACGTTATACTGTCCTGTATATCCTGCCACTGGTATGACTAACATTCCATTCTCATGGACTGCTGCCGATAATGAATTGCAAATCAACATAAAGAAGGCTGACCGCGACATCAATCACCAGACTCTTACGATTACGGTGCGCAATGTGGAAGACCTGCAAGGAAATGTGCTGGCTAATCCGCAGATGATGATGGTTTATGTTGATAGGAATGTTCTTGTTTGGGATGACAAGCATTTGAAACTGGATGTTAATTACGGAGAGGGTGAGACTGATTACATTTGGTTCCAGAACTTGAGCGGACGTACAGTTCCATACAGCATTGTTGAGAATTGTTCATGGATGAGCATCGATGTGACTCAGGGCGTGATTGATCCTCTTGGAGAAAATGAAATCGTCATGAGAATTTCTCCTGACCTTGCTCCTGGCGAATATGAGACAATGTTGTATCTTATTGATGATAACGGCTTGTCTTCATCTCTTCCTATCAGCATCAATGTGAAAGCAAGAGAACCAGAATGGAGCGTGACTGAAGATGAGGACTATAAATATACAATGAACATCATGGGACAGGTGGAACTTGCTAATTCTGGCGGTAAGAAATATATTGACACTAATGAGTCTGATATCGTTGCTGCATTCTATAATAATGTATGTGTAGGTATGGCAAATATCACAAAAGATGAATCAGGCATACCATATATCTATCTGACTGTCAAAGGTAATGAGAATATGTTGCCAAAGACATACGATGGCACCACTACATACAAGGAAATTTCTTTCATGTTGTGGAATTCTCAGACAAATCAGGTGTCTATTCTCAATCCTTTCAAGCGTCTCGATTCCGAGAATGTTAAATCTACACGCATCAACTTCACTAACAATGGTGTTGTTGGCTGTCCTCCAAATTATCCTATCATCTTCACTCCATCGAATGAGATTATGCAGAATATTGCCTTCTCTCACGGTTGGAACTGGATGTCGTTCAACATCACTCCTAAGAACAATACTGGCATCAATGGATTGTTCCAAAACAATAGCGCATTCACTCCTGGTGACCGCATTGTTTATGTGAACAAGAATGGCGGTCGTGTATCTTCCGAGTTCTTGATTGACGCAAATGGTCAGCAAAAGTGGAGCAGCGACATTGATGACATCGACAACAAGAAACACCATGTTTATCAGTTGTATGCTCAGAATCCAGGCACGCTCACAGTATTCGGTTATCATATTCCTGAGTCTGACCGTTGGGTTGAGCTCTATCCTAATACATCAAATCCTTCTAAGGGCTTGTGGAATGAGCTTGCATATCTGCTTGAGGTTGACCAGCCTATACAGACAGCCATGTCCGACTACTCAGCAGGTAAGTCTGTCGTAGGCACTGTAATCAAGAATCTCACATTGTTTGCCGTTGCCGATAGAGAAGGCAAGTGGGTAGGTTCGCTCAAGGCAATGCATCCTGGACAGGGATATTATACTAAGTATATCTCCCAAGATGACAATCCTGAGCCAATTAAGATAAATTACACAAATACCGTCATTGACAGATCCGCTCGCACTCGTGCAATGAGCATTAGTTCTAAACTCTCAACTCAGACTTTCGACCTCGACCTCGTCCTTTCTGAGCCTACAGAATACAATGCCAACATGCCAGTCATTGCAACACTTGGCGAAGGCGTTGAGTATGAAGAAGGTGACGAGATCATAGCATACGCTAATGGAGTCATTGCAGGTCGTGCCAAGGTGACAGATCTTGATAATGGCGAACAGCTCTTCTTCATATCTGTAAATGCTGAGGAAGGTGCATCCGTACGCTTCGCTCTTGTACACGATGATAAGGTTAAGGGCAAGAGTATGAATGGTTTGATGTACGACTCCGATGTTGTCTGCGGATCGCTTGACGTGCCATTCGCTATTGATTTCACAAACAGCGAATCAGGTGATGTTTACGACATCAATGGTATAAAGTACGAGAAGCCAGAAGACATCAAGGCTCGCAAGGGTGTGTTTATCATCGATGGAAAGAAAAAGATGAAGAACGAAAACTAAAACGAAAACTAAAACGATAACAAAAACTAAAACAAAAAAACTAAATATATCAATGAATAAATTGATTTATGCAATAGCTATCCTCTCCAGCATTCTTGTGCTGGGAGGATGCTCAAAGGATAATGATGAAAATGGGAATGGTGGTCCTGTAAATCCTGTTGATCCAACAAAGAAGGACACGACTATTTTGGCGTCATCAAAAGATTTCACCATTTATCGCCCTGATTCTGTAGGCACAGCTGCAAAGCCTTCAGATTGGGTTGTCATTTCAGACATTGACCCAACAGGTCTTATGCTGGTTACCATGGATGCAGCCCACATGCCTGCAACTGTGAACGAAGATGATTGCCTTTCCGCTTTTGTAGGCAAGGAGTGTCGTGGTGTCGTTTCACCAAAGCTTGATACAGACAGCACGATGCGTTTTTCTATTGTAGTAAACCAATGTGCTGACGAAGATTGCGCCGAGGGACAGGATGTGCAGCTCCGCTACTATTCTGCTGTGCAGCACCGCATATTCCTCTCTGAATCATTCAAGTATCAGCAGAGCGGTATTCTTGGTAGTACTAAAAAGAGTTTTTATGTAAATTGGAGATAAAAAATGAATAAGAAACATTACAAGAAACCAATATCAAAGGTTGCACCTTTTGAGTTAAAAGGATTATTGCTGAATAATGGCAGCAATACAGGCAATACAGAATCGCTAACACAAGGTTTTTCTATTGGAGAAGATGAATATAAATATGAAACAGACAATTTCTAAAAAGATTATATCAGTATTGTCAATATGCTCATTATTGGTAATAGCTTCATCATGCTCTGATAGCATCGTTGAAAATCAGGGACATGAAGACCGTGGCGTGAAGATGACCTTCATGGCTGCTTTTGAGGGAAACGAAACACGAGCATCTATCGTTGAAGGCACTCCTGATGGTGTCAAAGATATTGTGTGGAATGCTGGCGATGAGATAAGCGTGCTTACCAATGTGCCAAACTTTGAAAATGTGAGGTTCGCTCTTACTACTGGTGCTAACTCCACATCTGGCTCATTTACAGGCACAACTGCTGCTGATGCTGCTAATTATGCAGGATTGTATCCTTATCAAGGTTATGTGAGTTTGGATGGAAATAAGCTTCAAAAGGTTACAGTACCATCTCTTCAGCATGCCACAGATAACACATTCGATCCTAAGGCTGCACCAATGATAGGCGTGACAACCAAGAGCGAGCAGACTTTCAACTTCAAGAATGTCTGTGCTTTCGTTAAGGTAACACCAAAGGCAGCATGCAAGTCAATCACACTTGAAGCAACTGGAGGAACATACCTTTCTGGTTCTGTTAATGTTGATTATAACAATGATGTGCCAACATGCACTAATCCTTCTGGTAATCCTTTGTCAAGCAAGGTGACACTTGTTGGCGACATTAAGGCTGGCAACACATATTATATTGCAGTATTGCCTCAAACTATTGCATCTGGCAACTTGAAAATTACTTATCAGACATCAGATAAGTATCTTAGAGCAACAGTAAAAAAGGATGTTGTTCTTGAGAGAAGCAAATACTATGATGTTTCTGCAACATCTCCTTCTTCCTTTGAACAAGGAACATCCCTCTATGTTGACCTTGGCGTAAGTGTACTTTGGGCAACACGCAACCTTGGTGCTTCAAAAACTTCTGAATTTGGCATCCCATACGCTTGGGGCGAGATTGCAGGCGAGGGCGAAAGCGATGATGCGAATAAGATGAATATCATCAGAAACGGCTCTCCTGTAAAGACATCTTTCTCACAAGAAAATTATAAGTATGGTGATGGAACTTCTTATAGGGCAGATGGTTATCACATGAAGAAGTATTCTTCAAAGTTCCCAATTGTTGATGAGGATGAATATGTGGACTATGTGGTAGGAGACATTGCAGATGCTACGGCAACAACTAATCTCGTTAGTGCCGATGATGCAGCCAATGTAGCTTGGAATGATGGCTGCCGTATGCCTACTAAAGATGAAATCCAAGAGCTTATCGACAATTGCCATTGGGAATACTACGAATCAGGTGCTATAAAGGGTTATTGGGTTTATAAGAAATCAACAGAAGCCAACCATGCATATACAGAATCTGACCCACGCATCTTCCTTCGAATAGCAGATTACTGGTCAAGCACAGTATATAATATACCTAATTCAAACAACCAAGACTGTTACTATGAGAAAGCATACGGTCTTAGGGTAGGTGCGGGAAACTCTAAGAATGTTGATGGCATTGACCGTTATAAAGGTCTATATATCCGCCCTGTTAAGAGCATAAATCATAACTGATTATACATAAACATTTATTGATAGATCCGAGCCTCCTTCTACAATTCGTTTTTGTAGAGGGAGGCTTGTATTTTCACCATCTGGCAATGAACGTCGATGTGACGCTGTATCTTCTCGTAGATGCTGTTGATTTCTGTATAATACTGTAAAGCAGTGATTTCACCATGCTGGAGCGCCTTTGAGAGTAGCTGGAGCATCTCTTGCATCATCTCTACATCGCTATGATCGAGGATGTGCTGAAGATTCTGCATCTCCATGTATCGTGAACGAAGTGAGGACTCTGTATCTTGCTGTAACTGCTGCAGTTGCAACTCTGCACTCTGCTGACGATGCTGGGCTGCCTTCACCTTGCTGCCATTGCCAAGAAGGGGAAAGCTGACTCCAACCATGAAGCCGTTGACTGCTTCCTTCATTTCTGTGTTGCGACGATAGCCGACGGATAGATTTGGCAGCCATTCCTGACGACTGATGCTGACATCCTGACGCATGGTCTTCACGTTTGCTTCTGCTTCACGGATGCTTGCATCTTGTGCCATTGCCTGATTGATGAAATCTTCATAGCTGAAATGCATGTCAATCTCAGGGAGCTTTGTGCCGGTAATATCTATGGCAAAGCCGCCATTCAGTTGCTGGAGTTGCTGAAGAAGTGTAGAACGCTCATTTTCCGCCTCGCTGCAAAGAGTCTTGACTTCCATGCAGTCAAGTCGCACCTTGTTGACATCCAGTATGTTTGCATCTCCTGCGTCCAGGCGTTTCTGGTACATTGTGTTGAGTGTCTCGCTGTTTGTAAGACGCTGATGAAGCATCTGCAAAGTCTGGTTTATGCGAATGATGTCCAGGCAAAGAAGCTTGGCTTCGAGCAGAATGTCACGGCGCTGGCGCTCGTAGGTCATTGCGCCCGTTTCTTTCTGAAGAGAAGCAAGTTTGTTGCGGGCAGCATACTTTGTCGGAAAATCAAAATCCTCCTTCACAATAAGCTCACTTTCAGCAAGTCCGCTATAGCCTTTCTTGTAGAAAGGAGAATATTCAACGGATGGACCGCCGAGAGCATTGCCTGCTTTCGTGTCGAGAACATTTGCTTCGCTCTCATGCAAAAGCGCCTTCAGAGTTAGATTGTTCTTTGCAACTTGCTGAAGTGCTATGGTTACCTCGTCTTCTGCAAAGATTGATATAGAGACGAGAAATATGCTAATTATGCTTAGATATCTTTTCATAAATAATTGGAATTAGGAATGCGTTGAGAAGAGTGGAGCTGATGAGTCCTCCAAGTATGACTTTTGCCATAGGCGACTGAATCTCATTGCCAGGCAGGTCGCCTCCGAGTGCAAGCGGAACAAGGGCGAGTGCCGATGTTAGCGCTGTCATCAGGATGGGGTTGAGACGAGAGAGTGATCCCTCTATGATTGCTTCCCTGACAGACATGCCACATTCGCTGCGAAGACGCTTGTATTCTGTTATGAGCAGCATGCCGTTGCGTGTGGCAATTCCGAAAAGCGAGATGAATCCGATGACAGCAGGAATGCTGACCTCCGCATTCGTAATGAGCAAGGCGAATACGCCGCCAATGAGTGCCAACGGCAGGTTGAGAAGCACAGCGCCTGCTTCCTTGATATCGTGGAATTGCATGAACAGCAACAAGAGAATAACGAGGATGGCTATGCCCGATACGGCGTAAAGCACACGGCTGGCGCTTTCCTGACTCTCAAACTGTCCGCCATATTCAATGCGGTAGCCTTCAGGCAGTTGAATGCTCTTATCAACAGTATTTCGTATGTCGGCAACAACGCTGCTCAAGGCGCGTCCGCTGGTGTTGGCAGAAATGACAATCTTTCGCTGAACATTCTCGCGATTGATGGTGTTGGGACCTGCAGTTGACACAATATCAGCAACATCGCTGAGAGGAATCTTGCGTCCGTCCTGTGTGTCGATGATGAGGTCTTTTATGTCTTCAGCATGCTCAGCCTTGACAACGAGATTGAAAGCTCTGCCGCCTTCATAAACCTGCGAAACGGTCTCGCCCTGCAAGCTTACAGCAAGAAATTCGCTGAACTCAGGCAACGAAATACCATTGCGCACAAGCAGTTCGCGGCGAGGCACAATCTTCAGTTCTGGTCGCTCAATCTGCTGTTCCACATTCAGATCTGCAATGCCGTCAACGTCCTCAATGGCCTCCTTGATCTGGTTGCCAATGGTGAACATTTTGTTGAGATCCGTGCCAAAGAGCTTGATAGCAATGCTTGCCTGTGTGCCAGAAAGCATGGCGTCAATACGATGGGAGATAGGCTGCCCAATCTCAATGTTGGCACCAGCAAGGATGGAAAGTTTCTCGCGCACATCGTTCAGCACCTCCTCATGGCTGCGCTCGTCCAGCACGAATGGTGCTTCTATCTCGCTGACATTCACGCCAAGAGCATGCTCGTCAAGCTCAGCGCGACCAGTCTTTCTTGCAACGGTCTTTATTTCTGGAATCTGCAAAAGAAGCCGCTCTGCTCTCACACCAATGCTGTCGCTCTCTTCAAGCGAGATGCCTGGAAGCGAAGAGATGTTGATGGTGAAAGAACCTTCGTTGAACTTAGGCAGGAAGCTGCTGCCACGAGTGCAGAAAACAGCAACTGCCACAATGAAAAGGGCAAATGTTGAAATGATGATTCCCTTGCTATGCTGCAATGCCCATGTGAGTGCTGAATTATAGTGTTTTTTCATCCAACGGGAAATAAAAGGCTCATGAGGAGAGTTAGTGTCTTTAGAATCAAGAACTTTACCGCCTTTGATACCTTGTTTATTATCTCCCAGCAGATAGCTGCATAGCACAGGCGTGAGTGTCAATGCTACCAATGTTGAAGCGAAAAGTGCGGTGATGAAAGCTATGCCAAGCGGAATGAGCATTCTGCCTTCCATGCCGCTGAGGAAGAAGAGTGGGGCAAAGCTGACAACGATGATAAGTGTGGAATTGAGAATCGGCATTCTCACCTCCTTCGATGCGTTGTAAATCAGCTTGATAAGTGGAGTACGCTCGTCTTCTGGTTTTTCTTGATTTAGCCTTATGTGCTTGAATACATTTTCCACATCGACAATGGCATCATCGACAAGCGAGCCGATGGCAATGGCAAGACCGCCTAACGTCATGGTGTTTATGCCGATGCCAGAAAGGTTCAGCACTATCATTGCCACAAGGAAGGAAAGCGGAATGGTGACAAGCGAGATTACTGTTGTGCGAACATTGGCAAGGAACAGCATCAGGATAATTACCACAAAAACAGCGCCTTCGATAAGCGATTTCTTCACATTGTCAATACTGCTTTCTATGAAATCCGACTGGCGGAAGATGTCGGTAGAAACATGCACGTCATGGGGAAGGGTGGTGCGCAAGTCTGCGATTTCCTTGTCTAACTGTTGCGTGAGTTCGATGGTGCCTGTTGAAGGCTGCTTGGTCACGGTGAGCAGTACGGCAGGATGTCCCTTCTCGCTTGCAACGCCCAACTTTGGCGACTGGCTGCCGACGCAAACATCAGCAATGTCGGCAAGTGTGATGACGCTTTCGCCATCCTTCTTGACTATGCATGCTTGTATCTGGTCAATGTCGTTTGTGGATGTTATGCCACGCACAATGTATTCATTTCCATACTCATATCTCACGCCGCCATTGGTGTTCTTGTTCATGCCTCGTGTGCTGGTCATGACGTCATCGAGGGTAACGCCAAAATGCTTCATCTTGGCAGGTGAGATGCGAATCTGGTATTCTTTGATGTCTCCGCCCTGAACGCTGACCTGTGCTACGCCGCCTGTGGATAGAAGACGAGGGCGAAGCACCCAGTCGGCATAGGTGCGAAGGTCCTGCAAGGATGTGGAGTCGCTTGTAAGGCTGACAATCAGCACTTCTCCAAGAATGGACGACTGAGGACCGAGAACAGGGATGCTCACTCCGTCGGGCATCTGTTCGGAAATGCCGGCAAGCTTTTCGCTGACAATCTGACGGGCAAGGTAAATGTCTGTTCCCCAGTCAAATTCCACCCATACGACAGAGAACCCATTGGTGGATTGAGAGCGAACGCGGCGAACGCCTGTGCTGCCGTTCACAGTTGTCTCGATAGGGAAGGTGACGAGCTGTTCGACTTCCTCGGCTGCCATTCCGCCAGCCTCTGTCATTACAACAACGGTAGGTGCATTGAGGTCAGGAAACACGTCCACCTCGGTTTTTGAAGTGGCGTAGATTCCTGCAATGACCAGCAGAGCCGTGGCTACGAGTATGATTATTCTGTTCTCAAGTGAGAAGCGTATGATGCGATTTAGCATTTGCTAAGATGTTGAATGTTAATGGAATTAGTGTTCGTGATTATGCGCTGGAATGGCATTGCTGGCAGAGGCGAGCTTGATTTGCATGGCACCTTTTACAACAACATCATCTCCTTTCTTTATGCCTGAGAGAATCTCAACTCTTTCGCCATCGCTTTCTCCAAGAGTCACCTCCTGCTTGCGATAGCCTTCTTCATCCACTCTTATATATAAATAATGTATGCCTTGCTCTTCTGTGAGGGCAGAAAGCGGCACGCTAATCACGTTTTCACGATCGCCGGTGATGAGATAAATTTCTGCGTATGAGCCCTGAACGACGTCGCCTGTGTTGTTGAATTCGAATATGACAGGCAGGTAGGAATTGTTGACCTCTGCTGAACGGCCGTAGGACTGGATGTGACCGCCCATGTCTGTGATGTCATAAAGGCGGTCGCTGTAGCTTGTGCGGAACTTAGCACAGCGGATTTTCTGCAATTCGTTGAAACGGCGCTCTGGAACCTCGGCACGAAGATAGAGGTGCTGGTTCTGCGTGATGATGGCAAGTGGCTGACCTGCATCAACATAGTCGCCTTCGTTGACAAGGCATTGCTTGATGAAACCGCCTCTCGGAGCGGACACAACGACACCGCCTGCGCTGCGAGTCTTCTGCATGCTGGTGTAGGAAAGGCGTGCAGCTTCATACTCAGCTTTTGCAACGGCAAGGTCTTTTTCGCTGATAATCTTATCCTCGACAAGAAGTTTGGCGCGGGTGTAGTCGCGTTCAGCCTTCTCAAACTCAATCTTTGCCCTCTGAACAGGATCGCCATCAGCCACCTGCATGTCTCCCGATGTGATGGTGAACAGCATGGCTCCGGAGCTGATTTTCAAGCCTTCGCTGATGTGGTCCTTGTAGCTCACACGACCGTTGATGGTTGCCACGACGGTTGTCTCGTCGCATGATGCCGACATGACTTTTCCGCTTGTGTGGATAACGCCGTGGAAAGTTCCCGGCTTGACGGTTTCGACCATAACGCCAGCAGCCTTTGCTTTCTCTGGCTCGAGTACGATTTCATCTCCATGTGCATGGTTGTCAGCATCGTGGTGTTCTTCCTTTTCGGAATGTCCTCCGCAGCTGACGAGCAATGCTGAGAGTAGAAGTGAATGGATTAAGTATCGTTTCATGTTATTGTTCTGAAATGTGCAATTTGGGTACAAAGTTATTGAATAATTCTTGCAACTGAATTGCAAAAACCGCTAATACTGATATTTCTGTATGCAAATGCCCGTATTTGCGACGTGCAAACACTCGTATTATCATCATGTAAATGCCCGTAAAAAAAACGAGACAAAAGCTTTGGCTCATGCGACAAAGCTTTTGACTCGTTGGACAAAGCTTTTGGCTCATTAGACAAAAGCTTTGACTGGTTTGTATGATTTTGTTTCTCTTTCAGAGATTTGCAATGCAAATATACGAAAAATTATTGATATTGTCAAGTTTTTTGAATGAAAAAGGGTGATTTGTGAACTGAAATTTGTCCGGACTTTGTTGCGTGTTGTTGCCTATGCTTTTTTGCACAAAATGACGTGTTTTTGGAAAAGCCTAAAGTTTCGAAATTCCATGATATTGTCATATATCGGAACAAAAAAAGCTTTTTCTTGTTATTATTTAAAAATGAGTGTAAATTTTGCAAAGTAGAGTTTGCATTTCGGGTAATTTTTCGTAATTTTGTACCCAAATTAGCAGCTTTAATGATTTTTTCTGTTAATAGCTGTTATTCGCGAATGACAAACTTATAACCAAAAGGAATTTATGGAATCTTTTTTCCGTACACATGCGTTTTTGATTGAGCACTTGAAGGCTCCCGTGCGTCGTGACCTGATGGACGAGATCAATTGGAAGGACAGAATGATTGGCATTAAAGGTGCCCGTGGCGTGGGAAAGACAACTTTCTTGCTTCAGTATGCCAAGGAGCATTTTTCTCCATACGACCATTCTTGCCTTTACATTAACACTAACAACTTTTACGTACAGAACATCGGCATCTCTGAGTTTGCCGGTGAGTTTTACCACAGTGGTGGCAAGGTGCTGCTCATTGATCAGGTTTATAAACAGCCGGATTGGAGTCAGCAGCTGCGTGAATGCTACGACAGATACCCAGGACTCAAGATTGTGTTCACAGGCTCTCCTGTGATGCGTTTGAAGGAAGAAAATCCTGAGCTTAACGGCATCGTCAAGTCATACAATTTACGTGGTTTCTCATTCCGTGAGTTCCTCAACCTTTCTACAGGTCTGCAGCTTCGCCCTTACACTTTAGAGGAAATTATTTCTAACCACAAGGAAATTGCCACAGAAATCTATACAAAAGTAAATCCTCGCGAATATTTCCAGGCTTACTTGCATCATGGCTTCTATCCATTCTTCTTGGATAAGGCAAACTATTCTGAGAATCTTCTCAAGAATATGAACATGATGATTGAAGTGGATATACTTCTCATCAAACAGATTGAACTTAAGTATCTTGCAAAGATCAAACAGTTGTTCTATCTGCTTACTACAAGCGGAAGCAGCGTGCCAAACGTGAGCCAGCTTGCTCAGGAACTTGGCATGAGCCGTGCAACGGTTATGCACTACATCAAGTACCTCATGGAGGCTCGTCTTGTGAATATGATCTACAGCAAGGGCGATGAGTTCCCAAAGAAGCCTGCTCGCGTGCTTCTTCACAACTCAAACCTCATGTATAGTTTCTATCCACGCTGCTTCGATGAGCATGACGTTTTGGAGACATTCTTCTGCAACACGCTTTGGAAGGATCATGTGGTTAACAAGCATGGTAATCTCTGCTCTTTCCTCATTGACGGTCAGATTGAGTTCAAGATTGCTGAGCATAGCACTAAGCTGAAGAGCAAGGCTAAGACGCTTTTTGCTGTCAACCAGTGTGACATAGGCGAGGGCAACCAGATTCCTTTGTGGATCTTCGGTTTCCTTTACTAAGGACAAAGCAGATTTATAATCGACACATTATATATAATATTATAATTTAAGCATTTTATGGCAAAGAAATTTATTACTTGTGATGGTAATACCGCTGCTGCACATGTTGCTTACATGTTCTCAGAGGTTGCTGCCATCTATCCTATCACTCCATCGTCTCCAATGGCTGAGCACGTAGATGAGTGGGCAGTTCAGGGTCGCAAGAACCTTTTCGGCGACACAGTTCTCGTTCAGGAAATGCAGTCTGAGGCAGGTGCAGCAGGTGCTGTTCACGGTTCTCTTCAGGCTGGTGCCCTCACTTCAACATTCACAGCATCACAGGGTCTTCTCCTTATGATCCCTAACATGTATAAGATTGCTGGTGAGCTCCTTCCATCTGTATTCCACGTATCTGCCCGTACAGTTGCCAGCCACTCTCTCTGTATCTTCGGTGACCACGGCGACGTTATGGCTTGCCGCCAGACAGGTTTCGCAATGCTTTGCGAAGGCTCTGTTCAGGAAGTTATGGACCTCTCTGCAGTTGCTCACCTCGCAGCTCTTGAGACTCGTGTTCCATTCATCAACTTCTTCGACGGTTTCCGTACTTCTCACGAGTACAACAAGGTTGAGCTCATGGACATGGAGGATATCCGCCCACTCGTACCAATGGATAAGGTTACTGAGTTCCGCAGCCGCGCACTCACTCCAGAGCATCCAGAGGCTAAGGGTATGGCTGAAAACCCTGAGACATTCTTCGCTCACCGCGAGTCTTGCAACCCATTTTATGATTCAGTTCCAGCTGCTGTTGAAAAGTATATGGAGGCTATCTCTAAGATCACTGGTCGTGAGTACAAGCCATTCTCTTACTATGGAGCTGCTGATGCTGAGGACGTTATCATTCTCATGGGTTCTGCAACTGAGGCTGCTCGCGAGGCTATCGACTATGCTAACGCTAACGGTAAGAAGTATGGTATGGTATCTGTTCACCTCTACCGTCCATTCTCTGTAGAGCGTCTCCTTGCTGCTGTTCCTGCAACTTGCAAGCGCATCGCTGTTCTTGACCGTACTAAGGAGCCAGGTGCTAACGGCGAACCACTTTATCTTGATGTTAAGGATGCATTCTACGGACAGGAGAACGCTCCACTTATCATTGGCGGTCGTTATGGTCTCGGTTCTTCAGACGTTACTCCAACAATGATTCTTTCTGTTTACAAGAATCTTGAGCTTCCACAGCCAAAGGATCACTTCACTCTCGGTATCGTTGATGACGTTACATTCAAGTCTCTTCCACTCGACGAGGAGCAGGCTCTCGGTGACCCATCTAACAAGGAGTGTAAGTTCTTCGGTCTCGGTGCTGATGGTACTGTAGGTGCTAACAAGAACTCTGTAAAGATCATCGGTGATAATACAGACATGTACTGCCAGGCATACTTCTCTTACGACTCTAAGAAGTCTGGTGGTTTCACATGTTCACACCTCCGTTTCGGCAACAACCCAATCCGTTCTACATACCAGATCAAGACTCCTAACTTCGTTGCATGCCACGTTCAGGCTTACCTCCGCATGTACGATGTGCTCCGTGGTCTCCGTCAGAACGGTCAGTTCCTTCTCAACACAATCTTCGAAGGCGAGGAACTTGTTAACTTCCTTCCAAACAACGTGAAGAAGTACTTCGCAGAGAAGAACATTACTGTTTACTACATCAACGCTACTAAGATTGCTCAGGAAATTGGTCTTGGCAACCGTACAAATACTATCCTCCAGTCTGCATTCTTCCGTATCACAGAAGTTATCCCAGCTGACCTTGCTATCACTAAGATGAAGGAAGCTATCGTTAAGTCTTACGGTAAGAAGGGTGAAGACGTTGTCAACATGAACTACGCTGCTGTTGACCGTGGTGGTGAGTACAAGGTTCTCCCTGTGGATCCAGCATGGGCTAACCTCCCAGCTGATGCTGAGCCAACATACGATGAGCCAGATTACATCACTAACCTCGTTCGTCCAATCAACGCTCAGAACGGTGACCTCCTCCCAGTATCTGCATACAAGGGAATCGAGGACGGTATGTGGCCACAGGGTACAGCTGCATACGAGAAGCGTGGTGTATCTGCATTCGTTCCAGAATGGGATGCTGACACTTGCTGCCAGTGTAACAAGTGTGCATTCGTTTGTCCTCACTCTTGTATCCGTCCATTTGCTATGGATGAGAAGGAAGCTGCAGGCCTCGATGCTGCACAGCTCGAAATCAAGGCTCCAGCACAGCTTAAGGGCATGAAGTTCCGCATCCAGGTTGGCGTTAAGGACTGTCTCGGTTGCGGTAACTGTGTTGATGTTTGTCTTGGCACTAAGGGCGTTAAGGCTCTCAAGATGGTTGCTTACGATCCATCTGATGCTGCAATGGTTAAGGAAGCTGCTAACTGGGAATACTGCGTTAAGAATGTTTCTTCTAAGCAGGATCTCGTTGACATCAAGTCTAACCCACGTCTCAGCCAGTTCGCTACTCCTCTCTTCGAGTTCTCTGGCGCTTGCTCTGGTTGTGGTGAGACTCCATACGTTAAGCTTATCTCTCAGCTCTTCGGTGATCGTGAGATGGTTGCTAACGCAACAGGTTGTTCTTCAATCTACTCTGGTTCTATCCCATCAACTCCATACACTAAGAACGAGAAGGGTCAGGGTCCAGCATGGGCTAACTCTCTCTTCGAGGACTTCTGTGAGTTCGGTCTTGGTATGGCTATCGCAAACAAGAAGATGCGTATGCGCATCGTAGCTCTCCTCCAGGAGGCTATGGCTAAGGATGACACTCCAGCTGAGTTCAAGGCAGCTGCTGAAGAGTGGATCGCTGGCAAGGACAACGCAGAGGCTTCTAAGGCTGCAGCTGCTAAGCTCGCTCCTGCTATCCAGGCTGGTCGTGAGGCTGGTTGCCCAATCTGCAAGCAGCTTTCTGAGCTCTCTCACTACCTCGTTAAGCGTTCACAGTGGATCATCGGTGGTGACGGTGCTTCTTACGATATCGGTTACGGTGGTCT
>JAGHUI010000014.1 GCA_018064885.1 Candidatus Minthosoma equi | reverse complement strand
ATCCTAAACTAATCGCTCTCTCGTTAAGATAGTTTAAGATTCCATTTTTGCCGATTCTTGCCTTATTTTCAGTTGTTTACACGAACGAATCTCCAAATCTCTAACAACTGATTTTAGCCTGTTTTTGAGTACCCAGAGCCCACGCCGATATGAATGAAACAACCAATCATGTCAAGCGCCAATACTGGCTTGACATGTAGAGGTACGAATACTTCACACCCATGAGCATTTATCGCTGCATTTGTTCTGTGACGATTAGAAAGTTGCGAAGTTTCTGTAAACCAAGAACAAAGCGTAAGATAAACGCTTTTCTATATATAGGAACCCTCACCTAAACAGACTCTATGGTCAGCACGGAAAATCCACAATAGGATAACCCTCGGCGTAGATTCGGTGGCAAAGATAATGAAACAATAGAAATAAAGCAAGAAAAAGCATGAAAAAATCACATTTAATTGAAAATCGTTTCACGCATATAAGATGTTTTCCATAGTCAGGGCAATATCTGCTGCACTTGGAACACCAATCATCAATGTGCTAACTTATGCTTACAGTGAGGTAATTAAGACTGCACCTGCTATGATAGCAGAGGATAATATTAAAGGATACGGGAAATGAATGATCAATAACGAGGAAAGAAGAATATCGGATGCCTCGTATATACAATTTGCATTTGCTCGCAAACCATTTCATTCCAAGGCTTGGAATGACTATTTCATGACTTGGAATAATCATCCCAAGCTTTGGAATCATCATTTCAAACCTTGGAATGACAAGACACACGAGCAAATGGGAAAAGGAATTGCGAGCATACTGTAAAAAGGCACACAAGCATACTGCAGAAGAGCGTGCAAGCACTCGGTGTTAGGAAATACTCTTATTTGGTTGCTACGGTGACAACATATTTCTTGTCAGAATGTATCTCTGTATGGAATGACACATTATGATATTTAGAAAGAAGGTTTTTCAGGTCATCGTCTATGCCACGACCTGTGAGCTTGACGAGGGCTTCTTTTTTTGTCCACAGCGTTGCAAAGTATTCTTGCGGATTGGAAGATGAGATGAACTGGGAGTATTCTTCGTCGCTCATCACATGGCGTGCGAGACTGTCATTGTCTCTGCCTATACATTCCACATCAATTCCGATTTCTTCTCGCGAAACAGCACAGGCTATGGCGTGCTTGCAATGGCTAAGATTGAAATGTATCTCGGGATGACCAACGATGCTTGGCTTGTCGTGCTCGCCATATTCAAACTCTGGCATCTCTTGCAATCCGAACTCATCTGCCAGCATGTTGCACAAGAGCAGGTAGGAGAAGGCACATTCTTTTCTGCCTTGCTCGAACTTGAATCTCAATGCTTTCTCTTTCCTCCATTTGGGAAGCATAGATATCGCTTCGTCAAGTTCCTCGGCGGATATGGCATCAAGGTCTTCTATTATTTGCAGTTTGTAGGACATTTTTTTTAATTACGAAAGACGAATTACGAATTACGAAAGACGTTATCGACACAGTCACTTGAAGCGAAGCAGAAAGAATTACGAAAGACTTACAATCTTTCGCCGCAATGCTTGCAGTAGTTTGCCTTCAGGTCGGTTTTCTGGTTGCAGCGAGGGCAGCGTCCGTTGGTGCCTTTCTTCTTTGTCTCGTCTATCATTGTGGCTGATACGATACCTGTTGGTATGGCGATGATGGTATAACCGAGTATCATTATGAGACTGCTGAGGAATTTGCCCATTTCGGTTGCCGGAGTAATGTCGCCGTAGCCAACGGTGGTTAGGGTGACTATTGCCCAATATATGCTTGTAGGAATATCTTTGAATCCAGTGTTTGGCATTCCGCCTTCGACCATATACATTGCTGTGCCAAGAATGGTTACGAGGACTACAACAAAGAGAAAATACACCAATATCTTCTTGAGGCTCATCTTGATGCTTTGCAGCAAAAGATAGCCTTCGTTGATGAAGGCGAAGAGCTTAAAGATTCTGAACACGCGGAAGAGGCGCAGGGCTCGGAGGATGATGAGATATCGGATTGGGGGAAAGATGAATGCAATGATGGCTGGGAAGGTGGCGAGGAAATCCACAATGCCAAAGAAACTCAAAGTGTAGTCTTTGGTTCTTGGCTCGCAATATGCGCGTACTATGTATTCCAAAGCAAAGAAGCAAGTGAGAACATACTCAATCACGGTGAGTGCATCCTTGAATGCGCTGCGAATGCTTGGCATGGTCTCTACCAGCGAAAGGATGATGCTTATGCATATTGCCACCATCACGCAGATGTCAAAAGCTTTTCCTGCCTTTGTGTCATCATTTGAAACAATGTCATGAAGTTTCTTTTTGTCTTTTATTATCTCTATAAATGTGTTCATGCTACAAAAATACGACATTTTATTTACTAAATGAAAATATCTTCGAACAATGAAGGTCTAATCATACAAAAAAACACTAACTTTGCCATAAATTTGTTATTTCAAGCTATAATGAAAAGGATATTTTCTACTTTCATTGCCGTAGCAATGGTTGTTTCACTATGCTTTGCTACTGACAAAGCGTCTATGAGTTTCATCGTAAGCATTGACACTATCGGCAAGTACTTGAACGTGGAACTTTATTGCGCTCCAGAAGAGACGGCGGCATTCACCGATGCTGTTGAGCTTCACATGCCAGTATGGGCTCCTGGGTATTATCTCATAGTCGATTTCCCTAAGTATCTCGCAGACTTCTCTGCATCTTCAGAGGATGGAGTGGCATTGGGATGGACAAAGAAAAACAAGAACGCATGGATTATTGATGCGGCTGGCAAACAGAGCGTTAAGGTGAGCTACAGAATATATTGCAATGCTCGAAGCGTGGCTGAATGCCGTGTGGAAAGCAACGCTGCCTTCATTGCTCCCAACGGCGTGTTCATGTATGTCGAGGGACAGCAGAATCATCCTGTTGATGTGACAATCAACATGCCTGACGGGTGGAAGAACTGCAGCAGCGGCATGAAGAAGACATCAAGCACTTCCTCTGCAACATTCCATGCTGACAACTTTGATACCCTTTTCGATTCGCCTATTCTGTGCGGCAATCATCTTGTGGATCGCTTTGAGCTTGAAGGACATGAGTATGAATTTGCCTTGGAATCACCTATCGGCTATGAGCAATCGCCTTTCCGTGAGGATTTCAAGAAGATGGTTTCGGCAACAACAAAACTCATGGGACATGTGCCATACGACAACTATTGCCTCATCCATCTCGGCAAGGGACCTGGCGGCTTGGAGCATCTCAATTCACAGGCTTGCTATACGGAGGGAACTTTCATGTTTGAAAATAATGACGAGTACATCAACTATCTTGATTTTGCCACTCACGAATACTTCCATCTATATAATGTGAAGCATATCCGTCCAATTGAACTTGGTCCTTTCGACTACGATCGTGAGGTGTTCACTCCCCTGCTCTGGGTGAGCGAGGGCTTCACTTGCTACTACTCTGCCCAGATTCTGCGCCGCGCAGGGCTGATTTCTGCAGAGAAGCAACTCGGCATGTATTCTGAATATTTCCTTAACACAGAAAGCTCTGAGGGACACAACCACATGTCGCTCCGCCAGAGCAGCTATGATATCTGGCTGAATTTCTTCAACAAAAATGACAATCGCCATGATGTCACAATATCATATTATGACAAAGGACCTGTTCTCGGCTTGATTTTCGACATAGAGCTCAACCGTGTAAGCAATTGCGCTCGGTCACTTGACGACTTGATGCGTTTGCTCTACAACCGCTATGACCAGCAGCTTGGCAGAGGTTTCACAGAGGATGAGTTCTGGCAAGCCACTCTCGAGATTGCAACAACTGGCGACAACTCTCAAGAGGCAGCCTCTGCTGTCAAGAACCTTCGCCGCCTTGTTGACACAACGGATGCGATTGATTATGACAAAATTCTAAATGCGGCAGGGCTTCAGTTAGACCACACTACTTGGCAACTGGCGAAGAAGGATAAATGCACAAAACAACAAAGCAAACTACGCGAGAAAATCATTTGGGAATAAAAAACACTTTTATTTTATACTATTTTTGCATTTTCTTTACTTTTTTTTGCAAATATTATATTCCATAAGATAAAAAAATCTTATCTTTGTCAAAAATAAAAAACTTTTGATACGATAAAAACATCCAATCCTATGGACGATGTAAAGAATTTCACGGATAGCTTTTCCGCATTGGCAGCTTTCAGCAAGACATCTTTTTTCAAGATTAACTTGCTGGATATGACTGGTTATGCCAATGAAGAATTCTACAACACCTTCGGGTGTCCACAGGAAACGCCATTATCAGAAGTTTTCAGCAACAACATCAATATACATCCTGTTGATCAGTACAACATCCGCAATTTCTTCAGCAACGCGCGTCTTGGATACGAGAAATCATTTAAAGGATTCGTGCGCGTGCGAGTAGCAGGTCGTGACATTATATGGCAGTGGATGCAAATGAACATGGTGGTCAACATCTTTGACCCAGACAACGGCATAGTGGAGCTCACAGGCATCAATCATGATATAACAGACTTGATGGATGAGAACCAGAAAGCATTTGCAGAAATCAACTATGTCAGCGATGTGTTCCATTCTCTCAACACTATTCCATGGCACTTTGACTTCAGAACCAACGTACTGGTTTCCAACAGTTCATACGTAACATCACGTTACGGAAGAGCATCTGCCATTGTTCAGCGCAGTTTCCAGGAGCTTCTGGATACCATCCTTCCTGAGTATCGACAGATAATGGAAGATGCAGCTGAGCGCATCCACAAGGGCATTTCTACAAGAGAGAGCATTCAGCTCCAAATGCGAATTGGCGATACCCACACTCCTACTTGGGTGCAGATCGGCATTATTGCACAGGAGATAAACGAGAACGGAATGGCTGACACCTGTGCTGGCTCAACAACTGTGATACAGAAGCAGAAGGAAGCAGAACAGGCAATGAAGGATGCACAGATAAAAGCTGAGCAGGCAAGCCAGATCAAGACTAGCTTCCTTGCAAACATGTCTCATGAGTTCCGCACTCCTCTCAATTCCATCCTCGGTTTTTCCACTATTCTTGCTCACAGCGATGAACTCAGCGAGAGAATGCAATGTCTTGGAGCAATCCAGAGCAGCGGCAAACTGCTTTTGCAGATAATCGAAAATGTCATCGAATACTCACAGATTGAAGCCGAGGAGGTAGTACTTAATATGGAAAGCATCAACATCAGCCAAATAATTGAGGATGTTGTCAACCAGATGCGTCCAAATCGACAAGAGGGAGTAGAGCTCATCTTCAAGACTTCCGTTCCTGACATGATTTTGCGTGGAGACAAAAAGAAGATCGCCATCGTTGTGCAGCATCTTCTTGACAATGCTGAGAAATACACCACTGAGGGATCTATAACCGTAAGCGTTGATCGAGATTCCGAGGCTGTAGTCATTTCCATTTCTGACACTGGAATGGGCATGACCAACGATGCACGCCTTCACCTTTTCGACCGTTTCTACAAAGGTGACTACTACGTTCCTGGCACCGGACTTGGCCTTTCCATCGTTAAGAGTCTCATTGAAAAATGGAAAGGATACATCAAAGTCGAGAGCACATACGGCAAAGGAACAACTTTCTATTTCACCATCCCTACGCAAAACCGATACTGGTAAACACGCCTTTTCACTATTAACAAAAGTGTGTGCATTTTTATATATCATTTTTTACACACACAAAGCTAATATGTGTAAAAGCCTAAAAATAAAGCATTTTTTATTTGTTCACCTTGTCTTTTGTCCGTAATTTTGACATCAAAATCCACATCATTTAGCATGAGTGTGCATTTTTCACAGCAGTACAACAAGTACAATTGATATCAAAACATGGACAATCCTATACTCGAGAGATTTCTCAAAAAAACAGCCTTTACATCTCAGGAAGATTTCGAAAAGAATTTCGAATTCGTAGTTCCAGAGAACTTTAATTTTGCCTTTGACGTCATGGACGAATGGGCAAACATCACTCCTGACCGCCTTGCTCTCCTTTGGTGTAATGACAAAGGAATAGAAAGACGATTCACATTTGCAGACCTTCGCCACGAGTCAAACAAGGCTGCATCTTATTTTCTCTCTCTCGGCATTGGAAAGGGTGACTTTGTGCTTCTCATCATGAAACGCCGCTACCAGTTCTGGATTACCATGCTTGCTCTGCACAAGATTGGAGCAGTAGCCATTCCTGCTACTTTCCTCCTCACTAAGAAAGATATCGTTTACCGCGTGAAGGGTGCCGGAATACATTCGATCATCTGCTGTGGCGACGAGCCAATCGTAACACATGTGAATGAGGCTCATGCTGAGTTCCCTGCTCTCAAGAACCGTATCAGCATCGGCCCTATCGTTCCAGAAGGATGGGAGGACTACAAAGCTGGCGTTGCTGTGGCACCAGAATATACAGGAGGAAAAGTGACAAAGTCATCAGACTTCATGCTAATGTACTTCACAAGTGGCACAAGCGGACAGCCTAAGATGGCAATTCACGATCACACATACCCTATTGGACACATTGGCACTGCTGCATACTGGCACGACCTTCACATGGGCAGTCTTCACCTCACTGTTGCTGACACAGGTTGGGCTAAAGCTACTTGGGGCAAGCTTTATGGACAATGGATTGCAGGCGCAACACTTTTCGTATATGATCACGAGAAATTCACTCCTGCTGATATTCTTTCAAAGATTGGCGAGTACAAGATTACAAGTTTCTGTGCTCCTCCTACAATATATAGATTCATGATTCGTGAAGACCTTTCACGTTTCGATCTCTCTTCTCTCGAACACGTCACAACTGCAGGTGAGGCTCTCAACTCAGCCGTGTATGACAAATTCCTTGAAATCACAGGCCTTGAGATTAAAGAAGGATTCGGACAGAGCGAGGGCACTTGTCTCATAGCAACTACACCTTGGATGAAGACTAAACCTGGTTCCATGGGGCTTCCTATGCCTCAGTACGACATTCACCTTCTCCGCGGTGACCTCACAGAAGCAGAGGTAGGCGAGAACGGACAGATTGCAATACGCACAGAAAACAAGCCACAGATTGGACTTTGCCGCGAATATTACCGCAACCCTGAAGCTACAAATGCAGCATGGCATGACGGATACTACTTCACTGGCGACCTTGCTTATCGTGACGAAGACGGTTACTTCTGGTTTGTCGGTCGAGCTGACGATGTCATCAAATCTTCAGGCTACCGCATCGGTCCTTTCGAGGTTGAAAGTGCTCTGATGACTCACCCTTCTGTTGTGGAATGTGCCATTACTGGTGTGCCTGATGATATTCGAGGCATGGTTGTCAAAGCAACTATCGTGCTTGGCAAGGAATGGAAGGATCGTGCAGGTGAAGAGCTTGTAAAGGAATTGCAGGATCATGTAAAGCGCATCACAGCTCCTTACAAGTATCCACGTATCGTTGAGTTTGTTGATGAATTGCCAAAGACACACTCTGGCAAGATCAAGAGAGCAGAAATACGTCAGAACGACAGCAAATAAAGTCGATGACTGAAAGCGAATACATACAGCAAGGCAAGGAAGCCTATGCCCGCATGGACTGGAAAACCTGCCTTGACTCATATACAGAGGCTATACGCCTCAACCCTCAATCAGAAGCTGTTGAACTCAAAAAGATGGCAATGAACATCATTGAGTTTTACTGCAAAGATAGGTTCAACCCATAGGGATATAGCTTTAGCAGAAATGGTTTCTGAAAGAAGTTTCCCTAACAGTAGTTTTAAATAAAGTATTAATTTTAGATATGGCAAAAATGAGAGGAGCCATCGTCGTAGATATCGAGCGTTGCAAGGGATGCAACCTCTGCGCCGTGGCATGTCCATTGACCCTCGTCACACTTAGTGCAACAGTAAATCACAAGGGGTACAACTATGCTGAGCAGACAAACTGGGAACAGTGTAATGGCTGCACAAGTTGTGCTATCGTATGCCCTGACGGTTGCATCACAGTTTACAGAAAAAAGGAGGAATAATACATGATGGACAATAATCAACAGAATGACTACAAGTTGCTCAAAGGCAACGAAGTTATAGCCCTTGCCGCTATCCGATATGGATATGACGGCTTTTTCGGCTACCCTATCACCCCACAGAGTGAGGTGCTGGAAACCCTTGCTGTAGAAAAGCCTTGGGAAACAACTGGCATGGTTGTCCTTCAGGCAGAGAGTGAGGTTGCATCAATCAACATGCTTTATGGAGCAGGCTGCACAGGCAAGCTTGTATTCACATCAAGTTCATCTCCTGGCATAGCGCTTATGCAGGAGGGAATCAGCTACATGTGCGGAAACGAGCTCCCAGGAGTTATCGTGAGTGTAGGACGCGGTGGTCCAGGCCTTGGCACTATCCAGCCAGGACAGGCTGACTACAATCAAGCAGTATATGGCGGCGGTAATGGTGACTACAACTGCATCGTACTCGCACCAAACAGCGTTCAGGAAATGGCTGATTGCATGGGTAAGGCTGCTCAGCTAACATTCAAGTGGCGCACACCTGTCATCATTCTTTCTGACGGTGTAATCGGTCAGATGATGGAAAAAGTTATTCTTCCTCCTTTCACACCACGCCGCACAGATGCAGAAATTGCGGCTCAGTGTCCATGGGCAACAAATGGCATTGGCCTTAAATCTCGTCACTACAATGCGCTCTCTACCCTTGAGTTCGATCCACAGGTAATGGAAGACCGCAACCGCGCAATGGCAGAGAAGTACAAGCGTATTCAGGCAGAGGAAGCTGACTATGAGCTTTACCGTGTTGACGATGACACAGACTACCTCATCGTAGCATACGGCATTTCATCACGCGTCAGCATGAAGGCTGTTGATATCCTCCGAGAAAATGGCATCAAAGTCGGCATGCTTCGTCCTAAGACTCTATGGCCATTCCCAAGCAAGGCTATCAGCAAGCTCTCAGAGAAAATCAAGAGTATCCTTTGCGTTGAGCAAAGCGAAGGACAAATGATTCATGACGTGCGTCTCGCTACAGAAGGACAGGCAACTGTCTATCATACAGGACGCTCTGGCGGTATGATATCATCTCCTGTTGATGTTGTTGACGCATTCAAGAGCATGGCACGCGAAACCATAACCAAAAACTGGCCAAAGGGCTACTGGATAAAATGACAAAAGAAGAACTCATCATACCAGAGAACAGGGTATACGGCAAACCCTCTCTCATGAACGACACTCCAATGCACTACTGCCCAGGTTGTAGCCATGGCCTTGTCCACAAAATCATTGCCGAAGTTATTGAAGAGATGGGCATCGAGGAAGACACCATCGCCATCTGTCCTGTAGGATGTGCAGTCTTCGCTTACCGTTATCTCAATGTAGATTGGATTGAAGCCAGCCACGGACGAGCTCCTGCTTGTGCTTCTGCAGTAAACCGTCTTTGGCCTAACAAGCTCACTTTCACTTATCAGGGTGATGGCGACATGGCATGTATCGGTACAGGAGAAAGTATCCACGCTATGAACCGTGGCGAAAACATAGCTATGATCTTCATCAACAATGCTATCTACGGTATGACAGGTGGACAGATGGCTCCAACAACTCTTATGGGCATGAAGACTGCAACATGCCCTTATGGCCGCCAAGCTGATCTCCACGGATATCCACTCCATATCACAGACATTGCTGCTACTCTACAAGGAACATGCTACGTCACTCGTCAGGCAGTCAACACAGTACCTAACATACGCAAGGCAAAGAAAGCTATTCGTCAGGCATTCGAAAATGCCATGAACAAGCGCGGTTGCTCTCTTGTTGAAATCGTTTCAACATGTGCTTCTGGCTGGAAAAAGACTCCAGAGCAAGCAAATCAGTGGATGGAAGAGAACATGTTCCCATATTACCCTCTGGGCGACTTAAAAAACACAGTGCAATGACAGAAGAAATAATCATATCAGGATTCGGAGGGCAAGGTGTCCTCTCTATGGGAAAAATTCTTGCCTATGCAGGTATCATGGAAGGCAAGCAAGTAAGCTGGATGCCAGCCTATGGCCCTGAGCAGCGAGGCGGCACAGCCAACGTCACTGTCATCATCAGCGATGACGTTGTCAGTTCACCTATCGTAAGCCAGTACGACACTGCCATCGTTCTCAACCAGCCTTCTCTTGAGAAGTTTGAGCCATGCATAAAGCCTGGTGGTGTAATCATCTATGACGGACACTCCATCATTCAGCCTCCAAAGCGTGATGACATTGCTGCCTATCGTATTGATGCCATGGAGGAAGCTGCTCGCACTGGTAACTCAAAGGTTTTCAACATGCTCGTACTCGGAGGATATCTCAAGGTTTGTCCTGTAGCAAGCGTTGAGGATGTTGTTCGCGGACTTCACAAGGCATTGCCAGAGCGCCATCACAAGCTTATTCCAATGAACGAAGAGGCTATTCGCCGCGGTATGGAAATCATAAAGAAGATGAATTAATCCGAATTTGATTCACATAGAAAAAACTACACATTTATAAAGAAAGCGACTATCAACTTCATCAATGAAGTGATAGTCGTTTTGTATTACCCATCTCCCAACAATGCTATATAAGACACAAAAAAAACCTGCAAGACTTTAAGTCATTGCAGGTATGAGTTCTTTGGGATATAAAATCCAAAAGTTGACTTCTTCGCAGATTACTCAGCAATTGAATCAACTGCAGTAGAATCGATAGTGTTGAGAGTATCAACGATCTCTTCGAGCTCAGTAGCAGCAGAATCGAGTGCGTTAGCGAGTGAATCGAGAGCTGCAACATCCTTAGCGTTGCAAGATACGAATGATACAGATGCTGTGAGAGCGATTGCAGCAACAGCTGCGATAACCAACTTCTTCATAATTTTCTTTTTTTGCTTTTAATGTTAAACAATCAATTTGCTTTCAAAACCGATGCAAAGTTACAACCTTTTGAGATTTTGAAATCCTTAAAACACAGATATTTTCATTATTCACCTAAAAATAACTTGTTTTTAGAATAAAATGGACAACAAAAAGGAAATCATTTTTCATTGTGTTCGTACACAATGTATTTATTAGAAGTTAATCTAATGCGGTAATCATAAGATCTGACATTACATCATTTGACACGAACAATCCACTTTTTGACAGTTTTAGTATCTTTCCATCATAAAGAATTCTTCCCGTATCAATATGTTTACGAGCATTATTCAAGCAATACTCTTTTTTTTCTTTCCCATATAGACTTTCTAAAAGAGACACGTCAATTCCTTCTGAAGTTCTCAATCCAGTAAACACATATTCGTTAAACCGCTCGTCATCATTCAAGATTTCTTCTTCAAGTGGAGCGCCTTCCAAATATTCCTTCAAAGAATCAGGATTGTAATGTCGATTGCAACCATCATAACTATGTGCACCTGCCCCCACACCAAGGTAAGGAACACTATGCCAATAGCTTGAATTATGCTTTGATTGGAAACCGGGTAATGCAAAGTTAGAAATCTCGTAATGCTGAAAGCCTGCCTTGAAAGTTGCATTCAGCAAATGTTCATACATACTAAGAGAAAGCTCCTCATCTATTTCTTGTATTTTGCCATCATCAAGCATCTTGCCAAGGGCTGTTCCCTCTTCATACATTAGAGAATAAGCAGACAAATGCTGCACTCCCAATGACAATGCCATTCTCACATCCTCTTGCCAATCATTCACGCTTTCTTCCGGGAAACCGAACATCAAATCAATACTGACATTGTCAAATCCTACCTTTTGTGCTTCTTTTATTGCCACAATCGCCTGCATTGAATCATGACGGCGATGAAGAAAGCGAAGCCGCTCATCGGAGAAAGTCTGTACTCCCATACTTAAACGATTCACACCTAAACGCTTCAAAGACTGAAGCAGTTCTGGAGTCATATCATCAGGATTACCTTCAACTGTTATTTCTGCATTCTCGCGTACATTATATATATTATATATACAATTCAACACTCTTTCTATAGACGAGACCGGCAACTGAGTAGGAGTTCCTCCGCCGAAATATATTGTTTCAATTTCTTCACCCTTAAGGTAGCGTTTTCGTTCATAAAGCTCAGTGCATAATGCATCAACATAGGCTGTTCTCCATTCTAAAGAAGTGGTGGAGAAAAAGCCGCAATAAATGCATCGTGAGCGGCAAAACGGTATGTGAACGTAGATTCCAGCCATTTTTCTATGACAAATTTAGTAATATTTTGCGAATTAAATTTAAAAATGTTTTACAACATATTTATTTCGTCTCCAATTTCAATAATTTGTTGTAATTTTCGCCCGGTTTTGTGAATCATGGAACGATTATCACTAAAACCAGATACAAAAACAAACGTATTAATACCTTATATAAACTAACCTAGAATGAAAGTTTACCAAACCAACGAGATTAAGAACATTGCCCTCCTTGGCAATGACGGTGCTGGTAAGACAACCCTTACCGAAGCACTTTTGTATGAGGCTGGTATCATCAGCCGTCGCGGTCGAATCACAATGAAGAATACAGTGAGCGACTATTTCCCAGTAGAGCAAGAATATGGTTACAGCGTTTTCTCAACTGTATATCATGTTGAATGGAACAACAAGAAACTGAACATCATTGACTGTCCAGGATCTGACGATTTCGTAGGCGCAGCAATGACTGCACTCAATGTTACAGATACAGCCATACTTCTCCTTAACGGACAGTACGGTCCAGAAGTTGGAACACAAAACCATTTCCGCTATACAGAAAAACTTGGCAAACCTGTCATCTTCCTTGTCAATCAGCTTGACTCTGACAAGTGCGACTACAACCAGGTGCTTGACCAGCTCATAGACATCTATGGAAGCAAAGTAGTGCCAATTCAGTATCCACTTAACGAAGGTCCTAATTTTAATGCTCTCATTGATGTCCTTCTCATGAAGAAGTATTCTTGGGGACCTGAGGGCGGAGCTCCAACTATCGAAGAAATCCCTGCAGAAGAGATGGACAAGGCAATGGAGATGCATCGCGCACTCGTGGAAGCTGCTGCAGAGAACGACGAAGGCTTGATGGAGAAGTTCTTCGAAACTGAGACACTTACTGAAGATGAGCTTCGCGAAGGAATCCGCAAGGGTCTGGCTGCACGTTCAATGTTCCCTGTTTTCTGCGTATGTGCAGTAAAGGATATGGGTGTACGCCGTCTTATGGAATTCCTTGGAAATGTCGTTCCATTTGTTGACGAAATGCCACAGGTTCACAACACTCGTGGCGAAGTTGTCAATCCAGATCCAAATGCACCAGCGTCTCTATACTTCTTCAAGACAGCTAACGAACCACATATCGGTAGCGTAGCATACTTCAAGGTGATGTCTGGCAAGGTTCACGAAGGTGACGATCTTACAAACAGTGACCGCGGATCAAAAGAGCGCATAGCACAGCTCTTTGCTTGCGCTGGCGCCAACCGCATCAAGGTTGAGGAGATGGTTGCAGGCGATATTGGATGCACAGTGAAGCTAAAGGATGTTCGCACAGGCAACACACTCGTTGGCAAGGATTGTGAAAACCGATTCAATTTCGTCAAATATCCAAATCCAAAGTACATCCGTGCTATCAAGGCTGAGAATGAAGCAGACACAGAAAAGATGGTTGCTGCTATACAGAAGATGAGTCAGGAAGACCCAACATGGATTCTTGAGCAGAGCAAGGAACTCAAGCAGACAATCGTTAAGGGACAGGGAGAATTCCACCTCCGCACTCTCAAGTGGCGCCTTGAAAACAATGAAAAGATCAACATCAAGTTTGAGGAGCCAAAGATTCCGTATCGTGAAACAATCACTAAGGCAGCTCGCGCTGACTATCGTCACAAGAAGCAGTCTGGTGGTGCTGGACAGTTCGGCGAAGTTCATCTCATAGTTGAGCCTTACTACGACGGAATGCCAGATCCTACAACATATAAGTTTGGCAACCAGGAATTCAAGATCACACCTAAGGGCAAGGAAGAAGTTGACCTTGAATGGGGCGGAAAGCTTGTGTTCATCAACTCTGTTGTAGGTGGCGCAATCGATACACGCTTCATGCCAGCAATCCTCAAGGGCATCATGAGCCGCATGGAGCAAGGTCCGCTTACTGGTTCTTATGCTCGCGATGTTCGTGTTATTGTTTACGACGGCAAGATGCACCCAGTAGATTCCAACGAACTCTCATTCATGCTCGCTGGTCGTCATGCATTCGCAGACGCATTCAAAGAGGCAGGTCCAAAGCTTCTTGAACCTATCTACGATGTTGAGGTATTCGTTCCAGGAGACAAGATGGGTGACGTAATGTCAGATCTTCAGGGGCGTCGCGGTATGATTATCGGTTCTGAAAGCGAAGCTGGTTACGAGAAGCTTATTGCAAAGGTTCCTCTAAAGAGCCTCTCAAGCTACTCTACAACACTCAGCTCTATCACTGGCGGACGTGCAAGCTTCATTATGAAGTTCGCTTCTTACGAACTCGTTCCAACAGACATCCAGCAGAAGCTGATGAAGGAATTTGAGGAAGCAAACAAGGACGAAGATTAAAATCAACACATATTATATATAACAAAGGGAGGGCTCAAAAAGTTCTCCCTTTATTGATAGTTACCATTTTGTCAACTATCAATAGTTTATATTGTTAATTTTAGCAAATATTTTAACTTTACTCGTTGTTTATCTGTTAATTCATAGCTCATTTTTAAGATTTAAGCTACATTTGCAGCATAAATAGATAATAAACGATGAAAAAATCAACAATCATAGCACTCGCAATCGTGATGGGCATCTCATTTGCAAGCCTTCTGGTACTGCAAATGAGATACATAGATGAAATCACGTCAATGCGTGCAGCTCACTTTAAGGAATCCGTAAGCCGAAGCCTCTACGAAACCTCTCACCAGCTGGAACTGAACGAGGCTAAACGATATCTGGAACAGGGTCCAGATGCTGTTACCGGCATTGCAACAGCTATCGACTCCGTCTATGTCAGCACAGACTCTTCCGTTATACAACGCACTCATCAAGTGACGGCGAAAGACGGAAGCGTATTCACATCACGAGAGACAACGGCAAGCACAAATCTTTCCGACAAGTATTTCACAAAAAAAACAGAAAGCATAAACGACCGCCAGCGTTCTTTGCAAGAAATTATGGACCTTCGCTATGCTGTGCAGAAAGACCTTGTGGACGAAGTCATTTATAGCATTCTTTATACAGCCAACGACCGTCCGCTCACAGAGAGAATAGACTTTGCGAACCTCGACCAGATACTTCAGGCAAAACTTAGCAGCAACGGAATAGACATTCCTTGCCATTTTGCCGTTACGACAAGCAATGGAGAAGTTGTTTACCGATGCTCCGACTACACCGACGAAGGTAGCGAGATAACATTCAGCGAAACACTCTTCAAGAACGATCCCGTGCAGCGAAGCGGTATTCTAAAGGTACACTTCCCTGCCCTCAGCGACCTCAAGACCCGCTCACTTTGGTTCATGATGCCATCCTTGATGTTCACGCTCATACTTCTGATCACATTCACCGTAACTCTCGTGCTTGTGTTCCGTCAGAAGAAACTCACAGAGTTGAAGAACGACTTTATCAACAACATGACGCATGAATTCAAGACACCAATATCATCAATCTCACTCGCAGCGCAGATGCTTGGCGATGAAAGCGTGAAGAAAACACCAGCACTCATGCAGAGATTGACAACGACAATAATAGACGAGACAAAACGACTTCGCTTCCAGGTGGAGAAAGTGCTTCAAATGTCAATGTACGAAAACCAGCGAGCCAACCTTCACATGAAAGAAGTGAATCTCAACGAACTCATTGCCGGCATCACACACACCTTCGCTTTGAAAGTTGAAAAAAACGGAGGCAAAATCATCACAAACCTTGAAGCCGAAGATCCAATCATTTGTGTGGACGAGATGCACTTTACAAATGTCATCTTCAATCTCATGGACAATGCTGTGAAATACAAGAGAAACGACACGAATCTGGAACTCAACCTCCGCACATGGAACGAACCCGGCAATCTCTGCATTTCCATTCAGGACAACGGCATCGGAATAAAGAAGGAAGACCTGAAACGCATCTTTGAGAAATTCTACCGCGTTCATACAGGCAACCTACACGATGTCAAAGGATTCGGACTCGGACTTGCCTACGTACACAAGATAGTCAAGGATCACCACGGCACTATCCATGCCGAAAGCGAGCTGGGTATCGGCACAAAGTTCATCATTAAGCTCAAGAATGAATAAGCCTCCCCCCGCCCTCCCCATAGGGAGGGAGCTGAAGAAGGACACATAAACAAAAAGTTTGATTTATAAAAGCAAATAGTAAATAATTAAAAACGTAAATAAGATTATGATTTCAGAAGAAAAACTTGAAGAGGTTAACATCCTCCTTTGCGAAGACGATGAAAGTCTAGGAATGCTTCTCCGTGAATACCTTGAAGCAAAAGGCTACAATACAACCCTTGCTCAGGACGGCGAGGAAGGCTACCGCACATTCGTGCAGCACACCTTTGATCTCTGTATCCTCGACGTAATGATGCCAAAGATGGACGGATTCACCCTTGCAGGCAAGATACGCGAAATCAGCCCAGACATGCCTTTCATGTTCCTCACAGCCAAGAATCTCAAAGACGATGTACGCGAAGGCTTTGAGCTTGGAGCAGACGACTACATCACAAAGCCATTCTCCATGGAAGAAGTTGTATTCCGCATCGAAGCAATCCTCCGACGCGTGAAAGGCAAGAAATCTAAGGACACAACAATCCGTCAGATTGGCAAATTCATATTCGACACACAGAAGCAAGTACTCACCCTAGATGGCGAACAGGTGAAGCTCACGACAAAAGAAGCAGAGCTCCTCACCCTACTATCCAACCGCGAGAACGAACTCCTGCAACGCGACTATGCCCTCAAGACAATCTGGATTGACGACAACTACTTCAATGCACGATCAATGGACGTTTACATCACAAAACTCCGCAAGCACCTCAAACAAGACCCTGCCGTAGAGATCCTCAACATTCATGGCAAAGGCTACAAACTTGTCATTGATAACGACAAAAAAGAAGAATAATAAATTTTCTCATAAAAAAGAAAGGTGGACTTCCATGCGGATGTCCACCTTAATTTTTCCCCTTAAAAGAGATTGGCAAATCAGTCTGTCACTTTCTTATTCACAACAATATGAGTGATAAGGCCAGCGATGATAACAAACACACCACCCCAAGTGTACCAGTTCTGGTCAGCCATGTCTGCCATGAATGGAACGAGAGCGCAAAGAATAAGCATCAAAGCGCCAACGATGATAAGGATAATACCGAGATTCTTCATTGTATTTATTTATTTTTAATTATTATCTGCAAGCAAATATAACTGCCGGCAAACCGACAGTCCATTAAAATCTGCTACAAAATAAGCACATTTTCTTCAAACAACGAAACTTTTTCGAAAGAAAATTGCAATAACATGCTAAAAAACATCGAAACAAAGAAAAAAAATCACAATTTAGTTTAGCGTTTGACCGAAAAGTCGTAACTTTGCACCGCTTTTGCGGAAACGCACAAGCAGAGACAAACTAAATTATTAACAAACAAAACTTAATTATTGATCGTATGAATCAATACGAAACCGTTTTCATTTTAACTCCCGTTTTGTCTGATGTTCAGATGAAGGAAGCGGCTGATAAGTTTGTGAGCTATCTTCAGGAGAAGGGTGCTGAAATCATCAGCACAGAGAACTGGGGTCTTAAGACTCTCGCTTACCCAATCCAGAAGAAGACATCAGGTTTCTACCAGATGATCGAGTTCAAGGCTGAGCCAACAGTGATCGCAAAGCTTGAGTTGCAGATGCGTCGTGACGAGCGCGTACTCCGCTACCTCACAGTAAAGAACGAAAAGTACGCTGCTGCATACGCAGAAAAGCGTCGTAACTTAAAGAAGGAGGCATAATCATGGCAACTGCATCATCAGAAATCAGATACTTAACTCCTACTACAGTTGACGTTAAGAAGAAGAAGTACTGCCGTTTCAAGAAGAGCGGTATCAAGTACATCGATTACAAAGATCCTGAGTTCCTCAAGAAGTTCCTCAACGAGCAGGGTAAGATTCTCCCACGCCGTATCACAGGTACTTCACTCAAGTATCAGCGCCGTGTTGCTCAGGCAGTGAAGCGTGCACGTCACCTTGCACTCCTTCCATTCGTAACAGACTTGTTGAAATAATAAAAAGGAGGTAAGAAAGTATGAAAATCATTCTTAAGAAAGACGTTCTCGGCTTAGGCTATAAGGACGAAGTCCTCACAGTAAAGGACGGTTATGGTCGCAACTATCTTCTTCCTCAGGGCTACGCAGTACTCGCTACTGAAAAGGCCGTTAAAGCACTCAACGAGGAATTGAAGCAGCGCGCTCACAAGATTGCAAAGATCAAGGCAGACGCAGAAGCAACTGCAAAGAAGTTCGAAGGCGTTAGCGTATCAATCGAGGCTAAGGTATCTGAAGGCAAGAACATCTACGGTTCAGTAGGTCCTAAGGAAATCGCAGCAGCACTCGCTGCTAAGGGTCTTGAAATCGACTCAAAGCTTATCACAATGAAGGCTGCAAAGGCTATCGGCCAGTACGAGGCAGTAGCACGTTTCCACCGCGAAGTAGCAGTTACTATCCCTGTAGAAGTAACTCCAGAAGGTGGCGTAATGCCTGTAGAAGAGACTCCAGCACCTGCACCAGCAGTTGAGGAAGCTCCAGCAGAAGAGCCAGCAGAAGAAACTGCTGAATAATCAGTTTGTTCACATCAAACCAATAGATAAGGCTGACATCGCAAGATGCCAGCCTTTCTTATTTTCTGCAAAAACGTGTCGTTTTAGATACTTTTGCAGGTTTTTACAACAAATTTGACCACAAGACGTGATTTACGTATTTATTTCATCTCAAATGTATAGCTGTCGCCTTCTATTCCTTTTGGCTTGACAGTAACGGTGACGAGTCCTGGAATGCCTTGCGGCTGAGCTATTGCAAGAGCTTTGCCACGGAAGGTTGTGAGGTGCATCGAACGGAAGGAATGCATGTCGTATGGATGTCCTGTACCGCAAATGACGCTGACCCCTTCGCCTGTCCACTGAGGCTTGACGCCATCAGCATCGCGAGGATCTGGGAGATCACCTTCTGGCTGGAAATTGTATGTGATGTCGAGTGGAATTTCTGCCCATTCGCAAGGATTTCCATCAGCATCCTGAACTGTGATATTTATGTAAAGAAGATCATCGTGAGATGTGCTGATTGCTGTTGTATCTGCAGAAAGGACAACGCGAGCAGGAGCACCAGAACGTGCAAGAAGGAGTGAAACAGGCTCAACCTTCTTTCCTGTTGGCACAGTAACAGCACGAAGCGAATCTGCATCGAGAGGCACGGTGAATGATGCTGTGAATGTCTCAGGATCAATATCTTTCTCTGCCCAAAGCGAATCGCCAACAAAGAACTGCACTCGCGGCTCACGAGAATAGACGTTCACACGAAGAGAGTCGTCTCTAAGAGCATTGACGTTGTGCGATATATTGCCCTTGACATTTGTTGTAAGATAGTTCTCTGGTCGCAGATCAACAGGCAAATAGTCAAGCTTGCCGTTTGCTGTAAGCGGTGGTAGAAAATTCTCCTCTGCTGTCCATCCCCAACCATTCACATCTTCTCTTTCACCACGAGGCAAAGATGGGCGAACAGCCATTGCAAGCTTCTTGCGATTCCAGAGCACATCGCGGAAGTGTGATTGAGGTTTCTTGTTGCCAATAAGGTCTAGGTCGCCGCACCATGAGTTGAACCAAGGCCATGAGAGGAACTGAATCCATTTGTCATCAGAACGCTCAAAGGTGTGCCCAAGTCCAGCCTCGCCAACATAGTCGATAGCAGTCCAAACGAAATCACCAATAATGTAAGGATGGGCTTCAACTGCATTCCAGTTTTGTGCCATTTCTTTTGGAAAACTCTCTGAACCATACATGATTCGGCTTGGGAAAGAATCATGGTCAGCTGTGTAGTGACGCCACTCATAGTTGTAGCCGCCAATCTCAACATTGTCAAATGCTCGTGGCGAGTCTTTTTCCCAAGTGAATCCAGGACGATCCCAGAAGGAATTGACAGCAATGGTTGTCGGACGTGTACCGTCAAACTTATTAGCAATAAGATTAAGCTGAAGAGCTATTTCCTTGCCTCTTGGCACATCAGCACGCTGGGCAATTTCATTGCCAATGCTCCACATGATGATGCTTGGATGGTTGCGGTCACGGCGAACCATGAGAGACATGTCATAGTCGGAGCAGATGTATTCTGGCGCATTCATGAGCGGAGAAATATCTCCTCGTTTCATAGAGAAATAATGGCTATAGTCAGATGAGCGCTTTTCTTCCTCCCACTGGTCGAACACTTCATCTATGACAAGCATACCGATGCTGTCGCACGCATTGAGGAAGGATTCTGTTGGAAGATTGTGCGAGCATCTTACAGCATTATACCCCTGTGCTTTCATGAGTTGAACACGATGAATGTCAGCACGGTCAATGCCAACGGCACCCAAGATTCCGTTATCGTGATGAATACATCCTCCACGAAGCTTGACAGATTGACCATTAAGACGGAATCCATTCTCAGCAGTAAACTCTATCTTGCGGATTCCCACAGGAATGTTGAGAACATCTCTTTCCTCACCAGAACGCAAAACATAGACCTTCGCAGTGTAAAGATAAGGATCGTTGATTGACCACAAGTGAGGTTTCTCAACAATTATTTGTCCATCAACATCGGAGAAAGCACCGCTGGCAACTGCCACATCTTTCTGGAGAGTGCCAACGGTGTTTCCTTCTTTGTCAATAATATCTACGCAGAACTGCCCGTGGATGTTCTGAGTATCGTCGTTGAAAACTTTTCCGAACACCTTGACAAGCGCATCCTTCCCCTTGTTTACCATCTCGCTGCCATCCACGAATATATCCCAATCGCTGAGGTGAACCTTATCGGTCTGCTCAAGCCAAACATGACGGAAGATTCCGCTGCCTGCATACCAACGAGAGTTAAGTCCTTCATTAAGAGCCTTAACCACGATTGTCAGACGCAGATTATTCTCAGGATCGCGGAAAGAAGGATCGGCAAGAAGAGGGTTCAGATTAACATAGAAAGGCATGTAGCCATACACGTTAATTGCAACCTTGCGGCCATTGATCCACACCTCAGCATGATTGTAAACACCATCAAAACGGAGCGTGAGCTGCTGCTGAGAGAGGTAAGTGTCCAAAGATGCATTGCCATTGACAGGAAGAATGAATGTCTTGCGATACCAGCCTTCACCTCCTACAGTTTGTCCTGTATCCCAGTCACCTATGGAAAGACGAGAGAATGGTCCCACCTGGATATCGTTCCACGAATTGCTATTGTGACGATAATCAGGCTTTTCAACAACAGGATCCATGGAAAAGTCATGAGGAACATTCAGCAATTTCCATTTTGAGTCGTTGAAATAAGGATTCTCAGCATCAATGGCAGGACCGCGATGAAAACGCCAGCCATAATCGAGCGAAATGCGTCGCTGAGCGCTGAGTGACAATACAGAAAGAAAAGCTAGGAGGGTGAAGAGAAATTTCATTTGTATTCGAAATAGTTTATTTTTTCAATTGTTCTATCAGGTGCTATTTAGCAAGGACGAGTCTTTGGAAGATTGAACACATCTTGTACTTCCTTCATTGCTTCGTCAGTCATGCCGTCAGGCTCAGAGCCCATTGACTTAGCACACATATATATATTAGCAGCCTTGCAGAGCACGTCTGTCTGGTCGAATGCATCCATGATGTCTTGACCTACAGCCACTGTTCCATGCTTTTCCCAAAGAACAACATCGTGAGTCTTGATCTGTTCAAGAGTTGCCTCAGCAAGCTCAACCGAACCTGGCAAACCGTAAGGAACAATGCCAATGCCAAGTGGAGCGAATGCAAGAGTCTCAGGAATCATTGACCAAAGCACGCGAGTCATCTCGTCTCCTTTGAGGAAACGCTGAATGTGCGACATAGCAACAAGCTCGATTGGATGAGTGTGAAGCGTTGCCTTGTAGCAAGAACCTGTCTCAAGGAGATAGTTCTGCAGAGCGAGGTGTGAAGGAAGCTCGCTTGTTGGAGCTACTGGTTCGTCTGCAATAATCTCATAGCTTGCGCAATCATCACAGATGCGAACTATAGAGCCATTCTGCATTGGATACTTTGCAAGATCACGCATGCGCTTTCCTGTTCCCTTGCAATAGAAATACTTGCCTTTGAGCTGTGGGAGCACCATGCCAATCTGCTTCACTGGAGCGATAGCAGGCATAGTCTTGCACTCATCGTCCATAAACTCAGTTACGTTCACTGTGATGTTGCCACCATTTCTCTCTGCCCAGCCTTTCTGCCAGAGATAGCCAGTGACCTCTGCTATTTCGTTTACTACCGCCTCAAGTCCTGGGCGGCCTTCAAGAATACTTTTCATTTGTTTGTATTGTAGTTTATTTAGAGAACCTTCTTGTAGAGAGCTACGATGTCGTCACGTGTAACCTTGCGAGGGTTGCCAGGAGTACAAACGTCTGCGATAGCCTGATCTGCAAGAGCATCGATGTCCTTCTCGTAGATGCCGATCTCTGAGAGGTGCTGTGGAATGCCGACCTCTACAGCAAGAGCACGAACAGCGTCGCAAGCTGCCTGTGCAGCCTCAATCTGTGTCATGCCTTCCTTGTAAGCACCCATTGCCTTTGCAATCTCTACATACTTCTCACGGCAAACAGGAGCGTTGAACTCCATGATGGTTGGGAGGAGGAGAGCGTTTGCAACACCGTGAGGAATGTTATGGAGTGAGCCCATTGGGTGTGCCATACCGTGAACAACACCAAGACCAACGTTAGAGAATGCCATGCCAGCCACATACTGAGCAAGAGCCATACCCTCACGTCCCTTAGGGTTCTCTGGGTCAAATACTGCAAGACGAAGATATTTGTTAATCATGCGGATAGCCTCAATCTCGAACATATCGGAGAGTTCCCAAGCAGCTTTTGTGATGTAGCCCTCGATAGCATGAGTGAGAGCATCGAGACCTGTAGCTGCAGTAGTAGCCTTAGGAAGAGAATACATAAGCTCAGCATCGATGATTGAGCAGCAAGGGATGTCGTTAGGGTCAACGCAAACCATCTTCTTGTGCTTTTCCTCGTCGATGATGACATAGTTGATAGTAGTTTCAGCAGCCGTACCTGCTGTTGTAGGGAAAGCGATGATAGGCACAGTCTTCTTCTTTGTAGGAGCAACGCCCTCAAGACTAACAACATCACTGAATTCAGGGTTGTTAGTCACAATGCCGATACCCTTAGCTGTGTCCATGCTTGAACCACCACCGATAGCCACAAGGAAGTCCGCCTTAGCGTCAGCAAAAGCCTTCACACCGTTCTTTACGTTAGTAACTGTTGGGTTTGGAACAACCTCATCATATATTTCGTACGCGATGCCAGCAGCATCCATCACGTCTGTAACCATCTTGCATACACCGAACTTCACGAGTCCTTTGTCTGTAACAACGAGAGCCTTCTTGAAGCCCATGCGGTCAACTACTGCTGGAAGTTCCTTACGTGCGCCAGCACCAAAATAAGAAACTTCATTGAGGATAAAACGATTTACCATATTGTTTTTTATTTCAATAGTTCGTTAAAAATTTGAATAATCACGCAGCGTCCGAGACGCCATAATATAATAGTTCTTTGAAATCGTTGGTATTTAATAGCCTGTGTGGGCGC
>JAGHUI010000051.1 GCA_018064885.1 Candidatus Minthosoma equi | reverse complement strand
AGGTCGTAGGTTGCGACCTTTGGAGAGTTTACAAGGATACGTTCCTCACCCTCGTATGGAGCCTCGCGACCGCCATTGAAGAAGAATGTAACGTGAGCATACTTCTCTGTCTCTGCTGTGTGGAGCTGCTTGAGACCTTTCTTAGAGATGATTTCGCCAAGAGTGTTCTCAACATTCTCCTTAGGGAAGAGGATGTGAACGCCAGTGAACGACGCATCGTATGGAGTCATGCAGTAGTACTGAAGGCCTGGAATTGTCTTCATGCCCTGCTCAGGCATGTCTTGCTGAGTGAGAACGATAGTGAGCTCCTTAGCACGGTCGTTACGATAGTTGTAGAAAATAACAACATCGCCTTCCTTGATTGTTCCATCAACATTTGCGTTGATAAGTGGCTCCATGAACTCATCTGTATCCTTGAACTCCTCGCAATGCTTGTCGTAGCAAGATTGAACGCCCTCTACCATGTCATCGCACTTGCGTCCCTTGCCTTCGATGAGCTGATCGTAAGCAACCTTGATACGATCCCAACGCTTATCGCGGTCCATAGCATAGAAACGGCCGATGATGCTTGCGATAGCGCCGCAACCAACCTCGTCGATGTGCTTCTGGAGATCAGCAATGAAGCCCTTGCCTGATTTAGGGTCAGTGTCACGTCCATCCATGAAACAGTGAACATAGCAATTGTTCACGCCATATTCCTTAGCGATGTCAATAAGCTTGAGGATGTGGTCGAAGCTTGAGTGAACACCACCTGTGGAAGTGAGTCCCATGAGGTGAACAGCGTGGCCAGTTTCCTTTGCATATCCGTATGCTGCCTGAATCTCCTTGTTCTTCAGGATAGAGCCGTCAGCACATGCACGGTTGATCTTAACAAGGTCCTGGTAAACGATGCGTCCTGCACCGATGTTAAGGTGACCAACCTCAGAGTTACCCATCTGACCATCTGGGAGACCAACGTTCTCGCCGCAAGTGAGAACCTGTGAATTTGGATAGTTTGCATTCAGATAATCCATGTAAGGTGTTGGTGTCTGGTAAATCACGTCACCCTTACCTTTGTCGCCGATTCCCCAACCATCGAGAATCATCAAAAGAGCTTTCTTTGCCATAATAATATAATTTAGAGTTTTATTTCTTCTGTTTTTTATTTCGTTGCAAAGTTAGCAAAAATTATGCTTCTATATTATATATGTGTATAATAAAGTTTGTTTATTAACAATAATTTGTACGAAAGGCAAGTGTATATAAAAAGAATGCCCACCAAACTTCGCTAAGCAGGTGGGACATCCGAATTAAAACTTTTTAGATATGATACTTATTTATTGTGTTTTCTATATAGATTGTTTTTGATTTCAAAAGTTCGGAATTGTAAAATGTAAAATAAAATTTGTTTTGTTTTTGTATTAAAATTATTCAGCAATTGAAAGTGCGCTGTAGTCGAGAGAAGTAATGTGGTTAGCCTTCCAAGTTCCTGCATAAATACGACCGTTAACCTTGTAAAGTGTACCGTTACCTTCGTATGCACCATCCTTAAAATCGCCTACATAAATATCACCTGTGCTTGCTACGAGCTTACCGTGACCTGTGCGAGCGTTAGCTACGAAATCACCTTCATATTCAGCACCGTTAGCCCATGTAAACTTGCCCTTGCCTTCGCGTGCACCGTTGATAAAATTGCCTTCATAAATATTACCAGTCTTCTCGTAGTATGCTACACCGTGACCGTTCTGCTTACCATTCTTAAATTCGCCTACGTAAGTGTCGCCGTTTGCATAAGTGTAAATGCCTTCGCCTTCAAAAACTCCGTTGCTAAAATTGCCTTCGTACTTGTCGCCACAGTTAAAAACATAAACTCCATAACCTTCGTACTTACCGTGCTTCTTTTTGCCATAATAAGTTCCAGCGTTGTCGTTTGGTGTTGCTGCGAAAGCTACTGTTTCAAAAATACCGAGTGTTAAAGCTGCTAAGAGAGCGATGATGAACTTTTTCATAAAATCTAAATTTTGAGTGTTAATAATTAAAATTAAAAGTGTCATTTTGTTTTTGACATTGCAAAGGTACGGACGTTTTTGTTTACTTGCAACATTATAGTCTATTATTTTTAAAAAATCTTCGTTTTTCTTTAAAAAGAATACAAAAACGGTGTTATATTTTGTTGTTTTGCAATATGGAGTTTGCAAAATGGCCTGTTTTTGCTCTTAAAGGATACATTTCGGGTGTCTTCGTGAAACATAAATTAAGACAAAACAGGTGTTGAGTGACTATTTTTGCGTGTTCGAAATATTTCCTGATTTGTATTTTTCGCAAGAAAAACATGTTTTTTTCAATACTTGATCCTGAAAATATTGACAAATTCAAAAAAAATTCTTACCTTTGTGTTCAAGAAGAAATACTTGAAAAGTTCAAGTAAATTCTTCCGTTATCGTTTTTTTTCATCAGTTGCCTTTTCTTTTATTATTTGCAACTAATGAAAAAAAGCAAACAAAACAAAACTTTTGTCTAATGAATCAAAGCTTTTGGCTAACGAGTCAAAAGCTTTGTCGCACGAGCCAAGGCTTTTGTCCGGTTTTCTTTTCGGGTAAATTCATGTTGAATATGCGGGATAATACATGTTGTAAATACGAGGGATGTGTTTTCAATGATACGAGCATCGTCTATGTGACATCACACAGGCGGTGCTTTTTTTATGTTCCGTATTAAAAACCTTAATGAAATAGTCACCATTTTAATAAAATTCCGTAATTTTGCCTTCAGTTAGCAAAGTGAAGTGTAATTTATTCTCGAACTTCGTGTTTTGTATAATTATAAATTCGAGTGCTATATAATATAAAGATGTGTATTTTTTATGTTTCGTTATGGAACTGATGACAAAAATAGATATTCCAAAATCTAAATGGCAGATAGAGCCAGAGTCGAAAATTCTGCTTTTAGGCTCATGTTTTGCTGATGAAATTGGAAAGAAAATGACGAAAGGCGGCTTTCATACATTGGTGAATCCTTTTGGAACTCTCTACAATCCTGCCAGTATAGCTGCTTCGTTGCAGAGGTGTGTTGATGAGAAATGCATTGGTGAGCAGTCGGAGGAAATTATCCAAGATGCTTCTGGCATCTGGCATTCATGGATGCATCATAGTAGTTTTTCTTCAACCTCGTGTGAAGATCTTGTAACAAAAATAAATCTCACGACAGCAGAAGTGAGCAGATTTCTTCGTGAAGCAGACATACTAATAGTTACGCTTGGCACATCCATTATTTACCGATTGAAGGAAAATGGAATGCTCGTTGCCAACTGTCATAAGCAGCTAGACAGCCTTTTTGCCAGACAGCAGTTGTCCGTAGCGGAAATAGTTGATGAATGGAAAACGCTCCTTCATGCGTTGAACGCTGTCAATCCAAAGATGAAAATACTTTTTACGGTGAGTCCTATACGTCATAAGCGAGACGGATACCATACCAATCAGGTGAGCAAAGGCACGCTTCTCATGGCAGTAGATCACTTGGGGGTGGAATACTTCCCTTCTTACGAAATCATGATGGATGAGCTTCGTGATTACCGCTTCTATGCAGACGACATGATTCATCCTTCGGAAAAAGCGGTAGAATACATTTGGCAAAGATTCCAAGACACATATTTAAATAATAAGACCAAAGATATCGTTGCAAAAGCCGCGAAAGAGTGGACAAGAAGCCAGCATAGGACTATAATTGTAGATTCCGTTTGATTCGCTTCTTGTTTTTCTAAGACTTTCATGTAAAATTACACATATATATATTTAAAGGAAGAATTATTTCATGACATACAATATAGCAAATATAGCCAAAGTTGTTGGCGCGCGCCGTATGGGAACGGCAGACGCAAAAATCAATTGGCTCCTCATTGATAGCCGAAGCTTGTGTTTTCCAGAAGAAACACTTTTCTTTGCACTTAAAACAGAAAAGAATGATGGACATAAGTTCATAAGTGAGCTTTATCGCCGCGGCGTGAGAAATTTCGTTGTGGAGGAACAGGCTCATTGTGACTCCCTTTTCAACATGGAAAGCATGGACGATGCTAATTTCCTAATTGTTGACAGCCCTCTCAAGGCATTGCAGGACCTTGCTGCCTATCATCGTTCCCGGCTTGATATTCCTGTTATTGCTATTACTGGCTCAAACGGAAAGACAACAGTAAAGGAATGGCTCTACCAGCTTCTTTCTCCAGATTACAACGTGTGCCGTTCTCCGAGAAGCTACAACAGCCAGGTCGGAGTACCTCTGAGCGTGTGGCTTATAAGCAGCCACAATGATTTGGCGATAATTGAGACAGGTATTTCCATGCCAGGAGAGATGGGCAAACTTGAGCGCATCGTGAAGCCAACCGTGGGTGTTATGACAAATCTTGGCGTTGCTCATCAGGAGAACTTTATGAGCTACGACATCAAGTGCTCTGAAAAGATGCAGCTTTTCAAGGGATGCCAAACTGTTATCATAAATTCTCAAAGTTCAACCATTCAGCGCTGCGCCTCCCTGCTTCCAGAGAATGTTCATAAGGTATCGCTTCAGGTTCGCAACATAGAAAAGGACAATCAGCATGCAGTTGTCTATTTTGAGTATAATGGTCAGGTTGGCAGTTTCAAGATAAATTTCATCGATGATGCGTCAATAGAAAACTCCATCACTTGCTTCTCTACCATTCTTTCGCTCAAGACAAATATCAGCATTGAAGAACTTTGCCAGCGCATGAACAAGCTTGAGCAGGTAGCCATGCGCCTTGAGGTTAAGGACGGCAAGCATGGATGCACCCTCATCAATGATACCTATAATTCCGATGTTCACTCTCTTGATATTGCTCTTGACTTCATGTCACGCCGTCCAGAAACGCGCAAGCAGCATCGCACCCTCATACTTTCTGATATCCTGCAATCAGGCGAATCGCCACGCTCTCTTTACAGCCGAGTTGCCCAGATGGCAGATTCCCGCGGAATAGAAAAGGTGATTGGTGTGGGAGAAGAAATATCCATGTGTGCAGACTACTTCCCAATGGAGCATCACATGTTCCATTCCACAGAAGAATTGGTGAATAGCGAGGTCTTTGAGAATTTGAGGGACGAGTTCATCCTCATCAAGGGAGCGCGCCGTTTCCATTTCGATAATATCTGCGACCTTCTCACTTTGAAGGTCCATCAGACAATCCTCGAAGTGAACCTTAATGCACTCGTGAACAACGTGCGCTATTACCGCCATTTCATGAAACCAGAAACAAAGATGGTGTGCATGGTCAAGGCAAGCGGTTATGGAGTGGGTTCCTTGGAAACAAGCAAGACGCTTCAGGACAATGGCGTGGATTACCTTGCTGTTGCCGTGGCAGACGAAGGCGTTGATCTCCGAAAAGCAGGCATTACGGCAAATATCATGGTGATGAATCCAGAGACAACATCGTTCAAGATGCTGTTTGACTATCGTCTTGAGCCGGAAGTGTTTAGCTTTGAACTCCTTGAGCAGCTTATCCATGCCGCCGAAAAGGAAGGTATCACCAACTTCCCTGTTCATATAAAGCTTGACACAGGCATGCATCGCCTTGGCTTCAATCCAGAAAAAGACATGCCTCGTCTCATCGAGCGTCTTTGCCGACAGACAGCCCTTGTCCCTTGCTCTGTGTTCAGCCATTTCGTTGGAAGTGATGGCAATGAGTTTGACGATTTCTCTCATCGCCAGTTTGAACTGTACGATAAGGCGAGCCGCCAGTTGCAGGATGCCTATTCCCACAAGATAATTCGCCACATCTGCAACTCTGCAGGCATTGAGCATTTCCCAGAATATCATCTCGACATGGTTCGCTTAGGTCTTGGACTTTATGGAATAAATGCCCGCAACAATGCCATTCTCAATAATGTGGCAACCCTGAAGACAACAATCTTGCAGATTCGTGATGTGCCAGCAGGTGACACAATCGGATATTCACGACGCACTACTTTGGCGAGAGACAGCCGCATTGCTGCAATTCCTATTGGCTATGCCGATGGTCTTGACCGTCATCTTGGCAACCGAAATTGCTATTGCTTGGTGAACGGAAAGAAAGCGGAATATGTAGGCAACATTTGTATGGATGTCTGCATGATTGATGTTACAGATATTGATTGCAAGGAAGGTGATCATGTGGAGATATTCGGCAACAATCTTCCTGTTACTGTCCTCAGCGATGCTCTTGGCACCATTCCATACGAAGTGCTCACAGGCATAAGCACCCGAGTGCAGAGAGTTTATATACAAGAATAGAAAAAATATGCGAATCACGAAGTACACATATTATATATATATAGCAGTATTGCTGTTGTTCTGTCAGCAAGTGAGTGCTCAGCGCATCATACGCCGCAATAGCCGACATTATGTTGCTCAGCTGGGATTGCCCGACAGGGTTGATCCGATATTGCAAGACCGTTGGCATCAGGAACCTCCCTATAATAGCTTATGCCCTATAGACACAATCACCAACAAGCGAAGCGTTGTAGGCTGTGTAGCTACATCCATGAGTCAGGTCATGCACTATTGGCAATGGCCAGAGCGCTATGACTGGGACAATATGCTTGACAATTACGAGAAAAAGGATTATACTGATGAGCAGGTGAATGCCGTTGCTCAGCTCGCCTTGGATTGCGGACAATCTGTGAAGATGAAATACACTTCAACTGCCAGCGGAGCCAGAAGTGTCTATCAGGCAATAGCATTGGCTAATGAATATGAGTATAACCGTGGCCTTCAAATGTATTTCCGTGATTTCTATTCTCTTGAAGAAATGACACTCATGCTGAAGAAGGAGCTTGCTGCTGGTCGTCCAGTGCTTGTTTCTGGATATCGCAAAACCGATGGACATGCTTTTGTCATCGATGGATATGACGAAAGAGATTGGTTTCATGTTTCGTGGGGAAATCCACGCGGCATAGGTAACGAATACACCTATCTACCTTATTTGTCTCCCGACCTTCCTGGCTACAATAGCTATCTTGATTCTCCAGAGAACGGATATAATGTCTTGCAGATGTTCACTACTGGTGTTATGCCTAACAATCATCCATTTGCAACAAACATCGAAAGGCATAATTATGGCTTTGGCGGATTCATTGCTCATGAAGACAGCGTGATTGTTCAGAATATGTCAAATGTGGGTTGGAATATGCATGAAGATTCTGTTTCTCTGATGCTTATGCATAATGGAGAACGTATTTGTCCGCTTTACACATATTCCAGACAATTCCTTTTGGAAGAGGTGGATGATACGGCATACACAGACACCCTCATTCTCCGTATGCCCGAAGATATTGCTGATGGAACCTACACAATTCTTCCTATGTACCGAGACAATGCAGAGGATGGCGGCAAAGAGTGGCGTGAGGTGCGCACAAGCGTTGGTATGCCTAACTATCTCATTGCTTCTGTGAAAGATGGTGAGGCAACATTTTCTTCCGATACGGCATCAATAGCCTATCTCACACTTGAAGATATTGATTTCCCTGATTTCCTTGTGGATAAATCAAAACCCGACTATTCTCTCCGTTTCCGAAATCATGGTCCGGAAATGGCTGGTCAGGTGTATTTGTTCATGGAAAGCTTGGATGTTTTGGGCAAGGATTTCTATTTGCAAGAACAAGGCATTACAGTTGGCGCAGACGAAGAGTTTGTTGTCCATAATAAGCTAACTCCTCTGAATGTCCCAAAGGAAGGCACTTACAAACTGCACATCTTCTATTCTTCTAATTTGTTTGGAGAAGAACTGGAAGAACTGGAATGGGAAAACAGCCCAATCGTGACAATCTTACCTGTTAGTGCGATAGAATTAGCGATGAAACGATAGCGCTATTTGATAATCAGTACCTTGCCGCAAGCACCTTTGTTTCCTTCTTCGTCAGTACAGAAGAAGTAGTAAATGCCTGAGGCAACTTTGCCGCCAGAAGAGTAATGGCCATCCCAGGAAAACTCTCCTCCTACACTCTTGCCCTGCGCAACAACCTTTCCAGAGGCGCTTACAACTTTCACATCGCTATTGAACATAAGTCCGCTAACGTGAATCTTGCCTTGATAATCAGGATGAACGGGGTTTGGCCAAACCTTCAAACTGCTTGAATTCATGCTTTTTGCTGGGTCAGTTGCATCGCCTTGGTAAGAACAAAGTCCTTTCACTGTTGCTATGAATACCTCGCCTGTTTCTCCATTGATTGCTATGTCATTGATTTCGTCGCTGATAAGAGGACTGTTATTTGCGGTGAAATGCTCTATTGTCTCCAATCCGTCAGCGCTAATGAGGTAAACGCCATTGCCTGCTGTTCCCACCCATTTGCGGTTTCCGCCATCAATAGCAATGCACCTCACATGTACCTGATTGAGCAGATAATCTGCAAGGTTCGTACCATCGTTGCGAGGCACCTTCACTTGTGAAAGGTAATAGTCGCTATTGAACACAAGTTCAGGATTATAAGCAACGAATATGCCTTCGGAAGTGCCTATCCACATAGCACCGTTAAGGTCTTCTACCGCACAATTCCATTTCTGGGGCTCGTAGCTTGTTCCGTCCTGATTTTTGAATGAATAGAAGTGACGATACTGATCATCTGAAGTCTTTTCAAGAGTGCCGTTTGTGTTTATCACGATAACACCAGGCTTGCCACCAAAGCTGCTCCATCTCGTGGCATTTGTCCACATCCATCCGCGTGAGTCGAAAATGGTGTTATTGAATGATGTGCAAGTACTTAGGTCCTTGTAATACAATGATGCCCACTTGCCATCCTTCTTCAAAACCTTGATGATTGTGTCGCACTCGTTGTTGAACATCCATATATTTCCGTTTGGATCATAAGCCAAACCTGTTACCCAGACATATCTGTTTGCATTTGCGTTTTTAGGTAGAATTGACGAGAGGGCAGAATTGTTGTGTGTGTAGTTCTTTACGAACTTGAAGTCCTTGAATTCATAAATACCAGAACGCTTTGTTCCTAACCAGTGGTGAGAAGCATCATTAGGATCTTGCAACACGTCTGTCACGTTCATGTAAAGAATGTCTCCTACAGCTTTCTTTGCTGCATCTTCCTCAAATGCAGACCATTTGTCATTCTCGTAGCACATCGCCGTTCCTATTGCATCTGCGCTTGGATCATAGAAGTTTCCGCCCGCAACAAGCAATCTGTTGCCAAGCAGATTGAGCTTGTAAGATAGGTTTCTTAAAGGTGAATTGATGGTTACATTCTTCACTTTATCAAGCAGTTCAGCTGCTGTTTTCTTCTCGGCTTCTGTCTGAGCGAATGTCACAGATGGTGTCTCCGTCTTTATCCAGTTTCCCTTGTCCTGAAGGTTCTTTGTGCGATTTCCTTCATAGACGCCATCTGTAGTCTTGACGTAAATCTTTCCGTTGGCGATAGTGGCATTGGTAACCTTGCTTCCGAAATCGTAGAAGTTTGAAAAGTTTCCTTTGCTAATATCTACGATAGCCAAACCTGAATTAAGACTGATCAACGCCTCTTTTCCAACCACATTGAGCTCGTTCAATGTCTTGTCGCTCAATGCCTTATTCTTCAGTTCTGGCATGTTCCATCGCCCGCCATCCATTGTCAGCAAATCGATGTTGTTGTTCTCGTAAACAGCAACTAATGTCTTTGATGCTGAAGAATATGCGATGTCCTTAATGCCAAAATCACTCAAGCCGCCAGACTTATCATACGATTCAACTGTTTCGTCTTCAGTATCGTAACTGAAAAGGGCTCCATTTGCCAAAACGAAAATGCGGGAATCGGTCTTGACAGCTTTTGTATGATTATGGTATGAAGCATAGATTTTCCAATCAATGGCACTTGCATTGATTGCTATGAGACTGAAAACCATTAAAAAAGACAATATGAGTTGAGCTTTGCGAGTCATTATTTCTTGTTTTACTATTTCTTATGTTTATTTCTAATAACGAAGAAACTACGGTTTTATTGCTTTCACCATTCTGTCATTGCCATACATGTCTTTCGTCACTTCCACATTGCAGAATCCCATATCTTGAAGCATGTTTGCTGTTTCTTTGCCGAAGCGACGGTTGATTTCAAACACCAGCGCTCCTTTATTATATAATATGTGTAGGGCGAGTCCTGCTATTTTTCTATAGAAAAGAAGTGGATCGTTGTTAGGAACGAAGAGAGCCAGGTGAGGTTCGTGGTCAAGCACGCGAGCTTCCATGTCCTTTTCCTCTTCTTGGCAAATGTAAGGAGGATTGCTGATGATTAGAGAGAATTGTTTTTCTGATGTCGTTGTATTCAAAGCATCAATCTTCTTGAAATCAATGTTCGTATTATTGCGTTTGGCATTCTCTTTTGCAATACGAAGAGCATCATCGCTTATGTCCCATGCTTCAACGCTTGCTTCCAGATGCATCTTTGCAAATGAAATGGCAATGCATCCAGAGCCTGTGCCGATGTCAAGAATGGAGAGTTTTGAGTTTTGAATGGTGAGGGTAGGGATTATAGTAGATGAAACAGCATGAACTATTTCTTCAGTTTCTGGACGTGGAATGAGCACCCCTGGCTCGACGTGGAAAGTCATGCCGCAGAAGTCTGTTTCGCCTAACACATATTGTATAGGTTCGCCATTAGCAATGCGCCGAGTCATGTCTGTAAGCTTGTTTTCATGGCCTACCCATTTCTCATTACCCATGAGCACATCGGTTTGTGTCATTCCGCAAACTTTTTCCAGCAGTAAGAGGGCTGTGGCTTTTGCTTCGCCTTCATCCATTCCTGATAGCGTGAAACTTTGCTTTATTTGTCTAAACATTGTACTTAACTATTCTAAATTGATACAAATGTAATGATTTTCGAGTAAAAATCAGCGTCATAGAGTCTTTTTTATGTGTGATAGGTTAAAATTAACTAAAAAAATTTTGTTATCATCAAACAAATGAGTTACTTTGCAATGCTAAACCTATACCAAAGTTAGCTAATTCGCTTTTTCTGACAAAAAACAATATTAAATAACTATTTAACTAATTACTAATTCTAACTTAACTTGCGTTATGAAGAAATCATTACTTCTTCTTGCTTCAATGCTTGTAAGTGCTGTTTCTTTCGCTCAGTGGACTGCCCCTGTACCATCAACTACAGAGGATATGAAGGCTGAGCAGTATCAGTACCTTTACAATGTAGAGGCAGGTGGCTTCTTTGCAGGAGCCAATGATTGGAACACTCGTGCTTCAATCGCTTCATTTGCAGATTCTGTTTATTTCTCAAAGGCTGAATCTGGCAATGGTTACAACTTCAACTGCCGCCCTTCTGTTAAGACAGGTTGGCTCTATGTTTCTTGCAATGGCTGGGATGCCATGTGGGTGGATGCAGGTAATGCAACTGCAAACACAAATTACCCAGGTACTGACACTTGGCAGATTGAAAAGGTAGGCAACTACTATCAGATCTCTAACTCATCTACAGATGTAGATTATGCATCAGCACCATTTGCTGTTGTTGAGAATGTTAGAGGCGTAGCTGACACTCGCGTTTACCTTTACGATGCAAACATCAAGTACACTTACACAGAAGATGAGGAGGAGGTTGAAGCTCCTGTATTCTCTGGTAACGTTTACAAGAACTGGGTATTCATTGGCGAAGAAGAGTATCAGGCTCTTAAGCCAAAGGTAGAGGCTTATCGTGCTGCTATGGATCTCGCTGCTGCTATTGCTGCTGCAAAGGCTGAGAACCCATCTTATGATTGGTCTGTAGTTGAGGCTGTTTACAACAACACAAGCTCAACAACAGAGGCACTCAAGGCTGCATCTGCTAAGTGTTCTGCTGTTAACTCATTCAAGAAGGCTTACGAGGCTGCTATGGAGACTTACTCTAAGCTTGACTTCTCTGCTCCAAAGGCTGTTTATGACAACACAGCTTCTACTGCAGAAGAACTCGCTGCTGCTGAGTCTAACATTCAGGCTATCATCAACGACTTCATGACTTCTCAGGCATCTTTCGAGTCTCCAGTTGACTTCACTGACGTTATCGGTGATGGTTCTTCTGTTGATCCATGGACACGTGACTTCACAGGTGAGGGTACTACAGGTTCACACTCTACAAACACTTGGTCAACAGAGGCTAACGGTGGTGCTGATGGCACAGATATGACTACTCCATTCATCGAGCACTGGACTGGTTCAGGCGGCATCCTCTCTGACCAGAAGATCTATCAGGTGTTCAAGGGCGCAGCTCCAGGTCTTTACAAGTTCACTGCTAACGTTCGTGCTTACAGCGAGGCAGGTGGCATCGATTCTTTCGAGGGTCTTACTATGTATTTCGGCAATGAGAGCGTTGATCTTCAGTCTCAGACAGAAATGACTAAGGCTGGCAGCAAGTGCGTTCTTTGGTCAAAGAACTATTTCAATATCATTGCAATCGTGAAGGAAAGCGGTGATATTGAGTTCGGTTTCAATATCAAGGATGCTAACTTCAACTGGCTTGCATTCAAGGGCACTTCTCTCAAGTACTATGGTAATGAGAACGTAGAGGAGAATGCACTTAAGCTTGTTCGTCAGGCTTACAACGTAAGCGCATACGAAGGCACAGACGCAAACCCAGACGTTATTGCTGCTTACAATGATAAGGTTGCTGCATTTGAAAAGGCTGTAACTACAGAAGAAATGGATGCAGCTGCTAAGGAAGTAGAAGAGGCTAAGGCTGCTCTCGAAGCTAACATCGAGGCTTACAAGGCATACTTCGAGAAGGTTGAAGAGGTTAAGGCATTCATGAACGACCACTCTCTCTCAAGCGAAAGCGCAGACATTCTTGCTGACTACACAATGGATGACAATCCAGAAGAGCCTGCTGAGGGCGAGTACAACGGCAATGGTACATACGACTATATCAAGGGCTACACTCTTGACACAGAAGCTATCGTTGCAGAGACTGAATGGGTAACAGAAACATTCAAGCAGGCATTCACTGAACTCTTCAAGCCAGGTTTCGAATGTACAGAAATCATCATCAATCCTAACTTCGCTGATCCTAACGGTAAGGGTTGGATAAAGGCTACAGGCGCAGGTATGAACTCTAACCTCGCTCTCACAGGTGGTATCATCCCTGGTCAGCCAGTTGCTGAGTCATGGCACAGCTACTTCGATATCTATCAGGAAATCACAGGTATTCCTGACGGTGTTTATCAGCTCAGTCTTAACGGTTTCTGCCGTCTCGACGATGGTGTTGACTCTGACGTAGCTGCTGAACTTTACATGAACGAATTCGTTTCTCCACTTCAGGACATCGTTGAAGGTGCTCTTCCAAAGGAGGAAGCTGTTGACGGTATCAACTGCTACCTTTCTAATGGTGATCAGTCTGCTGCAATCATGTCAAACCCAATCTTCGCAGGCAATAGCCACAAGTCTCCAAACGATGCAACTGACTCACAGACATCTGAAGGCGCTTACTATCCAAACGGTATGGAAGGTGCTTCTGTAGCATTCTCTGCTGACCGTTACAAGGCTATCGCTCAGGGTTATGTAAGTGGTGGCAAGCTCACAATTGGTGTTCGCAACACAACTTCACTTCATCAGTGGGCTCTCTGGGGTAACTTCAGACTTACTTACCTCGGTACAGGTGCTGACGCTGTTTACCAGATGATGCAGCCTGCTTACAACGCTCTTGCTGATTACATTGCAAAGCACGAAGATGTTTTGACAGCTCCTGCAATGGCTGATGCTCAGGCTGTAATTGAGAATGCTGATGCAGCAAAGAAGAACTACGATGAGGCAGAAATGACAGCTGCTATCGTTGATCTTGGTGCTGGTCTCACAGCTGCTAAGGCTAACGTTGCTGCAGTTAACGAATTGACAGCTGCAAGCGATGAACTTGACGAAACTGTTGAAACTTACACTAAGCCATCTGCAGCTGCTAAGGAAGCTTTTGCTGCTGTTGATGCTAAGCGTAACAATTATAGCGGCTTGACAACAGAAGAAGTTGAGGCACTTGTTCAGGAAATCAAGGATGTTATTGAGGCACTCAAGGTTCCTGTAACTGATGACGCTTCTGATGATGATCCTGTTAACATGACTGGTCTTATCGTAAACGCTGACTTCGAGTCTAATGCTGCAGGTCAGCAGGCTACTGGTTGGACACTTGAGAAGGGTGAAGGCGCTACTGGTAACTATCAGGTTCAGAACGGTTTCAACTCTGGTAAGGTATCTATGGAATTCTGGAGCCCAACAAATGGTTCTGGTACTAAGTTCAACTTCTATCAGGATATTGCTAATCTCCCAGCTGGTACTTACGAGCTTACAGCTAATGCTGCTAACTCTTACAATGATCAGGCTGCTGGTCCAGGTGAAGGTGCTGCTTATCTTTATGTTGCAGTTGGTCAGGGTGACAACTATGTTTACACAGACAATGGTGCTATCGAGGCACAGACTGCTCCATGTAACGGTGATGCTCAGGCTTATACTGAATACTCAATTATCTTCACAGTTGCTGAAGGTGACATCGTTCGCATCGGTGCTAAGAACGTTGGCGAGCTCAGCGCACGTTGGGTCATGATCGATGACTTCAAGCTTACATACTATGGTAAGAACAGTGCTAAGACTCCATCTGAAGGTAACGCAACTCAGACTGCTATTAGCAATGTTGCAGCTAACACAGTTGCTCCTGCTGGCATCTACACTATCTCAGGTGCTAAGGTTGCTAACCTCCAGAAGGGTATCAACATCGTTAAGATGGCTGACGGTTCTGTAAAGAAGGTTCTTGTTAAGTAATAATAATTAACAAAACATATCAACAATTAGAAGGCGGCTTTATGCCGCCTTCTTTTGTTTTAAAGCAATCGTATGTTTTATAGGCATTTGCTCGTTATTGCGAATACCTTTATCTGCATATTGCGAGTACAATACGCTCGCATTACGCTACATTTCATTGTTTGAAACGTACATTTCAAACAACGAAATGTATATTTCAAACAATGAAACGTACGTTTCAAATAATGAAATATAGATAACATGCAGGTAAAAGTGGGCAAGAAAACGTGGTATCATACCTCGGTATTTGCGGGTATGCTACTTCTTGAATGCTTTGTAGATGAATCTGACAACTTTTCCAAATGGTGTATAGCGTATTCCCCAGTCGGTTATCGCTTCGGCAAATAGGGATTCTATTTGCGGATTCTTTTCTGGATTCTCTACTCGTGAAAGATGTAATGGAGTTTGTGATGGTTCGCGGTCGAACTCATAATGCTGGATGATGTCGAATGAACGGAAGTGAGTGCCGTTCTTCAATCCGATGTTGCGAACCATGGTTTGTGCAGGAGTCAAGCAGAGACCTCCTGCTTTGTAGATTGCTATCTCCCAGCAGATGTCCCAAGGGATAGGATCCTTGTCAAGACTTTTCAGGCAAGGGAACACACCGCCGTATTGTATGGCATCTTGATCCTCGGCAGTCATGCCTTCAAGGGCTTCTGCTCTTGATTTGTAGTGAATGAAATGTTTCTGCCAGCGGTCACGCCATGTACCCCAGCCCCAGCCAGACATGTGAGGGGTGAAATAGAAGGAAAAAGACCCTCTCTGTCCTTCGGACATCTCCCCCGTAGAGGGGGAGACCATGCGGGATATAGGACCTCCTTTTATCTTTTGATCCATCAAATGCAGATTGGTGAAGCCAGCTATGTGCATGACTTTTGGAATGTCCTTATACATTTCAAAAGCATCGTTCATATATTGCAGATAGTAGGGTGAGGTGCAGATGTCGTCTTCAAGGACAATGATGCGGTCGTAAGTCTGAAATACTTGCGCAATTCCCTCGGTTATGTTGCGCTCCAGATAAAAGTTTTCGGGACGCTCAATGATAGTCATGCTTTTCAATGCACCAGTCTTATCTACTGTTTCCTTGATGCTGTGAAGGTATCTGCGCACCTCGTTCACAGCTTTCCATGATTCTTCATTCTTGCCGCCATCGCTGAAGACAAAGAGTTCCGCTTCCTTGGCAAGCGTGTTGGCAAGGAGATGCTCTATTGTTTTCTGGGTGTTGTCCACACGATTATAGACAAACATGGCTATGGGCAGTTGCATCTTGAAGTAGGGTTTATGGGGAGGATTTATTTCAATATCTTTATTGTGCGCTCTAGGGCATCTTTCATTGCGTATTGAGGCTGCCAGCCGATTCCTTTTATGCGTGTGTTGTCGAGGATGGCTTGTGTGGCAATGGAGAAGCCTTTCTGTTCTGTTTCGCTTGGAAGATCGAAGATGACTTGCTTGCCTGCTGCTTCTGCACAGAGACGGGCAAAGTCTTTAAGATGGACATTGCATCCTTCGGCGGAAATGTTGTATGCCACTCCATATTCTCCATGCAGAAGAACGTGAAGCATAGCAGATACGGCATCAGCCATGTAGGTGTAAGAGAAATACTGTTCTCCTTTGCTTTTCAATACGATATCTTCACCAGCAATAGCCTTGTTGATGAACTGTGAAGATGCTTTTGTGTCGGTAGGAAGTGTGGATGGCCCGAAGATGCGTGAGAGGCGAACAATCTTTACTTTCGCACCCTTTTCGGCAATGTACGATTGGCACATAGCTTCGCTTACTCGTTTGCTTTCCGTGTAGCAAGAACGGCTGTTTGCAAGGTTCAGTTTTCCTGTGTAGTCTTCTGTGAAAACATCCTGGCCGATAGCGTTGCCATAGACTTCAACAGTAGAAGGGTAAAGCACGGTGGCGTCGCATTGAAGGGCTTTCTCAAGGGCATGCTCTGCTCCCTTGATGTTTATCATTATAGTCTCAATAGGATATTGCGAATAAGCCAAAGGATGAGTGTTGCTTGCTCCTGGGACGATGTAGTCAACAGTCACATCGTCAGGCAGTGGATTGCACACATCCTGCTCAATGAAATGGAAGAGAGGATTTTCAAAATACTCGCCAAGTCTATCCGCAGCCTTCTGCTTGCTGCGTCCTACAGCGTAGATAGTAACCTCTCCCAATGCCATGAGTGCATCAATCATGCACATGCCCAGCAGTCCTGTGGCACCTGTGATGAGAAAACTTTTGCCTTTCAGCCTTTCAATATCCTTTGTTGCAAGGATGCGTGCTAAATCTTCTTTATATAAAGGATTGCTTTTGTTCATCTTGTTTTACTTCAGCCAGTTGTCTTTATCCATCTTCAGATAACTCTTGAACATCTCAAGATCATCCTTGGTGGTCAGCTTTATGTTTTTGTCAGATCCTGCCGCAAAATGCAGTTTCTCACCGAGTTGCACCATCATGGTGTTAGTGTATGCAGATCCGTATATGCCTATTTCCTTCTCGTATGCCTCATGATATTTGTCATCAAGAAGACGGAATTTATAAGCTTGTGGAGTAGCCACACGGCGGAGAGTCTCGCGAGGAATGTAATCAACCGTTGTTGTCTCGTCTTCAGGGTTTACAATGAAAATCTGCTCGTTGTAAGGCATGGAAGTCACTCCATTGCCAAACTCATCGCATTTAGCAATCACATCGCTCAGTACGGATGGCTCTATGAGAGGGCGGATGCCGTCATGAATAATGATATTGTCGTTATCGTTCACCTTTCCTTCAAGGTTATACACGCCATTGCGGATAGACTCCTGAGCAGAGTTGCCTGCGCCGACAATCCATTTCAGTTTGGTGATATTGAACTGGTTGGCGTATGCTTGCACCATGTTTTCCCAGCCTTCAATGCACACAACTTCAATGGCGTCAATCTGTGAGTGGCGTTGAAAACTCTCAAGTGTATAGATTAGCACAGGCTTGTCGTACACATTGATAAACTGTTTCGGGATGTCTTGCCCCATGCGGTTTCCCACGCCGCCGGCGATTATTATTGCTATGTTCATGATTAGGATGTTTGGACATTTAGGGTTGGCTGGACGTATATTGCATGTATGTGGCGCTTGTCCTCTGGTGGAATCTCCATGTAGTTGCGGAAGAGATCCTTAAGGTAAGCGTCGGGGTTGCCAGGTGCGGAGAATGTCTTTCCTTCAAACTCTATCGTGCCAAGAGGAAAGATAGAGTCCTGACGATGCATGATGCCGTAGCCGTTGTTTATGAGTATGTTAGAGATGTATGTGTCGTGTGATTTTACAACGCTTGCCATGCTCCAGATAGCATTCAGCAGCAGGTATTTTGCTCCGAAATAGAAGAACTCGAAGAATGAGCGCAATGAATAGTAATGCTGAGCATGAAGAATGCTGTAGCTGACAGAAATACCCTTTGCTACCTTCTTTACGAATGATTTAGATACAGAAGGGTAGTCGATGAAAGGGAATATGTCCACATAGAGACCTTTCTGATATTCAGCGTTGAACGTGTCGGTGCTTTCAATGTAGAGAGAGTTGAGATCGCGCACCTTTATGATTGGCTCTTTTGATTGCGGATCGCTTTCTGGGGTTTGTAAGAAAAGGTTGTCGGGAAGCTCTGCAGGTGCTACCTTGATGAACTTTTCAAGCGCTTCCTTGCGCATGGCAATGTCAATGTCGTCATCCCAGGGAATGAAACCTCCATGGCGTACAGCACCGAGAAGTGTTCCCCCGTCAAGCCAATACTCAATATTGTGCTTGCGACAAATGTCATCAATCACCTCAAGTATGCTCAGCTGCTTCAGTTGGCATGGACGGAGATTAGCCTTTACGTATTCTTTTAAATATGTATTGTTCATGAGTGATTACTGTTTTTTAGGTGCTGGACGTCCAAAGAGATATTCCTGCAATATAGGACTCACACGAAGTATGTTGCTGATGAGCAAGCAGAAAGCAATAACTATGAGAGCTATGCTGCCTGCCAGAACTATGTCTATTACGAAGTTAGGATGGTTGGAGTTCAACCATTCGCCCACCTGTGGCAATTTTGGCAAAAGGATGAAGTGCAGCAGATAAATGTCAAGAGTACGAGTGCCAATATACTGCAATGCTTTGCCAAGTTGCTTCTCTTTTGAGAAAAGATCTTTATAGTGGCGGAATGTCATCAGCACAATGAACATCAATGTGTACATTGCCAATGTTTTAGGCATATTTGTCCACTCCAGTTTCATTGTGTGCCAACGGAAAATGTCAGCACAGCAAAGGAAAGCAAACACTGCCACTACGGGGAAGAACCAACGCTTGTCAAACAGTTGCTGTACCTGATTCCAATAGCGGTGGACGATGTTGCCTATGACGAAGAAGTGCATGAATTTCAGTGTTTCATAGAATGAGCTGTACATCATGAAGTCTGTTTTGTACCACTTGCCAAATTCCTGCGGCATGTATAGTGACAGATATGCAAAGAGAGATGCTGCCCATAAGATTATGACAGGCACATGACTTCGCAACTTTTGAGCGATTATTGCCACAACATAATATATAAGGAACATCTGCAAAAGCACCCATGTGAACCAGTAGCCTCCTTTTGTCGGAGTCTTCATGCAGTTGAGGAATCCCTCGCCAAAGTCGTGCTGTCCTCTTAGAACGATAAAAGCGCACAGGAATACTAATGCAGGAATAATCTGAACCTTGATTTTTTTCCATGTTAACTGACAGAAACTCATTGGAGTCCATATCCATTTTGCCTTATATGCAAGAAAGCCGCTGACAAAGAAGAACAGAGGCATGCGGAATAGCACAAGGAAAGGCAGTGAGGCAGAAATCTTTTCCGACTCACAGAAGGACATCTGCGCCACATGATACGCTACAACGAGTATCATTGTGAATCCGCGCATGGCATCCAACCACTCTAATCTGCTGTTATTCTCTTGTTTCAAGGCGCTGTACGAGTTTGTCGCTTTCTAAGGAAATGAGTTTTCTTGTAAACATCTTGCCGCTTGCCATCAGCGTTTCATAATCTGTTTCGTTCATAATCTTGATAACAGGTTCGTAGATGATGAATTGCAGAGGGGTGAGTGCGGCAAGTCCAGGATAATCACCCTTTGTGAGCATGCATTTTGCCGCCCACTTTGGTGAGTTGAACGCTATGGTTTGTATGAAAGTTTCTGCCTGACCGAAAGAGTTTCGGAAATAATCTCTTGCTTCGGCATTCTCTCTATAGGTATTGAATATGTAACTACCTAAATCTTCCGATATTGCCCACCAAGCAGCACCTTTGTAAAGATGCCAGCCATTAGGCAATGTGAGACTTTTCTTCACTCCCAAGGCTCCGAGCACCTTTCGGCAAGCTATGCTAAGTCGCTGGTTGCCTTTGTTGCCGAAGCATGAAAGGGCAAAGAAAGGACGTGCAAGGCGGTATATTGCAGTATGTTTTGGAGAAACATCTGGAGAGGCAAGGTCGCAGCCAGTGAGTATTTCCTTGTCTCCTATCTCGCGGAAATACTGATGGATACGCTTGTTACTCCATAGAGGATAATCCATGCCGCTGAGAGTTATCAAGCGGTCAAAATGCTTGGGATAGTCTATCGCAGCGGCAATGAGATTCATCTGATATTCAACTTCAAGTATTGTTCCCCAGCGCACATCAACCCTGTTATCAAGAAAGTGAATGTTTTCTCCTTGAATTATAGATGTGAATTTTGTGATGTCCGTTTTCTTGTCAATATGAATAAAGAAATGGGCATCCTGATTCAATGCGTCCACAAGTCTTTTCAGCTGAGGAGCATCGGTGTGGGCTGATATGAGATATGCTAGGGTCATTTTTTCCATCTTCCGCTAAGGTATGGCACTTTCTCAACGTATGGGACGAGCCAAGTGCATATACAAAATACAAATACAAGAAGCACTATGAAATCATCATATCTGCCATAAATGCTATGTCCGAAGCAGATATGTGTGAAGCGATAGAACTGAAGAATAGGGTAGTGGCATACGAAATACACCATTGAATGCTGACCTATGTAGTTGATGACAGGAATGTGTTTTATTGGCAGCTTGAGAAGGAATCCAGACAGGCCAAGCAGAATGATGACCGTGTTGATGAATGCCGCCAGACAGTTGCCCTCAAAACGGTTTGTGCTCATCACGTATTCTCCATGCCAGATGATATTCAGGAATACGAACACGCCAATCATGGTTCCGCATATCAGCAAGGCATTGCGACGGTTCAAATGGTCAAGAACCCAATGCCAGGTGCGTCCCATGTTGAAAAAGAACACACCCATGAACACGTTGCCGAGACTCATTGGCAGAGGATTGTCGAGTGTCCACATGAAATAGCTGATGAATGGGCATGCAAGGATAACTACTGTTTGGAATACGGATATCGGCTTGATAATGTGTATTTTCTTTATGAAATGCACCAGAATGTAGGCTGAGAAGAACGAGAACAGGAACCACACAGGTTCGTTGCCCCAAAAGGCGCTTGTCCTCCACAAGTGATCCCAGCTCATCGGTTCTATAGGGTTGCCGTATCGCTTCATCTCGAATGGGAGATATATCATATAAACAACAAAGCCTATTGATCCCCAAACAACATAAGGGACAAGCAGGCGCTTGGCCTTGTCCTTGATGTAGGCTTTTGTGTCTCCGCTGACAGTTTTGTTGAAGTATCCTGCCTTGAAAAAGAAGAAACACATGAAAAAGAACGACCATGCCATGACGGTTGACCACCAGTCGTCGCCCTTATGTCCACAGAACGTGATAGTGTGCAGCGTTATCATTCGTATGATGCAGATACCGCACAGAAAATCGAAAGTATGGTTGCGCTCTTTCAAAGATTTACGAATTATGAAATGTTGTGTATAATTATATATATGTGTACTCTCCTTGCAAAGTTACTGCTTTTTAGGAAAACGACCACTAAGGAATGGATTTTTTTCCACATAAGGTACTAACCAAGCACATGTTATGAGAATAAATGCCATCATCAATGCAAATTCATCCCAATGATGTGCCACGCTGCGACCAAACACCATGTGGGTGAAAGCATAAAGAATTATCAGCGGATAGTGTGCTACGAAGAACACCATTGAATGTTCTCCGATGTAGCCGATAACTGGTATGCGCTTTAGTGGCAATGCGAGCAAAAGTCCTGAAATTCCAACAAGGGCACACACCGTGTTGACTCCTGCTCCAAATGGATTTTGTACGAATTTGTTAAGACTCATATCATATTCTCCGTGCCAGAGCTTGTTGCCTACGATAAATTCGGCAATGAGTAGAATGCTTATGGCAATAAGCCATTTTCTGTTGACTTGCGTCTGCAGCCACTTCCAAACTCTTCCTAAATAGAAAAAGAACACGCCCATGAATACGTTGTTGAGACTCATCCACAATGGATTATGCATCCTCCAGAAATAGTAGCTGACGAAAGGAAATGCCAATATCAGCAGATGTCCAATCCATCTCACTTTCGTTGAAAGCAGGTATTTGTCAAGGAAATGAGCCAAGATGTATGAGCTGAAGAAAGAAAACAAGAACCACACGGGAGGGTTGCCATAGAAATGGCTGTCCTCCCATAAATGATGTAAATTCAATGCTTTGCGGAATTTGTCAAAATGGTCTGGGCAAAGGAATAGAAATGAGAAATAGATAACGCTTCCTATCGCTCCCCAAACGAAATAAGGTGTTAATAGTCTCTTGATTCTGTCCTTTATGTATGGTAATGTCTTGCCAGAAACGCCTTTGTTGAAATATCCTGCCTTGAAGAAGAAAAATGACATGAAGAAGAATGACCATGCCATGACCTTCGTGAACCAATATTCATCGCGATAGCCGCAGCTGCTTATAGCATGCAGCATTATCATACGAAGAATACAAAGACCGCAAAGGAGGTCAAAAGCGTGGTTTCTGTTGTTCATGCTTATTTCTTTTTATATACGAGCTGATCTTCTGTCATTCTAATCATGTATGACTGTATGAGAGCTTTCAATTCTCGTTCAAGCTGCAGCTCTTTTTTGCCAATCTTGCCTTTGAGATTGTTCTTCATGAACCAATCCTTTTTGAAGTTATAGATGCCCTTGATTTGACTGTCCTCGGTGAAGAGAAGGACATAATCTTCCTTGCCATAGAAGTACACGCCGTTATTGTGGCCAACAACCCATGTGTCTTTGTCTGGGGTATTGAAGAGGTCAATGCCAAAGGCAACGTATGGCTTGTTGTATCCCAAATAGTTAAGTATTGTTGGCATGATGTCAATATGCTGAGCAATGCAATGGCGCTGTTCTGGTTGCAGTTCTCCCGATGGGTCGAATATTATAATAGGAGAACATACAAGTCCAAGTTCTGTCTGATACTCAGGATATGATGTCAGGTTTGTGTGGTCGGAAGTGAGTACGAAAATTGTGTTTTCATACCAAGGCTGTTTCTTTGCTGTTTCAAAGAAAAGTCGCAACGCATTGTCTGTGTAACGGATGCACTTATGCATGATGTTATCATCGCCAGGATCATCCTTGAAGACGTTTTTGTAACGCTCAGGGACTTTGTATGGATGGTGAGAGCTTGCGGTGAAGACTGATGTTACGAATGGTTCTTTCATCTCACTCATTTTCAGCGCATAGAACTGCAGGAACTCTTCGTCCCATATTGCCCACATGCCATCGTAATCATCATCACCGTGGAATCGCTTGTCTTGGTTGTATTCTGTTCTGCCGAAGTAATCTTTGTAGCCAGTATGGTGGGCAAATGCTTCGAATCCCATTGAACCGTTTTCTGCTCCATGGAAGAATGCAGAATAGTAGCCAACCTTTCCAAGCTCTCCTGCAATGCCGCTTACATCATTAAGAGATGCTGGTGTGAGGAAGAAAGGCTCGATAAAGCGAGGGATACTTGAAAGGATAGATGGCATTCCGTCCACACTCTTTCTGCCGTTGCAGAATGTATAGTCGAATGTAACTGATTGTTCTATAAGCGAGTCTGTAAAAGGTGTGTAGCCTTTGTATTTTCCTCCATCAAGAGTCTTGTTGTAATATCCGATATATTCTCTGCCGTAGCTTTCCATGATGAGGATAACGACATTTTTCTTTCTGACAACCAGGCTGTCTGCAGGTATATGAACAGGAGAGTATATCTTGTCGAGTTCTGCTCTTTGGTAGTATTGCGGATCGGCAAACACATTTTTATTGATTGTTCGAATCATTGAGAATGGTGTGTTCAGAATGAGGGCAGCCTCTGCTGGACGGTTAACGTACTGATTTGCATTGCTCAAAGTGATAGGGCGAACAGCTGTTGTTGCTCCGCCTCTCATACCGCATATTGTTATTGGAATGTAAAGTCCGAGACAAACAATCTGGATGGTATAATAGATGAAATCGTCTTTCAAGGAGCGCAGTTTGAGTTCTCCTCTTGGTCTTACGTATGCAAAAAATAAGCCTGCAATAAGTATGACGCCGAGAACCACAAGATACCAATGGCGCATAATCTCTATTCCGAATACCTCACCAATGTTTCCTTCATTACTGAATTCTTGGAAAATTGATGCCGTCGTTCTTCTTCCTGTGTATTGGAAATAAACAGCATCAATGAGATTGGCACAGATGCATACAGAGTTGATTATCATGTAAATCCATTTCACAAATATCTGCCAGCCGTCTTTCTCTTTATAGTGCAGAGGAAACAGCATCAGTATGGCATAAAGAGCATTAGTATAAAGGATGGCAGAAGTGTCAAACATCCAGCATCCTTTGAATGCTTCCCATAGCGACAATGTGTCAAAGCCTTCAGAAAGTGCTGTCCAGTTTTCCAACAGATAAGCCACACGGCATATTCCGTATGCCAGATATACGAGAGCTAAATTACAAATAAAAGCAATTGGGCTTGAAAAGAAGGACTTTTGAAGATGTATCTGTTTCATTAGAATCTGTCTTTATGTTTCTCTTTATATTCTTTTATTCTCTCTGCAAATTCTGCATCCTTTTTGCTGCCTGGAGCAGGCTCAAACTCAACAACTTCACGAATGTTCTTACCGCAGTCAATAATGTTCTTCATGTTTCCATTATTTACGATAAGTAATGAGTCGTAGTGTGTGCCGTTATTGGCATCGTATGCGGTAATATATAATGTGTCGTTTGAGGCATGTATCTTTTGATAGTAGCGGGTGCCAGAGCCAAACTTGTCAAAGATGTCATCAAATTCTATTCTGTAGCTCTTTGGCGAACAATGGCTTACGGTATAAACAGGAGTGCTGCCCTCATTGGTCATTCTTGCATAGGCATGTTCGTGTCCTTGCAAAATAAGATCCACTCCATATTTGCGAACCAAATCGTCGAACATCCATCTTTGGACGAGGTTGTTCATACTTCCGCGAATGGAATAGAGGGGATGGTGTGCTATGACAATCTTCCATTTTGCTTTGCTTGCAATTAGCTCTTTCTCAAGCCATTCACGTTGAGTGAACAGATACGGGAATTCGCGATTGCTGTCAAGCAAAAAGAACTGGATGTCACCGTAATGAGTCGTGAACACTTGATTCTCACCTATCATGGAATCAAGAAAATAAGAATGAATGAGAGAGAATCGGCGTTCCAAATTGCCGATTATGCCTTTTAGGTAATCATGATTGCCTGTGATTGTGAGCACTGGCATGCTTTGTCCAATGGAATCAAGTGTGCGGAAGCTTTCTGCCCAATATTCGTCAATAGGGCGTTCGGTAAGATCTCCGCCGCAAATTAGAAATTCTGCATCTGGATTATTCTTGAATGCATTTTTCAATAAAGAATTTGCCACACCATCTATACTGTCTTGAACGTCACCAACATAGATGAAGCTTGCAGGTGCTCCTTCCTGTTGCATGGTGAATGTGTGCCATTCGGAAACAGCCTCTCCAGTTGCAACACGGTATTTATATGTGTGTCCGTATAACAAATCGCGCAGCTTCCCATGATAGTAGGCAGCTTTACCGCTTCTTGACTCATACACTTCGCCTATTGCAGGAATGCTTTGTGCGAGCTTGTGTGCTGTAGTGTCATAAAGCTCTATGTATGATGGCATTACTACGGAGTCACACATCCAACTGATGTTTCTGCTTGTTGCTGTAGAATCACCAAAAGTGAGAAGAATCCTTGAAGGCTCATTGCTGGCAACGTATGCAGGCTCTTCTGGATTGCTGAACCATACATCCCATCTGGATGATGTCCAGAAGCCAAGAGCAACTAATACTGCAATAATTGCAATGAGACTTATTGCCTTTCTTCTCATTTTCATGATTTACAAACTATTTGTGAATTCGTTCAGTTTGTTCCAAACGCTTTCTTTCGTGATGAGGGCATATTGTTGTTCACGAGTCATTTCTGCCAGTTGCTGTTCCGTTGCAAAATCTGCTGGCGAAATGCCTAGAGCTGGTACTGAGGTTTGGGGTATCCAGACTTTCTTGCTGTTGCCAGGTGCGCAAACAACGAGTGATGGACATCCTGCGGCATGCATTATGTGGCGTGCTCCTCCTTCATTGCCAAAGAAGAAAGTCATGTAATGTCCCATTGCCACGAGCTGTCGGGATGAGCGTGCCTGAACATCAATGAACACTTGTTTCGGGTTGCCAAGTTTCTCGTATATTCTTCTTGCGTTCGCCTCTTCCTGCCCAGGAGCATAGTTGAAAATTATCTGATATTCAGGATACTGCTTCATGAATTGATCAAGAACCCAGACCATTCTTTCCTCATCCCACACTTTATTAGCAAGTTTTGCAGTTACATTGGCAAGCATGACTGGTTTTTCTAAATCAATACCTTGCGTTTTCAGATATTCTCCAAAATCAGTCTTTTCTTTGTCGGTGATGTTGAGTGTGAACTCATTGACAGGAATAATCTTCTTCAGTTCATTTAATGGATTAGTATAAGAAACATCATATTCCACCATAGAGCGTTTTGTTCCGCATTTGTCTATGAACTTGTTGAATGCCAGTCTCGTGTATCCTTTTTTTACGCCAATTCTGTATTTCGTGTTTGGAGAAAACAGGGCAAACAGCATAGTGTTTGTTGTGCTTCGCATATCGATAATGACATCATAGTGAGTTTCATGAACGATTCGCCATACTTTTTTCATGTATGTGAATGTGCTGTGGCGTTCAGCGTCTGTGAAAGTCACGATACGGTCAATGGAAGGATGCCCTTCAAAAAGCGGTGCAATCTTTTCATTGAGTACAAAATGAATTTCTGCTTCGGGGAAGTTATGGCGAAGGGTGTTGAGCAATGCTGTTGCGAGTATTGCATCCCCCATCTGACGAAATCTTATGACGAGTATCTTCATTATCCTATTCTCTGCTGTTTGAGTTACAAGGTTCAAATTTACCGCTTTTTTTCTGCATGGAGATAAAAATCAATGACTTTTTTGTCCTTTTGAATAAAAACACATTGCAGGACTCTGAAAAATGCATAACTTTGTGGTATGGAAAAGAAAACAGTTCTGTTAGATATCAACGAAATAGGAAACCCTACAAGCGGGTTTGGAAACATTGCAAAAAACTATTCTGAGCTTTATCCAAAGGTTAATGATGAGGTTTTGAAATTCCATTTTCTTTTGCCTCAAGGATATGAAGCGGATTTTGGTGACAATGTTGAAACAACAAATCTTAGAAGGAAATTCCATAAGCATTTCAGCAAGGGACTTCCTCAGGTGGATATTTGGCACAGCACTAATCAGCAGCAGTTGAAACGCCGTCGCGGCAAATGCAGTAAGTTCGTGCTGACTATTCATGACCTTAACTATCTGACTGAAAAGAATTGGATTCGCCAGTTGAAGCATAAGATTGTTCTTCAGCACGCAATAAACCAAGCAGATGCTGTCACTTGCATCTCTAAGTTTGTCGGCAAACAGATTGAGGAACAATTCAATATGAAGGGAAAGAAGGTTAAGGTGATATACAATGGCGTTGGTGATATTTCCAGCGATCCTGAAAAGAAACCTGCATTTGCATCAGGCAAACCATTCTTCTTTGCAATAGGACAGATTCGCCCAAAGAAGAACTTCCATCTCCTTGTGGATATGATGAAGCATTTCCCTGATTATGATTTATATATATGTGGTGATGACCACTTTGCTTACAATACTGTTGTTCGTGAACATATCGCTGCACTTCCTACTAAAAACGCATTCCTTACAGGCAAGATATCTGCAGAGGAAAAGGTGTGGTTGTACCGCCATTGCGAAGCATTTCTTTTCCCAAGTCAAGGTGAAGGATTCGGACTTCCTGCAATAGAGGCAATGCAATTTGGCAAACCAGTATTTATCAGCACATATACTTGTTTGCCAGAGATTTGCGATGATTGCGCATACCAGTGGCAAAGCCTTGATCCTGATGCTATGGCAGAAGAAATAAAACGCCTTCTTCCTGATTTCTCAAAGGAAGAAGGACGAGTAGAAAAGGTGAAAGCCCATGCCCGAGAGTTCACTTATGATAAGCATATAAATGCCTATATCAGTTTATACAAGGAACTGTTAGGTTTATAGAGGCTTAGGTACGAACTTATCATGTATCTTGCTCATTGACAGTACTAGGATAACCGCAAGGATGAATCCGCAGATGCTATCAATAAGATAATGTGCTTGAATATAAACTGTAGCACAGCAAAGAAGCACATACACAGGGAACATGATCCAAAGGAGCCAGCGGTTTCCTGTTTTCCATGCCAACATCATGCTTACGGTACTCATGCCTACGTGACTGCTTGGGAATGCTGCTGTTGGTCGTTCGCCAATCTCCTGAGCGCCAAGAACTAACTGGCTGAAAATACCCTTTATCTCTGGCATAAGCATTTCCGTGTGAGTCTTGAAATAACTGCCTAATGCTGGGAACACCCCAGTCTCTCCCGCTTCAACGCCGATTGCTTTGAAGTAATACTGAGGACCAGCAACCGGGAGGAACTCATATATAATATAGTATATGAAGAACGAACCGAGAAATACGAATCCAGCTTTATCTGCTTTCTCATAACGGCACAGCCAATAGAAAACAAGCGTTGCCGCCATGATGTAATAGTAAGCATAATAGCCAAAGTTGAAAGCTTCGCTCCAGAATGTGCTGCTGAGGACTTTGTTGAACAGCAATGCTGGCTGACAGCCAAAGAGTGTTTGGTCTATTCCTGCAAATACATGATCAAGATAAGGATACTGGCTGCAGAAATCGTAAGTCTCTGGATACCACCATATCAAACCTAACATTACAGGTACGTTCCTTAAGAGTCTTGTGGCACGGCAAGGATATACAATATAGATTATGTATGCACCAAGCATTGCTCCGAACATAATGAGACGGGTGTAAACCATTGATATTGGATCCTCAATTCCATTCCAATGTATCGCGAGGAGCACAGAAGTGAAGAGCATGTAAATGAGTGTTATCCACTCCATGCTCCACAATCCTGTTTCGTATTCTTTCCTAAAATAATCTTTCACCTTCATGATTTAGAAGTTTAAGTCTGTTGATAATTTGATATCCATAGCGTTAGCAGCAGCATGGAATGTGTATTTGCCCTTTTCTGCTATCCATTCATTTTTGCTCTCATCCCATGATGCGAGTGATTGGGCAGGAATGGTCATGCTGAGCATTTCGCTCTCTCCAGGTTTGAGAAGCTTTGTTTTTGCAAATGCCTTGAGTTCTTTAACAGGCTTCTTAATGCTGCCTTCTGGTGCAGAAACATAAATCTGAACAACCTCTTTGCCAGCAACTTTGCCAGTGTTTGTCACTTGAACTTCAACAGTTATCTCGCCCTCAATGATATTATTATTGATAGTTATGGATTTTTCTTTCGCACCAATTACGTCATAGCTGAAAGTCGTGTAGCTCTTTCCGTAACCGAAAGGATAGAGTGGTGCTGCGCTGCCTTTCTTGTCAAACTGGCGGTAGCCTACATAAATGTCTTCTTCATAGCGAGTTACAGAATCTCCCTCAGAGAATGGGAAGTTCTTTGCAGAAGCATAATCCTCATAGTTCTTAGCCCATGTCATAGGAAGCTTGCCAGAAGGATTCACTTTGCCAGAGAGGACGTCAGCAATGCTGTTGCCTGCCTCCTGACCGCCAAGCCAAGCATGAAGAACTGCATCAGGTTCGGCTGCAAGAATCTCCTTCATGTCAATGATGTTACCCATATCAAGCACAATGATGAATGGCTTTCCCTTTGCCTTTGCCACCTTGCTGATTGTCTCGATGTTTGCTGATTCTTCGGCACTCAGTTGATAGTCACCGGCAACGTTCTTGCGGTCGCCGCCTTCACCCGCCATGCGGCATATCGTCAGGATTGCAGCATCGGCATTTGTGAGGTGACGTTCCACATCAGCCTCTTTCAAAACCATTTCGTCAAACACAGGCACTGCCCAGAAGTTTTCTGATGGCTTCTTAGCTTTCTCTTCTTCAAGGTATTTGTTGTAATTTGCAGCATTGTCATCAACAACTGCGAAGCCAGCGTTACTCATTCCCTCTGAGAGAGAAACCTTATACTTTCTGTTTACATTGCCAGAACCAGAACCACCAACAAGAATATCATAGCTTGCGTTGCCATAGAGAGCAACACACTTGTCCTTGCTGATAGGTAGTGCGCCGTTGTTCTCAAGCAGAACCATGCCGTCGCAAGCAACTTCGTGTGTAATCTTGGCATGAGCCTTCAAGTCTGGTTTGTTGCTGTACTTATATCCTTGAGCGACTGGACTCTTTGCCATTGTTGTGAGAATGCGGCTGATGTTTCTGTCAATCACTTCTTTAGGAAGAGAACCGTCGTTGAGTCCTTCAAGAATCTCTTGATACTGGCGTTCTGTTCCCGGCATGATGAGGTCGTTGCCTGCCAGCTGCTGACGCACACCGTTTTCTTGTGCCCACCAGTCGGTCATCACGAAACCTTCAAATCCCCATTCGCCTCGAAGCACATCTTCCAGAAGCCAATGGTTTTCAGAAGCAAACACACCGTTGATCTTATTGTAAGAAGACATGATTGTCCAAGGCTGACTCTCCTTCACCGCCATTTCAAAACCTTTCAAGTATATCTCGCGGAGAGCGCGCATGCTGACAACGGCATTCACACCATTGCGATGAGTCTCTTGGTTGTTTACGGCAAAATGCTTAAGTGATGTACCAACGCCATTTTTCTGCATGCCATTGATGTATGCTGCAGCCATCTTGCCCACAAGGTAAGGATCCTCAGAGAAATATTCAAAGTTTCTGCCGCACAAAGGGTTACGATGAATGTTTATTGCAGGTGCAAGAAGAATATCCGTACCATATTCCTTCACCTCCTCACCCATAGCAGTTGTGACCTTTTCTACGAGATCAACATCCCATGTGGCAGCAAGAGCCGTCTCTGTTGGGAATGCTGTGCAGTAGTACTCGCCCTTATCATTCTTTCTGGTAGGATCAATGCGAAGACCTGCAGGACCATCAGCATAGACGAAAGGAGGAATACCAAGGCTGTCATTTGAATAATGCTGACCAGCGGCACCTGGCACACGTCCCTCTGTCTGGTATGTTGCCACGAAACTTTGCAGTTTTTCCCACTCAGAGACACCAAACTTTTCTGCATCCTTCTGATATTTCTCGCATATAAGAGGATATTTCGTTACACACTCTGGGGCGTCTGGCGGTGTTTCATGCACACGGTTAGTGCCCACTACCATGTTTGCCTTCTGCTCTGGAGTCATTGCAGCGATGATTTCATCTACTGTTTTGCCGTTATATTCTGCCTGGGGAACTGCCGAATTGTTGCATCCAGCCAGTATTGCTGTACTCATTGCCATTGCTAATATCTTTTTTCCTTTCATATTATATATATGTGTTAGTAAAACCGTTATCTTTGTTAGAAAACTTTTCCCTCATAACTTTTAACTCTTAACTTATTCATAGCCATCCTTCATTCTTGTACCACTCCATGCACTCTTTCACACCGCGTTCCAGTTGCCATTGCGGATCATAGCCAAGGTCGTGTTGCAGCGGAGTAATGTCGCACTTCCAGTTACGCTGTTTCATGATGTTGTATTTGTCATTGTTGAGCGCAGTCATCTTTCCTGTCAAGTGTGAAAAAGCCTCGCTTACGGAACAAACAGCCTTCAAGAACCACAGAGGAGCCTTGATGTGCAGCACATTCTTCACACCTAACTCCTTTTGAATCAGATCGCTGAAAGCCCTGCTGCTGTAGTTCCTTCCGTCACTTACTGCATAAATCTTTCCGTTTGCCACGTCCCCCTTTCCTATTGCGGCAAAGATAGCGCTGACTAGATCTCTCACATAAACGAAGGTGATGATCTGTTTCTTGTATCCAACGGCGAAATCCACATGCTGCTTGATGCTCTTTGCCATGATGAAGTAATCCTTTTCTCTTGGACCATACACTCCTGTTGGACGGAATATGGTGAGTTTTGAATTGTTGGTCGAGAAAGTTGAGAAAGTTGAGTCAGTTGAAAAAGTTGAGAAAGTTGAGAGGAGCCATTGTTCGCTCTTCACCTTGCTTTCGCCGTATGCTGTGTTTGGCTGAGGTGTGTCATCGTTCTTCATCTCCTCATAGTCATCATCATTGACCATATTCTCTCTCACAGGTCCGAGCACGCTGAGGCTGCTCAGGTATAGAAACTGCTCTGGCATCATGTCCATCTCCTGCAAGGCGGTGACCAGATTGCGAGTGCAGTCAAAATTGTTCTTGAAGAAATCTTCGCTGTGAAGACATTTCGTTGCGCCGGCAGCATGGATGACAACGTTCCATTTACCAATTTTCTCTTTGTATTTTGCCAGCTGTTCCTTCAGCTGCTCAGGCTTTGTCATGTCGAGGAAGGCGAAGTTCAGTTTTTCGTTCTGCAGCCATCGTCTGCTGGAATGTTCTCTCATGCCAGCCCATGTTTCCATGCCTCGCTTCAGTCCTTCCTCACAAAGGAAACTTCCTATGAAACCGCTTGCGCCTGTAATCAGTATCTTCATAATTTGGGTTATTTTGCAGGCAAAGATACAACTTTTTGCCCTATTTTCAACAATTTAACGAAAATGTAATGTCGTTTGTGAAAGAAATGTACTACTTTTGGGAATCAAAACATGAAAAACTTATGGGAAAGAAGAAAGATAAACTTGTTAAGTCAAGTATAAACAAGCGCGAACTGACCGACATGGTTGCCGGCTATCTCAGTTCACATCCGGGTGAGGCATACACATTGAAGAAGCTTTTCAGTGCGCTGCGACTCACTAGTCATCCTCTCCGTATGCTATGTGTTGACATCCTCAACGAGATGCTTGAGAGCGACTACATCACTCGCAACAATGATGGTGAGATAATTTTCAATGGCACTTCCCATACAGCCGAGGGCGTGTTCAGTCGTACAGGCGGAGGCAGAAATTTTGTTGATACCGATAATGGCGTGGGCATCTCCATCTATGATGAAGACACGCTTCATGCAATGCCTGGTGATCGTGTCCGTGTGGGCATACATGCAAAGAAGCGTGGAAGCAACAAGATACATGGCGAAGTCATTGAGATCCTTCATCGCAGCGACAAGCCATTCGTTGGAACACTCAACGTGCAGCATAGCGTGGCATTTCTCAGCACGCCTTCTGGCATCTTGCAGAACGACATTGTCATTCCTGTAGAAAAACTTAAAGGCGGACAGAATGGCGATAAGGCTATAGTAAAGGTCATTGATTGGCCTCTCAACGCTCGTAACCCGATTGGCGAAGTTATTGATGTGCTTGGAAAAGAAGGCGATAACAATGCTGAGATGCATGCCATCCTTGCTGAATACGGACTTCCTTACACATATCCGAAGGAGGTGACATACGCAGCAGAGCAGATTGCGCCAGGCATTACTGATGAAGAAATTGCTAAGCGCGAAGACTTCCGCCAGACGTTTACAATCACCATCGACCCAAGAGATGCGAAGGATTTTGATGATGCGATCTCTATAAAGAAGATAAAGGACGGTCTTTGGGAAGTCGGCGTTCATATTGCAGATGTGAGTCACTATGTTCTTGAAGGATCAGTAATTGACCAGGAGGCACAGCAGCGAGCAACATCCGTTTATCTTGTTGACCGCACCATACCAATGCTTCCAGAGCATCTTTGCAATTTCCTCTGCTCGCTTCGTCCTGATGAAGAGAAACTTACATTCTCAGCCATCTTCGAAATGAACGAGGATGCCGAAGTGCTCTCAAGCCGCATTAAGCATACGGTCATCAAGTCATGCCGCCGTTACACATACGAGGAGGTGCAGTACCTTCTTGAACAGAATGGCGAAGCGCTTGAATGTGAGCTTATTCGTGAGGGAAAGGCAGTTCCTACTCAGCCTATTCCTGCACAGGAAGTTCTGCCTGATACAGAACTCAATGCGTTCCGTGATAACCTTGTACCTATCGACCCTGCTACGATTCCTGTGACACCAGTTCCTGACGATCATCGCAAAGGTCAGTATGCAGATGAACTCATCACGCTTAACCGCATGGCTCATAAGCTTCGCGATGCACGATTCAAGGAGGGCGCCATCAATTTCGACCGTGAAGAGCCACGCTTTGAGATAGATCCACAGGGCAAGCCTATCCGTGTGTATTTCAAGAATGCCAAGGATGCTAACAAACTGGTAGAAGAGTTCATGCTCCTTGCCAATCGTACTGTTGCTGAGAGCGTTGGCAAGGTGGAAAAGAAGGAAAAGGCAAAGACGCTTCCTTATCGTATTCATGATCTTCCAGATTCTGGAAAACTCGACAATCTTGCAGGCCTTGCATCACGCTTCGGATTCCACCTCATCACTCAAGGCAAGAAGGAAGATGTGGCAAATAGCATAAATAAACTTCTTATGGATGTTCGTGGCAACAGAGTGCAGAATCTCATTGAGAATGTGTCACTTCGTGCAATGCAGAAGGCACGCTATTCAACATTCAACATAGGACACTACGGACTTGGATTCGATTTCTACACACATTTCACGTCGCCAATCCGCCGTTACCCAGACCTCATGGTTCATCGCCTTATCACTCGATATGCCGAAGGAGCTGCATCTGCATCCCAAAAGAAATATGAAGCTTTGTGCGAACATTCTTCCAACATGGAACAGCTTGCCACGGCAGCAGAGCGCGCCAGCATCAAGTACAAGCAGGTAGAGTTCATGTCTGATAAGATAGGCGAAGAGTTTGATGCTCATATCAGTGGTGTGACAGAGTTTGGTGTATATGCAGAGATTGACGAGAACCATTGTGAAGGACTCATTGCTGTGCGTTTCCTTGGTGACGAAGCCTTTGATTTTGACGATAAGAACTTCTGTCTCATTGGTCGCAAGACGCATCATGTGTTCTCTCTTGGCGATGCCATCCGCATCAAGGTTGCCAATGCCAACCTATATCGCAAGCAGCTTGATTATGAATTTGTTCGCAAGCTCACAGCCGATGCAGTCGAAAATACCGCCTTCTACAAATCCTTCGTTGACATGCAGCAGAAACCGAATAAGAAACAGGGTAAAGCCCCAAAGGTTTCAAAGAAATCTGGCAAGCAGAAAACAAGAAGCAGAAAGAAAAAATAATTAAAAAATGCCCCAAGTCTCACGACTTAGGGCATTTTCAATATAACTGGTAATAACCAACAATTATATTTAATATGAAATTGATTTTGCTATGTTGTATATAATTTCTTTATTAGAGTCATTCATTTTTATTCTATTGTAACTTTTATGACGCTGTCATCACCGCCTCCCCAAGTTGTTAAATAGAATGAGAAACTATTGTTGTCAGTTGTGTATTTTGATATGTCTTCTATGTTGTATGTAGTAGAGTTTATACCTTGTTTAATACTGTGATCTCCGTATGAAGTTCCAAGGTCAATGTTTAAACTTGTGTATGCGTCTTTTACATAAATTGTTAAAGTGGCTCCTTGTTTCAATAAAGCTTTGTCGCCTGATACGAGGTAGCAGCATTCTCCGTAATTCCAGGTGTTATATGCTGATTTTACCAAATTTAAAGATGTAGAAGAGTTTCCTGTATTTTGCTCATTGTTTCCTTCGTCTTCACTTGAACCACTATTTCCACCATCGCCAGAATTAGCATCAACTGTTACATCTGTGTATAAAATACCTGTAGTGTTTTCCATATCAGATGGATACTGATACCAGTCCTTTGCACTGTTCTTATTTGCTACCCATTCTTCAAAGGCATGTCCAGATGTGCTGTATGTACCAGAACCGTAACCTGCCAATGGATAAAGTGACTTCAACTCATTTGACCAACGGAACCAAGCTGTGATTTCATGAGAATTTCCCTCGCTGTCGGTGTAAGTACGCTTATAGTCGCGTGGGACGCAGAAAATATATGGAACATTCTCTGAACCTTTAGCAGTAGAGTTTTGAATCTTCTGACCGGAAATTGATGCTGCGCTTTCTGATGCTTGAGTGCCTTCGGGAACTACCTTGACAGAGAAACCGCCCATTGCAGCATCGGAATTGAAGCTTTCATCGCCTACAGTAGATGAAGCAAGTGACCAAGCTTCTGATACATTGAATGTGTAGTCTTTGATCTTAGATGTGTTTACAGAACCAAATACGTTAATTGGATTGTACTCACCGCTCTTTGCATTTGATTGACCAAGAAGTTCATGTATCTCACCAAGGCATGTTTCACCATTGGTCTTATCATTGAAGAAAATGTATGATGCGAGAGTACCGCCTGCAGCGATAGGTGAAACCGTTACGTTTTCTTTACCGCTAACATGCTTTACCTCAACCACAACGTCGTTGTAGTCGATATCGAATGTGTTACCAAGGTCCTCTGCACAAATCACCCATGCAGATGGATCTTCGTCAATAACAGTAGGAGTTGAACCGTAGAAGCGGAATACAACGTCGTTCAAGTCTGCATCACAGGAGCTTGTCTGCCAATCTTCGAAACAGAGATACATATCATCTTCGTTTGAGTTTGAAGCACTTGGCAAAGTGAAAGTTGCAGCAACAACATCTTTGTTTGGCGAATTGTAGAACATTGCGTTCTTTTCTTGCTGTGAATACTGTTTGATACCATTTGATGGTTTAATGTACATGCCAAATAAAGTCCCTTTAGGGATAGATACCTTGATACCCTTTGAACGTTCATATTGTGCTCCCCAGTCAAAGTGATCAGATGTTGGTGAGGCTGTTACATTGCTCCACGCTGCTGGGGTCGTTTTAGTGTGATACGCTCTTCCGCTATCATCTACTTTGGTGACAATTCCACCATTTGAACAACCTGCACACTCTTTGCCGACCTTAGATTGATCATTGTTATATGCATCGGAAGCGTAACAATAATCAAAACTTGTGCTTGCATTTGTGGAAGTGTATTGCAATTCGTCACCACTCTTTATAGTATAGACTGGTACTTCGTGGTAACCTGAAGCATCTGTGAAATATACTCCAATTTCATCTGTGTTTGATGTTTGCCAATAGATAGGATAAATTGTGAATTCTCCATTTGAAATAAAAGTGAAATTCTGGGTTACCTGTCCAAGGTTGTTCTCTTTGTTGCCATCACCATCCCAGTCTTTGCCACCTTCAGGTAGTTTCTCTTGATATTTAAGAGCCTCTTCCTTATTGAAAACAAACCAAGAGTTCTCGTCAGTAATTTCAGTTACAGTAACGTCACCTGTAGTGCCATAGTGTCCTGCGCGAGTTGCGCCAAATGAAACACTTTCTCCAATTTTTGCTTTAACAGCTGTGCTGCCATTTGTCACCATAAGGTCTGTAACATCCTCGCGGACATCAAAACCAAGTTCTTTAGTACCAGTAACATCTGCATAGTCTGCCACTAATCTGTAAGTTCCGTCTGTAAGGGCGAAAATCTTGACATTTGTTGAGCTGTTTGTTGTAACAGTAACAATAGCACGCGTAGCAAGGTTCCAATCCTGTGTTGGGTCAATCTGACCGAACGTTTCCTTGAAACTCTGCTTGTACTGAATCTCATTGCTTGTGTACCCATTGTCATAGTCGCTACAGCTTACAACGACAAATGCCACAGCTAATGCCGTGAGCATGGTGGAAATGAAATGTTTCATCCGAAATCAATTTAGTTAATTTAAATAGAACCTTAAAATTTACCTATTTGTCCTATCTGCTGTTCACACAGCCAGGCAACATGCTTATTCTGTTAGTTAGTTTTTATAGATATTGATATTAAAATCAATTTGCGGTGCAAAGTTACATATAAAGATGATATTTTATGCTTAAATGTTATGACTTTTTATCTTTTTGTGCAAAAAAATGCTTTAAAAGTATGTTATTTGTAACTTGAAGGGGGTGAAATAGAGTACTTTAGTTCGTTAAGGACTGTTATATAATATAATAATGTGTGGTGTATCTCTATAACTCCGAATTGCTTCGTTTCGCTTTTAAGAGTACTTTTGCTTCGTGTTTACCTGCATTTCATTGTTTGAAATGTACGTTTCAAACAATGAAATGTATGTTTCAAACAAAGAATGTACATTTCAAACAATGAAATGTAGATAATATGCGGGTGAATGACAGGAAAAATTGCTGGATAATTTGGTATTTCACTCGTTTAATCGTGCCGTTGGCTGTCGCCGAAGGTACTCACGCTCGGAAATCCTCAAATAAATTTGGTATTTCGCTCGCTTAATCGTAACGTTGGCTTCGCCGAAGGTACTCACGCTCGGAAATCCTCAAATAAATTTGGTATTTCGCTCGCTTAATCGTACCTTTGCATCCTGAAAATTAACTAAATTCAATAACTACAATGCAGATCAGTTTCAAAAGACACATATTATATATTATAATGTGTATGTTCACGATGTCGGCATGGGCTGAGGCGGATGTGACGAGGGTGAAGGAGTACTTCGTCGATGTCTTGGTGCATGAGAATAAGACTTATGATGTTACTGAGTATGTGACGGTGCATTTCGCTGAACCGCATCATGGATTCTTCCGCTATGTGCCTTACAAGTATTTCATGTCCAACAAGACGTATTATTGCGAGATCAAGGATTGGAGCGTGGAGGGGGATGAGTGTGAGTTCTCGGATGAGGAGCAGAACATTCTCTTCAAGATTGGTTCTGAGGACCGCTATGTGGAGGGAGATAAGGATTATATCCTGAAGTACACTATTCAGGATCGCGACGATCGCATCAAAAGTCATGATATGTTTTTCCATAGTATCATTGGCGAGTATTTTGAGCTGCCGATAGACTATCTGGGCTTTTCCGTTGTGTTTGAGAAGGGATTGCCAGAAAGTGCAGAGAAGAAGCTTCGTGTGTTCAGCGGAGGCGCGGGCTTGACTACCAACCGATTGAAGGTGGATGCTTGGGTGGATCGTGACACCATTTTTGGCGAGGTGTCTAACGTGGCTCCTAAGAATGCGGTGACTCTTCGCTTGCCTTTGCCTGAGGGTTACTTCAAGGGGACTGACGGCGTGACTCCGACGTGGGCTTATATATTCTTGGCAATCACGGTTTTGATCATCGGTGTCATGCTCTACTATGAACTTACGGTGAAGCATCCTGCGATAACTAAGACCATTGAGTTCTACCCTCCTGATGGCATGTGCAGCGCTGAGGTGGGCACGGTGATTGACGAGAGTGTGGATCCTGTTGACCTTGCTTCACTCATTCCTTGGTTTGCCAGCAAGGGGTACTTGAAGATTGTGGAGAAGGAGGAGAAGAGGACTTTCCTTTCAGACAAGAAATATCTGGAACTGCAGAAGGTGACGGACGATATTGCCAAAGAGGGTGCGCCTGGCTATCAGATAACTTTCTTCAATGCTCTCTTTGCTGCCAGCGAGGATGGCAAGACTATGCGCCTTGACAAATTGGCACGTTTGGAGCACCAGATTGAGGCTACAAAGAAACAGCTGAACAAGAAGTTCAGCGGCGACAAGGAACTGACCGAATGGCATTCTTCTTTGTTCCTTGTGTTCCTGCTGTTTATCACGTCTTCACTCTATTTCGTGGCTGATTTGCCTTGCCGCATGTTCGAGGGCGACGATTACCTGCTTGTTTTGCTGTATTGGTGCATTCCTTATGGCGTGCAGATATGCACCGTGCTTACGCGTGCTTCTGGCGATATGTTCAGGGCTACTGGATGGAGGGTCTTTGCGTGTGTTGCGCGCTTTGCGATGATGGCTGCAGGCTTTGGCATTTTCCTGTGGGTGAATGAAGGCGATGTGCAGGTGAGCGATGTGGCATCTGGCGTAGTGTACTTTGGAAGCTACATTGTTACTGAGTTTATTGGCAGACTGATTATCAACACAAAATATCGTGCCGACATGATTGGCAAGCTCTTAGGATTGAAGGAGTTTATCAAGACTGCTGAGAAGCCACGCCTTGAGGAGCTGCTCAAGGAGGATCCAGAGTATTTCTACAAGATCATTCCATACGCTATGGTGTTTGATCTTGCTAACGAATGGACTCGCCGATTCAGCAACATTGCCATGGAACAGCCATCATGGTATGAGAGTTCTACGCCTGGTGTTGCTTTCAGCACAGCAAGCTTCATGTCAAGCCTTTCTTCGGCAACAAGCGATGCCGTGAGCTGCATGTCGCCAAGCTCGTCATCTGGCGGCGGCGCAGGAGGCGGAACCGGCGGTGGCGGCGGCGGTGCATGGTAATAACAGGTACTCACGCTCGGAAATACTCAAATAAATTTGTTATTGTCAGTCTTTTACACTAACTTTGCATACAAATAATAAAAATAATAAGAAATGGAACAGAAAAACTATAAGAGAACAACCGTAACTTCGGCTCTCCCATACGCCAATGGCCCTGTGCATATAGGTCACCTTGCTGGCGTTTATGTGCCTGCTGATATCTATGTGCGTTACCTCCGCTTGAAAGGTCGCGAGGTGATGTTCATTGGCGGTAGCGATGAGCATGGCGTGCCAGTTACTATCCGCGCAAAGAAGGAAGGATGCACAGTTCAGGATGTTGTTGACCGCTATCATGGCATTATCAAGAAGTCTTTCGAGGACTTCGGCATCAGTTTCGACGTTTACAGCCGCACTACAAGCGACATTCACCATAAGTTCGCAGCTGATTTCTTCCGTAAGCTTTACGACGATGGTAAGCTTGTTGAGAAGGTTGAGGAACAGTATTGCGATGCTGTGACTGGTGAATTCCTTACTGACCGCAACATCGTGGGCACTTGTCCTCGCTGCGGTGCTGAGGGCGCATACGGAGACCAGTGCGAGAAGTGTGGCGCTACTCTTTCTCCATCAGAACTTATCAATCCAACAAATAAGAATAATCCGGGCAATCCGCTTGAGCTTCGTGCCACAAAGAACTGGTATCTCCCTCTTGGAGATTATCAGGATTGGCTGAAGCAGTGGATTCTTGAAGGTCACAAGGAGTGGCGAAGCAATGTCTATGGCCAATGCAAATCTTGGCTCGACATGGATCTTCAGCCACGCGCAATGACTCGTGACCTCGATTGGGGTATTCCTGTGCCTGTTGAGGGTGCAGAGGGCAAGGTGCTTTACGTTTGGTTCGATGCTCCAATCGGATATATTTCAAACACTAAGGAACTTTGCGACAAGGAGCCAGAGAAGTGGGGATCATGGCAGAAGTGGTGGCAGGATGAGGACAGCCGCCTTGTTCATTTCATTGGCAAGGACAACATCGTGTTCCACTGCCTCATTTTCCCAACAATGATGAAGGCTCATGGCGGTTACATCATGCCAGACAATGTGCCATCAAATGAGTTCCTCAATCTTGAAGGAAATAAGATCAGCACATCTAAGAACTATGCCGTTTGGCTCAATGAATATCTTGAAGAGATGCCAAACCGTCAGGATGAGCTTCGCTATGTTCTTACTGCCAATGCTCCAGAAACCAAGGATAACGATTTCACATGGGCTGATTTCCAGGCACGCTGCAACAATGAGCTCGTTGCTGTCTATGGCAACTTCGTGAACCGTGCTCTTCAGCTCACTCAGAAATACTACGATGGCGTTGTTCCTGCTTGCGGTGAACTGACTGAGACAGACAAGGCTACGCTTGCTGAGTTTGCTCAGGTTAAGGAAAAGGTTGAAAACCTCTTGGAGAACTTCAAGTTCCGCGATGCGCAGAAGGAAGCAATGAACCTTGCTCGCATCGGTAATAAGTATATTGCTGACGAAGAGCCTTGGAAGGTTATCAAGACTGATCCTGAGCGTGTTAAGACTGTTATCTACATCTCACTCCAGCTCACAGCCAACCTTGCTATTGCCTTTGAGCCATTCTTGCCATTCTCTTCTGCAAAGTTGCGTGAGATGATTTGCATGGATGAACTCAACTGGGAAGACCTTGGCAAGACTGACCTTCTTCCTACAGGCAAGCAGCTTGGCAAGCCATCACTCCTATTCTCTAAGATTGAGGATGATATCATCAAGTTCCAGATGGATAAGCTTGAGGCAACAATCAAGGCAAACGAGGAGGCAAATGCTGTTGCTGCTCCAGTGAAGGACACTATCGCGTTTGACGATTTCGGCAAGCTTGATATCCGCGTGGGTACTGTGCTTGAGTGCGAGCGTGTGCCAAAGATGAAGAAGCTTCTTAAGTTCAAGATTGACGACGGCACTCCAAAGGGACGCACAATCGTCAGCGGCATTGCTCAGTGGTACGAGCCAGAGCAGCTTGTTGGCAAGCAGGTTCTCTTCATAGCAAACCTTGCTCCTCGTGAGTTCAAGAATGGTCTTGTGAGTGAAGGCATGATTCTTTCTGCTGAGAACTATGATGGCAGCATCAGCGTAACAACAGTTGAGCATCAAGTAAAGGGCGGCAGTCAGGTTTGCTAAGATACAATTATCTGTCTGCAATTCCTTTTGCAACAGCATAGGCTGTTGTCCATGCAGCTTGGAAGTTGAAACCACCTGTTACTCCATCTATATCAAGCACTTCGCCTGCGAAGAAAAGGTTTGGATGGTGGACGGATTCGAGAGTTAGGCGATTGACAGAATCGAGGGCAACGCCTCCGCATGTGACAAATTCATCTTTATAATGAGATCGGGAACTGATCTGGTAACTATCATTAGTTAGCAGGTCAGTTATTTTATTTATGCCTTTCTTGCCAATATCTCCACATCTCTTGCCTTGAAGCTGAGCCTTTTGCAAGAGATAGAGCCAAAGGCGTGACTGAAGATTGAAAGGATGAATGTTGTCAATGAGCTTCTGGGAGTTCTTCTCTATTATATATATAATATGTGTACGGACAGCATCGGCATTCGTCTCGCCTGTCCAGTTGATGAGCAGAGATGACTGGTAGTTGCGCTCTGCCAGATAGAGGGCTGCATGACTGGAAAGTTTCAGGATTGCAGGTCCGCTCATGCCCCAATGTGTAATGAGAAGAGGTGCCTGTGAACGGAATTTGGTTCCAGGAATGCTTGCTATGGCATTTTCCACAACAGTTCCCATGAGTTCCGTGAGGGCTTTGTCCTTGATATTGAATGTGAAAAGAGAAGGGACGCGCTCGGTGATTGATGGATGGATGGAGAAAAGAGAACCAGCATTGCCGCCTTCGGAAGGATTAGCATTACTGCTTCCTAATATGCTTGCATTGCTTTTGGCAAGCCCCCCTACAGTTACTACAACATAATCGTAACCGCCATTGAACAGTTGCTCAATATCATCGACTTTGCTGCCGAGCTTTATTCTTATGCCAAGACGCTGTGCTTCAGAAAGAAAACAGTTGATGATAGCATGGCTGTCTTGTGCTTCGGGGAAAACACATTGGTCTTCCTGAATGGTTAGCGGAACGCCATGATTCTCGAACCATTTAAAAGCATCACGCGGTCCAAACTGCTTGAAGAGTTTCTTTAGCAATTTGGAACCGCGTGGATATACTTGACCTAAGTCTGTAACATCGCGAAAGCTGTTTGTGCAGTTGCATCGTCCTCCGCCAGAGATTTCAACCTTTGCAAGCACTTTCTTTTGCTGCTCGAAGATAGTGATGCTGAGGTCTGGACGCATCTCTGCAAGCTGGATGGCGCAGAAGAAACCTGCTGCACCGCCGCCTATGATTGCAACGCTTTCGCTATTCATTCGTTATTTTTCTGTATGTTATTTTGCTGCAATTTCCTTCTTTGCAATTTCGAGCGCCTGGTTGATGTTTGGACAGATGTTGTCCTCGCCAAGCAGTTTGTCGAACTTGTTTCTTACAAGGACGCTGCGCACCTTATCGTTGACACCAGAAAGGATTACAATGATGCCATTCTGATGACTCATCTCGATAAGATTCTGAAGGTTATGCATACCTGTTGAGTCGATGAATGGGACACGACGCATACGGACGATGCGCACCTTTGGTTTGTCTTCCATTCGTGCCATGATGTCATCGAATTTGGTTGCCATACCGAAGAAGTAAGGACCATTGATTTCATAAACTTCAACATGGCTTGGAATTGTAAGATGCTCAACATCAGGGTTGTTAATATCTGTATTTGCATTTGGATCAATGTCATCCTGGTCTGTAAGTACGCTGACCTGAGTAGTTTCTGCCATACGGCGCATGCAGAGGAGGCAAGCAAGCACAAGTCCCACCTCAATGGCAATTGTGAGGTCGAAGATTACAGTAAGGATGAATGTGAGCCAAAGGACAGTAACATCGCTCTTTGGATTCTTCATCAGCTGCTTAACTGTGCGCCAGCCGCTCATATTGTATGATACTATGACAAGCACACCGGCAAGGCAAGCCATTGGAATGTATGCTGCTAATGGCATGAGGAAGAAGTAGATGAGCAACAGAACGACAGCATGGATGATGCCGGCAACAGGTGTCTTGCCACCATTAGAGATGTTTGCCATTGTGCGGGCAATAGCACCTGTGGCAGGAATACCGCCGAAGATTGGGCTAAGCACATTGGCAATACCCTGACCGATGAGTTCCTGGTTTGAGTTGTGCTTATGACCGATGATACCATCTGCCACGGTTGCAGAAAGAAGACTCTCGATAGCACCGAGAATGGCAATGGTGATAGCAGGAGAGATGAGTCCCTTGATTGTGTCCCAATTGAGATCAGGAACGGTTGCTTCAGGAACGGAAGGATTGATTTCGAAACGGTCGCCGATAGTATCAACGTGGATTCCGAAATAGTTTGTCATCACAACGCCTGCAATGGTCATGATTATGATGGCAAGGAGAGAACCTGGTATCTTCTTGGAGATGAGTGGAGTGCAAGCGATAATCACAACAGAGAGAATGCCGACAATGGCTGTGGCTAGATCAATTGTTCCAAAGTTTTCAAAATAGCATATCCATTTCTCAATAAAGTCGGCAGGAACCGTTCCCTCAATATGAAGACCGAAGAGGTCTTTGATCTGTGTGGAGAAAATGGTGACAGCGATACCGCTGGTGAAACCCACGATGATTGGGTAAGGAATGTATTTGATGATTGTTCCTAAACGGAAGACTCCCAATAATATAAGGAACAAACCTGCAAGTACAGTAGCAATGGCAAGACCTGTCAGTCCATACTGTTGGATGATTCCATAGATGATGATGATGAAGGCTCCCGTAGGACCGCCAATCTGTACGCGGCTGCCACCGAATGCGCTGATAGCGAAACCTGCGATGATTGCTGTGAGGATACCTTTCTCTGGTGAAACTCCAGATGCTATACCGAAGGCAATGGCAAGAGGAAGTGCAACGATACCTACAATTATACCAGCCATCAAGTCGGCTGTGAACTTCTGTTTGTTGTAATTTTTGAGTGTGTGAAGCAATTCTGGCTTTGATGGGCGCAGCTTCTTCATGTTTTCCTTTGTAATGAAATTCCTGCTCATTTTTACTTTTTACAAATTACTCTTTTACTTTTTTACAAATACTCTTAATATAAACCAAATATGTTGTGCGATAGTAGGCAAAAGCCCATAGTGCTTTGCCATTATCCTGAATCTTTCGCGCAGCGAAGCCTTCTGATTAGCAGTTGTCATACCCTCGCTAAGGTAATCGGAGAGTGGCTCGCGTACATATATATTATTCATTCCTTTCTTTTCTCCCTCCTTCATGCAGCGGATGCACCAGTCGAAATCGGCAGAGAATCGCCATGAAAGGTCATACTGTTGCATTATAGAACGGTTGATGTAGAATGACTGATGGCAAACGAGCATTCCGTTTCGGAACGATTTCCATGTTAGATGCTCTGGTGGCGTGAGTCGGCGATTTCTGATAAATCTACCTTCATCATCAACAATGTCTGTATCTCCATAAATTACAGCAACATCATTGCTCGACGCTGCTGCTATGTGTGAAAGTGTTTCGTTAGAATGGAGCTTGTCTCCAGCATTGAGGAAGCAGACAAAGTCACCTGTTGCGAGCTTCATAGCCTTGTTCATGGCATCGTAAAGTCCTTTGTCCGGCTCACTTACAATGATGGCATCATATTTCTTGGCAATCTCAACCGTTAGATCCTTCGAAGCGCCATCCATAAGGATGTGTTCGTAGTCGTGATACGACTGATTTGCAACGCTCTGCATGGTGCGCTCAATAGTTGCCTCGGCATTATATGTTACGGTTATGATGCTAATTTTCATATATTTCCGTATATTTTCGTGCCACGGCGCTTTCGCTGTATGTTTTTACTGCCTTTGAGCGCGCGTTGCTGCTGAGTGAGGAATAATCTGCCGAAAGTGCCCAGATGATGCCGTCGGCAAAGTCTTGAGCGTTCTTGTATTCAGCAACATAGCCATTCTCTTTATGATCAATCATCTCAGGTATGCCGCCTACATTGAAACCAACACATGGAATGCCGCATGCCATAGACTCTACGATCGTGTTTGGCAGGTTGTCCTGAAGGGATGGAGTGACATAGATGTCGATCGCATTGTATAGCTGAACCATCTTTTGCGGATCGCTGACGTAAGAAACAGGTATGATATTGAAAGACAGCATGTCTGCCACCTTGTCTGAGTCGCCGCCAACAACAACGATTTCCACTTTGTTGGAAAGTTCTGGATGTTCTTTCTTTATAATCTGCAATGCGTCAACAAGGAGATTGAAGCCCTTTCTCTCGTCGGTGATTCGCTGGCAGCCAAACAAAAGAAGTCGCTTATCTTCAGGGAGATTGAACTCTTTGCGAGCAGCAGTTTTATCCGAAGGGCAGAATAGCTCGGTGTCTATTGCATTAGGAATGTTCACCACTCTATGTCCTTCCGCAAGCTTTGAAGAACGCGCAAGGTCAGCCATCCATTTGCTGCAACCAACAAACGTGATTCTTGCATTCTTATAGATTTGCTGTTTCTTCTCAAACACTTTTTTTGGAATGTCGCCAAAGAGCTTGTGGCTCATGAGGTTGCAATCCTGACAAAGCGTCTTGTATTTCTCGCATTTGTCGGAATAGTGACAAACACCAGTGAAATACCATTGATCGTGCATTGTGATGACCACTGGCTTGCCAGAAGAGATAATCTTCTCAATATCATTGAGAGAAAGGAACCCTTGGTTCACCCAATGCAGGTGGATAACGTCTGCTCTTTGAAATTCTGAGATTGAAGTGACATCAGTTCCCGTATTGGCAATATCTACTTGGAAGAGATTCTTCTTGCTGAAATTGTTTGCAATGAAAATGCAAAAACGCTCCCAAACGAATTTTATTGGCATGAGCCAGCTGGAACCGACAGAAAGAACCGTGAGATGATCTGTCTGCTTGTCGCGCACAAGCATCTTTGCCTTGACACCATTTTTCTTCAAGGCTTCCATAAGACGATTAGCAGCAATGGCTGCACCGCCTATACGTTCAGATGTATTTATAATAAGTACGCGCAAAGGAAAATCGTAATTTACGGTTGCTAAAAATCAATCAATCCTTAAAACAGCTGCAAAGTTACAAAGAAAAAGTGAGGTGAAACGGCAATATTGCCAAGAATGAGGTTTTATTACCCCTAAAATACCGATTTAGTAGAGAAAATGTAAATATTTCTTAATTTTCTTAAACATTTCTTTGGTCATTTCACATAAAGAGCGTACCTTTGCATCGCTTTTCAAAACCAAACAAACTGCTTCAGTAGCTCAGTTGGTTAGAGCACATGACTGTTAATCATGGGGTCGTTGGTTCAAGCCCATCCTGAAGCGCAAAACGAGACGTGTCACATTTGTGATGCGTCTTTTTTGTTTAGCTATTGTTAGATCTTGATTTCTGGATTATTCAAGATTTAATGGCTCTTCCAGAAACTTCTGGTGAAAAGAATCATGATTGGGAAAATTTCCAGACGTCCAATGAGCATGAGGAACGAGCAAACATACTTGGCAACCGGATGAAGGATAGCCCAAGAGTGGACTGGGCCATAATACCCCATTCCAGGTCCCACATTGCTTATGCTTGACATTGCAATACCAAACGCTTCATAATAATCAAAGTTTGGATGAACATCATTTGGATTCACGCCAGTAAGGGCTAGTACGAATGCTCCCAAGAACAGAGCGCCTACGAAAAGAGCAATGAAGCCTAGCAAGGTCTGGACAATGTTACTCGGAATGATATTGTCGTTCAGGCGAACAGGAATCACCGCACGAGGGTGGAGTATTCGCTTGAATTCATTGCGAAGGACATGGAATATGATTGTGAGACGCACGCACTTGAAGCCTCCAGTTGTGCTGCCAGAGCATGCACCTGCAAACATTACAAAGAGTAATACAGGCATGAGCTGAACTGGCCAGATCGTGTAGTCGTATGTAGCAAGTCCCGTTGTTGTTTGAAGAGAAATGACTGTGAAAAGACTTTGGCGCAAGGCAAGTTCAATGTCGTGTGCAGGATTTTCTATTGCCAATGTGATTGTGCAAATGAGAGAAGCGCCAAGTGCGACGAAAAGATAGGTGATCATCTCCTGGTCGGCAAAGAATTTTCTTATGTGTCCTTTGAGTATTGTGTAATAAATAAGAGAATAGTTCACACCAGAAAAGAACATGAACACAATCAGCACATATTCTATAGCAGGAGAATTGTAGTAGTCGTTAATAAGTTCGGAATGAGTGCCATAGCCACCAGTTGCTGTGGTACACATGGAATAGTTGATGGCATCAAAAAGATTCATTCCGCAAACGAGCAGAGAAATGATACATAATACTGTGAGAGCCACATAGATACCGCCAATCCATTTCGCTGTGACAGATATTCGCGGATGCACCTTGTTCTGCAACGGCCCTGTGCTTTCGGCAGCAAAGAGCTTCACTTCGCCCACGCCGAATGCAGGCAGGATAGCGATGGTGAAGAATACGATTCCTATACCGCCAATCCATTGAGTGACGCTTCGCCAGAAGAGTATTCCATGAGGAACAGCACTCAGGTCATCAATGATCGTGGCTCCTGTGCTGGTGAACCCCGACATAGTCTCAAAAAATGCGCTTGCCACGTCAGGAACAACTTCGTCTATCAGGAATGGCGCCATGCCGATAAGTGTGAATACTGTCCACACGAGAGAAACGACAATGTATCCGTCCTTTCGTCCCATGCTTTTTCCTGCATTCCTGCCAAGAATGAGCAGAACAGTTCCTAGGGCGAGTGCGCCTGCAATTGGGGGAATGAAAGCTTTTATGCCCTCTCCGTATATCCAGCTGACTAATTGGCATGACATCATGAGTCCTGCCTCGATGAAGAGAAGGATACCCATGATTTTTGATATGAGACGCCAATTAATCATAATGATGCTGTATATGAATTACTTAAAGAACTTGTCGAGCTTGCGGATAGCCTTTCCCACGCAGAAAACCACAACTTTGTCGCCTTCCTGAAGCTGGGTGCGGCCGCCAACAAGCATGCTTTTGCCGTCGCGCGACATGCCTCCAATGTTCACTCCATCTGGGAAATCAAGCTCCATGATGGTTTTCTTTGTTACTTTTGAACCAGCCTTGACCACAAACTCTGCCACATCAGCCTTGCCGATGGTAAGCATCTTCATATTGTCAACATCACCTTTCAGGAGCATGCGGTAAATATGGCTTGCAGCAATCATCTTTTTATTGATTATTGTACCGATATCCAAGTCGTTAGCCATATCGAAATAATCAATATTCTCCACCTGGGCTATGGTCTTGCGTATTCCCCTTCTTCGTGCTGCCACACATGCAAGAATATTCTGCTGGTCATTGTCTGTCAGCGCGATAAGCGCCTCCGAACTGCCGTATCCCTCATCGTTCAGCAAATCCATGTCGTAGCCCTCGCCCTGCAAAATCATCGTCTTTGGCGAAACGAGAGCCTGAAGCTCATCTGTTCGCTTTGAGTCAGGCTCGATGATCTTCACTGAATCGTGGATGCGATTGAGCATCCAACTTGCTCTTACTGAGAGTTTTCCACCGCCAATGATAAGACTATTCTTTACAGAAGGGTAATTGTCTTTTCCGGAAAGATGACGAATCTCAGCAAGATTCTCTTTTGTTGTCATGAAGAAAACAAGGTCGCGAGGAAGAATCTTCTCGTCGCCACGCGGACAGATGGCTTCCTCATCTCTTCGTATGGCAACAACATGGAAATTATGTCCATACCTCATACCAATCTCCTTGAGCGAATGTCCCACAAGCAGATTGTTCTTGTTTGCCACCTCATGTTCATAGAATGGGCTCTCATCGTGCATCTTAACGCTCAGCAGCAGCAATTCTCCATTATTGAACTCCCACATCTGCCTTATCCAGCTGTATCTCGCACTCGCCTCAATATCCTCAGCAGCAAGCAGTTCCGGGTAGATGAGAGATTCTATGCCCATTGATCTGAACAGTTTCTCATTCTCAGGCATCATGTACTCGTAGTTATCCACACGAGCCACGGTTTTCTTTGCGCCCAGCTGTTTTGCAAGCGAAGCACAAGCAAGGTTCTCGCTCTCGTCTGGTGTGACAGCGATGAAGAGGTCTGCCTTGTTCACCCCGGCATCCTTCAATCCCTTGATGGAGGTAGGCTTCTTCACAAGGGTTATGATGTCTAGTTCCTTGTTTAGATGGTAAAGTCTTGTGGGATTGTCATCTATGAGCACCACGTCCTGACTGTCTTTCGACAGCAGACGAGCCAGATGCGTACCCACGGCTCCTGCGCCTGCAATGATTATCTTCATACTACTATTTCAATATCTCCTGTGCTATGCTTTCTGCATCCATTTTGCAAATCTCAAGAAGTTCTGCCACGGTGCCGTGCTCTACGAACTCATCTGGAATGCCGATGCGCTTCACTTCCAATTCATATCCGTTGTCGGCAAAGAACTCCAGTACAGCGCTTCCTAAGCCTCCCTTGATTGTGGCGTCCTCCACCGTGATGACCTTCTTGAAATTCTTTCCAACCTCATGAAGTATATCAGTATCAATAGGTTTGAGGAAACGCATATCGTAATGAGCCACATGGAGCGCTTCCGCGCTATTTTCGTTCAACGCCTTCATTTCTGCAATTGAAATAGCTTTCGCGGCCTCCACGCCTATAGGTCCGAGGCTTAGCACTGCAATGTCATCGCCATCTTTCAACTTGCGTCCCTTGCCGACAGCTATTTCTTCCATGTCCTGACGCCATTCAATAACGCTTCCGTTGCCTCTTGGATAGCGGATCACGAATGGTCCTTTATTGCCCAACTGCGCGGTAAACATAAGGTTGCGCAGTTCCGGCTCGTTGTATGGAGATGCAATCGTGAGGTTTGGAATAGGACGTAGAGCTGCGAGGTCGAATGCGCCATGATGTGTAGGGCCATCCTCACCCACAATTCCAGCTCTGTCCAAGCAGAACACCACATCAAGGTTCATTGTAGCGACATCATGGATAATGTTGTCGTATGCGCGCTGGGCAAAAGAAGAATAGATGTTGCAGAATGGCATCAGACCATCCTTAGCCATGCCGCCAGAGAACGTAACTGCATGACCTTCAGCAATGCCGACATCAAACACACGGTTTGGCATTGCCTTCATCATGATGTTCATAGAGCATCCTGTAGGCATGGCAGGTGTCACGCCAACTATTTTGTTGTTTTTCTGAGCCAGCTCAAGGAGCGTCATTCCAAACACATCTTGGAACTTAGGCGGATGCGCTTTGCCATCATCATGCTGAATGCGCTCGCCGCTCTCGAAGTCGAACTTGCCCGGAGCATGCCAAACAGTAGCATTCTGCTCGGCTGGCGCATAGCCCTTGCCTTTCTTCGTATGAATATGAAGAATCTTAGGGCCCTTCATCTCCTTGATTGCTCTGAGGATGCGAACCAGCTCAATCACGTCATTTCCATCCGTAGGACCGAAATAGCGGATGTCCATACCCTCAAACATGTTCTGCTGACGAGTGAGCACAGACTTCACGCTGTTGTTGAAGCGGATAAGTCCCTTGCGCCTTTTCTCCGTCAGAACACCCATGTTGATAAGTTTCTGGGAAATCTTATATCTTATGCTGTTGTATTGCGAACTTGTTGTAAGTTGCAACAAGTACTTTCTCATTCCGCCCACGCTGCGGTCAATGCTCATATTGTTGTCGTTCAGAACGATGAGCATATCATTAGGCGTGCTTGCAGTATTGTTTATGCCTTCAAAAGCCAAGCCGCCGCTCATGGCACCGTCACCAATAACGGCAACAACCTGCCTTTCCTCTTTGTTAAGCTTGGCAGCCACAGCCATGCCTAAGGCCGCAGAAATACTGTTGCTTGCATGCCCGCAGCAGAATGTGTCATACTCGCTTTCGTATGGATGAGGGAAAGGCTTGATTCCGTGCAGCTTCCTGTTTGTGCAGAATTTGTCGCGCCTGCCAGTCAGAATCTTATGACCGTAAGCCTGATGACCAACATCCCACACAATCCTGTCGTATGGTGTATTGAAAACATAGTGAAGAGCCACGGTGAGCTCCACCACACCAAGGCTGCTAGCCAAGTGGCCAGGATTGACCGACAGCTCCTCTATGATATCCATTCTCAACTCCTCGCACACCTTGGGCAGTTCTTCCACCCCCAGTTTGCGCAAATCGGCAGGATAATCTATATTATTTATATATGTATATTCTATTTTGTCTCCCATACTGTAGTAAAAACATGCAAAATTAGCAAATTTCCAGTTAAACTAACGAAATTTGCTGCAAAATCTTTGAATTTATTGTTCCTTTTTGTTGCAAAAGAATAAATAATTGTTCTAATTGTCTGAATTTAACACCATTTGTTTGGCACATACAACAAAAAGTTCCTAACTTTGCACTCGCTAAGCAACAGGAGGGGATTCCGAAAAACTCCGCTTGGCTCAAAAAGAATTGAATTAGGATAACAGAGTAGGAAAGTAAAAAGATTATTTTTTAGGTAACAAAATTATGAAGAAGTTTATTCTTACTGCTATCGTAGCAGTTGCATCTGTTGCTGCAAACGCACAGATTTGGGTAGGTGGTGAAGCTGGTTACACAACTTCAAAGACTACTTTCGACGGTAACAAGGTTGCAAGCGAAAACGCTGTAACAGTACTCCCAGAGGTTGGTTACTCACTCAACGAGAACTGGGATGTAGCTCTCGCTATCGGTTTCACTCACGGTGACCTCTCTAATGCAAGCAACGTTACATCAAACGCTAACGCATTCACATTCCACCCATACGTACGTTACTCATACGCTAAGGTTGGTGACCTCAAGTTCTTCCTCGATGGTGGTTTCTCTTACGCTAACACTCACTGGAGCGGTAACGACGACAACCAGAACGACTGGAAGATCGCTATTAACCCAGGTCTCGCTTACTCACTCAGCCCAAAGACAACTCTCGTTGCTCACCTCGGTGAAGTTAGCTACGGATTCTCTAAGCAGGGTGACCTTAAGAAGAACTCTTTCAACCTCGGTGTTGACAACGCAATCACTTTCGGTGTTTACTTCTCTCTCTAATTTGAGTTAGAAATAAATCGAAAATATAAGGTGTGATGGAATTTCCGTCACACCTTTTTGTTGTTATGTATTACATTCTTGTTAGTCCTTATAGCTCTTGTTCAAGTCAAGAAGGTGGAAGTTGTGCTGTCGCTGCTTTGGACCAGGAGGAATGGTCATGTAGTCGCCATACTTTGTTGAGAGGTATTCGTGGGGATTCTCAACGCCCATGACAATCTTATTCTCGAAAAGAATTGGGGTGGGGACTCCGAGATTCTTGCGAGGCATTATGCCTTTTCTGCCATCATCATGATCGACAACAAGTTCTGAAGTGTCGTAGTCGTACTCTTTCTGCATTCGCTTCATCTTCTCCTGTACTTCTTCAAGTGTGTATAATTTACGACAAAGCAAAGGAATCCAGCAAGATGGACCATGGCCATGGCGGTATGGATCGCGATAGAGGAAATACTGAATTTTCTTCAGAAGGAAGTAATGTGCAAAGTGTATGCGCTGCTTGAGTTTGCTGGATGTCATTCCGTCCAATGGGAACACATCAATATATATGCCGCCAAGATATTTGAGATGCATCCGCTCTATGAGCGTTGTGCTGGCATCTTGTATCTTGGCGAATGGCAGAGGATACTGTTTGTCCGTCTCGTATGCTACGACCTCAAATGGTTCAGGCATCCATTCCTTGGCGTGTGCCATCAACAGGTCATAGTCTTTACGTGGCATGGCAATATCGAGGTCATCATCCCATGGAATGAATCCTTTGTGCCTTACTGCGCCCAAAAGTGTTCCTGCTATTATGTAATAGCGCAACTCGTGTTCTTCGCACACTTTTTGAATAGCAAGCAAGATGTCAAGAATTCTGAGCTGAAGTGGACGTATATCGTATGCCGCCATCGGATGAAATTAGTAAAGATTTGCTGGAATAAGTTCTTTTGCTGTGTTGAAGTCCTCAACTGTGTCAAGCTCGCATGAGAAGAGGTCTGTCACGTCAAGCACTTTGTATGTGTGTCCTTGAGGAATAAGTCGCTCAAAAGCACGCTCGTAGAAGATGTCACGCTGGTCGATTGTCTTGCCGTCGGCGTTGGTGATGTAGCGCTCTGCATTCATCATGATTTCCAACTCCTTGTAGAGCGCCGCGGTATAGGTTTTGCCCATCTTCTCTATTCCAAGGCTTTCTCCTGCAGCCTCGGCAGGGTTGCATGTCTTGCAGATTTCAAGGATAGAACCGTTGGCATCGGTGACAACTTTCATCTCTTCCTCGCCAAGCGGATGCTTGATGAGGGTGAGGATGTTGTCGGCAGGTGAGGCGAGCACGCGTCCCACAATCAGAGGGTCGTAGAGCAGGTCGCTGTCGAGAAGGAGTATCTCTTCGTTCTCGGCTTCTGGACGTGCCAGCCAGAGAGAATAGATGTTGTTTGTTGACTCGTACACATTATTATATATATATGTACATTTCAAATCTGGGTATTGCTTGCCTGCAAACTCCTCAATCATCTCGTGCAGGTAGCCTGTTACAAACACGAATTCTCTCACGCCATTTTCCACGAGTGCATCAATGCTGCGCTGAAGAAGACTGCGTTCGCCAACTTTCAAAAGACATTTCGGGGTGTTGTTAGTGAGTGGGCGAAGGCGTGATGCCATGCCTGCTGCCAGTATAACTGCTTTCATCTTTAGACCTTGACTTTGACCTTGACTTTAGGCTTTTGACTTCAATGCTACTTTCTTGATTGTGTCGCAAACAACCTGAATCTGCTCTGGGCGTCCAAGAGTGATGCGGAGGCAAGATTCAAGTCCCTTGTCGCCCATGAACTTAATCTTGTAGTCTTGTTCTGCCATTGCAATCTTGAGGGCTTCCTTGATTTCTTCAGGATACTTTATAAGGATGAAGTTTGCCACACTCTTATATACTTTGAATCCTGGCATGTCGCCAAGTTCCTTCTTGAAGAGCTGGCGATCCCATTCCATCTTGTCGGCAACGGCACGATAGTGGTCATCGCTGTCTAGTGCGGCAAGTGCCACAGCCTCGCTGAAACGGTTATAGCCAAGATACTTATTTGCGTAGCTTAAGAACTCTGTGTGTCCTGCTCCCATGAAGCCGAAGCCCATGCGGAGGCCTGGGAGTCCGTAGAACTTAGAAAGAGTGCGTGAGATGATGAGATTGTTGTATTTGTTTACAAGTGGAGCAATGTAGTCAACATCGGTTGTGATGAACGAAGCGTACGCCTCGTCGATGAGCACCATGGTCTCAGAAGGTATGTTCTCCATGATGCGTCCAATTTCCTCGCTTGTCAGGCAGTTGCCGGTTGGGTTGTTTGGCGAAGCAAGAAGAAGCATGCGAGGACAGATGCGATTGGTGTATTCGATAACCTCGTCCACGTTGTATGCAAATGTGTCATCCTGCTCATAGAGTGGATACATCTCGAAGTTGCCGCCGCACTCACCTGCGATGCGGTTGTAGTACCACCATGAGAATTCGGGGATAAGGATTGTCTTGTTGTTACCCTTCATCAGATAGTAGTGAACAGCATTCTTCAGGATGTCCTCACCGCCATAGCCAAGCAGCACCTGCTCTTCTGGAACACCGTATATTTCGGACAGGCGCACAGATACAACGCTCTTTTTACCCTCGTCGTATATGCGGGTGTAGAAACACAAATCCTTTGGATCAAAATTCTTTATAGCTTCAACCACCTTTTCAGATGGCTCGAAATTGAATTCGTTACGATCAAGAAAATTCATTAGTATAATTGATTTAATTGTTGCTTGTTTTTGTTTACATCATCTTTTCAGCTTGAAATCTTCAAGTCTGCCTTGCTTGACAAACTCTCTGTATGGCATGTCAAGATCGATGTAGTAGAAGTTATGCTGTATCTGCTTCTCCTTTGGAGGAAGAGTCATGTAATCGCCATAGAACTGTGTAAGGTACTTGTCGTAATCTGCCACACCGAGGAATTGTTTACCTTCAAATTCATACAGCTTTGGTTCGCCGAGGTATGCCTTCTTCACAATGCCCCTCTCTACAGAGTCATAATCAATGACATCCTCGCAATCTTCATATTTGTATTTGAGCATGATGCCGTTCAGCTTGCCCAAAATCCATTTCAAACTGAACATCTTGTTGAAGAGCAAGCCGCCCCATGCTTTCGGACCGCCTCCATGCTTGTATGGGTCACGACCCCGGAAGAAAAGCATTTTTCTGTAACGCTTGTATTTGCGCATAAGGCTTTTGCGCTCGCTGCCTTCTGGCACAATGCCGTCAATAGGGAAGATATCCACATAGATACCTTCTGGGAAAAGAAAGTCGGGACGCTCAAGTACGGTTGTGCTGGAGTCCTCAACCTTTGCAAACGTGTATGGATAGTCGGGACGGTTGTGTGGACCGATAATCTCAAAAGGTGCTGGCACCCATTCTGCGCAATGCTTCAAGAGTACTTCATAGTCTTTGCGTGGCATGGCAATGTCCATGTCATCATCCCAAGGAATGAATCCCTTGTGGCGCACTGCACCGAGCATTGTGCCTGCCCAAAGATAGTAACGAAGGTTGTGTTCCTTGCACACTTTGTCAATGCATTCCAAAATGGGCACTAATCGGTTTTGAAGTGTCCTAATATCGTAGTTTGCTTCGTTTATGAGTCTCATTTTCTTATTTTTTATTCTGCCAGCTTTGCATATACATCCATCAGCTGATGTGCCAATACCGTTGGATGGAAGGTCTTCATGGCGTAGTCGCGTCCGCAGTTGATCATCTCCTCTCGTTTTGCCGTATCTGTCAGGGCTTTGATCATCATCTGGCAAATATCTTCTGGACTGTTCGGATTTGCTTTCAGTGAGAATGGCCCTCCTGCTTCTGGGAGGCTGCTGACATTGCTTGTCACTACAGGGCAGCCGCAAAGCTGTGCTTCAACGACTGGCAATCCGAATCCTTCATAGAAGCTAGGATATACGAAAAGCTGTGCATTGGTGTAAAGCTGTTGCAGCTCGCCATTGAACACCATGTCTGGCCATTGGAACAGATGCTCCATATTGTGCTCTGCTATATATTGCTTCACCTCATTCTTATAGCTGCCTCCGCCGCCAACGACGATCAGCGGTATCTGCAAATCCTTAGGCATGAGTTCCATTGCCTTGACAACGCTTAGCAGGTTCTTTCTTGAATTGATACTGCCTACATAGAGCATGTATGGCTTGGATGCTGTCTTTTCGATAGGTGTGTAATAGCGAGGGTTTACTGGCTGATACACCACTGTAACCTTATGATCAGGAACATTGTAGTATTTCAGGACATCCTGCTTTGTACATTCGCTGATGGCAATGATCCTGTCTGCGTGGTTGCAGGCGTATTGCCATTTTTTATCGTATATCTGACGGTCGTGCCAGTGATACATGTCTGGAAATGTCTTGAAAGCAACATCGTGGATAGTTACGACGGAAGGTATGCCGGAATGGAAAAGGTTGGTGGGCATTTCGTTGCTCAATCCATGGAAAATCTGGATGCCGTCGCGCTTCATGTCGTTCACGAGTCCGAAGGTTCTCCATGCGCTGCCTCTAACAATGCCATGAGGCTGGATGGTATGACAGCCCTTTCGTTCCAAGTAGGGTTGTGTTATATCATTCAGCCTCACCTTTGGGGTATATAGATAGTACTCATGCTCTGGGAAATTCTCCGTCAAGATGTCAATCGTTGTGCGGCTGTGATTCCCCAGGCCAGTAAAGTTGTTGAACAACCTCTTAGCGTCGAACCCAATCCTCATGTTTATTTCTTTCCGTAAAGAATAGGGTTTGTTGAAGGATCATTATACATTTTCATCTGCTTGTACACCTTCATGTATTTATTGCCTTCTTCAATGTCTGCTATGAGTTGGTCAATAGCACTTGAGAGGTCTTTCTGCTGTTCAAGAAGCACGCTGAGCTTCTTCTGACATGTTGCGATGTGCTCTTCACTGGCATCCTTGCGGTCCACCTGCTCCTGCATGTGGTAGATCTTCAGAGCCAAGATGCTCAAGCGGTCAACAGCCCATGCTGGACTCTCGGTGTTGATTGTAGCGTCTGCTTTGATTTCTACGTCCTTGTATGTTGTCAGGAAGTAGCTGTCAATCATTTCCACCAAGTCTGTGCGGTCCTGATTGCTCTTGTCGATGCGGCGCTTGAGTGTGAGGGCTGCCACTGGATCAATCTGTGGGTCGCGAATGATGTCCTCAAAATGCCACTGCACTGTGTCAATCCAATTTTTGATGTAGAGATAATACTCAATTGTGCCTTCTGCGTATGGGTTGTTGATAGGCTGATCAACGTTGTCGTAAACATGATAATCCTTAATGGATTGCTCGAAAATTGGATATGCGCGTTGCGTGAAAGTCATATAAATGTGTGATTTTAGTTAAAATTTAGTGCAAAAATAAAGAAACTTTCATAAATCTACAACCAATTTGCCGAAAATCACTAACTTTGTCCTTGTTATTGTAGAAATACGAATAAAAAATAATGAAAATAGAACAACATAAATTGTAAAATTATTTATCAAACTATAAATCTTTTTCAACACCTCATATAAGATATTTACTATTTAAAATAATATTTTTTAATTGCTAAATTCAATAGTTCGTTAAAAATTTGAATAATCACGCAGCGTCCGAGACGCCATAATATAATAGTTCTTTGAAATCGTTGGTATTTAATAGCCTGTGTGGGCGC
>JAGHUI010000003.1 GCA_018064885.1 Candidatus Minthosoma equi | reverse complement strand
ATGCACTCTGACGCTCAGTTCGCTGGTTCTTCATCAGTACCTGCACACGTAGAGATGATGGGCTTCCTCGGCATCGGTAACAACCCAATGGTAGGTTGCTCTGTTGCATGTGCCGTTAACGTTGACCTCGCTCTCAACAAGAAGTAATTTCTTGAAATAAAGAAGTTTAACTTATAAAGTTCAGTCTCCTGTAATCGTTTGATTGCAGGAGATTTTTGTTTTTGTGAGACATTGAATTACAAAAACAAACAACAAAACAATAAGAAAACAAAAGAAAACAATTTGGTTTTTCTCGGGTTTTGGCTACGCTGAGCTGAAGGTTCTTTTGTTTTCTTTTGTTTTTCTAATTGGCCCGAAGGGCACTACTGCAATTGGTCGAACTCACGTTAAAATAGTATAGCCTATGAAGAAAGGTATTCTTATTCGTATCACCATTCTTATTGTCGTCATAGGGGCTCTATCTACCACAGTCTTTCTCAAGACAGAGAATCATAACGCAGTTCGATCTTGAAGATGCCAAACGACACTACGACAGCATCATTTCTTAAACGTCATCCGACAAGGCACTTTATTTCACAAGACCTCTATTGAAACTGATAGTTCTATAAGTCGTAGGCACGCTCTGTACATATTCAGCCGCAGCCACGATAGTAATGAGGAAAGCACGCTCATCGTCAGCGAAGAAGATGCTGCACACAGCACAACCACCCGATGTGTAGCTCATGAAACTACCCTCAAAACCGAGAGTTTCAGTCTTACCACTGATTCGGATAGACTTGTCAGGGTCGATGTGCGAAGCAACCAACATCTTGGCGTATGCGTTCGACACGTCATCTCCCTTCTCGTCCTTCATGTTGAATGGGATGATATTGATGATATAATTTTCATCTGGAGTGTGAATGTCGATGCCATGCTCAGCATCGTCACTAAACACCTTTGCGTTCTTTGGCACCTCGACCGTGATACCGCAAATCTTCGATGTGTAGAAGCCTGTCTCTACTACTCCAGGTTCTGCAGCCTGTACTGTGTTGTTAGTCTCCGATGGCTCTGTAGCTGCAAATGCTGGGTAACTTGTAGCGAAAGCAAAAAGCAATGATGCTGTGAATATCTTGATTTTGTTCATATCTATTAACCGTTTTTTTAATGATTAGTCTTTTTTATCTCACCACCTTTGTGAACTCAGGCTTGCTGCCATCTTCCTTGCCAACGACAACGTAGATTGTTGATTGTGCTTCGCTGCCATCCTCTCCCTTGCTCACCACGCCGAACTCATACTCTGTTGCATCCTCTGTCTCGCGGATAGCCACATCAGCAGGAGTGCCGAGAGGGAACTGGTAATCGCCGCAAGCCTCGTCGAAGATCTGCGCCTCAGCATCAGTCACAGGCTTATGCTCCATGAAAGCAGGAAGTGCCTCAATCTCACCCTTCTTGTATTCCCATTCAATGAGGAAACGGTTAAGCTCCTTGCCAGCAGCCGCGATGCGAGCATTTCTCACGCCATATCCTGTGGCAATCTCAGCCTTAGGCAGAGCCTTCTTCAAGTCTTCGGTGCAAGCCTCGATGCCGCCGCTGCCGAACGTGCAGAAAGGCACAATCTTCTTGCCCTCGAAAGCATTGTCTGCCACCAATGTGGCGATAGGACGAGCGTATGTGCCGAACCATACAGGGAAACCAAGGAAGATCACGTCATAGTCCTCGATGTTAGCCTTCATAGGCTTTAGAGCAGGAAGCGTGTTCTCCGCCATCTCCTTCTGGCAGCGCTCTATGGTCTGCTGGAAATCGCCATCGTAAGGAGTTTCCACCTCGATAGCCTCAATGTCAGCCCCCAGCTGATTCTGAATCTCCTCAGCCACAGTCTTAGTAGCGCCAGTTTGCGAATAGTACAGCACCAGCACCTTGTTCTCCTGTGCGGTGTCAGCATCTCCCTGCTTCTGCGAAGTGCAAGAGAGTAGTGCGAAAGCAGCAATGAAAGCTGCAAGAATCTTTTTCATCATAATTGTTTATTTGTTTTCTTGTTAATGCTTGCAAAGTAACAAAAAATCTTCATTACTTCCAAACTTTCGGGGCATTTCCTTTTGCAAAATTACAACATCTGGCACCCCTTTGTCAAATCTTTCTTCATTTTTTTTCAGAGCATTATAAAAACGAAAACACTTTAACGCTCTCTGTTATAAAAACGAAAACACTTCCGCACTCTTCCTTCTATGGCAGAAAGCACTTTTGGCAACAATGCGAGGGGCGTCATCATATAAAGGCGGCGGTCGTCAGGCTATAAAGGCGAAGATTGTCGCCCAGTCATTGCCGGCAGCACAAAGTGTGAATTTGTGAATTTGTGAATTCGTGAAAAATCAAAAAAAGTCCCCGGAGAAATCCGAGGACTTTGTGTATTGTTTGAATGTTTTGTTTTCTTTGTTTAGAAGAACTTATAGCGGTTGTCCTTAACCTTGGCATTCATGTAGAGTGAGTTGATGATGCTGTTTGAAGCGAGACGGAAGTTGTTCATTGCAAGTGATGCCTGCTCTGACTTTGCGTCGAACTTCTCTGCGCTCTGGCTCTTGCTGAGTACCTGGAATACGTAAACACCGTTGTTGCCCTTTACTGGACCTGCCATAGCACCCTTGGCTGTCTTTGCTGCGTATGCGCTTACGAGTGGCTCAGATGCTCCTGTTGATGCGATGAATGATGAGTTGCTGAATGTTACGTGCTTGATTGTGTCAACAACTGCGTCCTTGATCTTCTTTGCGTCTGCAATGCTCTTTACGTTCTTTGCAGATTCCATGATCTTGTCGAGCTTCTTGTCGTTCTTAACCTCTGCTGTGAGAGCGTCCTTGAGCTTTTCGATGCTGCGGTCGCCTTCCTTGTTGATGCCTGTGAGGGCTACGAGAAGGAGGTGGTCGTTGTTGCCGCACTCGTAGAGCTGAGATACGTCGCCAACCTTAGCCTCGTCGAACACCCACTTGAGTGCGTCGCGTGTGCCCTTGATGCCTGAGATGCCGTGTGCTGCTGTGTTGATGTCGTCGATTGGACGTACTGCATAGCCGCTCTTTGGCGCGTTTGCTTCAATCTGCTCGAGTGTTGTGTTTTCTGCAACGAAAGAAGAGAATTTGTTGTACTCCTTGTTGTATGTGTCGTCAGAGAAGCGGAGCTCCTTAACAACTGCTGCAACGTTGTACTTTGTCACAGGGTTGGCTGTCTTCATAACCTGAAGGATTACTGTTGAGCCGTTCTCGAGTGTGAGCTTCTTTGTTTCGCCAGAGTTCATGCCGTAGATAGTAGAGATGAATGTCTGGTTGTCCTGATCGAGCTGTGCGTTCTGGAACTGTGAAGAAGCAATCCATGCAGAGTCGCCTGTCTGGTTGTACTTCTTTGCGATGTCCTTGAACTTAGCACCGCTGTTGAGTGCAGTCATGATGCTGTCTGCTTTCTTTGCGATGTCTGCCTCGTCCTTGCCGATAACGCCAATCTGACGGAAGAGAACTGAGTCTGCCTGAGTTGTCTTGCCGATAAGCTTGTATGCGTAGTAGGTGTTTGTAAGACCGTCGTATGTTGTCTTTGTTACTGTGCCAACTGCTACGGAATCAAGGTTTGCTGTGATCATTGTTGGGAATGCATCCTTTGTCTTGAATACGTCGCTGTATGGAACGAGTGATGTTGCCTGGCGAACGACGTTGCCTGCTGCTGCATTTGTTGCTGCTGCTGCGAGCTTAGATGCTGCATCTGCTACTTCTGCCTCAGTTGCTTTCTTGTCTGCTTCGCTTGCTACAACCTGAACCTCAACAACTTTTACGTCGCGAGTCTCAATGAACTGATGATACTTTTCCTTGTCCTCGTTGTACTTAGCCTTGATTTCCTCGTCGGAAGCTGTAACAGCATCGTCGCTGATAGATGATGTTGGGATTGCAGCGAGGAGGATGTCAGACTCTGATGCGCGACCTTCGAATGCGAGCTTAGCCTCTACTGGGTTTGAGAGGAAGCACTTTGAAAGGAGCACCTGATACTTCTGAGTGAGGAGCTGGTCGCGAATCTGGCGCTGTGCGAAGAGGTAGTACTTGTAGATCTTCTCGAAGTTCTCTGGCATCTGTGTGCCTGCGTCCTTCATCTTCTTGTACTCTGTGAGGAACTGGTTTACGATAGAGTAGTCGTAACGGCCAGTCTGCTGGTTCATGAAGATTGGAACCTGAAGCATCTGGTTGTAGCCAGTCTTGATAACTTCTGATACTTCTTCGTCAGCAACTGCGATGCCGAGTTCTTCACATTCCTTCTGGATGAGTTCTGACTGAATGTGTGTCTGCCATGCTTCGTCCTTGATGCGGTTGAGCTCGTCCTCTGAGAATGAGCTCTTCTGCTGAACGATCTCGTAGTAAGTCTGAAGTTCGTCGATCATCTTCTGGTAGTCCTGGATAGATACGGACTCGCCATTAACTTCGCCAACCTGCTGACTGTTGTTCTGGAAAATGCTTTCCAAGCCTCGGAACAAGTCTCCCGCTACGAAGAGGAAGAGCGCCAAGGCGATCACTGAAACGAGGAGCACTCCTCTGTTTCTGATTTTTTGTAATACTGCCATAAATTATTGTTATTTTTGTTTTTGTTTTGTCTGAATTATATGGTGTTTTTGCTGTAAATGGCATAAAACGTGGCAAAATTACAAAAAAAAACTGACCTAACCGCAAAGTCAAGTCAGTTTTTTAAATATGTACGCGTAAATACTTTAATTTTCTTCGTTGTTTTGTTCTTGTTCTGCCATAATCTGCGGATCTGGCTGCGGAGTGACCTCTGTTTCCTTGATTGGGAACTCGCCCTTTGACTGATGGATGATGTAGTCTGTCATCTGCTCGTTTGAGCTGAAATTGTAGCCGGAGAGCTTTCGTGTCTCTCCATCAATTTCCATGTAGCGCTCGGAGTAGATGCGGTGGGAGAATTCGTCCCAGAAGAGCAGGGAGGTCTTGAAGGTTTCGCCCTTGAGATTGCGCACGAGGACTCTGCCTCGCAGTTCCCAGAGGCGTGCCTGGTCGTAGTAGTAGGCTGTGTCGCATGAGATGAAGGCGTCAACCTTGTAGTCTTGGTTGAATCGCTCGATGAAGAGTCCTTTCTCAAATGCTTGATACTGCGGCTCTTTCTTGTCGTACATCAGCCATTCTTCGGCTATCAACTTGTAGCGGATAATGCCGGAGTCGGAGATGAGCGAGCTTACGCCTACGGAGCGTAGAACGGGCAGGGAGTCTCTCACGCCTATGTCTGGACCAATCTTTTTGTCGCTGTCGTCGCAAGACTGGAGGGACAATAGCAATGCAGCAGTCGATAGGACTGCTGCAATGGAGAATATGTGAGAGAATCTTTTCAAAATGAAAATCAAGTATTTAACAGTTCTCGATTAACGGAAGCGGAGTGTTGTTGAACCGTAAGGAGTGCTTACGCGAGTACCAGCCTTGATACCTGCCATGAATGCCTCAGACTTTGGATAGAGGTTGGCTGTGTAGTTTGCGATAGCTCTGTTAGCACGACCTGCGCATGATGGGTCAACAGACTTAGCCTTGTTGCAGATGTCGATAGCAAGACAGTATGGACCTGTTGCCTCGATTGACTTGTGGCTGCCTGAGCGTGCTACGATGCTTGCCTTGAGAAGAAGGAGTGAACCGTTGCCTGGGAGCTTGTCAATCCACTTGAGGGCTTCGCCATAGTTGCCGCGCTGGTACATGAGAACAGCGATTGCCTGATAGATCTTTGCCTTCTTTGAGTTGTCTGTCTCAAGAGAGAGTGACTCGTTGAAGTACTTGAGGGCTTCTGCTGTGTTGCCTGCCTTGAGTGCCTTTGATGCCTTACCGAGTGCTGCCTGTGGAGTCTTTACGATTTCGTAAGAGTAGTCAGCTGCCTTTTCGTAGAGGTCTGTCTTGTCACACTCGAAGCTGCGCAATACCTTGAGCACGCCTGTGAGGTAGTTGTTATCTGTCTTGTTTGCTTCGATCTTTGGACGGTAGATCTTGTCAAGGGCGTCACAGTCAGCTGCGCCAGATGATACGAAGAGTGCTTCTGCCTGGTCGAATGGTGGCTGGTATGCCTGAATGATCTTTTCTGCTTCTGGAGAAAGAACGACTACAGTATCTCCTTCTTCATTAACTTCTGTTGTTGTCTCATATTCGTTTGCCTGCTCAAGAAGACGGCCGCAAATATCTGTAACGAGAAGGTAATCATTGATATAGTCCTCACGATACTTGTCGTTGTTTGCCTTGTAGCGTGCGTCTGAGAGCTGCATGAAGCCGTACAATACGAAGCCTTCTGTATCGTTGCCGGTGTCTTCAATACCTTCCTTGAAGAGGTTGTATGAAGTGATTACGTCTGGCTTTGGATTGTAGAAGTATGAGTCGTAGGCTTTGCGGCAAGTGATACCGCCCTTTGATGACTGTGCTTTTGCAGAAGAGAATGAGTTGAGCTGGTCCATGTACTTGAGACGCTGGTCGTACACTTTCATGAGCTTATCGAAGTACTCCTGCTTCTTTTCTGGATCTGTTGTGTCTGAGATGAGTTTCTCGAACATCCATGTACCATCCATGTAGATACGTACCATTGAGAGAGGAGCTTTTTCGAATACGAACTCCCATGGCTCAACAGCTTCAACATAGCTCTGGCGCTTGAATGCGTCCTGATAGAGGCTCAAGCTTCCAAGAACATCGATTGAGTCCTGACCATGACCGATGCGGTCATTGAGAGAAGTGCCCTTAAGGCTCTGTGCGTTGCCTGCAACAGATGCCAAAATCAATGAGCATGCTAATAAGATTTTCTTCATAATAATTACTATAATTTTGATTTAGTTTTTTGTTTGGACCTGTTATGATTGAACTCTGATTGTTGTTTCTTTGCTGCAAAATTGAGGATTCTTTGTGTTACTGCAATGGGAAAAATCCTAAACGTCAAGGTGTTTTTCCTCTCCCTGAAAGGGATGATGGAAATGCCTTGCTCATTACTGTGCCTTCCACTTGTAGAACCAGCGGTCGCTGAATGTCACGCCGATGCAGAGTTTGAGGTAGTTCTCTGTGAGGGCGCTCTGTCTCATTGTTGCTGAGTTCAGGTATGGGATGTTGGTGTGTACCCACTGAAAGGCAACGTTGATCTTTGGCTGATTCTGCTTGAAGTAGATGTTTGCGTTTCCGATAGGGAATGTGATACCAGCAGAAACTCCAAGCTCGTATGGCTTGTCTTTGATTGTGCCGCTAAGGTCTGCTTTCGCGTATGACTGTGAGTAGTAGCTTCCCACTTTGTATGTGCATCTGCTGAAGTAGCTGTTTGACAGGCTGTTTGGCAGATAGTCAAGACCAAGGGCGTATTTGATTTTGTTGTTCAGTTGTCCTGGTTTTGAAACGTATTTGTCTGTGTTTGTGCTTATGCTTGTCTCCTGAACAGGGAACTTGCATGTTGACCATTTCTGGTATTCAATATCGGCACCAATACGGAGTTTGTTTGAATTATAATAAGTTGCACCTACAGCAATGGAGTGTGGCAAGCGGAACGCATTCTTGATTGTGTCGCTTGTTGATGTTTCGATGGTGCTGCTGTTGAGTGTCTGTGTCTGGCGGTATGCCTTGTTGGCAAGATTGTGTCCCAATGTTGCTGTAGCACCAATGACGATCTTGTCTTTCTTGTTTATTGGCTGAATGTATTGGATACCTCCCTGGACATTGTATGTGCTGATGTCTGCAGAATAGATACGTGCCATGCTGAATGCTGATGATTGGCTGAATGCCATTGACATCTTATGGTTGTATTCGCCCCAGAGGTAGCTGACGTTAAAGCCAATAGATATTGGTTTGAATGGTCGCCATCCTGCTCCGAGGAACACTTCGCGAAGACCGCCATCGCCAGAGAATGAGTAGGTTGATGTGACGTCTTCTGTTCCTTCAAGGCTCTCGCTGGATGATGCGAAATTGTATTTGATGTTGGTGACAGGAAGGATTCCCAATGTCATGCCGACATTCTTTGCTGCGCGGAACTGGTATGCAAAGTAGTCCAAGCTGGAGTTCTTGGCATTCTGCTGAAGATTTCCCATTTTGAAGTTTCCATTCTGCAAGGAAATACCCATGTCAAAAAGAGCTGTGAGTGAATCTACTTCTGAGTATGATGCTGGGTTTGCCACGTTTATCTGATGACCGTTGCGGAAACCTTGTGCAACTCCTCCCATACCTTTGTTGAAACCCATTGCACGTTCTGACTGAAGTCCGAAGCCATATCTTGAATATGGCGAGTTAATACCGTTCTGGGCATTAACGGTAACAGCAACAAATGCAAGGATGATAGCAAATATGTTTTTTCTCATTATTGTTCTTTTTCTTCTGAAGGCTTCATGCTATGCATGATTCCTCTCAATTTGGTCACAAAATTAAGCCTTTTTTGTGAGTCTTCAAAATTTATGTCGTTTATGGTAGTTAAAAAAACTGAAACTTAGTCTTTTTTCTCAGTTTTGTTGCTTTTTTTATGGCTATGATGACGGTTCCCACCACTTTTCTTGCCTTTGTGGTGATAATTTCTGTGACCATGGTTTTGCTTATTCTGCATGGTTATATCAGGTTTCTCACCGCATCCCTCAGGGAGATCTGGCTTCTCAATCTCCTTTTCTATCAGGTCTTCAATCTTCTTCAGATATTGCCAATCTCGGGGTGTGACAAGCGTTATGGCTTCTCCGTCTCTGTTGGCTCTTGCTGTACGGCCAATTCTGTGGACATAGTCTTCTGGGTCGCGAGGAACATCGTAATTTACAACCATTTGTATGTCGTCAATGTCTATGCCTCGGCTGACAATGTCTGTGGCAATGAGTATGCTGATCTTTCTATTCTTGAAGTTGAGCATTATCTCGTCTCGCTCTTTCTGCTCAAGGTCGCTATGCATAGCTCCGACATTGAAGTTCTTTAGCTTTAAGTTGCGGCTTAACTCCTTGACTTTCTGCTTTGAGGATGCAAAAAGAATAACACAATCAAGTGTGGGATCGCTAAGTACTTGCTCTGCTATCTTGTCTTTCATGCCCTCATAGCAGACGTATGCAATTTGCTTGATCTTTTCTGCTGGCTTTGAGACGGCAATCTTGACCTCGACGGGGTTGTGGAGGATGTTGTTTGCAAGTTTCTGTATGTTTTCTGGCATTGTTGCAGAGAACATAATGGTTTGTCTCTCAGGAGAAAGATAGCTGGTGATTTTCATTATGTCGTCGTAGAATCCCATGTCGAGCATTCTATCTGCTTCATCAAGAATGAAGAACGATACTTTCTTCAGGTCTATGTGTCCTCCATTCAAGTGGCTTATCAGTCGTCCTGGTGTGGCAATGATGATGTCTGCGCCAAGTTCCAATCCTTTTCTTTCCTGCTCAAAGCGTATGCCGTCATTTCCTCCATAGACAGCAACTGAAGAAACTCCATTGAGATAATATGCGAAGCCTTCTACCTGTTGATCAATCTGTTGTGCAAGCTCACGAGTAGGCGACATGATGATACAATTCACATGGTCTTTAGGGTAGTCGCCATGACTCAATTCGTCAAGTACAGGCAAGAGGTATGCGGCTGTCTTGCCGGTTCCTGTTTGTGCAATTCCCATGAGATCATGTCCTTCAAGGATTTTTGGGATAGCCTGTTCTTGAATAGGGGTGCATTGCTCGAAATTCATTGCGTCGAGAGCATCGAGCAAGTCATCCGTGATATCTAATTCGTCAAAATACATCTATTTTATCTTTTTGCCTTTATTATCAATATATTAAAAAATATCTTGGTGTTTTTTATCCTACCTTAGTGGCTTTGTTCTACCTTGGTGCTTTCTTGTAATAGTACAATGCAATAATCATGAATATGGCATTTGGGAGCCATACAGCGAAGATGGCTGGAACGCCTGCATTGACAGCCATACTTGATGATACTGTCTGGAACATGATGTATGCAAGAATGAGTGTCAAGCCTATACCAAGGGCAATACCCATACCGTTCTTTCTCTTCTTTGCTGAGATAGAAACACCAATTATTGTAAGGATGAATGTTGCAAAGGCAGAAGCTCCTCGTTTCCAGTATTCTACCTCGAATTGCTGGATGTTGGCAAAGCCTCTTGCTTTTTGCCGTTCTATGTATTCTTCCAGCTCAGGACTGGTGAGTGTCATTTCCATGTCTCGGGAGATAAGCAAATCCTGAGGCTGCATCTTGATGATTGTGTCGAGCTTGCCTCCTCCAGAGATTTCTTCTCTCATACCTTGAAGGTTACGAGTTTGGTAATTGGATATAATCCAATGGTTTGGCTCGTATGAGAGTGTGTCGTACTGGATGGTGAAAGCTTGAAGATGCTTGATCAGCTTTTTGTTTTCATATTTATCCAGAGTGAACTCAAAGCCCATCTTCTGACTATCCTCATATCTGCCCACGTATGCAATAACTCCAGAGTCAACCTCTAACTGTATGTTGGAAGCAAAGTCTTGTCGTCCTCTGTTCTTCACTCGGTTCTCAAAGTTCACTCTCTTGATATTGCCTTTTGGAATGATGTATGCTCCAAGAGTATAATTCATGGTAGCGATAAGAGCAGCGGAGATCATGTATGGACGCAAGATTCTTCTGAAGCTTGTTCCAGTGGAAAGCATTGCTATGATTTCGGAGTTGTCTGCAAGCTTTGTCGTGAAGAAGATAACGGCAATGAATACGAACAACTGACTGAACAGGTTGGAGTAGAATGGGATGAAATTCAGATAGTAGTCAAAAATGATTTCATGCATTGTTGCATCATGCTGGAGGAACTTATCCACATTCTCGTTGAAGTCGAAGACAACAGCAATGCTGATAATCAGTGCAATGGAGAAAAAGTATGTGCCAAGGAATTTTCCAATGAGATAGCGGTCAAGTCTTGATACGGGCAGGTGATCCCATATCTTGGACAACGACGAAAGACCTCGCTTTGACTTCAGTCGGGCAGAGCGTTTCTTACGCTCTTTTTCTGCCTTGACATAGTCATAGTAAGCCTTGATGTCCTCCTCGCTTCCTCTTGGAACAAGCTTGCCGTTTACTTCTTCAAAAATTACCACTTTATTATTATATTTAAATATGTGTCGTTGACTATATGTGACAAAAGGTTATTTACTATATTCTTCTGCCCATCTCTTCTACCATTTTTGCTTTCCAGACAGCAAAGTCGCCTGCAATGATGTGCTGGCGTGCCTCGCCTACAAGCCAAAGGTAGAATGCAAGATTATGAATTGATGCAATTTGCATTGCAAGCATTTCCTGCGCCTTGAACAAATGGTGTACGTATGCTTTTGTATAAGTTGTATCTACGTATGAGGTGCCTTCTGGATCAAGCGGTGAGAAATCGAAATCCCACTTTTTGTTCCTCAGGTTTATTGTTCCGTGCTTTGTGAAGATCTGAGCATTTCTGCCATTACGTGTTGGCATTACGCAGTCGAACATGTCGATGCCTCTTTCAATGCCTTCAAGAATGTTGATTGGAGTGCCGACTCCCATAAGATAGCGTGGCTTGTCCTGGGGAAGGATCTCATTGACAACTTCAATCATTTCATACATAACATCTGTTGGTTCTCCAACAGCCAGACCTCCGATGGCATTGCCGTCAGCACCTTTTGATGCTACATTCTCGGCTGCTTTCTGTCTGAGTTCCTTGTATGTGCAGCCTTGAACGATAGGGAAGAGGCTCTGCTGGTAGCCGTATTTAGGCTCGGTTTCGTTGAAGCGCTTAATACAGCGGTCAAGCCAGCGTTCTGTCAGGGCAAGTGATTTTTTTGAGTATTCATAATCGCTTGTGCCTGGAGGACATTCGTCGAAAGCCATGATAATGTCGGCGCCAATGCTTCGCTCAATGTCCATCACTCCTTCTGGCGTGAAGAAATGCTTGCTTCCGTCAATGTGGCTGCGAAATTCCACTCCCTCTTCCTTTATCTTGCGAATGCCGGCAAGAGAGAACACTTGGAAGCCGCCGCTGTCGGTAAGCATTGGACGATCAAAACCATTGAACTTGTGAAGTCCGCCTGCAGCCTCAAGTACTTCAAGTCCTGGACGAAGATAAAGATGGTATGTGTTGCCAAGAATAATTTGGGCTTTCACATCGTCCTTTATTTCATGCAGATGCACTCCTTTTACTGTGGCTTGCGTTCCCACAGGCATGAAAATAGGTGTCTGTATGTCTCCGTGGTCAGTATGAATCAATCCTGCACGGGCATTTGTCTTTGAATCTGTATGTTGTAGAGTGAAAGTCATTACGGTTGTTGTCTTATTATCAGTAGCTTGGTCTAATTGCTTGTGACTTGTTTATTGTTGCCAGAAGCTTTAAAGTAATGCGAAATCAAGAACATCCTTTACATTCTCCACATAATGGAATGTTACGCCCTTTACATAGCGCTCAGGTATTTCTTCGATATCCTTTCTGTTTTCGTGGCAGATGAGAATGTCTGTTATTCCTGCTCTTTTTGCAGCCAAAATCTTTTCCTTGATGCCACCGACAGGCAATACTTTTCCGCGGAGCGTAATCTCTCCAGTCATGGCAATCTTCTCGCGAACCTTGCGTCTTGTGATAGCGCTTGCAATAGAAGTTGCAATAGTAATACCTGCAGAAGGCCCATCCTTAGGAGTCGCTCCCTCAGGAACATGGATGTGAATGTTATGATTGTCAAAATATTCAGCGTCAACACCGAGAAGGTCACAATGCTCTTTCATGTATTGAAGGGCAATAGTGGCAGATTCTTTCATCACATTGCCGAGGTTGCCAGTCAAACCAAGCTTGCCGCCCTTGCCATTGTCGATAGATGTCTCAATAAAGAGAATTTCTCCGCCAACACTTGTCCATGCCAATCCTGTTACAACGCCGAAATAGTCGTTTCCCTGATAAGTATCACGGCTATATGGCTCGTTGCCAAGATATTCCTTGATGTCGTCAGGCTTAATGTCGCCTTTAGGCAAAGAGGATGTCTTTGCATAGTTGAGTGTTACCTTTCTGAGAACCTTATTGATCTTCTTGTCCAAATTTCGAACACCAGATTCACGAGTATAGCTCTCGATAACCTTTTCAATAGCCTTATCTGAGAACTTCACTCTCTTTCCCTTCATGCCAAGGTTTTCCATCTCCTGTGGAATGAGGTGGCGTTTGGCAATCTCAATCTTCTCTTCTGTGAGGTATCCGCTCACTTCTATGAGTTCCATACGGTCAAGGAGTGGGGCAGGGATAGTGCTGATGTTGTTTGCTGTAGCAATGAACATTACCTTTGAAAGGTCGTAGTCGGTGTCAAGGAAGTTGTCGTGGAAAGCAGAGTTCTGCTCTGGGTCGAGTACTTCAAGCAATGCAGACGCAGGATCACCATGCATGCTGTCTTGTCCCACCTTGTCAATCTCATCAAGAATGAACACAGGGTTGCTGCTGCCCGCCTTGATGATGTTCTTGAGAATCTGACCGCACATTGCACCAACGTATGTCTTTCTGTGACCGCGGATTTCAGCTTCATCATGCAAGCCTCCAAGAGACATTCTTACATACTTTCTCTTCATGGCTTTCGCGATGCTCTTGCCGAGTGAAGTCTTTCCAACTCCCGGAGGACCATAAAGACAGATGATAGGGCTCTTGAAGTCGCCTCTCATCTTCAGAACAGCAAGATGCTCTATGATTCTTTCCTTCACCTTCTCCATGCCATAGTGATCTTTGTCAAGCACTTTCTCAGCATTGGCAAGGTTCAAGTTGTCTTTAGTGTATTCTCCCCATGGAAGGTCGAGGAATGTCTTTGCGTAGTTGTACTCAACCTGATAATCAGGCGAGTGAGAACTGAGATGGGAAAGCTTTGTCATGCACTCTTCGAAAGCTTTCTGCGTATCTTCACTCCATTTCTTTGTGCGTGCTTTCTGGTGGAAGTTCTTGATGTCGTCAGAGCTTCCTTCTCCCAACTCTTCCTGAATGTTCTCCATTTCTTGACGGAGGAAGAATTCCTTTTGCTGTCTGTCCAATTCTTCGCGTGTTCGCATCTGGATGTTCATCTTCAGAGTCATATATTGATGCTCACGCTGAAGAATGCCCAAAAGGCGGTATGCTCTGTCGAACAGATGATTTTCTTCCAAGAGCACAATCCTTTCACTATTAGTCACATTGATGTTGGCGCAGATGAAATTGATGACAAGAGCACGCTCCGTCATATTGTTCAATGCGAATGCAGAACCGATGCCCAGCTCGCTCTGTCTCATCAGTTTCATGGCTGTCTCCCTGCATGCATCTACCACTGCGATGAATTCTTTGTCTTTCTTTGAAGGCATTTCCTCTGGGAAATTCTCCACTCTGCCCACATTGAAAGAGCCATTGTGTTCCATGTCAATCAGTCGCACTCTATGATAGCCTTGTATCAAAGCAGTTTTGCTTCCGTCTGGTAGGTTGATGATTTTCTGAACTTTGGCAATTACGCCTGTGTGATATATGGCATTATAGTCAGGCTCATCTACCATGTCATCCTGCTGGCTGAACACAGCGATTGGCAGATTTCCCTTTTGCGCATCTTTCAACAGTTTCAAAGATGATTCTCTACCTATATTAATAGGAATCATTGTGTCAGGAAAGAGCATTACACCTCTTAAAGGAAGAATAGGAATAAGCGTTTCCGTAGTTATATCTTTTTCAATATCATTGTGAGAAGCTCCGTCAATGCTGGTGATGAAGCTGATTTTTCCCTCCACTTGTCCTTCTGATATGAATTCTTCAATATTGAAATCGTTCATACTTATTATTTATTCAAATATCTATTTTCAAAAATGTTATAGTCAAAAACGGGGACAAAGGTACGAAAAATCTTTCACACATTATTTATTTTAAGTGTGAAACATTACAAAAATGTGTGAAATTGCTCTAATCAATGACAAAATGTGCTTGTATTGTCTGTGACCTGTGGGTTGCAATCTTAATCTATCAAATGTATAGAGAAAATGCCATATTTTGTAATAATGAAAGATAAAATAGGCTATTTTCTTACATTTTGAAATTATTTTACCTCATTTTTCTTGACAATATAAATATTTGTTGTACCTTTGCAACGCTTTTGATTTGACAGGAGTCTAAATCTTATGACAAAGTTATTTCTGTCCAAAGCAAACCTAAACAAAAAAGACAAACAATCAAACAAAGATATGAGCAAACTTATAAAGGTTGAGGGTTACAAGCAACTTCTCAATCCTACTCAAACAGAGCAGGGCATAAAGCAGATTAAAGAATTTTTCCAGCTGAACCTTGCTACAGCTCTCCGCCTGCGTCGCGTGACTGCACCGCTTTTTGTGCTTCGCGGTCTTGGTATAAATGATGACCTTAATGGTGTTGAGCGCCCTGTATCGTTCCCTATTAAAGATATGGGAGAACAAGTTGCCGAGGTCGTTCACTCTCTTGCAAAGTGGAAGCGTATGATGCTTGGAGAGTACGATCTGAAGCCTGGTTTTGGTATTTATACAGATATGAATGCCATTCGTGGTGACGAGGAATTGGATAATCTCCACTCTCTATATGTTGACCAGTGGGATTGGTGTCGTACCATCAAGCAGGAGGATCGCAATATCGCATTCCTCAAGAAGATTGTGAACGATATCTATTCTGCAATTCTTCGTACAGAATACCTCGTTTGTGAGACTTATCCACAGATTAAGCCTTTCCTCCCAGAAGAGATTCATTTCATTCATTCTGAGGAACTTCTCCAGATGTATCCAGATCTCTCTCCAAAGGAGCGCGAAGATGCAATCTGCAAGAAATATGGTGCTGTATTCATCATGGGTATTGGTGGCAAGCTTTCTAATGGCGAGAAGCATGATGGACGTGCCCCTGACTATGATGACTGGTCAACTCCAAATGAGGATGGCTATTACGGTTTGAATGGTGACATCATGATTTGGTATCCTATTCTCAATCGTGGATTCGAGCTTTCTTCTATGGGTATTCGTGTTGACAAGGAGGCGCTTCTCCGTCAACTTGAGATTGAAGACAAGAACGACCGCAAGGAGCTTTATTTCCATAAGAAGCTTCTTAACGATGAACTTCCACTTTCTATTGGTGGCGGTATCGGTCAGAGCCGTCTTTGCATGGTTCTTCTTCACAAAGCTCATATTGGTGAGATTCAGGCATCTATCTGGCCAGATGAAATGCGCAAGGAATGTGCTCAAGCAGGAATGCCACTCATCTAATTCTTAGAAATGTTATTTTGCATAAACGATATGCCCGACTGCATTTTCACATGCAGTTGGGCTTTTTTTTGTCTATAGGAATCATATCTATCTTACGAAACCTGCTATTATTTTTATGAATAATATCCGTTAATCGGTGTTAACGTATGAGTCCGAAATGTTAAACAAAATCAATGATATTAAAATATAGTATTTTTTTCTTTGCCATAAAGATTAAATGTACTTATTTTGCCACCCGAAATCGAAATTGACATGCTGAACATGTGTTCGTTAGATGTTAAATTCGTATTGATAAATTAAGAAAACGATAAAAACAACTTAGTAAATTATTAACTACAAACATTATGAAACAGACAACAAAAAGGTTCTATGGCACACTTGCTTGTGTTGCCTTTTTCTCAGGATTGACAGGCGCCTTTGCTTACTCTCTTTCTCAAAAGTCTGTAATGACAGCTGGCAGTTCTTACGCTAACGAAGAAAATACAGAAGCGGTGACAAGTGGCTTGATGACTCTTTCCAACACTTCAGCTCCAGTCGTTCAGCCAGTAGATCTGACAGAAGCTGCTGAAAAAGCTTGCAATGCTGTTGTATATATAAAATGTGTTCAGAAAAGCAAGACACAGACAGTAGAGTATGAAGATCCATTTGCTGACTTCTTTGGCGAGTTCTTTGGACGCGGACAAGGAGGCAATCGTCGTCAGCAGATACAGACACCTAAGCGCGAATCTGCAGGATCAGGCGTCATCATCTCATCTGATGGTTACATTGTGACAAACAACCACGTTGCTGCTGATGCAGATGAATTGACAATCACGCTCAATGACAATCGAGAATTCTCTGCTCGTGTCATAGGTCTTGATCCTGATACCGATCTTGCTCTCCTCAAGATTGATGCAACAGGATTGACTCCAATCGTTATTGGCGATTCTGAAACGCTCAAAGTAGGAGAGTGGGTGCTTGCAGTCGGCAGCCCTCTGAACCTCACTTCTACTGTCACAGCAGGTATTGTTTCTGCAAAAGCTCGTAATCTTGGAGCAAACAGAAATGGCATCGAGTCATTCATCCAGACAGATGCTGCAATCAATCAAGGCAATTCAGGTGGTGCTCTCGTAAATGCAAGAGGTGAGCTCGTAGGCATCAACGCTATGCTGGTTTCACAGACAGGTTCCTTTGCAGGATACGGTTTTGCTATCCCAACATCCATCATGAAGAAAGTTGTAGGCGACCTCAAAGAATATGGTACTGTTCAGCGCGCTCTTCTCGGAGTCAGCGGTATGACACTCCACGACTATGTTGAGTCACAGAAGGCAAAAGACAGCAAGTTCAGCGAAGACTTCGGCACTGTTGATGGCGTTTATGTTGCAGAAGTAACTCCTGATGGCGCAGCAGAAGAAGCTGGTCTTAAGGGTGGTGATATTATTGTTTCTGTTGACGGAAAGAAGATAACAAAGATGGCAGAGCTTCAGGAGGCAACAACAAAGTACCATCCTGGCGACAAGGCTGAAATTGGTTATCTGCGCGAAAAGAAGTTGAAGACAACAACTATCACATTCCGCAACGCCAAGGGTAATACAAATGTTATCAAGTCACAGAAGCTTGATGTGCTTGGTGCCGAATTCAAGGAGCTTACAGACAGCCAGAAGAAGACTCTCAACCTCTCATACGGTGTTCAGGTGACAAACATCAAGTCAGGATACATCAAGGATGCAGGAGTTCCAGAAGGATTCATTATTCTCAAGATAAACAATCAGAACATTAAATCTGTTGCCGATGTCGAATCAGTATTCAAATCAGCACAGTCAAGTGACGAGCAGACACTCTGGGTTTGGGGTAAGACTCCAGTAGGAAAAGCAATGTCATTTGCCATCCAACTTGCAGAATAATACGAACTGAATGTTAAAAATGAAGGATTTGAAGGAAATTTTTCTTCAAATCCTTTGTTTATTTATAAGTATGTATTAATTTTGCCAATAGAAAATAGAGCCGGGGTTAAGGATCGATCGGGATACTCATCAAATTTTTTTATGAAACCGAGATAATTCTAACGCACCAATGGCGGGCCACAACCCAGCAGTCGCCATATCTTCGAGTATGGGGTTTCGGTTGTCTGGAAACTTTACGTCGGTGGATTACAAAGGGCGGTAGATACTCAAATCTTTCAATATCGGAGTTTCATCACATCTCCTCCCGGCTTCCTTATAGCAAAGCGAGCAACCTTTCGAGTTGCTCGCTTTGTATTCTTCCTTGGAAATAGCTTTAATAATGAATTTAATTAAAAACTCTTCACTCTTCACTTGAGCCATCTAGAGCTCTGATATGCATAAAGATAAGGTGGTGAAGAGTGCGTTTTGACTCTTCACTCACTCTTCACCTATCCAAAGTATAGAAAATCAGTCAAATACCCCCTGCCGGTGAAGAGTGAAGAGTTTTTTAAATTCTCTCAGGTTCGCAGCATAAGCACGACATTCTTCCCCTTTTCGGGAGAGTTAGATGGGGGCAAATGCTATTCCGCTGAATGCAGTTATTCTATTCGTGTGAATACTGTTATTCTATTCGTGTGAATACTGTCATTCATGCTAATAGCATACAGTTATGCTTTTCGTATGAATAACAGCATTCATAAGGCATAAATATTCGCATTGGTGCCTAACTGTATTATTGTACCTTCGGATATGAAGCTGGTGTATAATTGAATCTATGCTCGTTGGTGTAGTGATTATTAAGGAACTCTATCTGTGCCTTAGTGAATGTGTGGCAGTTGGTTTCAATAGTTGTAGTCTCAGGCTTGTCTGCCATATTAGTGTGTACTCGGGTAATCCAGTATTTGAACACTCGGAGCGCGGTGTTAAGACTAAAGTGGTTTTCAAACATCTCATAGACATCTTCACTCATAGCGTCAGCTGGCAGGATGATGTCAATAAGCTGCAGGTCAGTCATAGTTTGGATTTGTTCATCCGTGTATTTGGGTTCCTTACCCGAATTAACGCCATGATTCTTGCGTACAAGATTTTCAGCAATAATTCTCAGTTTTGGTCCTTGTCCAGTGTACTTTTCAGTCTCATCGTCAATCTTATCGTATATAAAAGATGGTGCATCTTTACCATCGCGTACGAAGGCATTGCTTTGCATCATAGCAGTCGGGAGTGGATAACCCGACTTTCCTGGCACGAGAGTAGTTGGTGTATGAGAAATCTTGTTTTCGTCGTAATAACAACTGAACATAATACTTTTGTTAGTATAGTTCTCACCATTTCCGCAAATACCCACCGTAGCATGAAGTTCGGCGCCGTCATTCAATCCCACAATCTCACCGCTATGGTAGCTTGCCATCACCGTACCGTTGTTGAAGCCGACAAGACCACCAACGATATTATAACCCGACACCTTGCCCACATGCGAGCAGGCAATGATGAAGCTCTGGTTCTCGCCCACGATACTTCCTGTATATTGAGTTTCGGTATTTGTCTCCATGATATCACCATCAATATAGCAACTGCATATCAAACCTTCGTTCTTGTGAGCCACAACACCACAACCGAGAACCTCTATAACATCATCAAAGTTTAGTTTATCTATCACAGCATTATCGCCTACAGTATGGAAGAAATGCTCGCCATAAAGACTGTTTATATGACGCTCGCTACCAAGGAAGAAGCCATTGAATTTATGTTCCGCATCGCCGATGCCTATCCACGTTACCCGGTTATCCGCTGTAACATTCAGCGATGGCTGTAGAACAATGTCAGCATCGAGTTTCACAAACTTATGTTTGAAATCTCTGCCATTCTTCACCTCGTATGCGAACGAGAGCAACTGATTGGCAGTAGAGATAGTATAAGGTTTTGTTGCCGATCCGTCGTTGCCATATATGTCAAGAATCTCGTCAACTTCGACATTAGTGTCGGGATCTGTCACCTTCCTGCCATACAACCATGTAGCATCATCCACCGTAGCCTCGCGATCACCAGCAATAGTAACATTTATCGTGCCTCTGTCAGCCAATGCAGGAGCAGCCTTCAGGAATGTTGAGTTCTTCTTCAGTTCACCTTCATCGGGTGATTCTATCATCTGCCAATCCATGTACTCCGCACCTATGGTCATTTCCTCGTTGCTATGGTTGAGCGTGATATTGATAGTAGTACAATAACCTGCACGGAACTCTATTCTTTTGTCCATCATGGCCTTATAGGTCTTTTCTACATCAACTGACGGATTCATCGGGTCAGGATACTTCACCTTAAACTCAAAATGCAGGTTCTTGGCCTTGTCTTCATCTGTAACTGCGTTATCTACACCCATCACACGAGGAACGGCAAGGGCGTAGAACGTGAACTGCTTGCCAACACCAGTACCTGTACCGCCAGGGCGTGGTATCCACATTTGCACATCCTTCTTCTGGTCGCAAGTTACAGGACCGTCTGTACCATTGTTATATATATTATTAATGTTAACCTTATCGTAAGCTTCATCCAGAGCCTCGGTGTCATGGCTCATCTGTTTCCACTTGTACATGGTGAGCATATCCTTCAGCACCATATCCTTTACAACTGACTTAGAGTCGGCAGCGTCAGTACTTGCCGAGAATCCCTGAATCTTCACAACCACTCGCACCATGGCAAGACCATGATAGAAGTAAAGCTTAGCCACCGAACCACCTGTCTCTGCCACTTTGTTGATATCGTAGGTCAGGAGGATATCGTCAAGCTTAATCTTATCATTACCCGTTTTGTATGATTTAGAGCCGTTTGGCTTTGATTCATCATCCAACACAGGTTTCTCATTTGCATCGTTGGTGTAATCGATAATTGTGGGATTGCTTGAATCTTTAGGATCACCTATCGAGCCATAATACACAGGTATGCCGTCAGAGCCAGAACCTTCGTAGGTTGCATCTCTCACAACCCAATCAAATGTCTTTCCCCCGGGTTGCTGAGGTTCACTAAATCCGATGTAGGTATGCCCTCGGGCAGCATCACTCCAGTAGATACGCTCCGGAGGCGTCGTACCCCACTCGGTGTCAGAAATCTTGCAACATCCTTTCTCTGGAACACGGTTCCAACCTCCTGCCGTCTGGCCCGCACCAACTTTCTGCTCATACACGATATCTTTGTATGTAAAGCCATTGATAGCATTTACTGTTCGTTTGATGGTGGTCAGTTCCATTAGATCCTTATCAATAAATGCACTGCGACCTACATAATTATATGCATCAAGGGCGGCTGCACGTGTGGACATCGTTCCATCAATGACAGCAGTAACCCCCTCCAGTTCAACAGCATCTGAAGCATCAGGAGCAATCAGTTCCTCTTTGTTGCACGAAACAAAGAGGAGTATGGGTATAATATATATAAGATAACTCTTCATTGGAATATCATAATTATTTACAACAAGGACATGCTAAGACTATGATCCAGGCGTTGGTGAAGGACCTGGGTTAGGATCATCAGGATCCGGGTCCGGATTGGGGTCTGGATCTGGATCTGCAGGAGGAGCAGGATTCTTGCTCACTACCATCTTCAGCTTATAGCAGACTCCCTCCTCGAACACCTTCTGGTTGAGCACCATCTTATAGCGCTTGGTGCCATCGCGAAGCCACATGACAGCATGGTTGGTGCCTTCGTTGTTTGCATCAACACCATCAGGATCAAGGTTGCATGGCGGCACATAGAGCGTAAAGTGCAATTTATTCGAAGTATCCTGATAAGCGCGGTATGTACCCGTATTAGGAACTTTTGCATAATTATAGCTATTATAGTCGCCTCCGGCAGGATATGGATTACCCGTCAAAGCATAAACCCTTGTCCTCTTGTTTGTATCGTCAAGCACCTCAATGCCTATCACCTTGCCATTGTTCTCGTAACTGCAAGATGCCTTATGCATGTATTTGAACGAGTAGTCACTGTCTATACTCTGGTCGGCATAATAGTCGCCCACGACAATCTCTGCGCCATCTATATCCGGCATGCCTTCTAGGGTGAGGATGAGATTGTTGGACAGTTGTCCTTCTTCCAACAGTTCGCCTTTATCATCAACGATGGTGATATCCAGCTTCGCAACCTTATGCTTGAAGTTGAGATGCACCTCACGGGCACCTGTCTGTCGCACCGCCTGTGCCCACACCACATCGCTGCTCTTAAACTGCGACAACTTACTCTGGTCGGCAAAGAAGAAGCTGCTAGGGAAGGAATATCGATAATCTCCCACCACGTATATTCTATTGTCCGTGGTATTCATCGCAGTGTAGATATAAGTGGTTGCCTGAGCTTCGTAGGAACCATGAGTACCTGTGATGAAATAAGCTCCGTTATTTAAATTTGCTGGTGCAGTAATAGTATAATAACTACCCCATGTCTCGCCCAATTCATGGGATGAAGAGTTAGGGCAGATAATCTTAAAGCGAATCTTGTCTCCACCTTCAAACCCTGTACCTTCTACATTTGTGCGTGTTGACACTTCCCCTTCAAACGGAGTCACATCCATCGTAATCTTTACAGGACCGTCGTCATAAACAGCAGGAGTCTTCTCCTCTTTTGTACAAGAAGAGAAAATCAGGACAGCAAACAGCAGCAAGCCCAAAAACTCTTTATATAAATAATTTACTCTTGTCATCATCATTTAGTTTGTTTGTTCAACAGGGTTCCAGGAGCTTACGGTTGAATATTTATCTTCAGGTTTTCCTGTCATCGGCACAGGATAACGGTGTACGTAACCTGTGGTGTTGTTCTCGTAGTGTATGGTGCAAGGATGGTTAACCTGCGCATTCACTCTGTTCTTGTTGTACCAGTAAATGGCATAGTTCATAACCTTCCATGGAGCCAGACCGTAATATTGTGTGTAACTCAGTGTCAGCAATTGCTTCATAGACACTTCTGAAGTCAGGTAGTCGTTCTTAGCACAAAGGATGTCCGTATTCCTTCCACGGATATACTCAAGGAGCGAGTAGTCGTCGGAAGTTGAACCAACAGCCTTAGCACTTGGTGACAGCTGCGTATCATAGAAGTTGCCGATAAAGTTCTTGAACTGCGGTTTTGCATTTATCTTTGATCCTGCCTTCTGTCCATTCAAACTAATCTGAGGAGTAAAGACAGGAGTGGTATTAGCATCTGTGCCAATCAAAGCGCCACCTGTGATACCCTGCGCTGCCTGCATACACCCAAACATATTCAGGTTGCTGGCAGTACCCACAAGAGCCCCACGGGCATCACCCACATGTATGCAGCCAACAACATAGCTTGTACCAGAAGTATTTGAGTCCATGCTCATGCTATGCGCAATGCTGTTTGTAGAGCTTGGAGCATAGAGGGCAATACCAGCCACGTATATCTGATTTACGCCAGTACCTATCAGGCAGGTGTTGTGCAAACTCTCTATCTTCAGGTTGGTGATGGCAGCATGTTCTGTACCGATACCGTTGACATACCCGAAGATGTTCTCGTCCTTCATATACACGTTCTTGATGGTGTGTCCTTGACCATCAAAGCAACCACGGAAAGGTGTGTCCTCGCTGGCACCGATACTCTCCAGCATCCAATCCTGAAGGTCAAGGTCTTCGTCCAACTTGACCGTAAAGTTTCTGCTCAGGTTATCATCATAGAACGGATAGGGACCTTTGAGATAATCTCGCTCGGAGTAGGCAGCCCTATCGGCATTGGCTGCATGATAGTGATCATAGAACAAGTATCCCTGTGCCGCCATATCTTCCTCTGTCACCCAGTTTGGCTTATATACACTATTTACGGTTGACCATTTCTTTATTGGGTTGCCATATGAATCCTTCTCACCTGAATCTAAAAGGTAGAGATTTCCTGTCTTTGCGCCAGTAGTACCGTTTACAAGCTTGATGAACTCAAGAAACTGTGTTTCGTTCTCAATATGGAACACAGGTTGGAAGTCATTAGTGCCCTGAGGAATAGCATATCTGATAGCATCCTGCCACCACTTATATGGCTCAGAGCTTGGAGTAGGCGTGACTACTGCATTAGCAGCTTCCTGTTCTCCGAGATCCTGTTCCACCCATGAAATGTTATTATCCACCGTAACATAAAGACCACCATAGCGATAACCCACCCTGAAGGTATAACTTAGACCCGAACCCAACTTCAAGCCATCAGGGAAGGCCGGAACGTCCTGACCATTCTCTGTCTTCATAATATCCGACAAGGCGAAGATGTGATACTTGCCCTCATAACCAGTTTTATTATACTCATCACCATTATTCACGTCGCGCATGTAAATACGGAAACGAGTACATGCAGGTAGCGTAAGCACCTCTCCAGATGTGGTTGCATCATTACTCATGTCGTATGGAATGGTGACCATCATCGGGTTGTAGTTGATGGTACAGAAGAATGGACGCTTAGCATATTTTGCAAGGTCTTCGGCTGACGTTGTATTAAAACTATAGAAATTGCTTGGGGCTTGATCTTCAAGTGTTCTCACCTGATCAGAACTTGCATTCTTCCACCACTCATTCTTCACCGCCTTCAGCGTGCCTGTGGTAATATCCACACCTGCCGGCATACACATGCGCTTGAATACTGCAGTTACAGCATCACACTCTTGTTTGGCTTGGTCATCTTCTTTACTCTCTTCCGATGAAGAACCATCATTTTCGTTTGTGTCGGCATTGTCGGCATACTTATAATCCTTCCAACCGTCAGGATTCTCTGTTCCATCAGGATTGATGTTGCTACACAGACGGATGTCATGAAACTCGTTGCCTCCACCGGGTCCATCCGGTAACGCCTTGAACATGATTCGCGTACCAAGATGTCTCAGCACCATAGGGATACTGGTGCTAGGACCTGATGCATTCACATAATCTGAAGCGCAGAAGTCCGGATAGAAATAGGTATTGGTAGTACCGTACAAGATGTTGTGGTAATTGCTCTGGCTCCAGGCACGGAAACGGATAGTCTTACCGTTCTCCCATGTCAGAGAGTCTGCTTTCGACTGCGGGAATGTCTTATAGCCTTCACCCTTATCGTCATATCCTGTACGACCGACTTCAACCTGCCAGTCATGACCAAGGTCGATGCCTGTCGTGGCATCCGACTTATAAACATAAGCATAGGTACGGTAAGCCTCATTATTCGACCATGCAGTGCCTTCGTAATAGTTACGGTAGATGCGCATACGGTCGTTCTGATTGAACGAACCGTCAATAATATTGGTGTAGTTAGATACTCGGGTGGTGAACGCATCAGCGTATGAGGCGTTGAAGTTTACGGCACGACCTATCAGCGCTTCCTGCTCGGCGGTAAGGGTGTTACCACCCAACACATCCTCCTCCGAACATGCAACGAAAAGTCCTGTCAGCAATACACCTATTATATAAATGAATTTCTTCATGTCTTTACTTGTATTTAGGCATAGCAGGGGGTTGATCATCTACTCTGCCATTATCATCTTTACAATTATATACGTAACCCGTGATGACAGCATTGTCTTTGAAAAGGGAACCACCAGACACTTCAAGGTTCATCACCTCTGCACGCCAACCTGTGTTTGTAGCGCCATCGCCTTCTGTATCCTTGTATGGTAGCCAATAAGTCTTGCCGTTGTTGGTTTCCTTATGCACATTAGCTTCCCACGGTGTCTCTCCTCTCTCCTGATTAGTGGTATAAATACCGTCAAGGCCGTCAAAGAGCGAACCGGCGGTCTTTCTGTAGAAGGTGCGGTTAGTATAGAGTTTATACTTATTATCGCCATCCTTATACAGTATCACCTTGCCTTCGCTATCAAGCTGCGAGAGATAAGAAGGATATTCGATCATAGGTATCTCTGTCACTTTTGGATCACCTCCAGGGATGTATTCTGCCTTTCGTGGACGGGCATGCGCCTCCTCTACTGTCCAATATAACTGAGGAACATCGGTGTAGTCAGCATCACTACCTTCATTTCCAGTCTTCACTTTCAGGTTGCGGAGTTCATCCTTATCATACTCTGCCCAAGAGTTTCCTCCTGTAAGGGTGATTTTGCAGTACTTACGACTTTGATGAGTTGTAAATCCATCGAGGTGTCCCGTAAACACAAAGTTATTAGGCAACTCATTGGCGTCTATGGTAATATCATTTGACAACACGAAATAATCGCCATGATGAGCACCGCCCTTGTATGCCTGCAGGAAGTACTCCTTCCATGTAGCCTCATTGACATACTGTCCCTTTGTGCCATCCTCACCTGGGGTATCTTCATCATAGAATCCGCCATCGGTAACCTTGTCTGTATCATGGAGGTCGTCATTATAATAAGCTCTCTGCCAACTGCTACCAGCCTTAGAGAGTGTGTTGCCATTCTGGTTATCAACACCATACCAATTGTCATTACGGGTTTCCTCCACCCATTGTGCCGAACCTGACTCATTATAATCCACACCTTCATGGGTAATCTTTAGATAGACAATGGTTTGGTAGTTGGCATCAAGGTCAAAGACGAACTCCTTCTCGTATGTCAAGCCATTATCAAGCGACACGATGAAGTCAATCTTGTTAGTCTTTGCGGCGTACTGTTCAGGTGTTTCGTAGTCTTTCAAATCCTCATCATACAAATCCTCATCATACATCACATTATCCTTGTCGGTGTAAGTTGGACGCACGATAAGGTCATAGACAGGCACATTTGTGTAAGTAACAGGAGTAAAGCCTGCAGGTAGTGATGACGGGAAGTCAGAAGTGCCCTCGTAATAAGTCTTTTTGTCTGACTGATATGTCTTGAAACTTGCTAACTGCGTGTTGAAATGCGGAATGACCTTACGCACCTTCTCTTCCCATTTAGGAGTGAGGGTGTGAAGTTTTGTCGCCTGGTTATACACATCGTGAACACCCGCAAGAACATCCACATTACAGAAACGTATCTCGCTGGTGGCAGGGTTATCACGAAAAGGTTTTCCCTCTTCTGCAATATTGGCATATCCCTTAATCTTTGTAGGATTTGCACCATTCATAAGTGATGGATCAATAAGGATATAAGCCAACACACGTGCCAGACGGTGACGGAAAGGCAACTTGATACGCGCTACAGTAGCTGAAATCTGCGTATTTGCCGGCATACCGAGATAGTGAGACAACAGATAATAATTGGAAAGCTGGTCGTCAGTACCTTCAGATACATCTCCGCTCTGGTCGGTAGTAAGATTCGTAACCTTGCCCACAGGCACTAGGTTACCATTATCTCCTGTGACTGTTCTATTATCATTTTCTATCTCTGTGGCGTCGATTGCGTATCTGATTCGGTTTGGCACATGCACGCCCTCAAAGAAGTGAAGACCGTTGTCATACCAACGCGCCTTTTCCGTAGTTTCGCTACCATCGGTTTCTGAACGATATTTGAAGGTATATTCAGCAAAACCGCTGTTGGTATTTGTCTTATATGGATCCGCTCCTTCAGATTTATCATCATTTGGTACCAATTTCAAGATTGCAACACGCTCATTGTTCCTATTGTTATTCTTAATATTTCCGTATGTAATATCCAAGCCTTTCAGGAGAGGCTGTACAAGCCATGAAACTTTCTCTGCATCTTTTGATTCTCCCGTAGCACGTGTCATTGATGACGACACCGTCAATCCATCAACGTCTGCACCTACATTGATCACATCCCCAGCACCGGCTTCTGCTCCAGGCGTGAGGGTATCATCAGAGCAGGAGCACACGAAGAACTGCGCTGCAATGACACACATTATATAATATATTGTCTTATACTTCATCATTGATCATTTTTGTCGATGGATTTGTTGAACCTTGCATTATGGGGCTGAAGGTGTTATACTGTTGCGTTTACCGATAACTTTTTCTTCATTGAGGCCTGAAAGCCATGTATGAGCACCTACAGCACTCAGCTGCCACCAGTTACCTTCGTTGCCTTCCTTCATACCATTCTTGATAGTACTGCCGCTGTCGCTGTCAGCATAACAGCAATAACCGATGATGCCACCCTTTGACGACCTATCTGTACTTTCAGCTGTTGCACGCTTGGCAACAAACCAACTTGAGCAGTCCTTGATAACCAATTCTGGTGTATCACCATTCTTGGTGGATGTACCGCCTACGATACCACCATAGAAATAGTTGCCAGAATTCTTTGCTGTTGTAGAATAATCTGATCCTGACACAGAATTCTCATCACTGCCAGTGTAAGAAGTCTGAAGGATATTTGCTTTGGCAGCACAGGCAACGACACCACCGGCATAATGCTTAGCATCAGTTCCCATATCACTTGGAAGCCACATACGTACAGGCACGCCTACTGTGCAGCTGGTTATTGTTGCACCACCATACGCCCATACCACCAAACCGGCAGGGGTAGAAGCCTGAACGTATGCATTGTCAGCAGGTGTAGCAGCATCCGTCTTACCCGTAACTTTCACGTTCGTCAGCTTTGCTTCAGGTCCATAGACGCCGTATGCAAGGGGAGCTATGGCATCTTCGGCATTGTAGGTTTTCTCACCTGTTTTAGAATCTGTTGCCTCTGTCGGACTTGCCACCAAAGGTTTTTCAAGATAGAGATTCAGGTTCTTCACCTCTCCTAAGACATAATTAAACAGCATTGGCGCTGTGGTGTAATTTGTAGCTTCGCCGTCAGAAAGGTTAGAGCCATTTGTCGTCTTTACTGTCTTGTCACCCGTCAAGGTAATGGTCTTACTGTTGCCTTCAAGTGTGAACGATACATTGTTCAGGTTGTCATAAGATGTGTTATCTGCTGCTATAGTTCCGTGTGACCAGTCGTCTTCTTCATTAGCAGAGCTGCTTACAGTAAAACTCTTCGAGATACGATATACTTTCCCTAACTTATTATATTGGCCACCCATCATTAACGCATGAAGCTCTGCCTGACAATCCAGCACTGCATCATACTTCTTGCCGGTGTACCCGTTAGGATTCGTTGTTTTATCGTCTTCATGGATATAGTTCAGTGCAGTTGTTGGCCATGCATTGCCTGTGGCACGAACTTCCGCTGTACCTGCCTGTGCAAAGATATTCTTGAATTGATTAACAGTTTGGTTGACAGTGATGCCGTATTCGTATGTATTGTTAGAGACACGTCCTGTTACATAACCTACGACACCTCCTCCATAAACGTCCGTACCATTGACCGATGCATTGACCGAACAAGCATCAATCACAGCCAGTGATGCCGCATCCTTGGAGGTTGAAACAGCCGCAATGCCACCAATATACTTTTTGCTATCACCATCCACTCCGTTTGAATATCCATCTGTTCCATATACAGGCAATGTGGATGAGCACTGATAGATAGTGCCATGATTCTCCTTAACAAGGCCTGCTACAGTAGCTTTGGCTGTTGTCAACTCGCCACTGGTGGTGACCTTGACACGCTCTATCGTTCCTTCGTTCTTTTCTGCTACAGCACAGTCCAATGTAGCATTGTCAGGAATATTGATAGTTCCATTCACAAGATTGGCAGCCGATGACATATCCTTGAACAAGCGATGTCCTGTATTCAAGACACAACCGGCAAGGTTGAGCGTGGCATTGAGATTAAGATCTTGTGGCCAATCACTTCCCTGAATATCAAGGTTGAGCTCTGTTGGCTGAATAATAGCCACACTACCCGACTTATTGTCACTGCCCCTAAGGAAAGCGATGAGTTCGTCACGATCCTTGATAACTATCGGGTCGCCATTCTGTCCGTAGTCATCGCAGATGGTCTGTGTAGCCACCTCTGTCCAATCTTGTATCCATGCCGTGATAAGTATCTTACGGCTCTCACGCGACAATGTCGCCTCAATGGTGAGGTGCTTGCCAGCTTCAAGGTTATAAGCCTTGTCGGCAGCATCTATCTGTGCCTGGTCTCCAGAGAAGTAGCGGCTGTCGTTGCTTGCATAGAACGAGAATATCTGGTTGGAGAGGTTTATCTTTGCTATTATCTCCTCTTCTTTCTTGGCAGCATAGTTGTGTGGCATGACGATAGCATCGTAGCGAGTAGTGCTGACATTATTCTTAGCCGCACCGTTTTTGTCCTGCACATAATCAATGAATGTCTCTCTCGACCATGGTTTGTCAATGACAAAAGGCTCAGCACCATCAGAAGCAAAGCTGTTGATGGACGTCTTGATATTATCATCAGACGTAGCATAAGCGAGTGCCTCACGTGCCACACCTTCACCAGCTCTCAGAATGATGGTAATCCAAGAGCGCTCATGCTGCATGTAGAGAGGAATCTTCTTATAGTCATCGTCGCTTTCCACCATCAAACCTTCAAGATCCTTGGCTTTCTTATTATCAGCATACCATTCCTTATTGGTGCGATAGTTGATGGCATTGAAGTCATCTGCCGCCCTATCCTCATTCTCTATCCACAAAGGCATATATGAGTAGCCGATAAGTTTGTCCTGACGCAACCAGTTGCTTTGGCTGTTTTGCTCAGCTTCAACTGTCTGAGAACTCTCTGACGTAGCCTTGAAACCCCATCTGTTGACGTTATCCTGCCAGTACATCTCCATATTGTCCTTTGCCTGGAGTGTGCCGTCATAGTTTGCTATAGGCTCTGAGCCTTCATTTGTTGACTTCTTAGGGCTGTATTTGTTAGATGCCGTTGCCTGTCCGTCACCCTTCTTCCACATCTCCACATTGAAGGTATAGTCAAGTTGTACAGCCTTATATGCCTTGACCTTTTTCTCCCATTCTTCTTTGGCAGAGCGGGTGCTTGGTTCTATCTCTGGCACCATAGTGGTGAACATGACAGGATCGCCCTTTTCTATCCCACCTTCACCGAAGATAGAGCCAAGTGATTCAGAGCATCCTGTCAGCACCAGCGCTGCCGCCAATGATAACATGCATCTATATATATAATGTTTAACTATCATATTCTCATTCTATTTTATTTCCTCTCCATCGGGGAGGTTTAGAAGGGGTGTTAATTGATTATCGTACCACTTATATTATACTCTTTACCTACACTCCAATCAACGATTTCAGTACGGACAATGGCAAGTGTACCACGGCGTAGTTCAATATTCCAGACGTACTTGTATCCGCTCTTGAGGTTCTTCAAGTCCTCATCTGCAATATGGTATGTTGACTCGTGAGAGATACCCGTACCATTCGGTTCCTCATTCCATGTTATGCGGATAGCCCTAAGCTGACCAAAGGTCAGAGCATTGAACGACTTGATATAACCGGATGAAGGTTCTGCCATCGGGAACATCTCGAAGGATGAACCATACTGATTACGCTTGAGTTGTTCATCGTCATATTTCGATATATCTACCGACTTATAAGTTGTGGCCTTGACGTTTCCATCTTTATTTAATTCCGTAAAGACGTAAGCTTCATCAGAAACACCCAGAAGTTCCACCTTCTGAATCTGTTCTTTCTCTATAACCACAGAGAGGTCGGATGATGTTCTCACATTCACCTGCACCTGACTGAACTGATGCGTGAATTTGAGGTTCACTCGGTTAGCCTCCTGCGTAGCACCCTCCGGCTTCATCTTTTTCAATGCCTGTACTATGTCCGGCATTTCGTTAATGCTGCCATAATTGCCTCTTGCGATATCGAACTTCTGCGCCTTATACTTATTGATAATCTCTGCCACCTTCTCCTCATATGGAACATAGAATGCCACCTTATAGGCTGGCTCCTGAGTGATGTCGTAAAGATCATCATGGTTCCTTGTGCCATCTACTGCGCAGTATCGGTTTTCACCCAATTTTCTTGCAACAATCGTACCTGAGCTGTTTTTAACCCATATCTTGTCATTAGCATCGGGTGTGCTGGCTACCACATCATCAGTTTGCAAAGTATATTCCAGCCTCTGATCATCACTCCACTTTAAGCCGATATATCCTCCCCACTTGTATTTGATCATGTGATTATCTTTATCATACACCTGATCGAACTCTTTATAAAGAGACTTGATGTAAGTGAGATACATACTATTGGTATACTGATCGAAATACTCAGAATTGACCAAAGACCAGTCTAAAAGACTCACAACATCCTTTTGCCCCGGCAAATCTTTTATCTCATCATAATGCTCTACACCATAGTTTATAGCAGCTGTCACACTCGTCAGCTTCTGGGCATCATCTACGCCATAAAGTCTATAGCCATCTGATACATACTGCTTCTGCTTCTCTCCTGTATGTTCCTCATATTCAAAAGTCGTCTCCATCTTGAGCGGAACAGGAGTTGAAGTAGCGGTGAATGTCGTTGCCTTATTGAGGTCCGTCCATGCAAGGAAGGCATGCTCCTTACGGTTCTGCCAATAGAAGCATGTAGCTTTTATGTCATTGCCGTAGTTGTCAAAAAGGCTCTTATCATTTTCATTCAGTACAGGATAGTCACTGCTCCAGTAAAGCGAATGACCTACATCGCCCTTAACCTTGAGCCATGTGGTTACATCAGTCTTACCTGAGACATCATACTCGGGATTTTCTCCTGTTGCCGCCTTATAATACATGCGGCATACGAAACGATATGCATCAGGCATATAGTAGGTCTGTCCAGGTGTCTCTGAGTAGTTGTTACCAGAGTTGCCTCCATCAGCACGTGTGCTGACAGAGTTCACCGTGGTACCTGCAGCAAAGTGCACCATTTCGCCGTAGTAATCTTCGGTGGTGCCGTTCCCCCCTCCTGCGAGGTCTTCATCGGTGCAGGAGGTAACGAATAGCATCGCTGCCAGTATGGACAATATGTAACGGAATGATTTAATCATTATGTATTGAATTCTCGTATAATCTGTTTATCACCTAATCGCTTAATCCCACTCCAGAGTGGCATCGCCACTTCCCTTTGCTTCTTCCCAATCCTTGATCAATGCACGGAAGGTGATTTCCTCCTTCTTGAGATGGATAGTGTATATATAACGCTTACCAGATTCCCACTGAGTGATAGGTGTATCCGTCAATGCTCCGTCTGCAAAGACTTTGCAATCCTTGAGTGTAGCCTTATAGGTGGTTCCGTCTGCCAAAGTGATGGTTATCTTAGCATCAGCGCTTATCGTCTGCGGCAATACAATCTGCTCATTTGCGGTATATGCAGTCAATGTTGATGAATTGTAAGTCAAATCAGGAACATTTGTTGGTTCATACAATGTACCGCCGAATGCAGTTGTTGAAATCTCACCAGTATTCAGAATCAGGTTACCGCTTGTTGCAAGATGGTCAATCTGAATCTTCGCTCCATAGAGGTTCACACCATCAACTGCAAGCAATTTTGAACCATCATGATCCGTTGTCTCCGTCTCAAGCACGAACTTAACCTTCGACATGATATGACGGAAGGTCAATGGCACATCACCAGTACGTGGCTTTAACATACCGCCTTCAGTATAGTTATACGGTTGGCCATCAGCATCTGTACCACTATGTGCTTCTGTAGTACCCCAGATAAGGTCGTTGTTGTTTCTGCCTCCCACCTTGGTGTTAGATACAGTGATATTACCACTGGTCGCATCAGAAAAAACCACTGCTCCCGACAAAGCACGGAAGTAATAACCTGTATTAGCATCTGTCCAATAGAGCTGAGGAGAGCAACTCCATGTTCCTCCGCTGTATGTATATGTTGTAGCAGGATTGATACCTTCCGTACTACTCTTACCATCAAATGACTGATTGCTGGTTTCCTGTCCCATATACACATCAAACGTGCTCATATCAGCCAAAGTGATACTACCCTTGTCTGTGATGTCATTGCTGAAATTGATGGTACCATCAGTCTCAGCATACACATCCTTCCAGTCGGTGATGGTAGCCAAGACATCTATCTTCTGTTTAGAGATATTTACCTTCAGATGATAATGCACACCAGAACGGGTGCAGTATCCCTTACCCTTGTCAATATTGGCATCGGCTCTTGTTCTTGGTCGTGCATGGGCAACGCCTTCTTCAAGGTTTTCATCAATCTTCGCATCATCCAACTCACGTTTCCAGTTATTGGTCTGACCCGTAGGGGCATTATCCAAAAGACTCTCAGTAATATAGATAGTATATGGTATGCCTTTAACATCGCTGATGGTTGCAAGGATATTACCCACAGAGAGCGTTGTAGGAGCCACGATGGCAGAGAACACCTTCTGGGTTCCCGAACCCGTTTCATGCATTTTAACATTACCTGTAGCACCAGTTCCCGTCTCCTGCTCTACATATTTAATAGGGTCATCTGCAGTACCAGCACCCTTTCCAGGAGCCGTAACCTTACACTTCAACTGCGCGTTGTACAGCGTAACTTCAGTATTAGCCATAGGATCAGTCACATTCTCAAATCCATCTCCACACTGAATCTCAATAGAGAACTTAGACATGGCATGAGTATAAGGAATCTCCAGTGTGCCTCGCTGTGAACCCTCTCCCTTGTTATGATCATACTTAATCATATTCTGCGTCTTGGCAAAGAGGAGGTCGCTGGTCTTAGTGCCTTTGGTCTTCTGGTCTGACTCTACAGTCCAACCTAAGACACCGGTTGCCTCATCAGTTAATCCAGTTGTTGGTGTTCCACCATTATAGCAATAGCCATAGTAAAGACGGATACCACGACCCGATGTACGAAGATCGTATGCAGATGTACTGAAGTCATCCCAATAATAATTACTTGCAGCATCGAAACTGCTAGTCTTATTGGTATAATCATCCTTTGCTGTGTGAGTGATTTCATCTGCAGATGACTTCATCGTAAAAGTCAGCATCTTGCTATAGATAGAAGCTTTGCTTTGGTCAAATCCATCCTCATCTGTTACAGGAGTGAACACATCTCCATCCGTACGACCTGCCTGAACATAAGCAAGCAATTCGTCGCTTGGTTCAAATACCTTATCTACAGCACGGGTAGAAGGGGCGTTGGTAGAGAGCGTTGTAACAACATCAATCAGTTCTCCCTTTGGAAACGCATTATCCTCAGGAGAGAGTGAGTCGTTATCACTACATGATGTGAGTGCTAAGGCTCCCAGACACGCCAAAAATAATATCTTTCTTTGCATAGGTTACCTTATTTAATCATCATTTTAACTGACTTACCATTCTTCATCCTTACGATGTTCATTCCCTTCTGAGGAGCATCATGACAGATTCCATTCAAGTCGTAATAACCAATAATCTCACTATCCTCAGCCAGGAGAGCATTGATTCCTGTCATATCTTCCGCTTGAAGAGAAAGTGTTCGTGGTCTTGCACCATTCGAAGTTGTTATCTGCACGTAAGCACGATACTTAGGAACTGTCAACTTCTTGAGTGCCTGATGGAAGGTATTATCGCTGATATAGTAGCAGTCGGTAACTGCTGGAGTTGTAGTTTCGTTAAGTACTTTCTGCTCATTTACACCCACGAGATTAACACCTGTTGCTGTTTGGGTGCCTTGAGCATCTATATCTACATTGGTGTTAGAGGCACTGAAGACCTGAGTTGTTGCAGAAGATTCGCTATCTTGTTGTATAATATGGAACACAAATGGAGTACCAGCAGTAATTAATTCACTATTATTCACGTCATACTCGGTAAGATTAAGCTTATCTTCATCAACATTTTCAACCTTATAAACAACGACATAGTTGTGGTTGTTATAAGTAAAGTCGAATGGCAGACAAGCTGTACCCCACTTATTCTGAGTACCTACACCTGTAGTGCGTGTATATTTTGCTGTAGTTGCTTTGAAGTTGCCTGGATAATAACCGGCTGTTTCATCCGTGATAGTATAACTTGGCAGCTTTACATTTGCGCCACCATTGCCAGTATATTTTGTTACTATACCATCTGTCGCAACTGTAAGATTAGCATCTGCTACATCTAAGGTTGTAATTGAACCACCGCTGACATTTGCCTTAGAATTTTCTACAACAGTCAATGTTGTGATTGTTCCTGCAGTGATAGCCAAACCTCCGTCATCTCCGGCTGTTGAAGCAGTTGTTTTAAGCGTTCCAATAGTACCACCACTTACAGTCATCTTCTTGCCTGCAGTAGCCGTGCCAACATTACCGTCACTGATATTGACTGTTGTTGAGCCTGTTGCATCAAGCTTTGTTACTGTTCCACCACTAATTGTTGTTGTACCAGCAGTAGTTTTGAGTGTAACGACTTTACCATTATCAGATACATTAGTAGTACCTGTAGCAGTAGCTTCAGTAACCGTACCACCATTAACATTCAATGTTCCTGTAGATGATCTGATTGTTGTCACTGTACCATTATTTACTGTTGTTGTGCCCTCATTATCAAGAGTTGCAACTGTGCCTACACCACCAAGAGTGAAGCTACCACCAGCCGGAACAGATACGCTTGAAACAGTTCCAGAGCTTGTTATGTTCACATCACCTTTTGCAGTAATAGCCGTTCCTGATAATGGAGTAAGCTCATGGTTGTTCAAGTCTATGGTAATATTTGAGCCTGCAGGAACAGTAAAGTTGCCATCAATATTATTAGCGGCTAACTTCAGAGTACCTTGTTTTACTAAGTTTAATGCTGATGTCAGTTTTGCGTTACTATCAATTGTGCCAAAGTCAATCATCTCTTGGCTACCAATCTGAATCTTAGCTCCTAAATTAACATTCAGATTTTTAGGCTTATGAGTTTCATCATCAATAGTAACCGTAACCTCCGAACCGCTATTAGCATTAAGCGTTGTAATACCCGAATTATTAACAGTCACAGTTCCGCCTTCTGCAGTCAATGTAGTAACCTTACCACCAGAGAATACCACATTGCCAGAAGATGTAAGTGCTGTTACGGTACCACTCTCAACTGTAGTAGTGCCATAGTTTTCAATATTACCGACTGTACCACCAGTTGAAGAATCCTTGACAGTAAGTGCTGCTTCTTGGTTTACTTTTACGGTCTTATTTGCACGATTCATGTCCTTACCATTAAGATCCAAGGTTACAGAACCACCCGTCACGGTGAGGTCCATCTCAAGGTTATCACCAAGAAGAGTAACAGTACCAGTACCATTCAAGTTAGCCACCGAACCGCCATTGATATATGTAGCACCACCACCTGCTGTCAAAGTTGTAACTTTAGCACCACCATCAACGGTCAATGTACCACCAGTGCTCTTTACTGTTTCGATAGTACCACCACTGAGCGTTGTAGTTCCGTTATTCTCTACAGCTGCAAAACTTGCATTGTTGTTAGTGATATTACCTGTACCACTGATTGTCAATTCTGCACCAGTGTTTACTGTCACAGTATTCTGAGACTCGTTATTTCTGATGTTATGGTCTTCCAACGCCAGTTTAACCTTGCCACCTGTTACGGTAAGGTTGCTTGTTACATCACTTGCCAAAGTAATTGTAGTAGCATCACCTGTTGTTGGTCCAGCAAGATTCGTGAAACCGCTACCAGAGATAGTCACATTACCATTAGCTGTCAATGCTTCTACCTTACCAGGGCTTGATGTAGTGATTGTATTGCCACCTGCAGCAGTAAGTGTTGAAACATGACCACCAGTAACATTGATATCCTTATTTGCCGCCAATGTTGCCGAGGTAAGTGTACCAGCAGTAACTGTCTGTTGAGTTCCGTTCAAAGTAGCCGATGCAACAGCAGGACCATTCAAAGTGAATGTACCCTTGTTATTTACTGCCACGCTACCTTCTTTGCCGCAATTCACATTACCGTTACCTGTGATGGTGAGGTTGCCATCAGTGCTTACGTCAAATGTGTTACCCGCAGTATTTGTGATTGACTGGGCATTAACATTAATAGTGGCATTGTGACCAACAGTAAAGGTCCCTGTTGTAGTTACATCACCTGTCAGTTTAATATCAGCCTTTGGGGCGTTCAGTGCCTGAGTCAGTTCTGCAGCTTCATTAACTTCAGGGAACTTTATAATATAATTACCAGCAAAGGCATTGATAGTTCCACCTGTCACGGTCACGACATTGTCTGCAGCTGTCGTGAGGGTGCCTGTTATATTACCGTTAGTAACATTCAATGTGCCATCACTTGCTTTTACAGCATCAAGAGTACCACCATTTATTGTTGTTGCACCAGAGGTATTTGTCAAAGTAGTAACTTGTCCCTCAGTCACAGTCAATGTACCAGTATTGGTGAGTGCTGTTATTGTACCGTAAGTAGTTGTTGCAGGATCGCCTGATGTTACTCCAGCGTCCTTGAGTTCCAACGTACCTGCATTACTAACAGTACCATCGATGTTGTTTCCCTTAGGATCAAGAATGATGTTCTTGCCGCTTGCTATAGTAATATCGCCAGATACGTCTCCACCCAACTCAATAGTAGATTTACCAGTCAATTCTATCGCCTTCTGCAATGCATCTTGTGAAGCTACTTCCTGGAAAGTAACCGCTGTACCATTTACTACAGTCAAAGTGCCAACAGTTTTAGCCGCTTCACCTTTTATATTAACTTTAGCAGTGGCTTCTGTTGTTGTCAAAGTTGTAACATTTCCACTGATAATTGTAGTTTCAGTTCCTGCACCAGAAGTTAAAGCAGCAATAGTACCAGCGCCTGCAGTCCTATCTTCTACCTCCAACTTACCAGCATTTGTAATTGTACCAGTAGCACTCCTACCATTCAAGTCGAGGGTAAATCCTGCACCAGAATTAGCTGTCAAAGTCAAATTCTGTGTAATATCTTCAACAAGCTTGATAGTACCATGACCTGTGATAGTAGAGACACCAGTACCGGAAATTGTAGTTTCACCCGAATTCACAAATGCTGTTACTGTACCATTAGCAACGATGTTTGCACTTGTTGCAGTCAAAGAAGCAACTGTCTTTCCTTCATTAATCGTAACCGTTCCGCCTGTTGTTGTTACAGTTTCTACATCTGCATTGATAGTTACTGTACCATTATTATTTGTGAGGGAGGTTTCAACTGTTCCATTAACAGTCAAAACACTTGTATTTGTAATAGTTGTAACTTTAGCATCAGTATCTACTGTAGCTGTTCCTGAGTTCTCAAAACCGCTAACAGTACATTTAACAGTAATTGTACCTTTATTCTCCAAGGTATTTACCGCACCATAAGTAATTCTATCTCCATCAGACTTACCAGTGTCCTTCACTGTCAAAGTTCCTTCATTAGTAACTTTAGCAGTGATAGGGATATTATTACCACAAAGATCAATGGTAAGAGTATTGCCACTTGCTATTGTCAGCGGATCCGTAATATTGCTACCAAGGTTAATAGTACCTGTACCTGTAATATTAGAATATCCCTTACCCGATATGGTTGTGCTAACCCCGTCACCTACATTGACGGTTGTAATAGCAGCTCCCGTCTCTGCAGCAGTAACTGTTGATTTTGTACCAGTGGCATTCAAAGTCGTGACTGTACCACTATTCACATACAATGTTCCACCATTAGAAAGAGCTTTAACCGTGCCAGCATTGATATTCAGAGTACCACTATTGGTAAGCGAAGTAATCGTACATGCACCTGTAAGCGTCAATGTTCCTTCATTGATGAATGAAGCATTGCCTGAAATAGTGAGAGTCTTGACATTACCAACTGAAAACTCTATAGACTTGTCACTCGCTACAATAAGCGTAACATAATCAGGAATTGTTGTGCTTTCTTCCGTCAAACTAGTAACATTATTGAGGAGATGGATGGTGATAGGATTTTCAGACGTAGGAGTTCCAGCCGCAGTAATCGCATCCTCCAAAGTTGGATACTCCGTTCCTCCAATCTTTGCAACATTCACAGATTCCTGTGCCCATGCACTAACCGTTGTAGCCATCATTGTGACAGCCAGGAAGACCACCTTCAGGAGTGTACTATTTATAAATTTCTTTGCCATATCGTGCGTATTTATCATCATTATATTAATGAGAATTAATGTTCAATTTATGGTAATTTATGTTTTAATCTATCGGAATAGGGACCCTTTAGAACCAAATGTCTTCAACCGCCTCAACATGTATCCAATCCTTCAGGGTTGCAATGACCGTCAGACCAGTCTTGCTGAGCGTTAACTCATATTTGTAATGCGTTCCGCTCTTCCAATATCCATCAGGAGCAACCATCTCACCGGTCGTGGTGCCCTTCTTCTTTATCGGAGCGATATCCGTATAATACACATCATGAGTACCATCCGTATTGGTTATCGTTATCTTAAAGCGGAGATTATTTGTACTTGTGAAATCATTTGACGGTGTTGCCGTATAAGATGTTGTTGAATACAACTTCTGAGGAACGATAGCACCCTTGCGAGTATTCTCAGCTGTAGTAAGAGCATCACCGCTGAGACCTGCTGTTGATACTGCAGGCAACGTGAATGCATCAACGCTACCTGTAGGAACTATTTCACGGTCGCCCAACTTCGCATATCCTTCAATGTAACCATTGATGATCTCCACCGTAGCATCCTCAAGTCTTACTTTGTCATCACCATCTGTAGTCTTCAGTTCAACCTCAACCTGCGACATCATATACTTGAATTCAAGGTTTATCTTTCCTTCCGTAGCACAGATGCCATAGTCGTTGACATCAACAGCGGGATGATCACCATTGCTGCACTTGGTGCCTGCTGGAATGATAGGTTTACCAATAGCAAGGTTAGAAGGGAACAGGTCCGCACCAAACTCAGCATCCCAGATCTTTATTATCTGAGTAGCATCAGAGGCAGATAGAGCCTCAACGTGAGGAGCTGTTGGTTTTGTACCGTCAGCAATAGCAGCAGTGGACGTCGTAGGCATCACACCTCTGAAATGATAATGTGTATCATGCGCTGGCCAATAGAGTGCAGGACTCATGGTCCATGTACCACTACTCTTAGTTATCACCGATTCGTGAGGGAAGAAGCCGTTGTTTGCTGCGGTATTCAAACCCTTGCTGTATCCACTCATGTCGTTCTTAACCTTAGGGTCTGACTTCACATCACTCGCACTACGATACAGGCAGAATTCTGTGATAGTGCCCGTTGCTGAGGCATCTCCCCAATCTGCTGTCACATTAATCTTTGGAGAAGCCTCTCCTGCTTCCACATCTTCCCAATTTTTGATAGTAGCAGTAACATCAATGTCGGTCTTGTTTACTTTTACTGTGATGATGTAGTTCTTGCCAGAGGCAGTCTTGTAATCAGTAGAAGCACTCTTTGCGCGAATCTCCTTTGCTGTAACATAATAGATATTACCATCCGCCTCGATGCGAGCGATGACAGCATTATCATCCGTTCCAAAGCAAGAACCTGGAACTACGAGTGCGTCATAGATAGCTGTGTAAGTATTATCTGAAGTCGTTTGAGAATACATCGTTATCACAGCAGGATTAGCAGCACTAGTTACAGCACCTGTCGTTACATTAACATTGCATGATGTATATGCCCATTCTGTATTAGAACCGCCGGTTTCATTGCTTGTTAGCTTAACCTCTGGAAGAGCCTCAAACTTATTTGTGGTATTACCAACAAGTCCTGTACCCGTTGTAGGGAAGCCATCGTTAGCAATGAGACGAACGGTTATCTTGCTCATGGCGTGAGTGAACTCAAGAAGTTTACCCAATGAGCGTTCTTCAAACTTATAAGTATCATCAGGACCTCCGACCTTTACATTATTAGATATAAGGAGGTCTTTTGTGTTCCAATTGTTTGACTGGTCAGCAGCAAGAGTCCATGAAAGCGCTTCCCAGGTGCTTACCTCAGGTGCAGTTGTCTCGTCATTAACGGCAACACCATAGATTGTTAGCCCCTTCTTACGGCCTCTTCCATCACTCATGTTATTAGGATCGGCAGTGCCATAGTCATCCCAGTATAGTTGGGGTGACATGGTAACACTATTATGTTTGCTATCTGCTACTGTTTCAACTCCGATGGTAGCAGTGGTTGACTTTGAAATCACGTCTCCAGATGTAGCATCTGCGGTCTTCCACCAGTCGCCATCAATGCGCAATGTAGCCTTTGTGCCAGAAGAGAACGGTAAGTGCTTGTTGTGGTTAGCTTCATCAATATCGTCATAACCACCCGCAGCACCAGCTCTCGTCACCAAACCACCATTGCCCTCGCTAATTCCGGCACGTAGGACGATGGCATTGTCCGCCTCGCCTACAGTATAGGTTGGTGCGGTGAGGTCATCGCTGCAGGCGGTAAGGATGCCGAGGCCAGCGAAAAGGGCTAATATGTTGTGAGTTATCTTCATTATTTTTATTATTAAACGACTATATTTTCTTTTTATATGGTAGCTTGCCTTGGCAGCCGGTGGTTTGCCATTGGCTGCAACCCCAGAACAGCTCTCCGAGGCGTGCCCCTCTGGTTATTGACTTCAGCACCATCGGTGCTTGGCATTGCGGGCATTGGGGCGCTCCTTCTGAGCGCTGGCTCTCTGCTTTTGCAGCGAGGCGAAGTTCTGTCAGTCCTTCGCGGAAGCCTCCCTGCTGACGGAACTCTTCCAGCTCCTGTTGTATCATCTTCTCCAGCAAGGAGATGGAGCGGTTGCAAAGGATGAGAAGCGACTTCGCAGCTTTTATCGGATCATCATTCTCCAAGGCATGTGCGAATCGCTGTCGCATGGCAAGGATACATTCTGCAGGTTAAGGAACCTGTCGCAGAATGACTCCGTTGCCAGCTGGATGACGTTGTTCAGCACCCAAACTGTCAAGCCCATGTAGCCATTGCTATTGTGGATTCGTATTGCCATTGCCTTTATTTTTCTTTTATTTTATCTGCACGTTGTCGTCGCCTGCTGTTATGGACTCCCAGCCAAGGATGGTGGCAGTGATACTTTCTATCTTCTTCTTTGAGAGCTTGAAGTTGTAGGTGTATTGCACGCCAGGATACCAATAGTTAACCTTATTGTCGGTGTATGCCGGATATGAGACATTGCTGTAATTTGGTGCAGTGCATACCACATCCTTCATGGCGATGCGATACTCATTCTTGTCTGGTGTTGTTATGACAAGGACGACGTTTTCAAGCGACTGAGGAATAGCACCATATTTCCATATTTTCTTGTCGTCAGTGCTATTTGCATCTTGGTAAAGGTCTGATGTCGTATTAGTGATATCTCCATCAGTTGATACAAGACCATTACCCATTGCTACCTTACCTGATTGGTAAATCTTCTCAAAACGTAGTTTGGTAAGATTTTCACCATCCTTTAACTGTACAGCAGCATCACCCGTCACACTCTCAACATTAATTGTCACATCGCTCATCATGTGGAACATAATGAGTTTTATAGGATCGTTTGTAGGACCTATAGCTTTGTAAATCTGGTGAGAGGAATTTGGAGAGCCGTCACCAGTAGCATCAAAACCGTTAGTAGTGTTGTAGTACAATTTGAATGAACCTGCAACTTCATCAACTGCATCATCCAATATTGGAGCACCCCAGCGAACATCGATGTACGTCTGTCCAGCTGTAAGAGACGTGTAGTCATTAGTAGCTGTTGTGACTGTCTGCGTTGTTGGAGCCAACGCACGGAAATGGTAGAAGGTTGTATTGTCCGGCCATAACCAGTCGGTTGTTGTCCATTTTTTATCACCACTATTATATGATGCTCCTGTTGATTTGCTATAACCGGTAGTCCATTTATAACCTTCATAGGTATCTGAAATAGTTGTATTGCCTGGGTCTAATGCACGATAGAAAGCTGCATCTGATTTTACCTCAGTTCCACGCTCTTCAAGCTTCAAAGAGATACGAGCATTTGAAGGGATGATATTGTCGGATGTGACTGTTTCCCAATCCACAACGGATGCAGTAATTCCGCTGATCTTTGACTTGGCTACATTAAAGGTAAAGACATAGTGAACACCTGCTTTCAGTTTTTTGTATTCTGTTAAGTAATCGGTTTTGACAGATGTTCCATCTGTGCTATAGATATAGTTGCCATCAGCATCCTTTACCTCAAGAATAGCCTTATACAACTGCGACATAGTAACCTTATAGTCATTGTTATTGATAGTAAAGAACACAGCATCGTCTGAAGATGTGAGGTCTGTGCCTGGAATAACGAGTGCATCGAGAATGTACTTGTATGCTGATTTCTCTGCATCGGTAAGCTCTGCATTAGTACGCTGATAAATCTTTTCGATTACTGGATTCTGACCACTCACTCCATTAGCCTTCTTCAAGGTTGAGAAAACAAACTCACCATCTTCAAGGTTAAAAGTGCCAGAGCTATAGAAGTTTTTCAACAATGCATTCTCGCTATCTTTGAATTTAAATTCATCATCAGTAAAACCTTCTCCCATAACAAAACGGAATGTGAGTTTTGAGAGGGCATGATAGAATATCAGGTGTCCCTTGTCGAACTTCTTTGTTTCGGTATTGAACTTCAAGCGACGATCACCTTTATTCCCTTTTGCTTCGCTGGAGTAATCATTCAGATTGTTTGAGAAACAGAGGTCTTGGTTCTTGATGTAAGAAACATCTTGATTTTTCTTATCCTTAGTATAAACCGACTGATCCGTAACCTTTGTCTCTCCTATTGGCCATGCTATGGATGGATAAGATGCACCTCCCACTTTGTCTGTCCATAGTTGATTAGCATACGCTGCATCTCCACCTGTTCTCCATGCTTTTTGATCTACACCAGCACCCATGCCCGGAGTACATGCCGCTACTATAGATATAGCTGCATCTCGAGCATAAGTATCATCCCAGAAACGAACAAACTTACCATACTCGTTGGATGCAGAGTAATTGACGTCGGATTCTGTTTTTGTATTATCCGTTTGTGGTAATGCAAACATGATGGTTCTGGTAACCTTCGGAGTCTTATTAGCATCAGCAGGAGTCCCCACATAGTCACTCTGCATCAGCATATACAAGCTGGTGTTCTCCTTGAAAGCCTTCATCCTACCTGAGATTTCATCGGTGATGACAGCACGAGTACTTGGTTCCATGCTTTCTACGCCACCCACACTCAGTTCTATTGGAGTTTTGTCGTTTTGTGGCGTATCTACCAATATATCCTGCTCGCTACATGCCGTGATAAGGGCACATAACGAGAAGGAAAGTATTGTATGTAGTTGTTTCAATTTCATTAGTCAAAAAGTATTGTTCAAAGTCTTGCGTCAGCTATTGCCCGTCATTCTTGCCTAACGTTCCTCGTCATGTTACATGAACACTCCTCGTCATGATACCGGAACGTTCCTTGCCATCACTTCAGAAGTTATTATAAAGATTAAGCAAGGGATAGTTAGCTGTGCAAGATGTAAAGAGCGAATGTGCTTGGAAGAAAGCACAAGGGGTTAGTTTTCGAGGTTAATATCTACGGGCTTACCATCTACTGTCACCCAATCAAGGATGGTACATGTAAGAGCCTGAATACCAGTCTTGGTAAGAATGAAATAGTAGGTATAAGTATAACCTGGAAGCCAGCGATCTATTTTCTTTTTAGTTGAAGAATTCCAACCATCATAATCGTTCTTAAGACTATTACCAGAAACGTTACTAACCTCAATATTTGCTAATTCTTCAACAACATAGTACATATTGTTATCTGGAGTCTGAATGGTTAGACCAACTTTATTAGTATCATCAGTAAGAGCCTGAGGAACTACACGATATGTATATTCTTTAGTTTTATAGTACTTCTGAGTTGAACCAGAGAATGTATATTCATTGCTTACACAATAATTGTTTGTAGCAGTTTCATCGTCTTTCTCTACTGTATAAGAAGGCTTTGTAAGAGTCTTTGTTATACGATCCCCCTCAGGTGTAATAAGACCATTGCCCATGCGTACTTTTGCTGTACCTAGGAAATTTGTCAGGTTTACGGTTGACACATTTCCCGGATGTTGAGTGCCACCTGTTTTTTCAACATACAAATCTACAGCACCATTGAGAGCATCTCCAGCAGATGGAGTCAGCAACACAACTTTAATATTACTCATCATGTGCTGTTCTATGAGATTAAGAGTGCTTGTTGTTGGACCAACAGGACCTGCAAGATGACTATTAAATCCGTTACTTATATTATATGACAAACTTGCCTTATATGATGGAGTTGATCCTGTATCAGAAGGTTTGAAAATAGCTCCCCAGTGGTAATCATTATACTTTGCGGTTTCGTTACCATCAATTACAGCTGTAGGGAATGTTGGCGAACCTGATGTTGGGTACGTATCCATAATAGGACCAGAATACATTGTAAAATAGTCACCCTTTCCTGTTGACTCTTCTTTAGTAATTGCTGTTCCTGGAATTACAGAACGGAAATGATAGAAACTATAGTTATCTTGGAAGTACCAAGGAGTAGTAAACAATGATTTTGTAGTAGATGTTCCCGGAGTCTTAACTGTAATCTTTGTTGCATCACTTGAAGAAGCTGTTGATACCATATCTGCAACAGGTGTACTATTTGAAGCATAACCTGTCATGTATTGAATCTCGTGAGTACCATCAGAAACAAAATCCTTTACTGTTGGGCTTGTAATAGTAGCACTTGTATTCAACACTCTATAAAGATCGAAATTAAGGCAATCCTTATCTCCCGTTTGACTTGTAGAAAGTGACGTGAATTCTATATATGAGTTCTTTGCAGCGAATGAACCCTCTACATCAACCCAATCAACAAGGGTACAAGTAAGAGCATTAATACCAGTCTTATTTACAGTGATAGTGAAATGATAGTTCTTGCCCTGTTCAAGAGTTATTTTGTTGTCAGAAGATACTGTCACCTTCTGAGTTCCATCAGCTTCATCCTTTTGTTTATTTTCTGTAGTGTTTAACGCTTCAAATATTTCCTTCTCTGTAACATAGTAGTTGTTATCATCAATATTGAAGGTCATGAAATTATTGTCAACCTTATCCTTTGTAACCACATAACCTGGAAGAACCTGTGCAGACAACGAGTAAATAACTTTGTCCTTTGCAAAATTATCACCTGTTGATTTAGCTCCACAAGACATGTATGTATGGTCAGAAGTAGAATAGTTACTCCAAGAACCTGCTTTAACATCAAGATTTCCAGATGTATTCATCTTCAGCAAATCTACAGTTGCAGGGTAATTTGTTGTTTGAGATTTCAAAGTAAAATTAGCACTATTAGTATAATCAAAACCACTACCTCCCTTAATGTCAACAGTGATACGACATAACGCATGCTTGAATATCATGTGTCCATAATCAAAATGTCCAGGACCATCTGTAGCCGTACCAGACAATTTGAAAGACATTTCTCCATTAGTCATATTTGGGTAGAAGTCATGTGCATATTGCGCATGCGTGCATGCATCGTCACCTGATGATACATGTGCCTTATACAAATATGCTGGGTATTGTGTACCATCATATTCTAAACGTCCATCCTTACCGCCATCCTTGATGTTATTACTATAGCAAAGATCTTCACTGTCCATAATAGCACTACTCTGGGCAGTGTAAAGAGTCTGACCAGATGCAGGATTTACAACATTAGTGACTTTCCAAGATACTGTATTATTTTCAGCATCACTATACCATTTAGTGCTACCGACAACTGTACTACCTGGAATAAGTTTGTTTTCAAGTGTTGCGCCATTATTTGTTACAACAGTGGACTTGTTTGGTACAGCTATTGCATAAATAGATAACATTGCATCACGACCGAAACAATCATCCCAATAGCGTTTGTAATCATCTCCATTAAACGCAACACTTGAACATGTTGCCCAATTTTTGCCATTATTTGCTTGTGGATCATAATCCGCCAGCAACGTAGTACGGGTATGACGAATGCTTGTTGTATTCTTATTCTTGCTGCTTAAACGTGCTACTATAAATGTTTTCTGTTGAGTGTTAGAACCGTCAGTACCTGTAAAACCTGCACGTGTTGCATTAACACTTGCATCGCTTGCCATGAACTCTATTGGCGTCTTCTGATCATCCGGAATACTAACTTCCATTGAGTCGTCGGAACTGCAAGCACCTGCTACGAAAGATGTAGCGAGGAGCATTGGGTAAATGTACTTTTTCATATTATGTTGTATTTGTTATTATTCTTTTAATTGGACTTATTGGACTTATTTCTCAAGGTCTGTGTTTAGGATTCCGCTAACATCATCCCAAGGGGTGAGGGTGGCGGTAAAGTTTATTTCAAGTTTATCATCTATACCTGTGACTATCAAGTAGTATGTGTAGATATTGCCTGATTTCCAGTCGAAGACCTGTGTGTCGTCATCCAGTTTTACCGGAACGTTGCTGAATGCTTTGTATAATGTTCCATCCATCTTGTATAGCTTGAAGCTAACTGTCATTTGGACCTGTTCCTGTGGAATTTGCATTATTCCATTCTGACAAAGTAACCAATATGCTGACGAGCGTCCCTGATGCTTACTAAGATTGTTATCTTCAATGTCTTTGCCTCCATCGAACTGCAGAAGACGGGTGCCAATGGCTGATGCTTGACTTACTCCTGTGAATCCTGAATTGTTTGTGCCACGATACCATGTGTAATCACCATCGGTGCTTGTAGCATTATAGCCTACAGCGTTTGTGGCAAAACGATCGGAAGATACATTTATTATAAGATCCTTGATGAAAAGGTCGTTTGCTGTAGCCCAATGGGATGTTGTATAGACACCAAATCTAACTTTTGAGTTCAGGTGATGGAATGGCAATGCCACTGAACGGTTGAGTGTAGCAGTATTAATGTTTATCTCTTTTTTTCCAGTAGTAGTCATGAGGTCGTAATCCTTGCCGTTTGTATTGCGCTGAACCTGTGCCACTAAGTATGGCTCTGCTTCTGCATCGGCAGGAATGATCTGTCCGTTCAGGCATGACTGCATCTTGTATGGAACATTGATTGTGAGCTGCTTATCGTTAAGAACGGCTTTTGTAGTGTTGCCTGGACATGGTGCAATAGCATTGAAGCGATATGGGTAATTGCTATAATCCCAATACTTCTCATATTGACCAGACACTGTGGTATAATCCCAGTAAGGACGCACAGTTCCATCCCATGCACTTCCTGAGGTCTTGTATTCTACACGATATTTGCTCATAACAGTTTGCTGCTCATCTTTAGCAAACGCCTTGTAGGTTGAAACCATGAAGTCGGAAGTAAGCGGAGATGATACCGCACGTGTACCCTGAGCCTGCTCCGCATCCTGAGCTATGCAGGTGAAAACCAATGGGTCATTGCTGGCAGCTTCGTTCTCAACCTTTTCCAATTCTTCGGTTGAGGAACATGCTGACAGAAGTGCAAGCATAAAAGAAGATAATATGTATATGTATTTAGTCAAAACAGTTATTTTAATTATGAGGGGCAGTACCGTACTGCTTGTCCTCGCGCGTACATATATTATATATAGTAGCCGGAGGGGGAGTCGAACCCCCTCTGGCTTGAAATTATCTGTGACAGATTATTCCTGAACTGTGAAGATTGCGTACTCTGACTTCTCGCCATCAGAGAGAGTCTGAGTGAACTTCACGTAGTAGTTGCCTGTAGCAACTGTGTTCTTACAACGAACTGTGTACATATTTGCAGAGCTGTCGTAAGAGATTGTGAAGTCGCCATCCCAAGCTGCTGTCTTATCTGACTTGACGATTGAAATGCTTGATGTGAGATCACCTGTTGTTGGCATACCATTTCTTGTTGTTGTAACAGTGATACCATCAGTTGTGATTTGACCTGAAGTTGAAGTTCCCTGATTTCTGTCAAGTGATGACTTATTAACAGCCACTGCAATAGTTTCCTTTACTTCAAATGTAGAAACGTAAGTTACCTTTGAGTTGCTGTCTGACTTATCTACTGTATAATATACATTGTAGCTGCCAGCTGGAACGTCATTTGAAACCTTGATTGTGTAACCATCAATTGTAAGACCTGCAGGAGCAGATGCATCAAGTGACAACGCATCGTCACTTCCGAGGTGTGAAGATGAAATTGTCTGTGTTTCGCCATTGAGGTAAACAATGTTCATGCTAAGGTTGTGCTGGTAAGAACGAACCTCGAAGACCTTCTCGTCAACCTTCTTTCCATCAACCTTGTAGATGAGCTTGTAGAAGTCTTCAGGAGCGTCCTTTGCAATAACAACCTTTCCGCCTTCAACCTTCACCTTATCAGTAGATGAAACATTAGCAGGATAGTCAATCGTCAATGTTCCAGATGCTGCTGTTTCTGCAGTTCCATCCTTTGTTGTTGTGATAGCAAGGTACGAGTCAGCCTGACCGCCTGTGCCAACAACATACTTGTTGAGGGCAACAGTGTAAACACTACCAACCTCGAATGTTTCTGTCCAAGTATCGGCATTAGGGTGGTTCTCATAAGCACCTGCAGAACATCTGTAGGAAACAGTATAAGTACCTGCTGCAGCACCATCTGCTACTGTGATTGTACCCTTATCTGCACCAGCAACATATGTTACCTTAGTCATGTCAGCGCCATCAGGACCAGTAATTGAGATATTGCTGTAATTGATTCCATGACCAGTATAAGTATCATTGTCTGTTACAGTAACGTCGATTGTACCTGAAGACAATGAGTATGCAGACAACTCAACATCGTGGTATGCAGCATTTGTGCCATCAGAGATATTGTGCTCGCTATCAATTTCCTCCCAATCCTCGATTGTACAGTTATCGAATACGATAGGATAAAGAGCCTGAACTGTTGGGACGTCAGGATCTGTTGGGTCTGGAGAAACACTGCCTGTGCTACCGTTACTGTTCTTTGTAATCTTGAAGATGTATGTGTAGTGCTTGTTTGCTACCCAATTTGTGTAATCAGTTGGAACGAATACAGTTGCATCCTTTACAGTAATCTTTTCACCTGTTGTAGAAAGGAGCTCGTATGTAACGTGGAATGTAAGACCTGTATCGTTGTTCTTTGGAATAGCATAGTAAGTAGTTGCAGAAGCAGAAGCATTTACACGATTCTCGCCAATAGTAGCTTCTTCAGGTGCAGCAAAGTTGAGTGGAGCATCTGTAGTAGTACCTGTAAGCTGGCTCATAGTCTTCAATGCTCCATTCTCAAATTTGAGAGTTGCACCGCTCTTTGAGTAGATTGTACCTTTCTTATATCCATACTTTCCACTTGTTCCGTCCTTGATTGCAGGAACTGCAGAAACGCTGTAATCATTGTTCACATCGATGATACGGATGCGATAGCCAGGAATGTTCTCCCAGAACTTGATGTTCACCTTAGCATTGAGGTGCTTGAACTGTAGAGCAACATCATGACCATAGTCAGCATTATTCACCTTTGCAGAAGCATAGAGGTATTCATGCTTTGATGGATCGTTGTAACCGTGCTCGATTGCTCCATCAGGGAAGGTCATAGTGTTTGATTCTCCATCAACATAAGTGACAGTCTTGCCTGTAGCTGTTGTATTCACATATGGAGCATAAGCATAGAAGAATGTGTTTGCGGCAGAGCTATCCCAGAAACGGAGATACTGCTTGTCCACATTAGAGGCAAATACTGTGCCAGCATTGAGAGTCTTGCCAGCATAAGTGCCTGTGAACTCAGAATAGCCAAGTCCCTCGTACATCCACTGTGACTTTCCGTCTTCCTGTCCTGGAGTGTCTCCAACTGTTGTACCAGAAGCAGAGTAAGCCAGTGCGTCATCATGGTATCCTACAAGATAGTTGTCCATGATGCCATTAGTCTTGTCTGTGTTCTTATATGCGAACACACCAAAGTTGTAGTGACCGGCTTTGTTAAGGTCTTGAACACGAGTCAGGTTAGATTGTCCTACCCGGAAATTAATCGCATCGTTCTTTGGTCCGTTAGGTCCATTGACAACATCAACGTCATTGGAACATCCTGCTAAAGCAATAGCAGCAACGGCGAAAGACAAAAGTTTTTTTGTTTTCATACTAGTATAATTGTTAAATTGTTACTTCCCAAATTACTTCATCATAGTCTTCTACTGTAGGAACGAAGAGGCTTCCCGGTCCATCATCAGAAGAAGGTATATCGATGTCATTGGCGTCAAGCACTACTGTGATGACTCCACCATGACATTGTTTCTGGCATTGTTCAGTGACATCAACTTCAAATGTTTTCTCTTTTCCATTGTTGAATGTCAAATCGAAGAACAATGAATTCTTGAGGTCCTTGCGGGAACCATTATATATAGGAGACGAGCCTTTCTCCCATCGTTCCATGCCACACAATCCAAATGTAGTGAGCTTACCACCAATGATGTCGGCAGATCTTCCGTTGACATCTATGCCCTGTTTCATTCGGCTCTCAAAATAGATCATACCAGGACTGTTGCTTGTATGTCCTGTATTAACGCTTGTGGAAGAAGCGAATCCAGAAATGGCATTGTTTCCATTCACTCCCGTGATTCTGCCATCGTTGTTGTATATGATAATCTGCACAAGATAGTAGTAAACAAGAGGATTAAGTGTTGCATTAATCTTCTTCACCCATACCATTTCGACTTCATCGTAATAATCGTAGTCATCAAAATTGCGTGAGATATAAACGTCTCGGGGATATGTTGAATAGAAGATTTCCGGTTGGTTGTAAAGACCTGCTGTCACTTCCTCATCCGATCTTGTAACGATGTTGCTCATGCCTCGTGTTCCGGATGTGGTGGCTGTGACCTCATCAAGATTTTCCTCGTTGATAACCACAGACTGAACACCTTCCTCAGAATCGATGTCGCTCCAGATGAGAAGGTCGTAGTATCCGAAATTATAGTAACGGCGGAAATGTGTTTCGTTGATAGAGAAAGCATCTACCTCAGTGTGAGGTTTGTGAGGAGTGTTTCCAAGATAATATCTGCGAACTTCGTAGCTTGTTGGCTTAGGATATTCAATCTTGCCCCACAGTGACTCGTCAATTGTGTCCCAACCATAATACCACTGAGTTTTCCAATCAACATCAACATTCCATACCACTTCCATCTCGGTGAGAACGATTGGTACATCTACCATAACAGTCTCTCCAGGAAGGCGAAGAGGTGGCTCGATGCATGAATTCAGCACTAATATGAGGGTTAGAGTCGAGAGGTTTGAGGTTAGAGTCGAGAGGTTTGAGGTTAGAGTCGAGAATATCTTTTTCATCTTGCACCTCCTTTCTTTACTTGCTTTGGATGACGATAGAGAATATCGTATGTGAGCTGAATGCCAAGATTTGTAGGACCGAACCATGTGAACTGGTGGTTGCGCTTCTTGAAGGAAGAAGCAGAACCGAGATAATCGTAATAATAGAACTTATCTTCTTCATTCGTTACTGGATTGCCATAAACATAAGGGTCAAAGCGTGTGACGAATCCTCCAGCTGCTGCCATGAACTCAAGTCGCCAGTTGCCTCGTCTGTTGAGCGGCATGACGTAGCCGAATGTTACGCCTGCTCCAACGCCTTCGCCTTGCCATCCCTTTTTCTTGCTGAAGCCGATGCCATAGACTGTGCCTTCAAGGTATGCTCCGAGATAGAGTCCTGTAAAGTCGCCATGACCACGGAAGTAGCGGCGAAGCTCAAGCTGAAGGTCTCTGATCTGGAAGAATTCCTGTGAGCCCCAATGATGGTGGTTTGTCCATGTGAAACCTGCGTTGTATGTGTAGTGTCCGTCGAGCGGATAGTACTCTAGCTGAACGTCGATGCCTGGCGCCCAACCGAACTGCGGCATATAGAGGAAGTCACGGAGAAGGTTGGTGCGAAGAGCAATCAGATGGCGTCGGCATGAGTCAGGGGCTGCTTCAAGATTTGTGTTTACATATCCGAAATCAACGTGAGGAATTTGAACAGGGTCAAGATGTTTATTTGGAATTACATCAACATGTATTTGATTAGGAACTATTGTTTTGGTTTCTGCTTTTGATGAATTTTCACGAACAACCAGCATGATGCGTGCTGTGCGAAGGCGGTCGAAGTACTGATGGAGAAGTCTGTACCAGAGCGCACCGCCTCTCTCTTTCATGAGAAGCGCTTTTGTCTTTTTCTCGTCGCGGTTGCAGCCTTCAAAGATATTGCGGACAACCTCATAGTCAGGGTCGTCGGATTCTCGCATGAGGTGGATGAGGTAGCCGTAATCCTCGATGATTGTCTTTGAGTCTGTGCGGAGCGGTTCTTTGCCGTCGAGCACTCTCTGGAGGTCTTCAGCGATGATGGCATAGAGCGCTTTTGCACGACCGATACCAAGGCGGCGGTTGTTCTCGTATGGACCTTCAGGAGATGCGGCACCTCGGATGAAGAGCTTCTTGATGGTGAGATTGCTTCCGTAGAGGAGTGGGAGCAGCTGATTCTTGTAGGTTGTGTAGAACTCAGACGTTGGGTCGATGACGGTTCTGTTCACTCTGAATCGTGCTCCTACTGAATTGTTGTTGAAAAGTGAGTCGGAAACCTGAAGGTCATAGTTGATTCCGTTGTCTTCAATGATAACGAATGGAAAATTTGGCATGATGCTATAACCATCTGGCAGGCTGTTCTTGGCAGTCTGAGCATTTGAAGTGAAGCAAATACTGAGAAAAATGATTGTTAAGATGGTTAATTTTTTTAGTGTCATAGCCGGTGATCAACTATATTTGCAACTATATTTGTCTTGCAAAGATAGATATATTCTTGCAAATAATAATGCTTTTTGTTTGAAAAACAGCACGTTTTGATCGTGCTTGGGTAATAATGGAAATAATATAGGAATTTCGGGGGGGGGTAAAAGCCCCCCAAAAACGATTATTTTTTGCCAAAGAGCTTGTCAATGAGGTCGGCTCTATTCATGCGGCGAAGCTCTCGGATGATGTTGTTTTTCTCGGATGGTTTGTACCAAAAGAAGAACTGTCGCTGAGCTAACTTTTCTTTTTGTGTCTTAGCACTATACACAGGCTGAAGTGTGTATGGATGGAAGCCAGTGTACCAAGCTTCAGTAGAGACAGTCATTGGAGTTGGAGTGAAGTCTTGAACCTGCTCCAACTGGAAGTTTAGTCCTTTGGTGAGGACGGCAAGCTCTGCCATATCTGCTGGCGTGCAACCAGGGTGGCTGGAGATGAAATACGGTATTATCTGCTGATTGAGGTGATGGCGACGGTTAATGCTGTCAAATATGCGCTTGAAGTCGTAGAAGAGCTGGAATGAGGGCTTGCGCATGAGGTCGAGGACGTGCTGTGAGGTGTGCTCGGGAGCTACCTTGAGACGGCCGCTTACATGCTTGGTTATCAACTCTTCTGTGTATTTGCGGTTGACGTCATTTACATGCTCGTCATCACTCTTGTGCAGTAGCAGATCGTAGCGCACTCCGCTGCCTATGAAGCTCTTTTTTATGCCTGGAAGGGCATCTACGGCATGGTAGATGTCGAGCAGGGCAGAGTGGTCCGTGTTGAGGTTCTTGCATACCTGCGGATTGATGCACGAAGGACGCTTGCACTTGTGACAGATGTTAAGATTCTTGCCATGCATAGCATACATATTTGCGCTCGGTCCTCCAAGATCGCTGAGATAGCCTTTGAAGTCGGGCAGCTTTGTCATCTCCTTGACTTCCTTTAAGATACTCTCTTTGGAACGACTGGTGATGAACTTGCCCTGATGTGCCGAAATAGTGCAGAATGCACAGCCTCCGAAACATCCTCTGTGAAGGTTTACGGAGAATTTTATCATCTCGTATGCAGGGATGCGCTTGCCCTTGTATTTCGGATGAGGAAGACGTGTGTAGGGAAGGTCGAACGAGGCATCCAGCTCGTCTTGCGTGAGAGGCTGGTAAGGAGGGTTTACAACAGCGTATAAACCGTCAACCTGCTGGAGGATTCGCTGAGCTTGGTATTTGTTTGATTCTTCCTCAATATGGCGGAAGTTTTCTGCTTGGAATTTCCTGTTTTTCAAACATTCCTCATGACTATGCAGGATGATATCGTCCTTGCGGATGCCTCCAGGTATCTCCTTCTCGGAGAGTAGTGAAACGGTCTGTTTCTGAGGGAATCGCGCCATGAGGTTGCGGAACATCTTTACATCAATCTCGCAGTCCTGCTGCATGAGAAGCGTGGCGAGCGAAGTCATTGGTTTCTCACCCATTCCGTAGATGAGCAAATCGGCTCCTGAGTCGCATAAAATACATTTGCGCAGAGAGTCCTGCCAGTAGTCGTAATGCGTGAGACGGCGAAGGCTTGCCTCTATGCCTCCAAGGACGACGGGCACCTCAGGATAGAGCTCTTTCAGAATGCGAGTATAGACAATGGTCGGGTATTCTGGGCGAAGATCGTGACGACCATCAGGGGAGTAGGCGTCCTCGCTTCGAAGACGCTTGTTGGCGGTGTATTTGTTGACCATGGAGTCCATGGCGCCAGGGGATATTCCGAAGAACAGTCGCGGACGTCCAAGTTTCTTGAAATCACGATAATCGCCATGCCAGTCAGGCTGAGGCACAATAGCAACCTTCAAGCCTAATGATTCGAGCAGTCTGCCTATGACAGCCATGCCGAAGGATGGGTGGTCAACATAAGCATCTGCCGAGAAGAGAATCACGTCAAGCTCATCCCATCCCAGTCTTTCAAGTTCTTTCTTTGTAGTAGGCAGCCAAGTCATCTGATCAGAGTTCTTGTTCTTCTTTTGCATCCTTCCATCCAACATAAAGCATGATGAGCTCCTTGAGCCCGAAGACCTTCATGTTGTCGTGGAAAAGCACATTGAAAGCGAGGTCGCAGATGGCTTTGTTGTCATCAGCTTCACCGCTGAGAATGATGGACTTGACATTGTGCTTGAGAGTCTCGAGTGTTGTCTCGTCAACAATGCCGTTTGAGGGGATGAGTCCCTTCAAAAGAGAATGCTGATCTAATGTGTTGAGATGCTCCTCGCTGATTTCTATTGAGCGAGTGCCTGATGCATTGGTTTGTATTTTGTACACTATTCTATGTATTTAATAAATGCGTTAGTCAATTGAGTGATTTTGCTTTTATCCGTTATGGATTCCAAAGGGAAGCCAAGGCGGACGAAGCGTCCTTGCTTTGCAATTGCCGCATAGCTGCCGTTGGAGTATGTGAGAATTGGAACAGCACCATTGCTTGGGCTCAGCACGGATGGTGCAGGAACACTGTAGCTGTGAGGATTCATCTTGCGATAAATGTTGAATGTGATGCCGCATCCAGAGATTGTGCTTGACGATTTTTCTGCGATGCTTCCTGAGACATTGCCGCCAATAGAAGGACCTCCATTGTTGGCGGCGCTTAGGATAAGCTTGCCTCCATTGTTGTAGTAGTTCTCAATGATGCTGTTGGTCTGCGAGTTGAAATTCTTCTGCACTCCGTAGATCATGTCAACGATAGGGTAGCTGCGGAGGTTGTGCTTGCCTGAAAGGAGAGATTTCTCGCTGCATGAAGTGAAGGAGTGGCTGCCGCTTCTCATGATGGCATTGGCATGTATGGCAGGATAGTCGAAGGTGTTGCCCATCATCACTATGCCTTCATATTCGCTGCCGCTTGCGCCAAGTCCTGAGCTTGACTCGTCGCCTGCTCTTGAGCGTGTGAACACTCGCTGGTTGCCGCAGAATCCGGCAAAGGCTCCGTATGGCACTCCAGGGTCTGATTCTATGTCGAAGCCGCAATCGGAACTTGTGTCAATAGTCTTTGGCCCTTCAAGCCTTGTAAAGGCATTTACAATGAGGATTGTTCCTTTGTTTTTAGATGATATGCCACATGATAGAACTTCTGAAGGGAAACTTTCGCCGCCTTTGTTCAATGCTGTGATTTTGAATGAATAAACTTCGTCTGGATTCAGCTTTACCTCGCATCCTGATCCCTTTACGATCACGCCATTGTCGAAGCCTTGATTTCCCTTGCGAGTGTAGAGGATGTATGATGCCGCTTTCGCTGTTGGCTCAAGCGGGTCGGCAACGTCGTCCCATGTGAGGGTGGCTGTTCCTTTCTGCTCGTTCAGAGTGATTGAGAAGTTGTCAACAGGCAATGGTTGAATCTCGTAGGAGCGCTGATAGAGCGTTGCCAGATATTTGACAATCGTCTTATATACGGAACGTCCGAAATCGAATTTGAATTGCGGATCGTATCCTTTTCTCATGTCGGCAAAGTTCTGGTGAGAAAGCATTTCTAAGATGCAGCAAGGAGACAATGGCGTGCGTGCCTCACCATAGTCCTTGTTTCTTATGTCGCGAACAGACCAATTGTATTTCTTCAGGTCTGTGGTCAGATTGGTGAGCAGCATGCTGGCAAGGTCACGAGAGGCGTATCTGTCCATGCCTGAGGCTGTCTTTCCGCCGTTGTAATCTGTCATGTAAATGCCAAGAGAACCTGTGTAGGAATCGTTACGGTTGAATCCAGCATCGGTATGGAATGCGATGTTGAGGTCAAGCGGCACTCCCATGCCCTCTTCGGCAGGGTTGTATATGCTTCCTCCAGAGAGGTAATTGACTGCTCCTGAACGGCTGTAGATGTCGTTGTTGTATTCGTTCGTGCCGAATCTTTCCGTATGGATCTTGTATGGGAAGCCATACCAGAGGATACTGTACTTTGCACCTTCTGCCCATCGAGGAAGACCGGAAGGGAGAATAGAGCCTGTGTAGGACGAAGGGACGATGTTGCCCATGCCGCCTCCAAACCTCACTGCATCGGCTGTGATGATGGAGTTCTTGTCCTTGCTCATGTTGGATAGGGTGACCATGCCATGAGTGTTTTCTCCCTTGTCAAACTCAAATGTGCCGAGATACACCCATGTGCCGCCTCCAATCTTCTGGTTTACATGAAACTCGGTCTTTCCTCCTTTGTGACGCACTTCGTAGAGAGCATCGTCTGCCGAGTTCTGGTATGACTTGTATGCAACATAAACAGCGTACTTTCCATCCTCTGGAATGTTTGGCACCCATTGGGCATGGCATTCTTCCTTTAGAACATCAACAGTAGGGATGTATCGTGCTGTTCCATCGCAGAAAGGCGAATCGCAGTTCTCGTATGTCTTCTTGTAGTGAGCAAAACCAGGGTCAGGCGCAGTTTCCCACTTTATTTTCTTGTGCTTTCTCGCAACGGTTTCCAAGTATGTTCCGTTATGGCTTGGCTGGTCGTTGTCAACAATCACTTCGTTTGCCTGCCAATCTCTTTCGCGTGGGGTGAACACTACGGCTCCTGCATTCTGCAGCATAGGGATGATATAAGGAATCACGAATGTCTGGGAGAAGAGGTCTTCTGTTGTTCCGAACAGGCGCGGACGCTGCCAGTACCAGTCGTCCTTCTCGCTTCTGTAGTATCTGCCGTGGCTCTGCCAAAGAGAAATGTGGTTGCCTTCAAGGCCTTTGCTTGCTGTGTATGGACGAGATGTGTTCTTCACCCATGCTTTGCCCTTGTAGGTGTCCTTCAATAATCGGGAATTGTCTTTCTTTTCTGTGCGAAAGAAATTAGGAATGAGATCTTCAATGGCATGATCTTCTGTCTCTATTGTGAGGTCGTAATTGCTTTTGCCATCAGGGACGAGGCTTCGAACATGACTGTAAATTGCATCAACGGAAGATTGCGTGAACTGTTGTTCCTTGAAACCTCCATCGAGTATGATGCGAATAGTTGCGTTCTCGTCATCAACGATGCATGAAACGAACTTTGTGTCATGAACCTTTGCATTGGAGGGATGATAGGATGTAGCCCAATCTCTCACCTTGCTTTCAAACGACTGCGCGTTCAAAAACAAAGTGCATAGGAGTGATATGATGATAAATGATATTCTCATTCTTTATGCTTCATTTTTTGGAAACCAACAAGTTTGTCGTATCTCTCTCCGACGCCACGATGATACACATATATATAATACTCGTTCTCGGTTTGATGGAAGTCGCCTTCTGCCTGGCGTGTGAGTGCTACGCTTTCGCCATCCCTGACAAACATGAGCATGTAGTTGTATGTGCCTTGCTTGAGAGGGGTGATAAGCTCGTATTGATGGTCAATGAGATTATATTCCATCTTGTATTCCTCGTCGATTCTGTTGCCTGTCAAATCTCCAAACAGATAGACGTCGCCTCCTGGAATCTGCGGCATCTGAAGGGTGAAATGAGTGAAGAAATAGTCGCTTTGCGTGTCGTTGGCAACATTGTCGTCATTGTGAATGATGTAGCGTCCATCTTGGTCTTGATCGTACAGATAGTTTATTCTCTGCTCGTCAGGGAAGATGAATGCATGGTAGTAATCGCCGTCAAACTCCATTCTGTCAACTCCCATGGTGGCAACATACTCGTCAAGGATCTCAAAGCGGCGGTATTCATTGCCTGCTGGGAATATGAGAGAGCGGTTATGATCGAAAATAAGCTTGTTGATTCTCATGGATGATGGCATGATGCCATCGGCATGGTTGTCCCACCGGCGGTTCTGCTGAACGATGTATTTGAATTCGTTGATAGGGTCAGAAACCTGATAGCCGCTGTAGTTGACGGAAAATGATACTTGCTGGTGAGAATCGTATGTGTCTAAGTCTGTGTTTCCTGAAGAACTCATCTCAACTCCCACATGAGGCTCGATGATGGAAAAGCATGCTTGCGCTATTGGCTCGTCTTCTCCATCCTCAAAAATGTCTATGCGGTAATTGCCTGAGACAAGCAGCTTGTTCTCCTCGTTTGGAAGACGGAGCGTGTAATGGCAATAGTCCATCTCTGTGCCAATGGCAGGCTCGTAATTGTCCAGGCGACAGTCGTTGAAGCCTGTCATGTATTCGCTAACGAGCAGGTCGCTCTGCTTCCAGTCGGCATTGCAATGCGTGATGGAGTATGTGTAGCGCTGATACTGCGCTTGCAGGTCGTCGAAGCTTATTTCTATCCAATTGCTGCCATTGAGAAGCATCACGGGAGGTTCTCCCCATTCTCCGTTGATTTTCACTTGGAGTGTCTTCAGACGAGAGGAAAAGCAGATGTTTTCCTGTGCTGATGATACTGCGCAGAATGTAAAAAGCAATGCTAATATAGAAAGCGTTTTATGCATAATGAATTGATTTCAAATTCAAAATTAGTAAATTTTCCGCGAACAATTCTAAATATTTACTCAAAAAGATGTATTTTTGCGTAAGTTTTTAAATAAGATGACACAGAAGATTATAGAAATAAAGGGTGGTGTGGCACGCCATCCTCTCTACAAGATGGCAGCACCGATAGACTTTGAGGTGCTTGCAGGCGAGCAGATTGCTCTTGTTGGCGACAATGGCTCGGGAAAGAGTATGCTTGTCGATATTCTGACAGGTAAGCATGCGCTTCTTCCTATGAATGATGTGAAGTACGACTTTTCTCCAAGCAAGGCAAAGATGGTTAGTGATAACATCAAATACCTTACTTTCCGCGATTCTTATGGAACCAGCGAAGGTGTTTATTATTACCAGCAGCGATGGAACTCGAACGATATTGGCGAAACGCCTATTGTTGCTGACTTGCTTGAGGAATCGTTCCGCATTGCAGATGAGGGCCTCACTCGCAAGACAGTCTTTGACAAGTTCGTTGTTCGTGATGAAACTCCAGAACAGGAAGCGCGAAGATTGGCAGAGGAAGAGGCAGACAGACAAGCTATGCATGCAGAGCTTGAAAAGGTGAGAGAACGACTCTACACAATGTTCCATCTTGATCAGCTGTTGGACAAGCACATTATTCTTCTTAGCAGCGGTGAGTTGCGCAAGTTCCAGCTTACGAAGACATTGCTCACGAATCCGCGAGTGCTCATCATGGACAATCCTTTCATCGGTCTTGATGTCAATGCTCGAAAGCAATTGGGAGAATTCCTTGATGTTCTAACAAAGGAAACAAATGTCACAATCATTCTCGTTTTGTCAAAGACAGATGATATTCCTGATTTCATCACTCATGTCGTTCCTGTTGTCGAGAAGGCAGTAATGCCTAAGATCACTTTGAAGGAATTTAAGGATTCTATGGCGCCAATTCCAGAAAGGATGCTTTCAGAGGAAAAGGAACAGGCAATACTCAATCTTCCATATCCAGATGATGCTTCATGCGCAGATCCTGGCACTCAGCAAGTTATTGATTTCCGCAATGTCAATATTCGTTATGGCGAACGTACAATCCTCAAGGACTTGAACCTTACTATCATGAATGGTGAGAGATGGGCTTTGAGCGGAGAGAATGGCGCAGGCAAGTCAACGCTTCTCAGCATCGTGTGTGCTGACAATCCTCAGAGCTATGCTAATGACATTGTTCTCTTTGGTCATCAGCGAGGAAAGGGCGAGAGCATCTGGGACATAAAGAAGCATATTGGCTACATCTCTCCTGAGATGCATCGTGCATACATGAGAGACATTCCATGCGTTGATATTGTGGCAAGCGGATTGAGCGATGTGTCTGGTCTTTACAAGAAGCCAAAGCCAGAGCAGAACGCCATTTGCGAGTTCTGGATGGACATCTTCGGCATCAAACAGTTTGCAGATACTACTTTCTTGAAGCTCAGCAGCGGAGAGCAGCGCCTTGTTCTTCTCGCTCGTGCTTTTGTCAAGGATCCAGCATTGCTTATTCTCGACGAGCCTCTTCATGGTCTTGATCTTAAGAATCGCCGCCTTGTCAAGGACATCATACAGACATTCTGCATGCGCCGAAACAAGACAATGATTATGGTCACTCATTACCAAGAGGAACTTCCAAATAACATTACAAACTCTATATTCTTGAAAAAGAGATGAAAATAATATACTTCCATGGTTTTGGCTCTTCTCATGCCAGCGGTACTGTAGAAATTCTCAGAAAGGTTCTTCCTGATGATGAGATTGTTGCACCAGACATTCCTATCGACCCTGTTGAGGCTTTGCCTTATCTGAGAAGCTTCTGTCTGGAACAACAGCCAGATCTCATTATCGGCACAAGCATGGGAGGAATGTATGCTCAGCAGATGAGGGATTTCAAGCGAGTGCTTGTTAATCCAGCCTTTAACATGTCAACAATGTCTAAAGGACTCAAAACAGGCGAGCATAAGTTCTACAGCGGACGATATGACGGGGCTAAGACGTTCAAAATCACCAAGGACATAATTCAACATCACAATCAGATGGAACGTCAGCAGTTCAAAGAACTCACAGCAGAACAGAAAGAAACATGCTGGTGTCTCGTAGGACTTCATGACACCACTGTGACAAATGCAGAAGCTGTCTATAAGAAGAACTATTTGGCTTCGCATGTGAAACGCTTTGATGGAGAACATCAGTTGAATGATAAAGTCATCAAGAAAGAAATTCTCCCTTTGGTCGAGCAGATTAGAACGACAGGCACTATTGTTTTCTAATCAGCATAATGGAGACAACCGCATCGCGTCCGTAGAGCATCTTTATGAATGAAACTTTCTCAAAAATAATAGCTTGGTTTAAGAAGTGGTTTTATTACTTGTTCGACAAGTACGAATGGCTATTGTCATTCCTGCTGAAAATCAAGGATGTGAAAGTCAATAAAGAAAAGTTCACTCGTGCGGTTGTGAAGCATTTTTACAAGAAGCAGGATAGGGACGCAATGTTTCAAAAGGCAATGGAAACATCGCTTTGTGATGTCTTGTCTCCAGAACAGCAGAGGAAATATTATAAAAGAATGATGTGGCAATACGGTTCTGCTGTATTCCTCACATCATTCTTTCTTACTTTTGTGCCTGATATTGTATGGGTTACCATACTTTCGTGTGTTGTCGATCTTGTCATTTTCCAATGCTTGCTTTTCATCGCAATGCAGAAGACACTGATTCTCTATGGCGAGGAATGTGATCTTAGCAAAGCCGAAGAGCAGGGGGTTGAACGCCTTATCGCAATTGACAGCTCAGGGTTGATGATTGGCAAATACCCATTGCTTCAGAAGATGAAGAGCGTTTTAGGATGGCTGGGAAAGCAAGTCGTTAGGCGCATAGGGCCTCGCCTTATTCAGAAATTCTCCAGAACAGGACTTGTCATTGTGAGACGTCAAGCAATCAAGTGGTTCTCAATTGTTTTGGCGAAGGAGCATATAAATGTGATGTTCGACATGATTATTCCATTCACCTGTGCTATTATCTCAGGCGTCGTTTCTGCAATAATCTTTGTGCCAATGTGCAATAAACTGAGGAAGCACATTATACTTCAGCATCATCACTCGGATCAACCGTAAGACCTGTGCTGATTGGCTCTGTGTCGAGGTTTTCTGCCTTGTGAATGGAGAATGTACCGTCAGGAAGAACCTTCAGCTCAAGAGGCCATACCATGTCTGAAGCTTCGTCTGGATCTCCCACAGAAACAATGAAATACAATGCTGTATTATCATTCTGCTTGGTGTAGTTGTAGTTTACGCCAACCATTGTGCTTGTTTCCAATTCGTGAGAAGGGACGAAATCGCTGAAGTTGCGCTTGTAGAATACCTTTTTGAAAAACTCGCTGTTTCCGTTGTTCACGCTGATCTTCACGCGGCTTTCATGATACTCTAAACCCTGAGGGTTGATGACGATAGGCATGGAATCCACATGTTCCAAAGATAATGTATAGGTGTATGTCTTTCCTCCAACGGTAATGGAATCTGTCATTGTATAGTCACGTAGAGATATGATTCCTGTTGCAGAATCAACATCCTCGACAACTCGTTCTGTTGGCGTTGCTATTTCTTTATGCGTGCAGGCGAAAACCATTGCAGCGAACAATGGGATAACTGCTAATTTTAGTGATTTCATGATCTGACTTTGTTTTTTTGTTTTGCAAAATTAGTTAAAAGAAAGTTATTAATGCAAAGGATGATTAAAAATATTTAATAATGTGTATAAAATGGCATATTGTATGGAAAAAAGGTGGTAACTTTGCAATGAAAAATGTATTTGAATAACAAATTAACATGGGAATTTTCAACAAGAATCCAAGAAACTGGCGTGTGAAGAGTGGCCAGCCTCTTACAGAAATGGACAAGCGAATACTTGCCATTCAGAACAAAGGTCACTTAGTTCCAACACGCGACCTCATAAAGACACCAGAACAGATAGCAGGAATACGCAAGGCAGGAGTGCTGAACACAGCAGTGCTCGATCTTGTTGCCGAGAAGATTCACGAAGGAATGTCAACCTTAGAGATTGACCAGCTTGTTTATGACTTCACAACAAAGAATGGTGGAATCCCAGCACCGCTCAACTATGAGGGCTTCCCTAAGAGCTGCTGCACAAGCATTAACGAAGTCGTTTGCCACGGTATTCCTGATGCAGAAGAAATACTTGAAGAGGGTGACATAATAAATGTTGACTGCACAACTATTGTTGACGGATACTTTGCTGATGCAAGCCGTATGTTCATTATTGGCAAGACAACGCCAGAGCGTGAGAAACTCGTTCAGGTAGCAAAGGAATGCATGGAAATCGGTGCAGCAGCATGCAAGCCATACTCTTTTGTAGGCGATCAGGCAGCAGCAGTTACTAAGCACGCTCACAAGAATGGCTTTACTGTTGTGCGCGACCTTTGCGGTCATGGCGTTGGAAATAAGTTTCACGAAGAGCCAGACATGGAGCACTACGGAAAGAAAGGCACAGGCATGCTTCTCGTTCCGGGCATGGTGTTCACTATCGAGCCTATGATCAATGCTGGCGGATGGGAAGTGTTTGTTGACAGCGAGGACGATTGGACAGTAGTTACAGACGATTATAGTGATTCTGCTCAGTGGGAACATACCTATCTGATGACAGAAGAAGGACTTGAAATACTTACATACTAATGTATATACTTGCAATAGAATCATCATGCGATGACACCAGTGCTGCTGTGCTGAAGGATGGCATATTGCTCAGCAATGTAACAGCATCTCAAGCAGTTCATGAAGAGTACGGCGGCGTTGTGCCAGAATTGGCAAGCCGAGCACATCAGCAGAACATTGTTCCTGTTGTAGATGCTGCCATAAAGCGTGCAGGCGTCACAAAGGCAGATCTTAATGCCGTTGCTTTCACGCGCGGTCCAGGTCTTTTGGGAAGCCTTTTGGTTGGTGTCAGCTTTGCTAAGGGCTTTGCTCGCAGCCTTGGTATTCCAATGATAGACGTGAACCATCTTCAGGGACATGTGCTTGCTCATTTCATTCGTGAAAGCGAAGACGACCACGATCAGCCAACATTCCCTTATCTTTGTCTCCTTGTCAGCGGAGGTAACTCTCAGATTGTCAAGGTCAACTCCTACAAGGATATGGAAATCATTGGTCAGACAATCGACGATGCCGCAGGCGAGGCGATTGATAAGTGCTCAAAGGTCATGGGACTTGGCTATCCTGGCGGACCTATCATTGATAAGCTTGCTCGTCAAGGTAATCCTGATGCTTTCCAGTTTGCAAAGCCAAACATTGCTGGCTACGACTATTCATTCTCTGGATTGAAGACTTCATTCCTATATAATCTTCGTGACTGGATTAAGGACGATCCCGATTTCATCGAGCATCACAAGGAAGACCTTGCAGCTTCGCTTGAAAAGACTATTGTTGACATCCTCATGAAGAAGCTTCGTCAGGCAGTCAAGGATACTGGCATCAAGCAGGTTGCCGTTGCAGGAGGTGTGAGTGCCAACAATGGTCTTCGCAATGCCTATCGTGACCATGCTAAGCGCTATGGCTGGAAAATCTTTATTCCTAAGTTCTCGTTCACAACCGACAATGCTGCTATGATTGGCATTACAGGATACTTCAAGTATCTTGACAACGATTTTGCCAGTATTGATCTTCCAGCATACGCAAGAGTCACACAATGAAAGAACAGCGATTTTTCTACGTTCCCGATGCTGCAAAGCAGAACGAGTTGCCCGAGGAAGAGGCGGCTCATGCCGTTCGAGTGCTGAGAATGGAGATGGGCGATGAGATGATGCTGATGGATGGAGAGGGCACATTCTATAGAGCAACGGTTGCAGAAGCCACAAAGAAGCGCTGTCTCTATCGCATAGAAGAAGCCCTTCCGCAACATCGTCAATGGAATCCTCATCTTCACCTTGCCATGGGCCCTACGAAGAATATGGACAGAACGGAATGGTTCGCCGAGAAAGCAACGGAAATTGGTTTTGATGAGCTCACTTTCCTTCGCTGCAAGTTTTCTGAAAGAACAGTCATCAAGAATGAGCGCATAGACAAGATTCTCGTTTCAGCCATGAAGCAGAGCCACAAGGCATGGAAGCCTGTGCTTAATGAAATGACAGATTTTAAGAAATTCCTGGAGACGGTGAAAGATGTTAAGGGCAGCAAGTTCATCTGCCATTGCTATGAAGAACCAGGTCTTGGCGAAAAGAAACTCTTCAAGGATGTGCTTAAAAAAGATGAAGACACGCTTGTGCTTGTAGGCCCTGAGGGCGATTTCTCCATCGAGGAGGTGAAACTTGCAGAGTCGCTCGGATTCCAGAGTGTCAGCCTTGGACAGAGCCGCTTGAGAACGGAAACGGCAGCACTTGTTGCTGTTCATCTGATGAACTTGGTAAATCAATGATTCTAATGAAATTGGCGAATCAATAATATAGAAATCAATAGTTAAATATGAAGAAGATATATTTTCTTGCATTTGTGGTACTGATGGTGGCAATGCTGTCATCATGCAGCAAGAATGAATATAAGAACGTCATTCCTGCAAATGCCACGCTTGTGGCAAGCTTCGATTTCAAGTCTTTGGCAGAAGAAGCAGATCTTCCTAATTCGGAAGCCATGAAGATGATGAACGAATACATGGGGCTTGTCGTATCTGGTAATGATAAGGATAAGGTGAAGGAGTACATGGACGATCCATCAGAGATGGGCATTGACTTCACAGCTCCAGTATATTTCTTTGCAACGCCTAACGACTGCATGGCATTCACCATGAAAGTTGGCAGCAAGGGCGATTTGGAAGATTTCCTCTCTCTGCTTGCAAAGCAAGGTCTTGCAACCAAGGCGGTTGAGCGCAACGACCTCATGTGCGGCACGCTCCTTGATGATATTGACTATACATACAACGGTAGCACATTACTGCTCGTCAGCTGTTTAGGTGATGGTGGAACAGCTGTAAGCAAACAAACGTCAGCACAGCTTATGGCGCTTACAGAAGAAGAATCTTTCTTGTCAACCGATGCTTATAGCAAGATGGACGATGTGAGTGGCAATGACGTTGTTATCTACTCCAATTTAGGCGTTCTCCCTTCTGATGTCTCAGAACACGTGATGATGCTTCTTCCAAAGACTGTCAAGAAGAATGACGTGGAACTCATAGCAACAGCCGATTTCGTCAATGGCGCCATGAACCTCTCTTCCAGCATCTGGGGAAAGACAGATGCGGCTCAGAAGCTCATTGATGAGGTCAATGACAACATGAAGCCATTGGAAGGCCGCTATACAGGTCTTCCTGACGAAGATTTCCTTTTATGGGCAAGCATGGGTGTGAAGGGCAAATGGTGGCTCGACAAGATGAAGGACGATAAAGACATGAGTCAGATGATCCGCATCATCGAGCGCGGCATTGACATTGAAGAAATGCTCCGAGCAGTTGAAGGCGATGCTGCAATCGTTGTCCCAGCCAGCGTTATTGAAAACTCATCTAAGAGCAATGATCCTCTTGACATTGATTTCCTGTTCACAGCTCAGCTTGAGAATAAAGATTTCCTCAAGGATGTTGACTATTGGCAGCAGAGCATGAAGGAATACGGCATCAGCATGCGCAAGACAGGCGCTTGCGATTACCTCATCAATTTTGATGGAAAGGGCATGCAGTGGGGTGTTGATGAAGACAATCTTTATATGGCGTCTGCCGACTATATGGCAAAGCGCACAGCCACTCCGCAGAAAATATCTTATCTTGCTGATTATGAAAGCGACGTTAAGAAAAATCAGTTCTATGCATACGTGAATCTCAAGGCAGTTCCTCTTCGTGAGGTAGCTATGGTATTCGGAATGCCTCAATTCGGCGATAAGCTTGCAGGACTCAAATCCATCATAATCAAATCTGCTTCTGCCGACAAGATGGAGATTACTGTCGAGATGGACGACAAGAGTGAGAATTTCCTTAAGAAACTTCTATAAGTAGGAATGTTCAGTATAAATAGGGAATGTTCAGATGGAAAAAATACAGTTAATAAATACGCTTCCAAATGTTTTCCAGACAAGGACAGACATCAGCAGCGACATTTGGAATCAGAAGGTTGAGTTTGAGAAAGACAAGCTCTATCTTGTTGAGGCGAACAGCGGAACAGGCAAGTCATCTCTCTGCAGCTTCATCTATGGCTATCGCAGCGACTATCAGGGACAGATACTCTTTGATGGCGAAGAAACACGCAACTACTCCGTTGCCCAGTGGACAGAGATTCGCAAGAAGCACTTCGCCCTTCTTTGGCAAGAGCTTCGCATGTTCCCTGAACTCACAGCAATGGAGAATGTGCAGATAAAAAACAAGCTAACAGGCTATCAGAAGAAAAAGCAGATTCTTGAATGGTTCGAGATGCTTGGCATTGCCGACAAGGTCGATGCAAAGATGGGCAGAATGTCCTTCGGTCAGCAGCAGCGTGTTGCGCTCATACGAGCCCTCTGCCAGCCTTTCGACTTCATCTTCGTGGATGAGCCTATCTCGCACCTTGACGACACCAACAGCGAGATTATGGGACGCATCCTTACCACCGAGGCAAAGCGTCAGGGAGCAGGAATTATTGCCACAAGTATTGGCAAGCACATTGAACTCAACTACGATAAAGTGTTTAAGTTATGAAATTAGTTTGGAAACTTCTCAGACAGCATATTAGCATACCTCAGTTCGCTGGCTTCTTCTTTGCCAATCTCGTTGGAGTCGTCATCATTCTGCTTGGTGTGCAATTCTACAACGACTATCAGTCGCTCGACAGCGAGGACAGCTTCATGAAAGCCGACTACCTCATTGTCAACAAGAAGATAGGAGCAATGTCCACCATTACCGGCAAGTCATCGTCCTTCACCAAGGCAGACATCGAAGAACTGCAAGATGAAAGCTTTGTCGAAAAGATTGGCGCATTCACTCCATCCAGCTTCAATGTCCGCGCACGCTTCGATGTTGACGGCTTTGCCAACTTCTCCACAGAAATGTTCTTCGAGAGCGTTCCTGATGAGTTTGTCGATGTTGCAAGCGATGAATGGGAATACAAGGAAGGCAGCACAGAGATACCTATCATTCTTCCAAAGAACTACCTCGACCTCTACAACTTTGGCTATGCTCAGGGCAAAGGACTTCCAAAGCTCAGCACAGGCATCCTTGGTGCCATGAAGCTCAAGGTCAGCATCAATGGAAACGGAAATTCTGGCGAATATGACGGCAAGATTGTTGGTTTCTCATCCCGATTGAACACCATCCTCGTTCCAGAGAGCTTTATGCAATGGGCAAATGGCGAATACGCATCATCCGATGCTGCTCAGGAGCCAACACGCCTCATTCTTGAGGTAAACAATCCTACAGACGAAAAGATCACCAGCTACTTGCAAGGCCACAACTACGAGACAGACGAAGACAAGCTTGATGCCTCCAAAACCAATTTCGTGCTTCGCATCATTGTCAGCATCGTCATGGTCATTGGACTTGTCATCAGCATCCTCTCGTTCTACATCCTCATGCTCAGCGTATTTCTCCTTGTCCAGAAGAACAGCAGCAAGCTCGAGAACCTTCTTCTCATTGGCTATTCTCCATCCAAGGTGTCCTTCCCATATCAGGCGCTTACCGTAGGACTTAACGTGCTTGTCCTCCTTCTTGCCATCGTCATCCTTCTCGTTGTGAGGAGCATCTACATAGGACTCTTCGAGCAGATGTTCCCTGATTTCCAGTCAGCAAGCATACTTCCATCGCTCTGCGTAGGCTTCATCTTGCTCATTGTCGTATCGGTGTTCAATATCATAGCTGTCCGCAATAAAGTAATGTCAATATGGAAAAGGAAAGATTAGCCAAGCTATACAAAAAGTACAAGAATGCTGATCCTGTCTCTGTCGAAGCGCTTCCAGGAGCAGGCAGCAATCGTCGTTACTATCGCCTCACAGGTGCTGACGGCTTCACAGCCATTGGCGTTATCGGAACCAACGAAGAGGAAAACCGTGCTTTCATTGCCCTCACCAAGAGCTTCGAGAGCAAAGACTTCGGCACACCTCGCCTCTACGTCCATAGCGACGACTGCATGGCTTATCTTCAGGAGGACATGGGTTCCGTTTCCCTGTTCGACTACTTGAAAAAGGGTAGGGAGAGCGATGGAAATTACGATGCCAAAGAGGTCAATATGCTCAGCCTTGTCATCTCCGAGCTGCCAAAGATCCAGTTCGAGGCAGGCAGCGAATATGTCTTCTCCAAATGCTATCCGTTGGCAGAAATGGATGATGTCAGCATCATGTTCGATCTCAACTACTTCAAGTACAACTTCCTGAAGCTTACAAGCGTGGAGTTCAACGAGATTCGCCTTCAGGAAGACTTCGTGAAGTTCTCCGAAAGCTTGCTTCTTGAGAACGGCAACACCTTCCTCTATCGCGACTTCCAGGCAAGGAACGTCATGCTGAAAGACGGAATGCCATACTTCATCGACTATCAGGGCGGACGCAAAGGACCGATCTACTACGATGTCGCATCATTCCTTTGGCAAGCATCAGCCAAATACAGCGATGACCTCAGAAACAAGCTCATAAGCGAATATTACCATTCTCTCGAATACTACATTACAGAACGCAACTGTCCTGAATGCTACAAAGGCATTACCAAGGCGCATTTCATCGAACGCCTTCACCAGTTCGTCCTCTTCCGTCTCCTTCAGGTTCTTGGAGCCTACGGCTATCGTGGACTTTGGGAAAAGAAGAAGCACTTTATCGACAGCATACCGCCTGCCATCGAGAACCTCCGTAAGGAGATAGAGCTTGGCACGTGCGACGCCTATCCATATTTAAAAGATGTGTGCCTGCGGCTCATCGAGGCACAGCCAAAGCCATTCGTCCACGACAACCTCATCGTCCGCGTCTTCTCCTTCTCCTACAAGAAAGGCATCCCGGAGGACATCAGCGGCAACGGAGGCGGCTACGTGTTCGACTGTCGCTCAAGCAATAATCCAGGACGCTACGCCGAATACAAGAAGCTGACAGGTCTAGATCAGCCAGTCATTGACTTCCTTGAGAAAGACGGAGAAATCCTCACATTCCTCGACAACATCTATCCGCTTGTCGATTTCCACACCCAGCGCTGGCTCGACCGTGGCTTCAAGGATCTTCAGATCAGCTGCGGATGCACAGGAGGACAGCATCGCTCCGTCTATTCCGCCCAGCACATAGCTGAGCATCTTCACAACAAGTTCGGAGTCGAAGTGCACCTGTGTCATAGAGAACAGAACATAACGCAAATTTTGAAATGACTTCAGACACTATAAAGTCATCCCCTAATGGGGAAGTTAGAGTGGTCAACGCTCTTATTTTTGCGGCAGGACTTGGCACACGCCTCAAGCCGCTCACAGATACAATGCCGAAGGCAATGGTGCCAATCAACGGCAAACCCCTCGTTCAGATTCTTATCGAGAAGCTGAAAGCTATTGGTGTGACCGAAGTAGTCATCAACGTGCATCATTTTGCCCAGCAGATCATCGACTTCGTCAATGCCAACGACAGCTTCGGCATCACCATCAAGTTCAGCGACGAAACCGACATGCTGCTCGAAACGGGTGGTGGACTCAAGAAAGCTGCAAAGCTCTTCTCCACCGATGCGCCGATACTTGTCCACAATGTTGACATTCTCAGCAATGCCGACCTTCAGCAGCTCTACGATCAGGTAGCATCAACCACGCTCCTCGTTTCATACCGCGAGACACAGCGCTACCTGCTCTTCAACGACGACAACCGTCTCGTAGGCTGGACAAACATTGCCACAGGACAGGTGCGCAGCCCATACGCCAATCTCGACGTCAGCAGCAGCAAGCGCTACGCATTCTCAGGCATACAGGTGTTCCATCCCTCATTGCTCAAATACATGGACTCATGGGAAGGAAAATTCTCCATCATCGACTTCTACCTCAGCATCTGCGACAAAGAAGCGATATACTGCCGTCCAGATGACAAATTGAAGCTTCTTGACGTGGGAAAACTCGATACAATAGCAAAAGCAGAAGAATTTTTGACAGAAAATAATAATTAGTCAAAACATTTTCTCTATATTTGCAAAAATTAAAATAACAAATCCATTCTCATACCATATTGTACCTAGTACACAGCCAAATGGTAAATGGTACATAGGTATATGGCAAATGGTACATGAATTTATGCAGAAAATTATCATCTTAGACTTTGGCTCACAGACAACTCAGCTCATCGGACGTCGCGTTCGTGAGTTGAACACATTCTGTGAGATCATGCCTTACAACAAGTTCCCAAAGGACGATCCAGACATCATTGGCGTCATCCTTTCAGGTTCTCCGCTCAGCGTTTATGCCGATGATGCTTTCCACATCAACTTCGACGAGATTCGCGGCAAATACCCAATCCTCGGCATTTGCTACGGTGCGCAGCTCATGGCATACACCTTTGGTGGAAACGTAGAGCCAGAAGGCACACGCGAGTACGGACGCGCAAACCTTGAATTCATGGAAGAGGGCAATCCTCTCCTCAAGGACTTCGCTCCAAACAGCCAGGTGTGGATGAGCCACGGCGACACCATCACAAAGCTTCCTGAAGGCTTCCGTGTCATCGCATCAACATCAACTGTCAAGTACGCTGCATACGCAGCCAACGACGAGAAGATCTGGGGTGTTCAGTATCATCCTGAGGTGTTCCACTCAATCGATGGCACACAGCTTCTCAAGAACTTCGTGGTTGACATCTGCGGAGGCAAGCAGGATTGGAGCCCAGCTCAGTTCGTAGAGCAGACAGTCAAGGAACTTAAGGAGCAGGTAGGCGACGACAAGGTCATCCTCGGTCTTTCTGGCGGTGTTGACTCATCTGTGGCTGCTGTGCTTCTCAACAAGGCAATTGGCAAGAACCTCACTTGTATCTTCGTCAACAATGGTCTTCTCCGCAAGAACGAGTTTACCGACGTGCTTCGCGACTACGAATGCCTCGGCCTCAATGTTGTAGGCGTTGATGCATCAGAGAAATTCTATACAGAACTCGCTGGCGTGCACGAGCCAGAACGCAAGCGCAAGATCATCGGCAAAGGCTTCATCGACGTGTTCGAGGCAGAGGCAAAGAAGATTGAAGGAGCCAAGTGGCTTGCTCAGGGAACAATCTACCCTGACCGCATCGAGTCGCTCAACATCACGGGCAAGGTCATCAAGAGCCACCACAACGTGGGTGGTCTTCCTGAGAAGATGGGACTCAAGCTCTGCGAGCCTCTCAAGTGGCTCTTCAAGGACGAGGTTCGCCGTGTAGGACGTCAGATGGAAATGCCAGAGCACCTCATCACACGCCATCCATTCCCAGGGCCAGGTCTCGCCGTTCGCATTCTTGGCGACATCACTCCAGAGAAGGTTCGTGTGCTTCAGGATGCCGACGACATCTTCATTCAGGGACTCCGCAACTGGAAGACAAAGCTCAGCGGTGAAGACGCACGCCGTGTGCTTCAGGCAGGCGTTCCAGCCGACATGAAGGACGGTGAGATTGAGGTGAGCCTCTACGACCAGATCTGGCAGGCAGGCGCCATTCTCCTTAGCGATGTCAAGTCAGTAGGCGTGATGGGCGACGAGCGCACATACGAGAACCCTGTTGCTCTCCGTGCCGTGACATCAGCCGATGCCATGACAGCCGACTGGGCAAAGCTCCCATACGAGTTCCTTGCCGAGGTCAGCAACAAGATCATCCGCAACGTCCGTGGCGTAAACCGCGTATGCTACGATGTGTCCTCAAAACCACCAGCAACGATCGAGTGGGAGTGACACTTTCGCATAACTACAACAAAAAGGCTGCCTTGCATAACGATTTGCAAAGCAGCCTTTCTTCTTTTCAGCCAATCTTCCTTCCTAAGCTATTCTTCGTCTTAGCGTATCACGAGTGTCACCTCATTGCCTCGCTTGATGTTCTTGGCTATTCGTTCGTAGAGAAGCGCAAACTGCTGGCGCGAATGCAGTACCACGCCTGGCAGGTATCTTTCGCCTACCACAACAGAACCGTCCCTGCACGCCATAGCACCATTCCCCATCAGTATCCATGCCTTGCCGTCAAGCGAGGGCATTAGGCGGTGCTCTTTCTTGTTGTATTTCATAGTTATAGTGTACGTTTCTTCGGGCAAGAAGCATGAGGGATGTTCCGATACTATGGAGATGTTAACATCACAAAGAGCCTCGTGACGATTGAAAATGAGGAGGGTAGGGTGCTGTTCCGCGGTGAGGCGCGCGAGAATGGATTCCGCCAGTACCGACGAGGCGAGGAGTTCTACGGACATACTCGCTATTGCCTTGCTGAGGGTGAGTATGTGCTCCGTGAGACGACAGACGATTGCATGACGATGTGCTACCGCATTGTGGATGATCCGCACAGAAGGGGATGCCGAATCACGTGCTTCGACTCGAAGAAGCAGGCTACGGTGAACAAGGTGAATGTGGGATTTGCCAATGAATGCGAAGATCCGGAAATTCGCAGGATGGTGGACATCGATCGTGCTCGCGAGGAGTTCATCAGGATCATTTACGAAAACTACCAGATGGGCGCAAGGCTTCGTGTGACGAACGAAAAGACCCTCTCCCCGAACCTAGCCCGTCCTCGCGAAGAGCACTTCGCTCAGTCGCTTCCTAAATCGTGACATTTAGTCACGTTTCTTCACGGTCGCTACCCGTAGAGGGCGAGGGAGACCATGTGGGACGCGGGGCAAACCTAAACTCCCACAACCTAACCAATTTACAAGATGATTCGGGTTCCAGGCAATCCGATGAGTCAAAACCAAAAATCTTAATACACTATGGGAATTATTACAAGAAAGGCAAAAGTGGTTCTTGGCTACCAGGAGGGCAAGCCAACGGTTTACAAGGTGCAGCAGATTCGCTACCCTCAGGTGACAACTGATCAGCTCGTTAACGAGTGCTCCGTATCGTGCGGTGTGAACGAGTCGCAGACAAAGGCTGTGATTGATGCGCTTCTCAACCGTATGTGCCACTACATCGAGATTGGTCACCCTGTGAAGATGGGCGAGTTCGGCTCTTTCAATCCTGTCATCAACGTGAAGTGCGTGAAGACTGAGGAGGAGGCGACAAGCGAGACAATCCAGAAGAAGCGAATCCAGTTTATCCCTGGCAAGCGTCTCCGTCAGACAATGGCAGATCTCACCATCAAGACAGCTGGCGATGCGCTGAACGATTAGCCGAGACGTCATGAAGAAAGGGGCAGCCTTGCAGAGAGTGCGAGGTTGCCCTTGTTGTTGCGCTTCTTATGCTTGTGATGTCTATGCTTGTGGGTATGAGTGCGTTACAATTCTCTCTGTCGGCAGAACATTCCTGAAAATTCCTCATCGACGTTGTCAACAGGATCGTCGAAGATGCCGAAGACGCTGGAGCCGCTGCCCGACATGCTGGCATAGACAGCTCCGAGGTCGTACATCTTGTCCTTGATGGCTGCAATCTCTGGGAACTTGGAGAATACGCTTTCCTCAAAATCGTTTACGACGGTGTCCTTCCATGTCTCTATCGGCTGGGAAAGAAGCTCGGGCAGCGATTGCTCTGGACGATGCACGTTGACCTTGGCATAGGCATCTTTCGTGGATACAAAGATGTCTGGCTTGACCAGCACGAGCTGCTTGTACTGCAGATTGATGTCGATAGGGTGGAAGATGTTGCCTATGCCTGTTGCGAATACTGGCTTGTTCTGGATGAAGAATGCGCAGTCGGCACCAAGTCGCGCGCTGTACTCCTCCATCTTCTCGTTGGATAATCCGAGGTGGAAACGCTCGTTGAGTGTCTTGATGGTGAATGCCGCATCGGACGAACCGCCGCCAAGTCCTGCACCAGTCGGAATGTGCTTGTAGAGACCGATGCTCACAGGAGGCAGGTCGTAGTCGGCCTTGAGCATCTTGAAGGCGCGTATGACGAGATTATCGTCTGGCGAGCCGTCGAACACAGTGCCGAGCACTTTCAGGCGGTATCCGCATTCAGGAATGTCGTTCTCAATCTCTTTTATCTCGATGACATCCTGCAGGTTGATAGGGTAGAACACAGTTTCGAGGTTGTGGTAGCCATCCGGGCGTTTCTCAACAACATTAAGTCCGATGTTTATCTTTGCGTTAGGATATACTATCATAGTGCTTCTTCTTTTGTATTACATTATTTTTGCAAATATACCACATTTCTGCATAAGTAAAGAAGGATTCCACCATAAATTTCCATAAAACCAAGAATTTTAATGCAAATGCATGAAAAAATGGGTGCCACCATCAAGACGATGATTGTACCCATATCTTACCTCAGCTCAAAAAAAATACTACTGATTTATGACCATGATTTCATGTTTTTAGTTCAACAGCCATGTCAGTTATGATATTTTTTGAGTACCTTTGTAGAAAAATAATAGAATAAGAGGAAATTTTCTTTTCTTATATAAATAGTCAAGATAATAAATAACCATATAGTATTCTCAAAATTATGGTTGAAATAAACGACAAACTTGTGTCTCGCTTTATGAGCCAGCAAGACGGAGTACATTTGGAAGCCGAGGAACAGCGATTGCTGAACTTCGCAGAAACGTATGCCATGTGCGACAATGCCATTGTTGCACTTAACAATATGAGAACAGGTAAGTGCCACATCTTTCTGGGCAAGACGGCAGAGGTTCTTGGCATAGGAAAAGCTGGCACACATTTGTTTGTGGATTCTGTATTCGAGGAAGAGATTATCTCTTGCATCAATCCTGACAATCTGGTGATTCAGAACCTTCAGGAACTGAAGTTCTTCAACCGAATGCTGACACCACAGAACGTCAGCGAGGGATTCCCTTGGTATATGGAGCAGATAATCAGTATGCACGATGCTGATGGCAAGTACCATCCTATTATACATCGCATACAGTATTTCCCGAGCGAAGGCAAACAAGGCATCTGCTATGCGCTTTGTATATACAAGTTGACGAAGGAGTCGTTCACTCATGCCCGACTGATACATAAGCTGACAGGTGAGGAACGTCGCATCGACATCTCTGAACTGCGCTCAATACTGAGTAATCGAGAAAAAGAACTGCTGCAGTACATTCAAAAAGGACTTGCCAGCAAAGAGATTGCAGGAATAATGGGCATCAGCAAAAATACAGTTGACCGCCACAGGCAGAACATCATAGAGAAATTGCAGGTCAGCAATACGACCGAAGCTTGCTTCAAAGCAAAAAAGCTTGGGCTTATTGAGTGAATAACAAAATTTTAATCGTTTAACAGTTTAAACGTTTATACAAAAACAATGGCTTACTTAGAATCAAAACCAAGATATGAGGTCTTGGACGGACTCAGAGGTGTGGCAGCACTCTGTGTCGTTGGCTTCCACATGATGGAATGCTATTCTGCCGACATCACGAACAACATCATGGCGCATGGCTACCTTGCTGTCGATTTCTTCTTTGCCCTTTCGGGTTACGTTCTTGGCTATGCTTATCAGGATCGTTTTGACCAGATGGGTTACAAGGGCTTCTTCAAGCGTCGTATCGCACGTCTGCATCCTATGCTTCTGATTGGTGTACTGATGGGCATCATCTTCTTCTACTATTCGGGTAGCGTAGATGTGTTTGGAGCCGTGGATAGTGCACCTTGGCATTTCCTGATGCTCCAGGCGGTGCTCACTTTGTTCTGCATTCCATTCACGCAGTCGTGGGACATCCGTGGATGGGGTGAGCTGTCAAGCATCAATGGTCCTGTATGGACACTCATCTATGAGTATATTGCCAATATCCTCTATGCCTTCATTTTCCGTTTCCTGCCTACTTGGGGATTGGCGATACTGGCAATGGGCTCAGCTGTCCTGACCGCAGACATTGCTTTGAATCTCAATATATTTGGCAACCTGACGGAAACTGATTACTTCTATTACATCAACGGTGGATTCGTATTCAATCCAGAGCATGTGTATCTTGCCTTCACTCGTTTGCTCTATCCATTCCTCATCGGTTTGCTGATGTCACGCATGGGCAAGATGATCAAGTCAAATCATGGTTTCCTCATTACCTCACTCATCGTCTTCGGCATGTTCAACGTGCCTAAGTATATGGGCGGCGGCAACATCGTGGATGGTGCATATCAGCTCTTCTGCGTATTGGTGCTCTTCCCTCTTGTCCTTGTCACAGGTGCTGGCAGTAAGGTCACTGGCAAGGTAAGTACTAAGATATGCAAGTTCTTGGGCGATATTTCGTTCCCTCTTTACATTACTCATTATCCGGTGCTTTACATGCACATGTCATGGGCACAGCGTCACTTGGACTCGCCAGTCAGCACACACATCTTTGTGGCTATTACCACCACAATCCTTGTCATCATGAATGCATGGGCCGCCTTGAAGCTGTACGACCTTCCTGTTCGTGCTTGGCTGAAGGAACATTGGTTAAAAAAATAAAATTCGCCATTCATGAATTGTAAATGGTAAATTGTCAAAATTGTAAATGATTTGTCCTATGGAACAGAATCGGAACCTTACTGCATGGGAGAAGATGCAGCTCGACATGATTTATGATGACTTTGACGAAGACCTCTTCAATCGCAGAGTAGATGCAAAGAACATCTTCAACAAATACAACCAAACAACCGATGAACAGGTAGAGGAACGCAAGGTGCTTCTCAAACAACTATTCGGCAGTATTGGTGAGAACGTGTATGTGGAACCTACATTCAAGTGTGAGTTCGGCAAGAACATCTACATTGGTAACAATGTCTATATCAACTTTGGTGCCGTGTTGCTCGACTGCTCACGCATTACCATTGGCCATAATGTGCTGATTGGTCCTAACGTTGGAATGTATAGCGCAAACCACAGCCTTGACCCAGAAGAACGTGCACAGGGTGCTCTCATCGGAGGACGTATCACTATTGGAGATAAGGCATGGATAGCAGGTGACGTTAAGATCATGGCTGGTGTGACCATCGGCGAGGGTGCAGTCATTGGTTGCGGTAGCATCGTGACACATGACATTCCACCTCGTGTGGTTGCTGCAGGAAATCCTTGCCGTGTGATCCGAGAGATTACAGATGCCGACAAGGTTGGGTTTGTGAAGTAGCAGTAGATTCCAAATTCCCATAAACTCAAAGAGTTCTCCCTGGCTTCAAATAGCAGATAAGTGAATTTCTTGCATTTATTTCATGTTGTCGTTGAAAAATGACTCAAGCTTATCCCAAGGTATAACCTTGTTCTTGCCACCATCGTAAAGATCACAGTGTGAGGCTCCTGGAATGATGAGGAGTTCCTTGTTTTCTGGTGCAGGATTTGGCTTACGTACGGTATCATAACCTTCTGCCTTGCCAGTCATCATATACTCGTAAGCATTCTCGCCGAAGTAGCGTGAGTGAGCCTTCTCGCCATGAACAACAAGTACAGCATTTCGAATCTCATTTATATAATAATGGAATCGAGTATTTGCGTATGCTTGACAACCGAAGGTGTGCCAACCGACTTTTTGAGTTCATACGAGTCTATAGCAGGTATTGAGATACTATTACAGAATTATAGTTCAAATTAAGGGAATGACATAATAATGAGAATTTAAAATTAAGGGAACAATAGATATATAGTAAAATAAAATTAAGGGAATAATAGAATTTACCCTCACATACTTTGCTATTTCATTTAATTTTAATAACTTTGCACTAGATTAAATGACACACATATGATCGAACGTATTTTTGAACGCAAAATATACTCCGATATTCTGGAGTGGAAGAAAGAAAACGATGGCAGAAGTGCTTTAATGATAGAAGGCGCCAGACGTATAGGCAAATCTACGATTGTAGAACAATTTGCCCAGAACGAATATCGATCGTACATCCTTATAGACTTCAATAAGGCTGGAAAAGATATTCATCAGCTCTTCAGTGAAAACATGGAGGACTTGGATTATGTATTTCTCTATCTACAAAGCAAATACCATAAGACACTTTATCCGCGAGAATCTGTTATCATCTTTGATGAGGTACAGAAGTGTCCAATGGCACGTCAAGCAATAAAATATCTTGTTGCAGACCACCGCTACGATTATATCGAAACAGGTTCACTGATTAGCATCAAGAAAAACACTGAAAATATCACAATACCCAGCGAGGAGGATCGTTTGGAGATGTTCCCGATGGACTATGAAGAGTTTCGTTGGGCAATGGGTGATAAAGCCACCATTCCGTTACTCCGGCAGACTTTGGAAAAGCGTATGAGTATGGGGGATGACCTCAATAGAAGTCGCATGCGAGACCTACGTCTCTATATGCTTGTAGGTGGAATGCCACAGGCGGTCAATGCCTATCTGGACACAAAGAACATAAAGGCAGTCGATGCAGTCAAGAGGAAGATCATCAAACTTTACGAAGATGATTTTCGGAAATTAGACAAAACAGGCAAATTGGGTCGCTTGTTCATGAGCATTCCTGCACAATTAAGCAAAGGCGTATCACGATTTGCTCCAACTTCTGTTATCAAGGGAGTGCCTACAGATACCATGACGGATTTACTGATTTCGCTTGAGGATAGTAAGACAGTAAACATATGCTATCATGCCGATGACCCAAATGTTGGCTTGTCGCTTGAAGAAGATAAGAACCGTTTTAAGATGTATGTCTGTGACACAGGATTGATGATAACGTTGTGTTTCTGGGATAAGAAATATACTGAAAATGTTATATATGACAAGTTGTTAAGCGACAGATTGTCCGTTAATCTTGGATATATATATGAAAATCTTGTGGCTCAAATGTTACGTGCAGCAGGCAACAAGTTATTCTACTACACATGGCCGAAAGACGACAAACATAACTATGAAATAGATTTCTTACTGTCACGGGGTGCAAAGATATGGCCATTGGAGGTGAAGTCGGAGGGGTATAGCAATCATCCTTCATTGGACGCATTCTGCACTAAATTTTCATCACGAATAGACCGAAGATACCTGATATATACGAAAGACCTACGACGCGATGAGCAAACGATCTTGATTCCAGTATATATGACGGGATTACTATAAAGTGTAGTCGGGATACCAAATGCTATTCTATGAGCAATAGTGTGTTAATGACCAATACCAGTTTTTGACTAGCCCCCAAACCACTCCTTTTTCATCTCTTTCAAGAAATCCGAAGTTATTGGATAGCCAGTAGCATCGCCTAATACTGCGTCAATGTCACAGTATGGACACCATGCAGTTTGTTGTCCATCCATCTCTTCGCGAAATGTCACTTCGCCTGGAGCAAAGGTCTTTAAGCAAGAGAAGCAGCCGCACACCTGAGAGCGGAGGATGCTCTCTTTGTTCTTGAAAGATTCCTTGTGGGCACGCTTCAAGTATTGGTATTCAGGAGTAAAAGGACGACATATTATCCTCACCGCTTCTTCACAGACATGGTGACCACCTGGAATATCGTAGAATCCATGCACATCTTCTTCGAACACATCCTGATAGCGGTCTCCCAGTAATTCGTCTTCCTCTGCAAAATAACCCGTTATGAGAAAGCGTTCCTCGTCGCTGAATGTCTTCAGTTGTGGTTCAAACGCAGCATAAGTAGCCAGCATCTCCTTAGAGGGTGCTGGCAGACCGTTGTTTGGACCGAGCTTTGGCAGTTCCACAGAAGGCAGGTAGCATGGATTAATCACTATGCGTTTTATGCCTGTTGTAAGCAGCGTGAGAAAACCGCCGAGCGACGAGCCAACCACAAGCTCTATTCCCTCACGCTCTATTGTCTCACGTATCTCCTTCAGGGCTACAGCACAGTCATCCTGCGTGTAGTCCATCCCTATCACCTGCCACTCATCCTGTGGCATGTGCTTTCTGAATAATCTACAGCTGCCCCCTTCTGGCGAGCCGTTGTAGCCATGTATGTATAGAAGCTTCTTCATAATCATCTTTCTAAATCATCTTTTTCTGGATCAGCTTCTTCTGGATCATTGTCTAATGGCTGAGTTTTCTTCTCCTCCGGTAATAAATAACCACAATATGAGATATCCATAAACACTTCAACAATCAGACCTATTATATTTGCAGCAAAATCCTCCTTGTCGGCATTCTGGTTCAGATCTTGCTTGTTCTTCTCCCTGTTCTTTTCCACTATCACATTGTGGCAATAAGGATTGTTAGTTCTGATTCTGTCTATCAACTCAGACTCCAAGTATGCCATGAAGTTGCTTGTCCTGTATGCCTTCGTGGCAGGATTATCGCTATTGGGAACGAACAGCATCTGATAGTCGAAGTCAGATGTGTCATCGTACTCGATGTGTCCAAGAATGCGGTCGCCGTCAATGGATTTTCCTGCATAGATAAAATCGTGCCCCCATAGCAGATACACGCAGTTGAATAACTCTTGCAGATGTTTCTGACTTCTGACGTAGTCTCCCCATGCCCATGCTTCCTTTGCCGGTACGATATAGACATCGAAAGGCATCTTTGTATCCTGAGATGCAATCTTATCCCATGTGATTTTCTTTATTCCATTGCCTGCAACTCGCTCCACCTTGTATGGAGCAAGCTCTCCATAGTTTACTGCTATATATGACATGGTTTCCTAACTTTATTAAAAAACTCTATTCCCATTCGTAATCGTCAATCTCAACTTCGAAGTACTCTTGGAGTGCCGCTTCCAGAGCAAACAATGAACGGGGTCCTTCCTCGCATTTGAGGATGATCTCACCGTTTGCTGTACGTTCCATGAAGATGATATTACCCTCATGATCGTTTTCTCCCTCAATGACTTGCATGACAGCCTGAAAAGGAATATACAATCCCAGTTCATTGTCCATCACGCCTGTTCGTTTGCCTACCTCACGTATTAAGGTTTCAACTGCGTCAACCCGCGAAGTCTTTCCGCTGATTGAAATGACAGTTCTGAATATCATCATGACCAAGTTGTAGTTGGGTTAGTCAAATATTTTTTAGCGCTGCATCTATTACCAGGGTTTCAGCCGTTATGCTATCTATGAATTCGTTGAGATAACAAACTCTCTGTGTTTTGTCGTTTACATCAAAATTGACATCAATTCTACGGGCATCACCAAAGATATGATCACGGTCATGGTTTGATGTTCTGACCTTGCCATCATACATGTTCAGAGAGCGCAGAGCACGATACAGTCTGGATGTATATTGCTCAGGATGGTTTCTTCTTGCACTACCAACAGGCAGATGTGTAAGGATAAGTTTCCACTCTATGTTTGCTCCCTTACCTTGCTTGTACTGTGACATAGAGCAGGTGTAGATTAGAGATGGAGCGTTGTATTTACGTTCCTCGTTAGTTTGCCATGCTTTTTTGTAAAGGCAGATAAAGGATGGTGTGACATGCACTGTCCAGCCGTCAGCAAGAGATGCCGAGTCATCAAACATATATTCGCGGAAAATATTTATCTGCTTCAGGAATGCCTTGTATGTTGCGGAATCTTTATCAACAGCATCGTCCAACTGAATTTCTCCAAGACATTCATATAGTTCTATGTCTGTCAAAGAGGTGAACTCCTTTCTTATCTCCTCGTACGGCATCCATAGTCCTTCTGTTGGCTTAAGGAGATATTCAAGATATGCTATGTACTGCTGCACGCCAGCAATGAGTATTCCTTTATCATCGTAAGGACATTGCGGCAGAACGTTTTCCTTTAACCAAGGCAGGATGTCCTCTACATAATTCATGGGAACATAACTCTGTCCAAGGTTATTCTTAAGTACCTCGTTCAGGCTCTTGGTAGAAGGCTCCTTCTGACCATCCTTTGTAAGATACACCACACGGATATTCTCATAAACATTCTCGCTGGCATCATAACCAGCACAGAGATAAACAGGATCACCAATCCATTCGTCAAAACTCTGTTGAGGCTCGATCAGAGTATAGACATAACGATTCAGTTGATTATCTGTATCACAAGCATCATTTATCTTATTCTCAATGATTATGCTCTTCTTCGTACCTTTGCTGTCCTTGTATGAAATGAACAAATCTATCATCCCCTTTCCACCATCTTTAATGCCGAGAGCAGATTGCTGGTCTGTGATAAAAACGTCCGTGATGCCATTAGCATTTAGTCCCAGTGCATCAGCAAGGAATGACTCCAGGAATATTCTCTTTCCGTTCCTATCTGTCCATGCTAACAGACGCTGTAGTAAACATGTATGATCATTCTCTGTTGCATTAACTATGTCAAACAACATGAAAGGTTGTGCATTCCTGTTATGCCAGAGGCTAAAATTGTCATATAGTTGAGGTAGATTCATTGTTTATAAAAATCTAAAATTGTTAATTGTTCCAATCATAGTAATCTGTCTTTACTCCGAAATACTCTTTGACTGCATCATCGAAGGCTGTTTTGAAGTTTATGCCCTTAATATAGTGAGATGTGAACGAAAATTCAATTTTCACTAATGAAATTTCTCTTTTTTCCTTTCTATATCCTATAACAAAGGCTCAAGTTCTGGTAAAATAACCTCTTCGTTTACCTCGTCAGGATGTTGCAAATACATGGTCTGTTTCCTTGTCTTCCTTGAGGTTTATCTCTACAAAATTCTTATATAGTTTCTTACCGACGTACCTGATGAGAAACGGTTTTCCCACCTGTCAAGCACCGTTCACCAGAAGAATCTTATCACGTTCCGTACGCAAGAATTTCGGTTCTGCGTCAATTTAGTGGCAAGTTAGTATCCTTTCTCCGTAGTCCGCATAGATGATTTTCGCCCTAAGCAGTTTAATTCCCGCCCTGTTGAACAT
>JAGHUI010000043.1 GCA_018064885.1 Candidatus Minthosoma equi | reverse complement strand
TTGAAATGATAAAGATTATAACCTATAGCGGACAGTATAAAGCAGATTTCATACGTCTGAACACGGAATGGATTGAGACATATTTCAGTTTGGAGGAGTCAGACCTTAAGACCTTTTCCCATATTGATAGTTATATCATAGACAATGGCGGTCAGATATTTCTGGCTCTTGACGACAATACGGGAGAAGTCGTTGGATGCTGCGCCTTGATTAACCATCCCGATAAGGATTCATACGAACTGGCAAAGATGGCTGTTTCGCCTCATACGCAGGGACATCACATCGGTCATCAACTTGGAACGGCTCTGATTGACTATGCAAGGAAAATAGGGGCAAAACGTCTTTATCTTGAAGGGAATACTAAGCTGGAAGCCTCTATCCATCTGTACCGTAAGCTAGGATTCCATGAGATTTCCTTGGAGGGGAGCACCTATGACCGCTGTGATATTATCATGGAACTAAAATTGTAGGTAATATGAGCTTCATCAAGTACATTGTAATAGCATGTATCGCCGAGTTCTGGGCCTTCATGCCGGTATCATCCGGCGGAAAAACACGTTGGGTATGGCCACGCCAAGGGCTATGAAGAGAATGATGAGCGAGGCCTGTATCGCATAATTCATCGCCACGGTCACCTCGCCTACGACACCGTGCATATTGATGAACGCAAACAGGGCGCGATACATCAGCACACCAGGTATCATCGGGATGACACTCGGAATGCTCAGCAGCTGGTGGGGCGTGTGCAGCCAGCGCACCAGTGCGCAGCAGAGTATGCTCACAACAGCAGACCCTACGAACGAACCGACGACAAGCCCCAGGTCAAGCCCGATGTTGCCGCTGGAGGGTCCGAGGTTGACGAAGTTGCGCGTGCAGACGCTGACGACACCGCCCAGTGCCACAAAGCCCATCAGATGGCGCGGCGTGTTGAAAATCATGGAGAAGCCGATGGCCGATACGGCGGCTGCAAGCGAATACTCGTCGTAGGCATGATGGGGAGTCATCGGCAGGTTCTTGGCAAAGTTGTCTATGCCACACACCCGAATGGCAAAGGCAATGCCGAAAGCCATGGCGAGGAGCGTCGTCAGCGTTCCCATTGCCCGCGTCACGCCTATCTGTGTGTAGCCGGAGAGTATGTCGCTGACAAAATTGATAAGCGGCACCCCCGGCACGATGAACAGCGCACAGGCCAGCAACGGATGCCACGGCGTGCTGGATGCAAAGATGCCCATCGCCCCGTCCGAGGCCGTAGCCCACTGCGACAGCTCGCTGAAGGCCCAGGCTATCAGCGTAGAGACGAAAGCCGCCACACCAGTGTTGACAAGGGCATTGCTGCCCACTGCCCCCAGCCACATACGCAGACGCAAACCGAGGATGGCGGCAAGGGCTGCATAGAAGAAGGCCGTCCAGTCGCAGCCAAACTGTATGCAGAAGCCGCCGCAGGCCAAACCGCCCCCCACAGCCACCTGCCAGGGAGAATAGTTACGGCGCTGGCAGGCTATCTGCGACAACTGCCGTTCATAGTAGTCGAGCGAGTAGCCCGTGCGCTGAGCCTCACACGACAGATGGCTTACCTGCCGCAGCGTGTCGAGGTCGATACCATGACGCTCTACACGCTGAAAGCGCGTAAACGACTGCCGGCAGTCAGGCAGGTTAACCATCAGCATGTTGTAAACGATGTAGATGTTGAGCCTTTCGAGCGGCAGACCCATGTAGGCAGCAACGCGCTTCATGGTGCGCATCACACGGCTCGTGTCGGCACCGCTCTCCATGAGCAGGCATCCCGTGCGCAGCAGCAGGTCGAGCCTGCGTTGTATCTCTCCCTCGCTCATCATATCCACTGCATGTTGTCTGGTTGTCCGAGGAATGCGATAATCGCCTCTCTATCTTCAGGGCGAGCCTTGATGAGCAGGTGATCGCCTTGATGCAGCACAGTGGAGTCGGCTGGATTCATCACATTCTTCGCCGAGTCGGCTGCAAGAATCTCAGAGACGGTAAAATGTCGGCGGATGAGTTCCCCCACCTTCCCAAGCGTCATGCCCTCGATGCTGTCGTGCTCCACCCTGACGGCAAAACTGCACTCACGTGAACGATGAAGATACCAGTACGCACAGGTGAAGAATACTGCAAACTCTCCTAATACAATCAACCAACTTGTTGTCATTGTCTTGTTTCCTTTCTGTTTTATTTGTTTAACGTTCGATTTCGGGGTGCAAAATTACGGCCTTCTACCGACATGGCCAACAATCGGTAATGGTTTCTGCCGAATGTGGTGATTGGCTAAACACCAAATGCTGCTATCGGCAAAAACAATAGCAAAGAATGCTGACGTTTCGATGATTTGTAGTAATTTTGCAGCCGAAAACAGAATGTACAATGGAAATAAGACAACTGAAATACTTCCTCCGCGTGGCCGAGACGCTCAATTTCTCGCAGGCTGCACGCGAACTTTTTATCACCCAGAGCACGCTCTCACAGCAGATTCTGCATCTGGAGCAGGAACTGTCGCAACAACTCTTCGTGCGCAATAGCCATGAAGTGATACTCACCGAGGCCGGAGAGATGTTGCTGCCGATGGCACGCGACAGCGTATATATGGTGGACAACTGCGTGCAGCGGATACAGGAGCTGGGACAATTGCTGACGGGCGAACTCAATATAGGCGTCACCTTCTCCTTCAGCGGCATCATGGCCGAGACGATGATCGACTTCATGCACAAGCATCCGAAGGTGAAGTTGTCCGTCTGTTTCTCGTCGATGGAAGACCTCATTGAACGGCTGCAGCGGCACGAACTTGACCTCGTGCTGGCCTTCAAGCCCAGTGAGGGCAATCCGCGCATTGAGAGCCAGGTGCTCTTCAACAATCGTCTGGCTGCCGTCGTCAACAGTCAGCACCCGCTGGCTCAGCAGAAAGGCATCACGCTCGAAGACCTGCAACGCCATCCGCTCGTTCTGCCGGCGAAAGGCCTGCAGGCCCGCAATGCCTTCGACAGGATGACGGCGCACAGCGGACTGCAATACAACATCAAGGCCGAAATCAACAACGTAGGCCTTCTCTTCAAGTTTGTTCGCCAGACGAAGTATGTCACGGTACTCTCCGAGTCAACCGTCATCGACGAGACGGGCCTTGTAGCCATTCCCGTCATCGGCAGTGGAAGCACAGTGGCTGATGGTGCCGAAGGCTTCAAGAATGAGATGGAAGGATGCATCCACACCCTGAAGAACGGTTATCAGAAAGCTTCAGCACGCGAGTTCATCCACTTGCTCCACCAGAGCACTGCCATCTGGAAGATAACGGGCGAATAGAGGATGAAACTGTTGTCATTATCTGAGTCAACGTTTAACTGAGTTTAAAGAACTGGCAGCATAGTTTAACCGAGTTTAAATTCCGTGCCAGATTGACTTTCGCGATTGTCATTCTGGCACGGATTCTTTCTATAGGCATGCACTTTGCTTATCTGTTAGTGAAAGCTGAAGCAAACAAGCCGAGGCGATCAAAGAACAAATAAGTTAAACTAAAAGTATAATTAGGAGGTATTGATTATGTTGAACGGATTAATGAAAAGCAATGGTTGGTTCCCAACGATGTTTGATGATTTCTTTAACACTGATTTCATGCCTCGTGCCAACAGTACAGCACCCGCAGTCAATGTCAAGGAGAGTGAGAAGGCCTACACGATGGAGCTTGCAGCCCCTGGCATTAAGAAGGAATATTGCCGCGTAGGCATCAATGACGAGGGCAACCTCACCATCGCCATCGAGAACAAACAGGAACACAAGCATGAGGACAGTCATCGTCACTACTTGCGCCGTGAGTTCAGCTATTCGAATTATGAACAGAACTACGTGTTGCCTGACGATGTGGTTCGTGACAAGATCTCTGCCAAAGTGGAGGACGGCATCCTGACCATCACCATGCCGAAGACCGAGCCAAAGGAGAAAGTCATCAAGGCCATTGAGGTCTCATAACATGCTGACTCAAAACACAAATCAAAGCCCGGCTTGCATTTGCAGGTCGGGCTTCTTTATATACCCCAGTTCGGGATATTGTCGAATTCTACAATCTGCGTGGGGGCAAGGAACGCATCTTTGACGACATGAACAACGGCTTCGGCTGGAACAGGCTTCCCAAGTCGTTCATGGCAGAGAATACCGTCTTTCTTCTGCTTACAGCATTGATACACAATTTCTACAAGACCATCATGAGCCAGCTTGACACCAAGGCTTTCGGACTCAAGAAAACGAGTCGCATTAAGGCCTTTGTCTTCAGGTTCATCTCCGTGCCAGCCAAATGGATCGTGACTGCAAGGCAACGCGACAGGGTGGTCTGTCAATGTGCTTGGTGGGCTGAATCTGATGGCTCTTACCCTTCGTGGTCGATGTGGAACCAGTCGATGTCGATGTAGCCGCCTTTCTGCTTGGTGGCGTAGTTGAAAATGGCAAACTTGGTGCCCATGAAGAATGTGTTCCCGTCGAATATCATCTTCATGTCGCTGCCAATAGGGATGAAATTCTTTCCATCCAGGCTGTAGGCAAATGTTGCGATGTCGCGTCCGTTGGTAAAGTCACCATATACGCGGAGGTAGACAGGCCGTTTTGTTCCTGGAATCCTGACTTTGGCTTTCTGCTCGACTCTTGCCTTGCTTACTGTATGCTGCTTGTCCAGTTCGATGTTCTGTACCTCCATGGACAGGACGTACGACTTGCCGTTCCTGGAGATGCAGAGTACTCCGCTGGTTCCGCAGAAAGCTGACAGTCCGCACTTGTCGCCATCTTGCATCTTGCTGATGTCAAGGCATACGGTACCTACACATTTCGGTCCCTCCATGCGTTGTGTGATGGTATTTGGCGCTACGAACAGGTTGTCGACTACGCGGCTGGTCTTCATGCGCAGATATCCATGGCGTTCTGTAAGGCTCCAGGCTTCGTTGACTGGGTTGTGGTTCCACTGCCAGTAGAGCGAGAGTCTGTCGGAACTGAATTCGTCGTTGCCGAGAATGCCTGTCTGGTGGATGTACTTGGCGGAGGTGTCGTCTGGCACTTTTCCTTCAGCATTGCCAAGGACTGGCCACCCGTCTTCCCATCTGCATGGCAGGAGACATGGGGTGCGACCCACTCCGTTCCTGTCCTGAAAGAAGATGCCATACCATTCTCCTGTAGGGGAGTCTACTATACCGCCTTGTGCTACACCTCCGGTGGTAAATGGTGGCAGGGCGTGATTGAGTATTATCTTCTTCTCCCACGGGCCATCGAGGCTCTCTGCGCGATAGCATACTTCACGACGGACATTGTCGCGGGGCCATGAAATCATCAGAAGGTAGTATCTGCCGTTGATTTTCATCATGTTGTTTCCTTCAAGAAGTGCATTTTCTATGCCGTCGCGGACTGGGATGGAGAATCTGCGCAGTACTGCTTCCTGTCCCCATGTCTTGCCTGTCTCGTCGAGGATGGCGCGTGTCAGTTCCACTGCTTCTCCCGAATTGTAGAAGATATACACTCTGCCGTCATCGTCGATGAAGAAACTGCCGTCGTGGAAGTGGGGTGGGCGACTGACGAGTTTCCATGGCCCCTCTGCCTTGTCGGCAGTATAGAGAAATCCCTGGTATGGCTCTCCGTTGGTAGTGAACCAGGCGTAGAACTTTCCGAAGTAGTGGCGGAGGCTGGTGGCCCATTGTCCTTGTCCATATACAGTCTTGCCATCTACGAGGTTGTAGCGGTCGCCGTCTTCAATTCGGTCGAACACATAGCTGACTGTCTCCCAGTGTTTCAGGTCCTTGCTTCGCATCATGGGTGCGCCGGGCATGAGGTGCATGGTTGTGGATATCATATAGTAATAGTCTCCAGCCCGGCAGATGGTGTTGTCTGGCACGTCGGCATTGATAATCGGATTGCGATAGCCTTGAGCAGACGCTTCGCGAGTGAATAGTGATGGTTCGACAAACTCACCAACCAAGTGAATGGCGAACAGTACAGACAGCATCAGAATCCTTCCTGATGTGCTGCCTTGTGGTCTTGTGGTTTTAGGGAAAAGCATTTTTGGGAAATTGGGAATCCTTAATTCCGCAGCACTATAACATTAAACATATTTTAATATCCTGAGCAACTTTTTGTTGCTCAGGATTTTGCCATGTCAGATTTTTCACTTATCTTAGTGCTGCAAAAACAAACAAGATAAAAATCTGCATTGACATGGCAAAGGTACTAATAAAATCCGAGACACTAACACCTTTTGGCGGTATTTTTTCAATCATGGAGCAATTTGACTCCATGCTTTCACCCGTTATCGACTCAACTCTGGGTCAGAGATGCAGCAGCATCATCGGATATGTATCACCCGACCCTGCGCACATGCAGCTCTGACACCATCCTCAGGGCTATCAGGGAACTGACGCAGGAAAACATCACCTATACTTCCGACCAGGGCAAGACCTACGGCTTCAACACTGCAGACAAGCTCAACACATTGCTTATAAACGCTTTGGTTTCTACTGGCGAGCTGAAAGAAGAAGATGGTTACGATGTGGACTTCGACCATCAGTTCCTTGATGCCGAGAAGTATGATGCTAAACCGACGTACAAGAAGTTTCTCGGCTACAGGCCTGGAGTTTATGTTATCGGTGACATGATTGTCTATGTCGAGAACAGCGATGGTAACACGAACGTACGCTTTCATCAGGCAGACACACACAAGAGATTCTTTTCCCTTCTGGATTCCAAGAATATCCGTGTGAATCGCTTCAGGGCTGACTGCGGTTCCTGCTCGAAGGAAATCGTCAGTGAGATAGAGAAGCATTGCAGGCACTTCTACATCCGTGCCAACCGATGCAGCTCGCTCTATAACGTTGATACACAATTTCTACAAGACCATCATGAGCCAGCTTGACACCAAGGCTTTCGGACTCAAGAAAACGAGTCGCATAAAGGCTTTTGTCTTCAGGTTCGTCTCCGTACCTGCCAAGTGGATTCTGACTGCAAGGCAGTACGTGCTGAATATCTACACGGAAAACCGTGCTTATGCAAGGCCTTTTACAACAGGATTCGGGTAAGACTCCTTTCTTAGTGGATAAAACCTGCGTATTACCTCAAGTCGCATAGTGGGGTAAGGGAAAGGTGGCTACATTTGGCGGTCATTTCATTGCTTATACTACATCGGACTATTGTCTGCTCACGAAATCAGCCTCTGATTGCTTTTTTGAGGATAGTTGCGGATTTTAGGTAATACTGAATAAACTGCTCGCGTCAATACCCAAAAGATTGGCGCGGGCGTTTTTTTTGTGGAGTGAGGAAAATGAATATCTGCCGACAGGGATTTGTAGGGCTGCCTATAAAAATAAGTGCAGGGATATCTGGTATATCGCATTTATTTATTACCTTTGTGCCCGAAAATGAAAAGTATAGTAACGTCCTTACCGTTCTGCATCTGCCTGTGTTGGTTAGTTACTTTCGTGCTGAACTACCGTAACAGTGACCCTGCCAAGCGATTGCTCACGTGGTTCATCGCTACGTGCGCAGTGCTTTATGGCTGTCATGCCGTGTATTTCAATGAGGAGGAGACGTTGCTGTCGAGGACACTTTATACCTTCTGTACCCTTTCGGTCTATCCGCTCTACTACATGTACATTTATATACTCACCACTGGCAAGAGTCCCCGTTGGCGCCAGTTCGCCGTACTGCTTACGGGCGTGCTCGGCATGGTGCTTGTGGCAACAGACGTTTCCTTCGCTCCTTTATATATTAAGGTGGTGGCACTCGTGCAGATTGTCATTGTCCTCGTCTTCGGACTTCGCCGTCTGTCGGCTTACAATCGTCAGATTGACAATTTCTATTCCGAGACCGAAGGCTATTCGCTCCGTTCCGTGTCACACCTCCTTGTGCTGCTTGCCGTTACGTCGATGAGTTCGGCCGCGGCTAACCTTATCGGGCGCGAGTTCTTCCTGCAGAATCCAAACTACCTGACTGTCCCATTCGTCATATTTTCGTCGATGCTCTTCGGCTTGTTCTACGAAGGCCATCGTCTGGGTTTTCCTGTGCGTACCTTCATTGCTGATGCCGAGGTGGAAACGCCTGTGAATGAAGTGGACGACACAGTGACGGGACAGAACGAGGTATTGAATGAACGGCTACGCCGAGTGATGACCGAACAGCAGATGTTCCGACGTCAGAACCTGAAGGTGACCGACGTGGCGCAGGCCATCGGCAGCTGCCGCACCTATGTGTCGAAGATGATAAATCAGGAATATGGAATGTCTTTTACCGATTATATCAACATGCTTCGCGTGGAGTATGCGAAGGAACAGCTGCGTGGCGGCGCTGCCGACGAAACCTTCGAAGCCATAGCCCTCGATGCGGGCTTCTCCAACCGTGTGTCTTTCTACCGAAACTTCAAGAAAGTTACTGGTGTCTCGCCGAGCGAATGGAATGGCGATTGACCCCTCTTTACCTTGTACTGACCCCTATCTATCCCCCTGTTTATCGCAGATTTGTACGATTTGTAACATTGTTTGTGTGATTTGAAACGCATAAGATAAGGCTTTTCCTTATCTTTGCATTCTAATTTATGTGAGCAAATCACCAAATCAACATGAACAAATCACCAAAACAATCTTTATATGAAAAAATCTTTTATCAATTTGGTCGCATTATTTGCAGTGTTCGTATTGGGCAGCGTAGCAAATGCACAATCGCCTGTGCCTGGCAATTATGGTTACACGAACCTCTCGGCAGGCTATGGTGAAGAGAAGACTTACGGCGGAGTTGTCAAGTCGGAACAAATCATCGATGGCAATGTCATCCATGTGGTTTGGGCAAAGAATTCCGCAAGTTATGAGGTGTGGTATCGTCGCTCAAACGACCTCGGCAAGACTTGGGAAGAACCAGTACTTGTCGTGGGGAACGCCGGCCGTGCAGTGGTACGCACCGAACGCATGATGTCGGTCAGCAGTGGCAAGGTGTTCATCGTGGCAACAACTGGCAACAGCAAACTCAGCGTGTTCAGAACTACCGACGGCAAGGAGTTTAGCGAGACGGAAGTGAACAGCCGTATCAATAACTCACGATATGTTAACCCTATGCTTTTCAGCGTGGGCAGCAAGGTTGCCGTGGCATACTCCAAGGAATTGGACCGTGACGAAGGTCTCCATGTGGCTTATTCCTCTGACGGCGGCGAGACGTTTGCCGACAGCCTCCTGACGGTTAAGTTCCAGGGCAGTTCGTTCGTGCCGGCAATCCAGGACTTCGTGTTCGACGGCAGCCGCATGGTGGTGCTCTCAACATGGAGCGACCGTTGGTGCGATCAGCAACTGGTGTTTGCAACCGTATCTGACGACTACTGCCATACTTACGCCACAACGCAACTGGCACCAGATGTCGAGGACGAAGGTGGTAACATCCGCCGACATGCTACCATCCGCCGACTCGATGGACCGGCCGTGGCATTGGATGGCGGCAACATATTTGTAACTCTTTCTGCTCAACTCACTGCCGACAACTCGGGTAGGTATCTCACTGTCCTTCGCTCTGCCGATGGCGGCGAGACTTGGAGTGAACCGAAGGAGTTGGTTTACAAGGGTGATGAGGACATTCGGCTTGATAGTAAACAACCGACCATCGTGGCAAGGAACGGTCATATCTATGTGATGACCGAGACATGGATAGATAATCGCTATCATGAAAATGGTCGTGGCATTTTCTATAGTGCCGACAATGGTGATACGTTCTGCATGCAGGACTCTTGGCAGGAATACACTGGATGCTGGGGCTATAGCAGTAACTATACCCTGAAGATAGATGAAAACGATCCGACAGGCAATACCGCCTACGCCCTGTTCAACGACTTCGCATGGGTGAAGACCACCGACGGCTTCAAGTCCGTATGTGAGGTTACATCCAGCCCTAACGGACGAAACGACAGCAACATGCAAACTCAGCTTGCTGTCGATGCTGATGGCGGTCGCTACTGGTTCCTGCGTTACGACCCAGATAATGGAGCTTATTACGACCTCGTATATAAGAGTGAAAACGAACCTGAACCATCTGCCGACAACCAGTGCCTGCAGTTTACCAAAAAGGAAAATAACCGCTTCAATCGTGTCGCCATACCTAATGCCTCTGACCTTCATGCCGACAATGCCTGCACCGTCGAGATGTGGGTCAACCTGCCTGAACTGATTGGCCAGACGTTTGCTTGGTTGCCAGGTAAGGAAGCCGAATATGCTAATGGATTATCTTTTAGCGCATCGTCTTCATTTAGCACAGGCTACAAATATCGCTTCATCTCACGCATCGCAAACTCGATGGGCGACGTAACAGAACTGCAGCAGCAGTATTTTGATGTCACGCCTAACATCTGGCACCACTTGGCTCTTACTTATAATGCCGAACAGCGTAGGGTTCGCTTCTATCTCGACGGAGTGCTGCAGCAGGAGAAGGAATTCAGCGGTCAGATGGGATGGGGCTGGAACTCATTTAATCTGGGTAATAACCGTGCCAGCGACAATACTGACTTCATGCTCGACAACTTCCGCATCTGGAACCGTGAACTCACTCAGGACGAACTGGTAGGGAACTTCCAGCGCAGGGACTTCGGCGGCGACGAGTCATTGCTTGTCAACCTGAACTTCGACGGTACTCTCCGCGACATCACTGGCAATGGACACGATGGCATCGGCCTTTACGATGTTGACTTCGTGGCATCCGAACGCAGCGTACCTGTTGCCGACTTCGAGACCTTCGTCAGCGAGACAGGCGAGGTTTCATTCGGCAACCGTTCCGAGAATGCCGATACCTACAAGTGGTCGTTTGGCGACGGACAGACCTCTACACTGGCTCAGCCTACCCATATCTTCGGCAAACCAGGCGAATACAATGTCTCCCTTATAGCTTCTAACCCGACTGCAGCCAGTGCCATGGTAAAGTCTGTTACCGTGGCAGGCCTTTCGGGCATAGAACCACGCCGTGCCGGTAATGTCAATGCTGTGCTTGCCACAATCATGGGCGGCGGCATCAACGAGAAGACCGATATCAAGCTGGTTCGCGGCAGCAATGTAATCAAGGCAACCGACGTGACGCTGTCAAGTCCTGGCATTGTCAAGGCATTGTTCAATGTTGACGGAGCCGAACTCGGAGCATGGGACGTAGTCGCAGGTAACAACACACTGACCAGCGGTTTCATCATCGAGGAAGCACGCGAGTCAAAGCCTTGGATGACCTTCCAGAGCCGTGGTAAGATACTCTACAATCAGTGGCTCACACACTCTATCTCATATGGTAATACTGGTAATGTCGATGCCTACAACGTACCGCTCTACTTCTGCATCACACATTATCCTGAACTCGAAGTAGAATTCATGGACTTCGACATGGAGTACCCTGAACTCGACGCCACAGAGTTTACTGCCGAATACATTGAGGAGGTACACCGTCACCTTGATGAAGAAATCGGTCAGTACACCCTTGTTACCGACGATAAGGGACAGCAGTGGCGATTCTATCCGTTCATGGCACCAATCGTTAAGGCAGGAAGTTCACAGACTATCCACATCCGCCTGAAGTCACCTGGCGACCTCGATGTCAAGTATTGGACAGAGGACGGCTGGGGCACAACATCGTTTGGCTCTTACGACGAAGACGCCTATGCACGTGCCATGGCAGCCCGAGCAAAGGCTAATGGTCAAAAGCCACTGCGCACTTCGTCTAAACTATCTACAGCCGAGTGCATGATGGACATGATAGGTATGGGCGTATTCGAGACGGCAGTCGGACTTATCCCATTCGGCGGATGTGCCTGGGGAGCAGGCAAGACCGTTTGGCAACTGTTCAGTTCCGACAAGAAAGACCGCATGTGGAACCTTGGATGGAACCTTGCCAGCACCGCTGTCAGCTGTGCAACCTCTGGACTTGATACCTACGCCAAGATTGGCTGGACGCTTTCCAACTCCATCGGAATCGGATTCGGCTGGTTGTCAGCAGGAGCATCGGGCAATCGCTGCATCCAAGGACCAAATAGCGATGACCACATCCATGCTACCAACGCATGGGACCCTAACGAGATGATTGGTCCTTCATTCTACATGGACGGTGACAGCACACACTGGATCCGACCTGACGAAGGTATGCCTTACACCATACTGTTCGAAAACAAGAAGGAAGCAACGGCTCCTGCACATAAGGTATTCGTCACCGATACCCTCGACGTCAAGAACCTCAACCTCGACGACTTCGCATTCACGTCGGTCGGATGGGCTGATACCATCGTCACCATCGCCGGCGAGAAGCGTACGGAGTTCTCTGTCGATGTTGACATGCGCCCGTCACAGCCACTCATCGTCCGTGCATCGGGTAAGCTCGACAAGGAGACAGGCATCGTCAACTGGATGTTCGTCACACTCAATCCTGAGACCTTGGACGAGGAAGAAGACCCTGACCTCGGTTTCCTCGTTCCTAACAACGAACAGCACCAGGGCGAAGGCTTCGTCACGTTCGTAGTCGGACAGAAACCAAGCCTTGCATCAGGTACACGCATCAGCAACCTCGCTTCCATCGTCTTCGACGGCAATGCTCCGATACTCACCAATAACTTCGTCAACGCCATCGATGCCGACCGCCCACAGAGCGCAGCATATCTCGTGACCGAAGAAGGCAATCAGCTCAAGGTACAGTGGAGTGGCAGCGACGCTTCATCAGGCAATGCGTGGTACGACGTCTATTACACAACCGACGGCGGAGAGACCTTTACCCTTGCCAAGACGCATGAGGAAGGCGATTACGTACTACTCGACAAGGAACCAAACCAGTTCTATGGCTTCTACACCAAGACCATCGACCATGTTGGTTGGACTGAAGACAAGGAACCAAAAGCCGAAGTGTCGTTCGACACCAACAGCATCAACCGACTAAATAAGGCTAACGGCCAAGGTCTGATGGCTAATGGTAATATGTGTGACATACTCCTCCCACGTCAATATCGCGCAGTCACCATCACAATCTACACTACCGACGGGCGCAAAGTCAGTCAGCAGTCAGGCAACGGACAGCAATTCAGCGTATTCATCCCAACTCAGGGCAACAACATCGTTGAGGTCAATGCCGACGGTGAACGATTCGTCTGGAAAGTAGCAGGGAAATAACTGCACGCCAAAAATAAGCCAGCAAACTTTGATAAAAACAATATTAACCTTAATTCCGCAACACTAATGTAATTTATACTTTTTAATACCCTGAGCAACAAAAAGTTGCTCAGGATTTTGCTCTGTCAGATTTTTCACTTAACTTAGTGTTGCGATTAGAAATCAAGCAAAAATCGTAACAAGACATGGCAAAGATACAAATAAAATCTGATAAACTCACACCTTTTGGAGGTATTTTTATGGTCATGGAGCAATTTGACTCCATGCTCGCACATGTAATCGATTTAACTCTGGGTCAGAGATGCAGCAGTATCATCGGGTACAAGTACAGTGAGATTGTCCGTTCGCTGATGAGCGTTTATTTCTGTGGTGGCTCGTGCGTGGAGGATGTGACATCGCATCTGATGCGCCATCTCTCGTATCACCCGACCCTGCGCACAGCCTGGAGTTTATGTTATCGGTGACATGATTGTCTATGTCGAGAACAGCGATGGTAACACGAACGTACGCTTTCATCAGGCAGACACACATAAGAGATTCTTCGCTCTTCTGGAATCCAAGAATATCCGTGTGAATCGCTTCAGGGCTGACTGTGGTTCCTGCTCGAAGGAAATCGTCAGTGAGATAGAGAAGCATTGCAGGCACTTCTACATCCGTGCCAGCCAAATGGATCGTGACTGCAAGGCATCGCGTGCTGAAAATCTACACAGAGAACCATGCTTATGTCAGACCATTCAGGACGGAATCCGGTTGAGGACACTTTCCTGCCGGTTGGAATCTGCGTATTGCCTCAAGCCGCATAGTGGGGTAAGGTTAAGGTAGCTGCATTGGGCGGTCATTCCATTGTTTTTACTGCATCTGACTATTGTCTGCTCACTAAATCAGACTCTGATTGCTGTCTTGAGGATAGTTGCGGATTTTAGGGTTAATAATCTCTGATCTTCCCGGGATGCAGTGCAAAGTTACAACATCCGGCACCCCTATGTCAAGTCTTTCTTCAGCTTTTTTCAAAGCATTATAAAAACGAAAACACTTTAACGCTCTCCGTTATAAAAACGAAAACACTTCCGCACCCTTCCCTGTATGGCAGAGAACACATTTGGCAACAATACGAGGAGCGTCATCACATAAAAGCGACGGTCATCATGCTATAAAGGCGAAGACTGTCGCCCAGGCATTGCCGGCAGCGCAAAGTGTGAATTTGTGAATTTGTGAATTTGTGAATTTTCAATATTTCGGTCAGTCTCGCCATTTAAAATAATTCTTGTTATATATATATTTAAAATAATTCTTTGTTATAAACAAACTACACGAGGAGACCCCTTAAATATTGTTCCCCCACCAATTCACATTTTCACAAATTCACAAATTCACAGTTTATGATTTTTTATGTTTTTTTGCCCAAAACACTTGACAAAGCCTTAAAAATTTTGTATCTTTGCAGAAAAAACAAATGACATACAAAATACACCTTTCCAAGAACGACATGCGCCAGCTTACATCTGTTTACAGCGACATCAGCACCCAGATGATCCGCCTCGCCCTCAACTTCAAGCAGAACGGGCTCAAATCACGCCTTGTCCGCAACTATGCCCTCAACCACCTCTCCTCCGCCACATTCGTGGAAGCTTAAGAGTTCTCTGTTCAGAACACACCCAAACTGGGTTGCCGTATGAACCAACACGTTCAGGAAGGTAACCTTATTATACAAGGAAGCCACTCCGACCTAACAACCTTATAACCTGTCAGAATGAGAGTCTTTGCATCTATTCCTCAAGAAAATCGCTGACTAATGCTTCTGCCTCAACCTGAGCAACTTCAAGATTGTCGTTCATAACGATTTCATCAAATTTTTCAGCATTGGACATCTCGTATTCTGCACGAGAAAGACGGAGTTCCACCTTTTCCATTGTCTCTGTGCCACGACCGATGAGACGCTGACGAAGCACTTCAAGGCTTGGAGGCATGATGAAGATGCTGAGCGCGCGCTTGCCATAAATTTTCTTGATGTTCATGGCACCATTGACATCGATGTCGAAGAGCACGTTCTCGCCTGCATCAAGCTGTTTCTCCACCTGTGAGCGGAGTGTGCCGTAGGAGGCGCTGTGGAAATCCTCATGCTCAAGGAATTCACCATTCTCCACTCGCTGCTTGAAGTCATCGGCTGTGAGGAAGAAGTAGTCCTTGCCGTCCACTTCACCCGGACGAGGATCACGAGTTGTTGCTGAGATTGAGAAATGCAAGTTCAAGTCCTCATTGTCCTTAAATGCACTTAAAATTGTGCCTTTGCCTGCACCAGATGGTCCTGATATGATGATAAGTTTTCCTTCCATAATTCTATTTTATTATTACATAACGTTCAACACTTGTTCCTTGATCTGCTCAAGCTCATCCTTCATCTTGACAACAATGTTCTGCATTTCTGCCTGGTTTGATTTAGAACCTGTTGTGTTGATTTCGCGTCCCATTTCCTGAGCGATGAATCCGAGTTTCTTACCCTGACCGTGACCTTCTTCCATTGTCTCGATGAAATAACTAAGATGATTTGTCAAGCGCTGTTTTTCCTCATTAATATCCAGTTTTTCAATATAGTAAATCATCTCCTGCTCAAGACGATTCTTGTCATAATCCACACCGATGTTATTCTCAAGAGTCTCGATAAGACGCTGACGAATCTTCTCTGTGCGTCCCTTCTCGTAAGGTTCGATGCTTTCCAATAGAGCAGCAATATTGCTTATATTCTGTTTGAACTTTTCAGCCAAAGCCAAACCTTCCTGCTTGCGGAATGCAACGATTTCTGCAAGCGCGCCCTCTACTGCCTTGCGAGCCTCAATCCACTCTTCGTCAGTAAGTTCCTCAACCTCGGTGCGAGACATCACATCCGGCATACGAAGGATTACAGACATCCAGTCAGCAGCACTATTTGAGCCATATGAGGAGTTCTGCAATGAAGCGAATCCCAAGGTATCGCCCAACTCCTTCATCTGGCGGAAATATTCCAAAGCGAGAGGCATATTGATGCTTGCAGACTGTGAAGCCTCATTCTTCTCAACCCAAAGGTTGAAATCCACCTTTCCACGTTCCAATGTCTGCTGAATAAGCTGACGAATTTCCATTTCCTTCTCGCGGTACACAGTAGCCAAGCGAGTGCTGAGATCCAGAGCCTTGCTATTCAGAGATTTCACCTCGGCATGAATCTTCTTTCCGTTAAATTCTACGACACACTTGCCGTAGCCAGTCATTGATTGAATCATTTCATTTAAGTTTTTAAGTTCTTGTTTTTGTTTCTTTTTAAGCCGTTCAAAACTTAATTTGCCTGCAAAAGTAACATTTTTCAGCGTGAAACAAGCACGATTAGATTAATTTTCGTAAATTTGCATGTTTATTGGGGCTATTATACCCTTTAATTCATACAGAAACATGTCAGTTATTTTACATATAGAAACATCAACCGATACTTGCAGCGTTGCAGTCAGCCAAGACGGAGCAAACATCTTCACCATGGACAACATGGAGGAGCTAAAGGCTGAGGACGGCAAGAAAAAAACAGCCAATCATTCACAGGAACTAGGCAAGATGGTGGACGAAGCTATGTCGTTCACAGACAATCACGCCATACCTTTTGACGCAGTGGCAGTCAGTGAAGGACCTGGCAGCTACACAGGCTTGCGCATTGGGGTTTCGATGGCTAAGGGCATAGCCTACGGACGTGACCTCAAACTCATTTCCATTCCTACCTTAAAGATTCTATGCGTTCCTGTGCTGCTTGTTCACGACAATCTTCCAGAAGATGCACTGCTTTGTCCAATGCTTGACGCTCGCCGAATGGAAGTCTATTGCGCTCTTTACAACAGAGCTCTCAAGCCTGTTCAAGACACAGCGCCGGTTGTCATTGACGAAAACTCATTCAAGGAGCAGCTCGACCAGCATCCTGTATATTTCTTCGGCAATGGAGCCGAGAAATGCAAGGAAGTAATCAAACATGCTAACGCGCATTTCCTTGACAACATCAATCTGTTGGCAAAGAATATGGCACCGTTAGCAGAAATGAAATTCCTTCGCGAGGAATTTGCCGATGTTGCATATTTCGAGCCAAATTACCTGAAGGAGTTTCAAGCAATCAAAGCTAAGAGCCTTCTTTAATCTCATTCAACTCTTAACTTTTAACTCTTAACTTTTAACAAAAAAAACTCGTGGATTACAATACATCAAGAGAAAAACTTATAATGCCAGAATACGGCCGTGGAATCCAGCAGATGGTAAGCCATTGCATGACTATTGCAGATGCCAAAGAGCGTCTTCGCTGTGCAAAGACCATTGTCAGCACCATGGCAACCATGGCTCCACAAACTACAGACAAGGATGATTTCCAGAAGAAACTTTGGAATCATCTTGCTGCTATTTCACAATATAAATTGGACATTGACTATCCTGTTGAGATAGAGCGTATGAATGATGAGGCATCACGTCCTGACAAGATTGACTATCCTCAAAAGCGAATCCGCCAGCGCAACTACGGCGCTATCGTGGAGCGTTTCACAGAGCATCTTGCCACAATGGACAATGGACACTCACGCGACACGCTTGCCATGAAGGTTGCCAATCATATGAAGCGCGATCTTTCCAACTGGAGCATAGATTCCATGAGTGATGAGAAAGTAGCAGACGACCTTGCAAGATACACAAATGGGAAAGTGCAGCTTGACCTTAAGCGACAGCAGCTCGTCAGCGATGGAGAACTTCTCAGCAACCGCATCTCCACTTCTGTAAAGAAGAAAAAGAAGAAGTAACATATTCTTTTTCACTCTCAACTGATAACTATTAACATTTAACTTTTAACTTCCAACGTGGCTTCATTTATCATAGAAGGAGGACATAAACTGCATGGAGAAATAACTCCGCAGGGTGCCAAGAACGAAGCGCTCGAAGTAATCAGCGCTATACTGCTTACAGATGAAACCGTGGTGATGAAAAACGTCCCAGATATTCTTGATGTCAACAATCTAATCAATTTGTTGAGCAAGATGGGTGTTCATGTGATAAAAAGCGGTGACCATGAGTGGACTTTCAGGGCAAACAATCTTGACATGGAATACCTTGGCAGTCAGGAATTTGTTCAGCGTTGCTCTGCCCTTCGCGGCAGCATTCTAACCCTCGGACCTCTTCTTGCACGATTTCATAAAGCATGCGTAGCCAAGCCTGGAGGCGACCAGATAGGACGCCGCCGCCTCGATACACACTTTCTTGGTATTCAAGAACTGGGAGCAAAATTCAACTACAGTCTTGAGCGTGGCGTTTATGAGATTGACGCCAATGAGCTTAAAGGCAAATACATCCTACTGGACGAGGCAAGTGTCACAGGTACAGCAAACATTATAATGACAGCCGTACTTGCAGAAGGCACAACTACAATATACAATGCTGCCTGCGAGCCATACATCCAGCAGCTTTGCAAGATGCTCAATTCCATGGGTGCAAAGATTACAGGCGTTGGCTCCAACCTTCTCAGTATTGAAGGCGTGAAGAAGCTTCACGGTTGTGAGCACACCATTCTCCCAGACATGATTGAAGTCGGTTCATTCATCGGAATGGCAGTTATGACTGGCAGCGACATCACTATCAAGAATGTCAGCTATGAGAATCTAGGCATCATCCCAAGCATGTTCCGTCGTCTTGGCATAACAATTGAGCACATCAATGATGATATTCATATTCCTGAGCATCAGCATTATGAAGTAGCCTCTTTCATGGACGGAAGCACAATGTCGCTTGCCGATGCTCCTTGGCCAGGACTCACGCCAGATCTTCTCAGCATCATGCTCGTAGTTGCCACTCAGGCAAAAGGCAGTGTGCTCATTCATCAAAAAATGTTCGAGAGCCGCCTGTTCTTTGTGGATAAGCTCATAGACATGGGAGCACAAATTATCCTTTGCGACCCTCACCGTGCTGTTGTCGTAGGACATGACAACCAAATGAAGCTTCGCGGTTCACGAATGTCAAGTCCTGATATCCGTGCCGGAATCGCCCTGCTCATTGCTGCAATGTCGGCAAACGGCATTAGCATGATCAGCAACATCGAACAGATTGACCGCGGTTACGAAAACATCGAAGGCCGCCTGACTGCTCTCGGAGCTGCAATAAAGAGAATACAATGATCAGAAAAGAAGACGTATATCATATAGGACGCATCACAAAGGCTCATGCCCTGAAAGGAGAAATTAACTTTCAGTTTACAGACGATGTGTGGGACAGAACGGAATCTGACTACCTCATCTGCGAAGTTGATGGCATTCTCGTGCCTTTCTTCATTGAGGAATACCGTTTTCGCAGCGACACCACAGCCTTGGTGAAATTTGAAGACCTTGACAGTGCTGATGCTGTGCAGTTTCTAGTGAACTCTGATGTATATTTTGAAAAGAAATATCAGGAGGAGCTTAACGAAGACGAAGTATCACTCAACTATTTCATTGGTTTCCAGATGGTAGAGGAGAATTATCAATCATCCAGTGAAGAAGAAGCGAAATACTCTGTTATCGGTGAGATTGTGGCAATAGACGACAATACAGAGAATTGGCTCTTTGTCGTTGAGCGTCCAAATGGTGACGAAGTTCTCATTCCTGCCCACGAGGAATTCATATCTGAAATTAAACAAGATGAAAAAGTGATGGTAATGGATTTACCTTTAGGACTTTTAGAATTATGAAAAAGAAAATTTGCATATTAGGTTCCACGGGAAGTATTGGCACTCAGGCGCTTGACGTGATTGAGCAGCACAGCGACCTTTACGAAGCATACGTGCTGACAGCATACAACAATGCCGCATTGCTCATCGAGCAAGCTCGCAAGTTTGTTCCAGAAGCTGTCGTTATTGCAAAGGAATCAAACTATGAAGCAGTAAAGGAAGGTCTTGCAGATCTGCCTATTAAAGTATATACAGGTGCTGAGGCACTATGTCAAGTTGTTCAGGACGAGAATGTTGATATTGTTCTTGCCTCAATGGTAGGTTTTGCTGGTCTTGAGCCAACAATTGCTGCAATCAAGGCAAAGAAAACCATTGCCTTGGCAAACAAAGAGACACTCGTTGTAGCTGGTGATCTTATCACTCGCCTTGCCAATCAATACGAGGTGCCTATCCTTCCTGTTGACTCTGAGCACAGCGCAATATTCCAGTGTCTTGAACCAGGTAATCGCATCGACAAGATTCTGCTCACTTGCAGTGGAGGTCCTTTCCGCAAGTTCGACAAGCAGCAGCTGAAGACAGTCACAAAGGCTGATGCCCTCGCCCACCCTACTTGGAACATGGGAGCAAAGATCACCATCGACTCTGCCACGCTCATGAACAAAGGCTTTGAGGTTATTGAAGCCAAATGGCTTTTCGGAGTCAAACCTGAGCAGATTCAAGTTGTGGTTCATCCTCAGTCTGTTATCCATTCTGCCGTTCAGTTCGAGGACGGTGCTGTCAAAGCTCAGCTTGGTGTGCCAGATATGCGCTTGCCTATACAGTACGCATTCAGCTATCCAAAACGCATGCCACTCAATGGAGAGCGTCTCGATCTTTTCAAGATGAAAGATCTCACATTCGAGCAGCCAGACATTGAGCGATTCCCATGCCTTCGTCTTGCATACGAGTCACTCAACCAAGGCGGCAACATGCCTTGTATTGTGAACGCAGCTAACGAGATTGCCAACCGTGCATTCATAGACGACAAGATTGGCTATGAGCGCATTGCGCAAATCATTGAACAGACAATGCAGAAGATTGATTTCACTACAGATTCTGCATTAGAAACATATTTGCAAACAGACAAAGAAGCAAGAGCATACGCTTCTACATTAATTTAGACTTAATCAGATACATACTTATATTTTAATGGAAACAATCCTTATTAAAGCTCTGCAGCTTATCATTTCCCTCGCACTTCTCGTTGTACTCCATGAGGGCGGGCACTTTGTTGCAGCAAAGATTTTCAAGGTTAGAGTAGAAAAGTTCTATATGTTCTTTGACTGGAAGTTCAGTCTTTTCAGCACTTACTCCAATTGGTGGCGAAAGCTGATGGGCAAGGCTCCTGCAAAGAAGAAGGAGAACGGTGAGTACGAATATGAAGGCACCGAATACGGTATCGGCTGGATTCCACTTGGAGGTTATGTGAAGATTTCCGGCATGGTTGACGAATCTTCTTTCAATGAGGATGACAGCCAGAAAAGCTTCTGGAAGAACCTTCCTAACATGATGAAGAACGTCATTGTAAAAGATAAAGATATTAAGGGCGAGCGCTGGGAGTTCCGCACACGTCCAGCATGGCAGCGCCTCATCATCATGCTTGGCGGTATCATTGTCAACTTCCTCACAGCATTCTTCATCTACGCAATGGTTCTCTTCACTTGGGGCGAGACATTCGTCAAGAGCGAGGACATGAGTTATGGTATGAAGTTCTCTGAGCAGGCTATCAAGGATGGTTTCCAGAATGGAGATATCATCGTGAAGACAGATGACGAGCCTGTTGAATCATGGTCAATGGGAGTGCTTCAGGACATGTCAAACTCCAAGACAGTAACTGTACTTCGAGAAGGCAAAGAGGTGGTAATCAACATGCCAGAGAAAATGTCGCTTCTTGACATGATTGAAGTTCCTATGTATGCAGCAATCCGTCTTCCTTTCGCTATCGACAGCATTATCCCTGGCTCTGTTGCAGAAGATATTAAGCTAAAGAAAACAGATAAGATTTGTGCTGTTAACGGCGAAGCAATCAGCGACTATAACGATTTCCAGAATGCTATTGCTCTGATAAAGAAGAACCTTCCTGAAAACGCCACATTCGGCGACAGCCTCAAAGCACGTCAGATTACAATCACTCTTAATGACACCATAGAGAAACAGATTACTCTTTCTAACGACTTCCTGCTTGGCATTGCTCCTGCAAACCCATACATGGATAAGATGACAACAAAGGAATATGGATTCTTCGAGTCATTCCCTGCTGGTGTTAAACTCGGCTGGAACACTCTCAAGAGCTATATCGACCAATTCAAGTATGTTTTCACAAAGAAAGGCGCTCGCCAGGTTGGCGGTTTCATCAGCATTGGCAACATCTTCCCTGATGCATGGAACTGGCAGAAATTCTGGATGCTCACAGCATTCCTCTCTATCGCACTCGGCTTTGCAAACGTATTGCCTATTCCTGCCCTCGATGGCGGTCACGCACTCTTTGCACTCTTCGAGATGGTTACTCGCAAACGATTGAACGACAACTTCTTGCTTGTCTTCCAATACTTCGGAATGTATATTCTTCTTGCATTGATGATACTTGCACAGGCAAACGACATACTTAGACTCTTTGGCTTATGAAAATACTTGCCGTAGGCATGAACTATGCCGAACATGTTGACGAGCTTCACAATAAAGAGAAGCAAAATTCGTTATTATCAACAGAACCCGTTCTCTTCTCTAAGTTTGATTCCAGCATCATTCAGCCGGGAAAACCTTTCTTCGTGCCTGATTTTGCAGAACGCTTTGACTACGAGACAGAGATCGTGGTAAAGATTGCACATGTTGGCAAGGATATAAGCGAGCGTTTCGCTCATCGATACTACAATGAGCTGACCGTAGGCATTGACTTCACAGCGCGTGATCTTCAGAATGAGCTTCGCCAGAAAGCACTTCCTTGGGAGCTTTGCAAAGGTTTTGACGGCAGCGCAGCACTTGGCACATTCATAAAGAAGGAAGAGCTCGGCTGTGACGTTCAAGACATACACTTCCACATGGACATGAACGGCGAACGCAAGCAGACAGGACATACAGCAGATATGATTCACACCATTGACCACATAGTTGCATACGCTTCTAAGTTCTTCACACTCAAGACTGGCGACCTCATCTTCACAGGAACACCAGTAGGAGTTGGTCCAGTTAAGGAAGGAGATATAATCGAAGCATATATAGGCGACAGGAAATTGTTGAATCTAAGGATTAAATGATAAAGAAATAGATATATTTTGAATACCTGCTTACTACACATATTATATATATTAGTACTATCAGCATTTGCGCTAACTGCAAATGCACAGTCTCGCTATGCAGCTCACTCTAAGCTGGCAAGCGGCAAGTGGGTTAAGATCAGAGTGAAAGACGAGGGCGTTTATCAGCTTTCAAAAAACACACTCAAGAATATGGGATTCTCTGATCCTGCTAAGGTCAGCCTCTATGGCTACAACCTTCCTATGCTGCCTGAGGCATGCATTGAGAATCTTCCTGACGATGTGACAGAACTTCCTCTCTACAGACGCTCTGACGGTTCTTTGCTTTTCTATTCTTGCGGAACAACAGAATGGAAAATCAACAACGATGGCACATATAGACATAAGAACAATCCTTATACAAAATACATCTATTATCTTCTTACAGAACAGGATAAACCTGCAGAATGGAAAACAAAAGAAAATGCTGTCGGTACAAATGTCCAGACAACATACCTCGCCCACACACTCATTGAGGACGATAGCTATTCCTTCATCAACTGTGGACGCACTTTCTTTGAGAACTACGACTATGCTAACGGAAGCGCACGCAACTACAAACTCTCTTTCGAGAATGCTGCCTGCGGCGATGTGAAGCTTGAAGTTAAGTTCGGTGCAGCAGGTTCCAACAGTTCAACACTCTCTGTCAGCTCTGGCACAAACAAGATTGGAACAATAAACCTTCCAAAACTTGCTGACAACTACACATACGCCAGCGTTGCAAGCAAGACGTTCACACTCTACGACCAGACAGTATCGTCAATGAACATCACCCTTCAGCATACTCGCGATGCTGGTATTTCTGGACATCTTGATTACATTCTTGCTTCATACGACGCAAATCTTACCTTCACAAAGAACGAGTTTACTTTTTCTCCAAATAAAGACGGCGTGACAGCATTCGACATAAAATGTTCTGATGCAGACATTGCCGTATGGAATGTTACCAATCCTGCCAGCACTTGCGAATACAAAGGCACAGCATCTGGCACAAGCTACAAGGTGGGACTTACGGGAGTAAAGCAAACAGATAGATTCCTCGTTTTTAAGCCTTCTGCAACATACGAATCTCCAGAGTTCGTAGGCTCAATAGCAAATCAAGACCTTCACTCACTCGACAGCATCAATCTCGTCATCATCACTCCTGCAAGCGGAAAGCTTACCGCTCAAGCACAGCGATTGGCAGACATCCACAAGGCTCACGATGGAATGAATTGCGCTGTTATTGAAGCAGATAAGATTTACAATGAATTTTCTTGCGGCACACCAGATGCCACAGCATACCGTCGCCTGATGAAGATGATCTACGACAAGGGACACACCAATGGCACTCTCAATCTACTGCTCTTCGGCAACTGTCTCTGGGACAACCGCATGGTGACATCAGCCCTATCGTCAAAATCACCAAACGACTATCTTCTTGTCTATGAGTCAGACAACTCATGGTCACACACAGAATCCTACCCTCTTGAGGAATACTATGCTCTTCTGGCAGATGGCAAAGGCATTTCCCCATTGAAAGAGACTCTTGACTGTGGTGTTGGACGACTACCTGTAACAAATGTTTCAGAAGCTAAGGGCGTGGTTGACAAACTTATCAACTACATCAACAATTCTGAAGCAGGAGCATGGAAGAACACTATTTGTTTCTTGGGCGATGATGGCAACGACAATATTCACATGAAAGATGCAGAGAATGTTCTCAGCAACACACAGAAGCTCTTTCCAGACTATTATTACAAGCGCATCTATTGGGATTGCTATCCTCTTCAGCAGTCATCGACCGGCAACAGCTATCCTGATGCCTATGCAGAAATCAACAAGACAGTTCAAGAAGGAGCCCTCATCATGAACTATACAGGACATGGAAGCGCCTACTGTCTCGCACACGAACAAGTGCTCAAAACAGCAGACTTCCAGAACTGGACTTCACCACGACTTCCGCTTTGGCTAACAGCAGCTTGCGACATTGCGCCATTTGACATGAACACAGAAAACATCACCTGTGAAGCCGTTGTCAACAAGCAAGGAGGTGCTATGGGATTCATCGGAACAGCACGAACTGTGTATTCCTCACCAAACCGTGTTATCAATCGCAACTTCATGTCACATGTGCTCTCAAAGAAAGACAATGGCACACACTACACCCTCGGCGAAGCACTCTCAATGGCAAAATCAGATATTGTAAGAAGCACATCCGTACTCAGCAAAACCGATACCATCAACAAGGTGCAATACGTCCTCATTGGCGACCCTGCCATCAAGATTGCCACACCAACACATAAGGTCATCATTGACAAGCTCAATGGAAAAGCCATCGACAAGAACAACCTTCCAAAGATATCCGCAGGAGAGACTGTCATCATTGAAGGTCACATCACCGACGCAGAAGGAAAAGACGCCACAGGCTACAATGGGTTTATATCACCAACAATCTTCGACAATGAAGAACACATTGTCTGCAAGAACAATGCTGGCGACAAAGTGAAACCATTTGAATATGACGACCATACACGCATCATCTATTCAGGCACAGACTCCATCAAGGCTGGCAAATTCACTTTCAGTTTCCCAGTGCCTCTTGACATAAATTACTCCGACGAGCAAGGACTCATTTATCTCTATGCAGTCAACGGCGACAAGACACAAGAAGCCAACGGCATCTTCAAAGACTTCCTTGTAGGCGGTTCTGATATTGAGGAAAAGACAGATACAGTAGGTCCACGCATAGCACTCTTCGTCAATGGAGAAGAAGCATCAAACGGCAACATCGTCACTGACGAAGACCCAATCATCACAGTAGAACTGTACGATGACAGCGGCATAAACACCACTGGCAGCGGACTCGGTCATGACCTCGTAGCAATCATCGACAATAACGAGGCAACAACCTATACCCTCAACAGCTACTACACTCACGATATTGGCAACTTCAGAACAGGAACTATCAAATACAACATAAAAGGACTTTCGTCAGGCGTTCACACCATTGTGATCCGTGCTTTCGACACACTCAACAATATGGGACAATTCGTTGGCAAATTTGAAGTTGTGGAAGGCTTAGAGAAAGAAATAAAATACTACGACATGGCTGGTCGCCTCGTCAGCAACCGCGCCCTTGTTTCACTTCCAAAGGGCATATATATCCAGCAGACAAATCTCAAATCAGTCAAAGGAATAGTGTCAACAAAATCTAAAAAAATCATAGTAACACAATAATGGCACAGTCTTTTCGTTTCTAATAGAGGATTGATAGCATTCCACACATATATTTATATAAGAAACCGAAAAGAATAACAACTCAATATGAAGAAAATACCAAACATACTGCACATTGCAGTTCTTGCCATCATCACAGTCCTCAGCACTACAGCAAAGGCGCAGGATTCATGGTCAGAACTTAATCCTGTAAACTATGCAGTAACCTCACTCGCAATCGCCCCAGACGCACGTTCAGCAGGTCTTGGAGACGTTGGTGCTGCAACTGACCCTGATGTTAATTCACAGTATTGGAACCCAGCAAAATACCCTTTCTGTATCAGTCGTGCAGGATTCGCCCTCAACTATACACCTTGGCTCCGTCAGCTCACAAGCGACATCGACCTTGCCAACATCACAGGCTATGGACGTATTGACGACTACACAGCCCTCTCAGGTTCCCTCCGCTACTTCTCCCTTGGCGAGGTAACTTTATACAATGACGAGACACAGATACTCAAGCCTTACGAAATGGCTGTCGATGTTGCAATCTCACGTATGTTCTCAGAAACATTCTCTGGAGCCATCGCGCTTCGCTACATCTATTCCGACCTCTCTTATCATGACGACGAGACACGCCCAGGATCAGCATTTGCAGCCGATATTGCTATGTACCACAATGGTTACATCAACCTTGGCGGACATGAGAGCCAGCTCGGATGGGGACTCAACATTAGCAACATAGGTTCAAAGATTTCCTACGACGATGGCAACACCACCGAATTTATTCCTACCAACATGCGATTCGGTATGTCACTCCTCGTACCAATTGACGACTACAACACCATCACCATTGCTGCCGATGCCAATAAGTTCCTCATTCCAACAATGCCAACATACAAGCAGTATGTAAATTCCGAACTCAAGAACCTCACACCAGAGGAACGTGAGCAGGCAATCAAGACAGGTAGCTATTCAAGTGAATACAATTCATACCTTCAGGGTGAAGGCTATTACAACATCTCTGGTATCTCTGGTATTTTCAAGTCTTTCAGCGATGCTCCAAACGGTTTCAAGGAAGAACTTCAGGAAATCCAATGGAGCGCAGGTCTTGAATATGCATACAACAATCAGTTCTTCGTTCGTGCCGGTTATCATTATGAGCACCCAAACAAGGGTAACCGTAAATACTTCACGGTAGGTGCCGGATTCAAGATGAGCGTATTCTCCCTTGATGCTGGTTACGTAATTTCAACAGCACAGTCAAACCCACTCGACCAGACACTCCGCTTCTCCCTCGCATTCGACATGGACGGCATTGGCGACCTGCTCGGTAAAAAAAGAAGATAAGAGCCCAATGAAAATAAGAGTAGGCATGGGCTATGATGTCCATCAATTAGTTGAAGGTCGCGACCTTTGGATAGGCGGCATAAAACTTGAACACACAATGGGACTCCTTGGACACAGCGATGCTGATGTTCTCATCCATGCCATCTGCGATGCCATCCTTGGAGCAGCCAATATGCGCGACATCGGTTATCACTTTCCACCAAAGAAAGGCAATGAATTTGAGAACATTGACTCCAAGATACTTCTTCACCGCACAGTAGAAATCATCGCCCAGAAAGGCTACACCGTCAGCAACATAGATGCCACAATCTGTGCAGAGCGTCCTAAGATGAATCCACACATCCCTGAGATGCAGAAAGTTCTTGCAGAGTGCATGAACATCGATCCAGACGATGTCAGCATCAAAGCAACGACAACAGAGAAACTCGGATTCACAGGTCGCGAGGAAGGCATATCAGCCTATGCCGTCGCACTCATACAAAAAGATTAATAAATGTCCGAAAGTACAAAAGTCCATTTGTCCACTTTGGATACATCCAAGAAAAACGAAATCGCCACGCAATCCATATGGGAATGCGTGGCGATTTTCATTTTATATTTCCCGATAATTTACTCAAAAAAAATAAAGCAATGGCATTGTTTTTCAAAAAAATGCGTATCTTTGCACCGAAAAGAGGGATTTATGCCGTAATTTCATAGAAATCACAGCATAATCCTCTGTCAAACTAACGATAAACAATATACCCCCAATGGGACAGTTAGCATTATTATACCTATTTCTAAAAGCATACGTGAAAATAAACGATTATGTGCAAATATAAAGACACCAGTATAGGAATCAAGAAACTGAACTTCACCGAGAAGCGTGGCATGATGGTAGTTTATTTGACTGATGGTCGTGTGGTGATGGTTCCCGTAAGCTATTTCCGCGACATAAAGCACATGCCAGTGAAAGAGCGTTCAAAGTGGTTTGTCCTTGACGACCAGTATTTCACATTCGAAAACATGTCGCGTGTATATTCTGTTAAGGACGTACTCAACTATAACATGGTTCAGCAGTAACCCTAATCCTAATCCCCCTAATCGCAAATGCCTATCAGAGGTGCTTTCGGGCATCTTTGGAGGGCTATGCTGTGTTTGTATGAATAAGAAACAATTATAAACAATAAAGTTCAAATAAACTATGATAGAGAGAGGCAAGCGGTAGTGCTTGCCTCTTTTTTATGTCTTAGGTGGACGATCTTTTCTTTGGTCGCTTCACTCAACATTGACGAACATTATTCAAATTTTGTGTAAAACTTTCGTTTGTTTTGCATAAATTGTGTAATTTTGCAGTCGCTTTCGTGCATATAATGTGTAAAACTAACGAGTGGTTCGTACATAAAATGTGTAATGTGAGCGAAGTTTTCATTTGATAAATGTGTAATTGAATTACGACATGGAAAGAAAAGTATTAGCTCAACTGATTGATTGGAAGAATAATAAGCGGAGGAAGCCTCTCGTGGTAGAGGGTGCTAGACAGGTTGGTAAGACATGGGCTGTGAAAGAGTTTGGCAAACGCCACTATCAGCATCTTGCCTACATCAACTTTGAGGAAGCCAAACATCTGCAAGGATTGTTCGTGCAAGACTATGATACAGATCGCATTATGCGTGCTATCCGTACCCAATGTGGTGTGCCTTGCGAGGCTGGCAAGACACTCATCTTCCTTGATGAGATACAGGAGGCAGAGGGCGGATTGACGGCATTGAAGTATTTTCAAGAAAACTGCCCAGAACAACATGTCATTGTGGCTGGTTCTTTGCTTGGCATCTCACTTCATAAAGGCGTGTCGTTTCCCGTGGGTAAGGTTAACTTCCTGCAAATGCACCCGATGAGCTTCATTGAGTTTCTGGAAGCCGTCGGGGATGGTGGGCTTGCTTCTGCGATAGAAACTAAGGACGTGGATACGCTTGGGGTGTTTCATGAAAAATTGACGAACAGATTGAAGGAGTATTACTTTGTTGGAGGAATGCCCGAAGCGGTACAGGCGTATGCTGATGATGCTGAATGGAGTGAGATTCGCGATATTCAGCATGAGATACTGAGAGGCTATGAGGATGACTTCTCAAAACATGCGGAGGGTGCTCTGGTGGAGCGCTTGCGTCAGGTGTGGCGATCGATTCCTAGTCAGTTGAGCAGGGAAAACAAGAAGTTTGTGTTCGGACTTGTGCGAGAAGGGGCAAGGGCGCGTGAGTATGAAGTGGCTCTGCAATGGATGTTTGACGCTGGGATTCTGCATCAGGTGAATGGTGTCACGAAACCAGGGATTCCGCTTTCTGCTTATCGTGACGAGAAGGCTTTTAAGGTGTTCCTTGTTGATGTGGGATTGCTGTCAGCTATGAGCGGCCTTGATGCAGGAACGTTGCTGCATGGCTCGGATGTGTTTACTGAATTCAAAGGAGCGTTGACAGAACAGTATGTGTTTCAACAGTTGAACGAGAAGAATGTGCTGTACTATTGGTCGAAAGACAATTCGCGTCAGGAGGTGGACTTGCTGATGCAGCATGATAATGTTCTGTTGCCTATTGAATGTAAGGCGGAAGAGAACTTGAAAGCGAAGAGTCTGAAAGGTTTTATAGAAGATCAGAAGATACAGCGTGCAATAAAAGTGTCGATGAAGCCGTATCATGACAGCGGAGAGGTGCTTGTAAATGTTCCGTTGTATATGGTAGAGCAATTATAAAACTTAAATGTAGCATTTTCCTTCTTATTTTATTATGGTCGCTGCGCTCAACATTGACGAACATTATTCAAACATAATTCTTCTCGAAGCGATGGAGAGGATAGGAGGGGGCTCCTTTTTATTGTTTTCCATCAAC
>JAGHUI010000057.1 GCA_018064885.1 Candidatus Minthosoma equi | reverse complement strand
AACTTTCTTCATATAAATATAAACGTAAAAATCGCTTAATTATTGTATGAAGCAAGCAAAAAGTTACGGGTAGTACTTTAGGCTACTTGGAGTATGACGCGGTGGAACAATGTTCCATTGTAATAACCTTCGTTAGCCAATTTGATGAAATTGTCACGATGAAGCGGAGTCTCATCGTAGAGCTTGACTGTGATGTCGCCAAGCGATGTCTTAATAATAAGTATTGTTGCCATAGATTTTAATTATGTTTTTTGCAAAGATACACTATTTTATTAACAATAGGGGTGGTTTGGATTCGTTTTTTGCAAAAACTTTTGTATTCTCACAGATGTTTCCTAACTTTGCCATATACATATATATAATATAAAGGAAAAATCTTATGAATACTATTACCAATGAAATACTGACAATAGCAGTGAAGGAGCATGGCGCAGAACTTGCTTCGCTGAAATGCGACGGCAGAGAATACTTGTGGCAGGCTGATGAGAGTTTTTGGAAAAGACATTCGCCTGTACTGTTCCCGATTGTGGGTGCTGTGTGGAAGAATGAATATCGTTCGCATGGAAACACATACAAACTCGGACAACATGGTTTTGCTCGTGACATGGATTTCACACTTGTGAGCCAGACGGAGAATGAGGTGCGCTATCAACTTGTTTCATCTGATGAGACAAAGACGAAGTATCCTTATGATTTCATTCTTGAGATAGGTTATCGCCTTGAAGGTAAGTGTGTTAAGGTTATGTGGCATGTTGAAAACTCTGGCAACGAGAAGATGTCGTTCCAGATTGGCGCTCATCCTGCATTCTTTTGGCCTATGCTGAACAATGAACAGATAGAGAAAGGTGTAGCAGAGATGATGCCAGTTCTCGAAGCCAGCGATGATCGTGGTTTCTTTCAGCTTGAAGCAAAGGAAAATACCCTGCCATTGTCTGTGATCACTGAAGGCGGCTGCGTTGGTGCGGAGGGTGAAATCACGATTGATGCCAACGGCTATCTTCCATTGGACATTCACACATTCGACAACGATGCTTTGATAATAGAGGATTCTCGTGTGACGAAGGTCACTCTTTGTCGTCAGGATAAATCGCCATACCTCTCATTGGAGTTCTCAAGTCCTCTTATAGGTCTTTGGTCACCACCTCATAAGCGTGCTCCTTTTGTATGTATAGAACCTTGGTATGGACGTACCGACAAAGCTGGATATGAGGGCGAATATGAGGATAAGCCTTGGATGCAGACTCTCAACCCAGGCGAGGCGTTTGATGCTGATTATGATATTGTTGTGGAATAACCTCCAGATACTGGCAACTGTTCTGCTTTGATGTTCATCATTGAACGCCAAAGCGAATAACGTGCCTCAGGATGAGTGGCAAGAAGCTGATTGAGAAGGTTTTGCATCTCGGCTCTTCTTGTCACTTCTTCGTATGGACAAGTGGCTTTCTGTTTGCGGAAGTTAAGTTCTTGTGCGGCTTCTGCAATCATTTTTTCATGCACAAGACAAAGGGGACGGATGATGGTGAGAGGGTAGTGCTGCATTGCCAGCTTTGGAGGCATTGCAGAGAAAGCGCCATCGAACGTCATGTTCATAAGAAGGGTAGTTAGAATGTCATCATTGTGATGACCGAATGCTATCTTGTTGAAACCATTTTCAACAGCATATTCAAATAGTGTTTTCCGGCGATTCCATGCACAGAGAAAACACTTTGTTTTGCGAGGATCAGTGGATTCGTCAAAGCTTGCATGAAGCACGTTCAGCTTGATTCCCAAGTCATTGCAGAATCCATGAAGATACTCAATGTCCGATTCGTAAGGAATGTTGTCCATAATGACATGAGCCGCTTCAACCTCAATCTTCGGTTTCCAGATGCGCGCTCTTTGAGCCATGAGCCGAGTGAGCATAAGTGAATCTTTTCCGCCGCTCAAGCCAATAAGAATGCGGTCGCCATCTTCCAACAGCGAATATTCCACACAACCTTTATTGAACAGCTTCTGAATCACCGTTTCCATTACGGTTTTAGTTTTCGTTTTAGTTTTAGTTTTCGTTTTAGTTTTCGTTTTAGTTATGTTTTCACGATTCGTGCCAGATAGTCATAATGCTCGCCTTCTTCAACAAGTTCTGCAGTAAATCCATGTTCTTCAGCATAATACTGCAAAGTGGCGAAGTCAATGTATAGCCAAGAGAAAGTGTCGCCCTTAATACGCTTGTATTGCATTTGATAAATCATTTCGCCATAGTATCCATCGTTCAGGTTTATGTCGAGCACACCATCTTCGTCCTCGAAAACATAGCGGATGTCGGATGAATCCATAAGAATCTGACCTCCCTCCTTGAGAAGTTTGTCAGCTTGGGCGAAGAAGCGATCCATATTGTCAATCGTGCCTATGATTCCAGATCCATTCATTAGGAATAGAAGCGTGTCGTATGCGCCTTCCATGTTGTAGAAATCTTCGCATACGACGTGCTTCACTCCCTCTTCTTTCATCACATCAACAGACAGTTGGGAGATGTCGATAGCCGTAATACTCTTGCCCATATCTTGAAGTGCAAGGGCATGACAACCAGAGCCTGCGCCAACATCAAGAATGTTGCCGCATGCCATCTGCAATGCCTTCTGCTCTATTGCTGGCATTTCGTCATATTGACGGAAAAGAGTGTCAACAGGAATCTCATCCTCGTCAAAATCAGGAGAGAACACTCTCAAACGTCCTGCCACCCCGTTCTTCCAGTAGTCGGAAATGGCTGCTCCCATTGGATCTTTTGTCTGCATGTTTTCTTTACTTAATCACCAAACCACCGTTCTTTGGTACTACAACCTTAATGGCTTTCTTCGCAACCTTGTTTGTGGTTGACTTTACGCTGCCCTGCAGATTAGCATCGTCAGAGTAGATGTTGACAATGTCGCCTACTTCGAAGTAGTTAAGAAGGTTGATATAGAGCGTGAGAGGCTTGTCTTCTGCATTGATAGCAGCAATATACCACTTGCCCTCATGCTGGCGTGCCATGACAACATATTTGCCTGGATAGCCGTCGATGAAGCGCATATTTTCCCATGTTGTTGGAACAGCCTTCATGAAGTCGATAGCCCATGCAGGAGCATCTGTGATGTTGTTAGGAGCAACAGCGAAGTTCTGTACAGGTGTCTGGAAGAGGATTGCAGTAGCAAGAGCATACACGTCGCTTGTCTTGCGCTCGGTGCCACGCTGGTTGTTCTTTGAATAGTGCTTGTTGAGAGCAGAACCGCCGAAGTCCATGTTGCCAACAGCATTGCGAAGGATAGGGTGGATTGTTCCTGCAAGAGCCTCTATGTTATTGTCATTCTGACCGAAAGCAAGGTTCTCTGATGCACGAACTGCCTCGCATGAAATGAAGTTAGGATACATTCTCTCCCATCCACGCTGGAGTGTGCAACCGTGGAAGATAACCATGATGCCATACTCGTTGGCATCAGCAAGGATATCCTCATACATCTGCATTGTCTGCTGCTTGTCGCTGCCCACGAAGTCAACCTTGATACCCTTGATGCCAGCCTTCTGCATCCATGCCATCTCTTTGCGACGGTCAATCATGCGGTGCATCTTGCCGCGAGGTCCCTGAGGAGCATCGTTCCAGTAACCATTTGAGTTGTACCAGAGGAAGAGGTTCACACCCTTGCTCTGAGCATACTTTGACAGCTGTTCCATGCGCTCGTAGCCGATGTTTGTATCCCAAAGAGCATCAACAAGAAGATATTCCCAACCCATATTTGCAGCAAAGTCAACATATTCCTTCTGCTCATCGTAGTTGCAGCTTGCATCCATGCGGATGATCCAGCTCCATGCAGAACGACCATACTTATAGTCATATTTTGCCTCGTACTGTGGCTTCACAAGGTCCCACTGGATTGTTGTCTCAGCAATTGGTTTCAGAGTGCGTCCGATTGTGATAGTGCGCCAAGGTGTCTCAGCATGAGCAACTTCGCCGTTCTTTCCATCAAGCATAAGACCTGGTGCAGAAGAACCGATGCCGCCAAACTCCGTCATTTCAGGATATTTGATAGCATAGCTTCTCTCGCCGCTTGTCTCAATGCGGCTTCCGCAATAGTTGCCGCCAATGTTTGTCTCATTGAGCATCACCCAACCCTTGTCGCCAACGCGGAAGAGGGCAGGGTAGGTGTAACCGCGTCCGTGACCATTCTTGCCCATTGGAGCATCATAGTCGTAGAAAGTCTCGTAGCTTGGAGCCGTGCGGGCGAAACCTGTCTGCGGAGTCATCTGAGGACAGAGGAAAGTAGTTGTTCCCTCAGGAAAAACATAACTTGTAGCCTCACTGTCAACCACGCATGACTTGCGGTCACGCTGAGCCTTGATGTCATATTTGAAAGCCACATTGCTGTTGTCCACATGCATTGTAACAGCGAAAGCTGGTCGCTTCTCATCGTCATTGTAGAAAAGCCATGTAGCTTCATTTGCTGTGTAAGAGATATCCTTAATTTTCACATTAGGAAGAGAATAGCTCTCCTTTACTTCCTTAGTTTCAATGAACTTAACGTTCTTGATGTCCTTGGTGAAATCCGCCATGTTGGTCTTCACGCCAAGAGGCGACTTGCAGATCATAGTGTCATTATCAAGGATGACGCTATAGTTAGGAACTCCATCAGTAAGAGCAACATTCACCTTGATGTGACCATCAGGACTTGTCACCTGCTCCTGAGCCTGTGCAGAAATGCATGCACCAATAAGTGCAGCCAATACTAATACTTTTTTCATATCAAATATATAGGTTTTTAATTTGTTTTTGGCAATTTCTCAACAAAGTTAAGCATTTTACATCAAAACAGAAGCAATATTGGATAAAATATTAGATAATATGTTTTATATGCATATAAATGCTCATAAAATTCCATATATATAAATATTATTTGTAAATATTGCCAATGAACACAATCCTCTAATAATGATTATCTTCTAAAAAACGCAGTTCAGCTTCAAGCATTTCAAGCTTTGGCATTGGCATGCCAGCAGAACGAGCGATTTTGAGAGGACGACTGTAGATGTAGTTAATTTCCATTGGACGATGGAAGTCATAGTCGAGTTTCATGGAAGGAGAGTAGGGCGTCATTTCGTCAGTCATACTTATCATTTTGTCAACGAAGGCTTCATCTACTCCATTGATTCCTTGATGCTTGGCGGCGTTTACAATCTCCATCATCTGCTCACGAATAAGTTGGCGTGTAGCTGGATTCTTAAGGAGAATGTCTGTTTGCGTGTTGAGTGCAACCGTCATTCCGTTGAAAGGCATATTCCATACGGCTTTCTTCCATCGTGCTTCTTTATAGTCAACGATTGCTGCAGGGATTCCAGCCTGTGTGAAATCTTCTGCTATCTGTTGTAAAAGAGTTTCGTTATTGCATGAATAGTTGCCAAGGTTTATCTGTCCGTAGCATTGATGGTTTATGTGTCCTGGTGCTACCTTGGCTGTACAGATGAAAGCAAGTCCTGCTACGAGCTGAAGTTCAGGCAACATATTTTGTGCATCTTCTTCAACACCAATGCCATTCTGAATTAGAATGACTATTGTGTGCTCATCTGCAACTGTTTGCAAGAGTTCTGGCAAAAGATGATTGTTTGTAGTTTTAAGGCATACGACTACAACATCGCTTACTGGCATCTTCTTCGCATCGTTATAGATGTTTGGATTTGCAAGATGGAAATCTCCATTAACAGAGTCAACTCGGAGACCATGCTGCTTCACATGCTCATAGTCGCTATGAAGAAGGAAATGAACATTATGTCCTGCCTGGGCTAAGCGTCCGCCATAATAACCGCCAATTCCTCCTGTTCCAATTATTGAATAAATCATATTTTCTTCTTAATTTTTCAAGATAGGTTCTTTTATGTTTAAGATAAAAGCACACATTATTTTATTATAGTGCAAAAATAATGATTTATTCTTGAATTATAGGTATAATCATTATAAGAATAACAAAAAAAGTAGCGAGTAGTCGGAAAAAGACTATTCGCCACTTTATTATTTTAGAGTAAAATGCTTATTGTTTTTATTTCACGAAGAGCTGTGGAGCGAGCTCCTTGAGTGAACGACGCCATGTGAGGAACTCGTGTGCTGTGCCTTCTGACACGAATGAACCAGCGTTGAAGCCAGCAGCCTTGAGGTCGGCAGCAGCCTTGTTCACGCCGTCAGGGTTCTCCTTGCTGCCGCAAGTCATGAACATGAGCTTAGGAGCCTTCTTGCCTTCAAGCTCCTTCACGTTGTATGTGCCACCTGAGAAGAGTGCCCAGTAGTCGAATGTGTCAGGACGTGAGAGAGTGATTGAGTGAGTCTCCATGCCACCCATTGAGAGACCTGCCATAGCACGGCTCTCCTTCTTTGCGATAGTGCGGAAGTTCTTGTCAACGTATGGGATAAGCTCATCGCAGAGAACTGTCTCGAAGTCCTTGGCAGAGAATGAACCGATAGAGCCGAAGCGAGCCTCGTTTGTCATGCCGTAAGTCATTACAACGATGAATGGCTTGCACTTGCCCTCAGCAATCATATTGTCCATGATAGTGCCTGCACAGCCCTGGATTGGCCAAGTTGTCTCGTTCTCGCCCCAACCGTGCTGGAGGTAAAGAACTGGATACTTCTTCTTAGGGTTTGCTGCGTACTCAGCTGGAGTATATACGTATGCTACGCGCTCAGCATTTGTAGATGGTGAGTGGAAGAGGATCTCTGAGATCTGTCCGTGAGGAACATTCTTGACCTGATAGAAGTCCTGATCGTGTGCAGGAATCTCGATACCGCTCTCCCAACGGCATGAACCGAAGTAGTTGCCTGTGCCTGGATCGTTTACAACGCCACCATCAATAGTGAGGTGATAGTAGTGGAAACCTTCGTCCATAGGGCCGTCAGTTGTTCCTTCCCACACGCCGTCCTTGTTCTTGCGGAGCACTGTGCCGCCACGACCACCGAGACCGAGGCTTACAACCACAGACTTAGCATCTGGAGCATCAACGCGGAAACGAGCGTAACCCTCAGAGTTAACCATTGGGTACTGCTTGCCTGGCTGGTTGAGTGGGTTTGGAACGAAGTCCTCCTTTGGAGCTACATTGTCAAGAGAAGCATCGAAGTCGCGAACAGCATAGTAGCCATCCTTGTACTTAAGATCCTTGTCAACGAGGAGAGGGTAGTTGGCAGTACCAACCCATGAGTCCTTGTCAGAGAGGTTCCAGAATGTAACAACTTTGACAACGTCCTTATGCTTGCGAAGAACCTTGAAGAGCTGAACGTACTGGTCTGTGTGCATAGCCTTAACATAATCCTTGATTGCAACGCCCTCGCGAGAGAACTGGAGCTGACCGCCCATTTCCTGGTTAGCACGGATGTCGAGCTCTGTGAAGTGAATGTTGTCAACAAGTTCTGAATACTTAACGATTGCAGCCTCTACATCTTCCATTGATGGACCATAGATGTTGTAGTGTCCCTGCATACCGATACCAGTGATTGGCACACCTGCATCCTTCATCTTCTTCACCATCTTGTAGATGCGGTCACGCTTTGCAGGATCAGCTGCGTTATAGTCATTATAGAAAAGGATAGCGTTTGGATCTGCCTCGTGAGCAAACTCGAATGCCTTTGCGATAAACTCGTCGCCGAATGTCTTGTAGAGACGTGACTCACGGTAGTCGCTTGGCTGACGATTGCCCCAGCGAGGACCACCGCCATTGCCATCTGCCATAGCCTCATTTACTACATCCCAGCAATAAACGATGTCTTTATAACGATTGACTACAGTATGGATATGCTCGCGAAGACGCTTGTAGAATACTTCCTTAGAAACTTCCTTGCCATTCTTGTCTGTGAACATCCAGTCGCAGAACTGAGAATGCCAAACAAGACAATGACCACGCATCTTAATGTTGTTTTTACGACAGAAGTTTGCAATTTCGTCAGCCTGCTCCCACTTCCACACATTCTCCTGTGGGTGGAGCTCGCCAGACTTCATGCAGTTTTCACAAGTAACACTGTTGTAGTTTGTAAGGATAATCTTCTGTGAAGCCTCGTCAAGATTGCGGTTGTTGAGAGCAACACCAACCTTGAAGTAATCCTTGTACGTGTCCTTCAAGCCATACGAGTTATCTCGCTGAGGTCCACGGAACTGTGCCATTACCATCAATGAACTGGTAAATGCAATGGCAGCTGTTAACAAAATCTTTTTCATACAGGTTTTAAATAAAATTGGTTATTATTGTTATATGATTTGGCAATTATGATTATGCTTTTTTGCAATTATTTGTTGCAAAGTTAAAGTAAAATGCCAATTTAGGGTTTACCTTATGTTACATTTTATTTGACTAACATACCATATTGAAAGTTTAATTGTATTTAGATTTTTTTTAATAAAAAATTGTAATTTTGTCACACATACTCGCTCTTATGTTAAATAGCTATGACGAATAAAAGAAAAAGCAAACCCAAATAGGCTTGCTTTATTATAGATAGAATAAAGATTTTTTAGAAAGAATTTTTAGATAGAAAGAAAAATACAGAATAACAAATATAGAATAAAAAAATTATTTCTGTTTTTCCACTTGTCCATGATCAAGCTTTAAGTTATCATAGAGGTTCATGAGTGCAGGAAGACGATTAAGAAAATCATCATAATTCTTTGCTTCGGGTTGCATCCATTGGGATTCGCATATTGCAGCAAGTCTTGGCAAAAGCATGTGTTCTGCTTGTTTGCCAGTTGTGATGTATTCCGACCAAAGATTTGCCTGGCAACCCTTTATATATGATGCCTCTTCTTCTGTCAAACCCTCTGGAACAGGCTCTAGCGAGTAAACTTGATATATTGGAAGAAATGCATCAAAAGATATTGGTTCCGAATCTCTATCTTCACTTTGATAGAAATTCAGATAACAATTGCTTGTTGGCGTCATAATTACATTACGATGCAACTTTGCAGCCTTGGAACCACCTTCTATACCACGCCATGACATAATTGTAGTATTAGGGCCAACAAATCCATCTAGCACTTCATCCCATCCGATAATCTTGCGACCTTTATTAGCAAGGTATTTTTCGGCATCTGCAAGAAGGTATGATTGTAACTGATTTTCAGCAGATATGCCTTTGAAAGTAAAAAAATCTAGTTCCTTAATCTTTGTTTGACACTTTGGACAAATAGCCCATCTTGTCTTAGGACATTCATCGCCACCAAGATGAATATACTCTGATGGGAACACATCTGTCAATTCGTCAAGCACTCCATGAAGAAACTCAATTGTTTTCGGATTGCCAGCACATAGAACATCCTCAGAAACACCCCATTGTGTCCAAACCTTGTATGGACCGCCTGTGCATCCTAACTGCGGATAAGCAGCAAGAGCGCCCTGCATGTGTCCTGGCATATCGACCTCAGGAATTACCTCAATGAATCTTTCTGCAGCATAGCGGACAATTTCACGGCATTGCTCCTGTGTGTAATAACCGCCGTATGGTTTGCCATCAAACTGATTGAAATTGTGCCCTACCATAGTTTCCTCTCGCCAAGCACCCTTTTCTGTCAATTCCGGATATGCTTTCATCTCGAAACGCCATCCTTGATCATCTGTAAGATGCCAATGGAATCGGTTGCAATTGTGAAGAGCAATAATGTCTATGTATTTCTTAACGAATGATATAGGGAAGAAATGACGAGCGCAGTCAAGATGAACGCCACGATATTCGAAACGTGGCTCATCGTTGATTATAACCGATGGTAAAGATGTGACAGATTTGTCTCTAATAATCTTTCTTAATGATTGAACACCATAGAAAAGACCATTAGGAGTCTTTGCAGAGATGATAACATTCTTCTTATTCACAACTAAACTATAACCTTCATCATTCTGAATTGCAGCATCATACTGAAGGACCACATCCCCAGCCTCTTTCTTGCAATTTTCCTTAACCTGCCAGTTCCATCCAGTTTGCTTATTAATGTAATCTGTCAAGAAACCTGCAATACGCTTTGTTTCTTCAGGATTGTTCTTGCTTGAATATGAAACGACAGTATTTTCCGAAACGGCGAAAGCATTTCCCTTTCCCATGCTGATAGATTTAGGAAGAGGAATAATCTCGTATGGAGATTGTGCCACCACGTTCAAAGTGCAAACTGCAGCAAATAGAAATGTCAGAAGAAAGAAACGAGTTTTCATCTATATATTTAAATATGTGTAAACGTTATACAACGACTGTTTTGAGAATAAATGCTATATAAATCACAAACAATATGATACCTTCCCAACGCTCAAGCTTTCTCTTTGTAAACATAAAAAGCCAGAGAATGAGACCGAGGAACATCATCAAACCATAGTCAAGCTCGAAACCAGCAAAGCTGTTCTGTATTGGACATATAGCTGCAGAAACACCTATCACGCTGAGAATGTTGAAAGTAACAGAACCAATAATATTGCCTATTGCCATATCTGTCTCACCTTTCTTCGCAGCCATTACAGATGCAAAAAGCTCAGGAAGACTTGTGCCAACAGCCACGATAGTAAGACCTATGATGCGTTCCATTTCCTTGCTGTCAACACCAAACATTTCGCCAAGCTCCTTAGCAATATCTGATGCACCTTCTATAAGAAGATTTGATCCGTAAACCATTCCAGCAATTGAGACAGCAACAAGAAGAAGAGCTTTCCAGAGTGCCATAGGCTTTTCAGGAAGTTCCTCACCAGCTTCAATGGCAGCAGCCTCGGCAGCCTTTGTCTGCTTGCGAGATTTCTTCACCTGCCATGTCACGAAACCTATAATCAACAGAATCATCAAGATACCCATCCATCTGTCAATTGTGCCAAACAAAGCAAAGATGATGAACAGAATCATAGAGCCAAGCATGAAAGGCATATCAATCTTCAAGGTTGAAACCTTTGAAGGTATAGGACAGATTATAGATGTAACGCCAAGAATGAGAGCGATGTTGGCAATGTTGCTGCCAACCACATTACCGATTGCGATACCTGAGCTGCCGATAATCGCAGCCTGAGCACTTACAAGAAGCTCTGGCGCCGATGTGCCGAAACCTATGACAGTCAAGCCGATAATCATAGGACTCAGCTTAGCTCTCTGTGCAATAGCAACAGAACCATCAACAAGATAGTCGCCTCCCTTGACCAGCAAGAGGAAACCAATAATGACGAATACAATATTAAGTATCATATTTTCAGTTTTCTTTATTTTATCATTTTATCATTTGTTCATAATCACCTGTCCATCATTTGTCATACCCTCAGCGCTGATGAACATGTCCTGACAAGTAGAGTTGTTGAAGAAATCAATCTTCGCCCTACCCTCTGCATCTGTTGTCACATTAGGATTCCAATAGATTGTGCGGCGGAAATCAGGCATAGGAGGAATGTCGGAATAATCTTCCATCTTGAAAGTTGAAGGCTTGTTGAAGCCCTGGAAGAATGTCTTTCTCAATCCCTTATTGCTCTCAGTTGTGTAGCGGTGACGCATATAGAGATAGATGCGCACACATTGCTCTTCTTCCTCTGAAGATGAAGGAACTATGTAAGCCGTTCTCACCTCATCAGGCCATGTTGGGAAGAATTCATCACCTGTAGCACCGCCGTCACTTGTGATAGCTGCATAGATATAGGAAGAATCCATAGGATTGTCGTAAGTAGGCTTTCTTCCAAGGATTCTCTGAATTGCAGTGTCATAAGAAGAATTGAGCTTCATCTGTCTTTCGCCATTATCCACAATCCATTTGATAGGTCTGTGACCGTATGAAAGATGTCCTCTCCACATACTGTCCTCACCACATGGAGGATAAGGCAAGTCCTTGAAATCGGAATAGTTGAACATAGAGTTCTTCTTGCAGAGAAGCTCGATAAGCGTAGGATCCTTCTCACCAAGGTCGCGGATAGCATCCAGTTCCTTGTCAATATTGTAGAAAAGCGTTGCGTACTGTCTGCCGAAGCTCTCGTTCTTGTATCGGAAATCGTCATTTGTGAAATAGCGTCTCTTTGCTTTCACAGTAACATTCTGAAGAACATGTTCTTTCCTTGTTATAGGAATAAATTCTTCCTCTGGTTCAGGATCGCCAATGTTCTTTACAAAGATATTAGGATTGTCATGAACCGAGATGCTTGCCTCCAGAGGAGTGACGAAGCGAGGTGTTGGAGAGAACTGGCGGTCAATGCCCACGCAGTATGTCTTTCGCTTATCGTTCACACGAGTGAAAATCTGCATTTTCCACTCACCATCCACGAAAGGCATTTCAAAAGCATAATTACCCTCCTCATCCGTGATTGTTGTACCGTTCAAGCTTTCTCCACTCTCGTTATAAAGGAATGTTTCAAGCTCCACATTGCCCACCTTGTTATGAGATCTGTACTCCTGCAACTTGCCGTAGATGTAGAACTTATCCTCTATTGGCTGAACCTTCTCAAAAGCTTTATGTCCAGTCATCATCTCCCAATTATAGCGGCGCCAGCCCTGAGTAAGCATCAGAAGATCTGATTGCAATCTGTGTTCAGCATCATCCGCCTCAAAGTAATAATCAATATTGTGAATGTAGCCCTTCACGTCCGAACCCAGCAGCATCCAAGTCTTCATGTTTCCATGTTTGCCGCCTGTAGCAGTGCCGAGATCAATGGCCGAGAAAGAGAAAGTGCTGTTAGGTTGAGTCTTAACATCAAGCTCAATCTTACCGCAAGGCTTCAGGTAATTAGTCTTTGATGTAATGATAATATCTTCATTCTCATTGGCTTTAGGACAAATGAAGAACAATCGTTCTGCCAGAATCTGTCCGTTGCTGTCAAACACCGTGAACTGGTTGACACCCTCCTTCATGCTCTGCCTGTCAAGCTCAATCTCAGCAAGCGGAACAGCCACCATTGTGTCGCAGAAAGTGATGTTTCCGTTGTTCATAACGGCATAGCCAATCAGCGAACCGCTAACGCCCTGCGTTGCCTGCAGCTTCACCAGCATCTCATCGCTCACAGCATCGAAGTTCAATGCGCATCCTTCAGCCTTAGGATTTGGCAGATTGAATGTCTGCACCTTACCCTTCACATTGCCCATCTGAAGCTTCATTCCCATGCTCGCATTGCCTATCTTGAACAATCCTCTGCCCAGCGAGTCGGTCTTCACCGCAGCAACCGTCTCGCCCTTCTCGTTCACCACCTTGCCTTCGCCGCAGAAACCTCTGCCAGTATCATCAACAGCCATGATAGCAACACGCGAGCTCAATCCCTCCACGAGGTCGCCGCCTTCAGGGTAGAAATGCACATTTATCTTCCTGGAAAAGTTATTGTTAGTGAATACACCATTCTCTATAGCCATAGCATAGAGCGAATCTGTATCGCCGCCTCTGTTGTTCGGATCGCGCTGACGGTAGAGAGTGCGCTTGATGGTCATATTGCTGTAGTCGCCATTGGCAATGTCAGCACCCTGGAATACAGGGAACACACGGCTGAAGCAAGCATCCACGCCCCAGTTGGTCATGTATCTCGTATAAGCTCTAACCTCATAGAATCCAGAACCATAGAGCGTGTCAAGCTTCATATCGCCGAACGCCTGTCCTTTCTCGTCAATATGGTATTTTTGAGTCTTAATCACATCTCCGCTTGGATTCAGCAGCTCCACATAAAGCACCCTGCTCATGTCTGTAGGCTTCACAGATGCGTCAGCAGTCAGAGGACTCTTTGTGACGTAAGCCTTGAACCACATTGTCTCGCCCTCAAAGTAGCCTGTATTGTCGAAATGCATATAGACCTTCTCCTGAGGAATAGTCCTGTTATAGTTCATCACCTTCTGGATATAAGCCAATATGCGCTGACCATCATTAGTCTGCTGCTGAGCCGACACATTAATGCCCAATGCCAGCAGCATCAGGACGAGCAAGCAGCGGCAATATGTTGAAATGTTCATTTCTTTTTTTATTTAATATAATGTGTAAACAATGGGCAAAGTTACAAAAAATAAAGCAATCTCAACTATTATGCTTATGATAAAAGTTAAAAATTAAAAGTAAAATGTTGGTTGTTAGAAGATAATTGCCTAATTTTGCAAAATAAAAAGCTACTCACAACCCATAACTCAAAACTCATAAACGTGGATTTTGCAAAACTTTTCACAAAAGGCAGCTGGACTTCATTGGGAAGATACTACGTCAGCAACCCATCCAAGCTTAAGGAACTTCTTGTTAAAGCCAAGAAGTACGCATCGCTGGACGGATTGAAAAGCGTGAAGACGGAGTTTCTCACCATCTGCCAATACATAGGCGACGTGTTCACAGGCAGATACAAAGAATATAACATTCTGAATCTCTGTGTCATTGTTGGTGCTATCGTCTATGTAGTCACCCCTATCGACATCCTCCCCGACTTCATTCCTGCTGGCTTCATTGACGACACAGCTATCGTTGTCTGGGCAGTACATGAGTTTTCCGACGAAATAGAGCGCTATAAGCAATACAAAAGCCGTATGGCAAACAATAAAAATGGTGATGCATCCAACATAATGGACAACATCGAAGAAATAGAATTCAAAGAAATACAACCACTTAACAATACAGACAACGTATGAAACCAATAAAACTTGCCATCTTCGTAACTGGCGGCGGCACAAACTGCGAGAACATCATCAAGTATTTCCAAAACGATCCTGAGGTAGAGATTCCTATCGTAGTTTCCTCACGCGACGACGCATACGCCATTGTCCGCGCTCAGAATCTCGGCATTCGCACCACAGTCATCACACGTCAGCAGCTCAACGACGATCCAGCCCTCGTGCTCGGCACCGTTTGCGGATGCGACTACATCATCCTTGCAGGCTTCCTTCCAAAGGTTCCTGTCTATCTCATTGAGCAGTATCCAAACCGCATCATCAACATCCACCCTGCCCTCCTTCCTAAGTTTGGCGGCAAGGGCATGTGGGGACATCATGTTCACGAAGCTGTCAAGGCAGCAGGCGAGACAGAATCGGGCATCACAATCCATTTTGTCAACCCAGAACTTGATGAAGGTGAGCACATTGCGCAATTCTCCACTCCACTCTCACCAGACGACACACCAGAGGATATTGCCGACAAGGTGCACGTTCTTGAGATGGCACACTTCCCACAGGTTATCGAAAGTGTCATAAAGAATAAGTGATAAAACACTTGACAAAATCAATATTTTTTTGTATCTTTGCATTGCAAATGCAGATCTTATAAGAATAACCATACAAACCAGGCAAAGCTTTTGTCTCATGAGTCAAAAGCCTTGCCCAACGGGACAAAAGCTTTGTCGCATGAACCAAAGCTTTTGTCCCGTTTTTTTTACGAGGAAATGCATGTTTGCTTTACGGGGAAATGCACGTTTGTATTACGAGCAAATGCACGACGCAATTACGAGCATACGTCTGATGGTAATACAAATACTTATCGAACAAGGATACTTGCTCTTGTGAAACAAAAATGTAAGCGTTAGCGATTTGATGTTATCAGATGGAGGCTTTATAACAAAAAGACTACCTTTCGCCTTCTATTATAAATGTAACATTGTAGCTGCGCAAAGGATGCTCTGCAAGCGTGAGGAGCATGCGATGCATCAGGAGAATCTGTCTGGAGAGCGCAAGTCCAATGCCAGAACCTGTTGTTTTTGTGGTGAAGAATGGGATGAAGATTTCACGAGCTACATCATCGGGTATGGTACGTCCGTTGTTGCTGACGAACAGTCGTCCGTTCCAGCTGATGCCAATGGTGGTGGCACCTGCTTCTATGGCATTCTTTATCAGATTTATAAACACTTGACGGAGAAGATTGCTGTCTGCCTTGAACATGAGATCGGCTGGAATGTCTATATTCCATGTAAGTTCTGGATAGATTGCCGCAACGGATTTTATGAATGTGAGAACATTAACATCCTCAAATACAGGTTCCTGCAACTGCGTTAGCTTTCGGTAGCTGTCAACGAAAGAAGAAAGCCCCAATGTGGTGTCGTGAATTGCCTGTATGCCTTCTTCGTAAGGTGTTCCCTTTACCTTCGGATTAGCAAGATACGCTTGGCTGATGCTCTGAATAGGTGTTGTGGCATTCATAATTTCATGAGTGAGCACGCGGGTGAGTCTTTGCCACGCCTCCACTTCATTATGTGCCACAAGCTTCTGAATGTCCTGTCCCGTGTCGTTAAGCGCCTCCTGCAATGCCTTTTCGCCAAACAGCAATCCCTTTGTCGGCAGACGGAACGTGAAGTCACGATGGCGCATGGCATCGCGCATCAGCTGTGCTCTGTCTTTGAGCAGGCATTGATGGCGGTACGTTATCAGACAGGCAATGATGCTGATTGCCAATATGATGATGCATGCTATAATCATTGCTGATATTTTTTATATAATGTTTGGCGTGTTATGCCAAGCAATTCGGCAGCCTTGGTCATGTTGCCATTACATTTATCCACCACCTTCTTCACATGCTCTTTTTCCAGTTCTTCGAGCGGAACGACTTCTTTGCTATTGTCAACGGCATCCTTGAGCTTGCGGATAAGATCATCATTGTCCCAAGGCTTAGTGACAAAATCAACAGCACCATTCTTTAATCCTCTGACTGCTAACTGGATATCTGCGTATGCTGTAACCAATACTACAGGTATATCTGGATGCTTGCGATGGATTGTAGTAAGCCATATCATTCCTTCCTGACCTGAGTTCACGCCAAGCGAGAAATTCATGTCGAGAAGGATTATGTCAACGTGTTCCTGCTGGAGCAATGATATTATTGTATCGGGATTGGAAAGTGTGATGATGCGCTCAAACACACCATCAAGACAGATTTTCACAGCAGTCAGGATTGCTGGATTGTCATCTACAACGAGTATTGTGCCATATTTTGTTTTCATGCCACAAAGATAGATGAAAATTAAGAAAAAACGGTCAAAAAACGCAATTTTATTGGGTGTCGCAAAAAAAGTGTATGATTTTCATACAGTTTTGTGTATGATTTTCATACAATCTGCATTTGGAGGGTAAAAAATCCATTGTCATTAATGATAATAGAAATAACTTTGCACCAACAAAAAACAAATGAGCTGACAATATGAAAAAGATTATTAGTTTATTCTTCGCCATAGCTCTATGCCAAGGCATAAACGCTTCAGGCTCTGATACGCTGACGCTGGAACTGAAGGATATGGTGAGAATTGCCCAGCAGCAATCGCCTTCCGCACAAAGTGCCCGCAACGCATTTCTTGCAGCCTATTGGAACTACCGCTATTTCCGTGCCAACTATCTGCCATCGGTCACTCTCAGTTCCTCTCCTTATATAAATAAAGAGATGAACAAGATCACTCAGTCGGACGGTACGGCAATGTTCATAAAACAGGATCAGTTTGGCGCCGACCTCACTCTGAAGGTGAACCAGAACATCAGTCTTACTGGCGGCAGTCTTTTCCTGAAGAGCAACCTCAATCGTCTGGATGAGTTCCAGAACAAGACGACTGCCTACAGCAGCCAGCCTCTCGTGATTGGCTATGAGCAGAGTCTTTTTGGGTATAACTCCCTGAAGTGGGACAAGAAGATTGAGCCTATCCGCTACCGTGAGGCGAAGAAGCAATACGCTGAGACTCTCGAAGTTATCTCAGCCACAGCATGCAACTATTTCTTCTCGCTTGCTGCGGCGCAGACGGAACTTGAGATGGCTCGTCAGAACTTCGCCTCTGCCGACACACTCTACAGCATGGCTCAAGGCCGCTACAAGATTGGCACGATAACAGAGAATGAGATGCTGCAGTTGGAAATCAACAGATTGAATGAAGAGACGAACGTGATGGATGCAGAAATAAACCTGAAAGAGGTGAAGCAGTCGGTGCGTTCTTTCTTGGGAATGGAACAGGACATAGAGTTGAGAATTGTCGTGCCAGACAGCGTGCCTCAGTTTGAAGTGCCTCTGCAAAGCGCCATGCAGCTTGCTATTGAGAATAGTCCTGATCCTGAGTACTATCGCCGCATAGTGAAGGAGAGCGAGAGCAACCTGTCATACGCCAAAGCCAACGCCGGACTTCGTGCAGACCTATATGTTCAGTTTGGCCTTTCGCAAACAGGACGAGACCTCAGCAGCTCGTATCGCAACCTCAGCAATCAGGAGTATGCCAGTGTATCTGTCTCTCTTCCACTTCTTGACTGGGGACGAGGCAAAGGACGAGTGAAGGTGGCGAAGTCGCAGCTGGCTCTCACTGAAACCCAGGCAGAGCAAGGTATGAACGACTTTAACCAGAACGTGCAGAAGCTTGTGCTTCAGTTCAATATGCAAGCTCGCAAGGTTCACATTGCCATGCTTACCGACCAACGAGCGGAACAGCGGCACACAGTAGCCAAACGTCTGTACATCATGGGGCGCAGCAGCATACTCGACCTCAACTCGGCTGTCAACGAGAAGAACTCTGCTAAGCGCAACAGCATCAATACCATGCGCACATACTGGAGTCTTTACTACACACTTCGCAGCATGACTGCTTTTGACTTTGAAAATAACAAACTATTAACAGAAGAACTTCCAATAGATTGATTATGGATATACAACTTACACCAAAGCCTTGGTACATCAAGTACCGTTATTATTTAATATGTGGCATTCTTTTCCTTGCATTCGCCATCTATGTCATCATCCTTGCCCTCGGCCCTCGTCAGCTTAAGATTGAAGCCGAAGACTACAAGATTGTGGAAGCGGCAGAAGCACCTTTCATGGAATACATTGATGTTGAGGGACTTGTCCAGCCAATACAAACCATACAGGTCAATGCTCTCGAAAGTGGTTTCGTGGAAAAGATAGTTGCCGAGGAAGGCGCTATGCTCAATGTTGGCGACACCATCCTTGTTCTCACCAATCCTGAACTCCTCCGCGCCATAGACGATGAGCAGTCGGAATGGCAGAACCAGCAGCGCAACTACCGTGAGCAGGAGATTGAGATGCAGCAGCGAAGCATCACTCTTCGTCAGCAAGCGCTTGATGCTGAGCACCAGATGTCATCACTCGATAAGTCTCTGAAACAGAGTCGAGAGGAGTATCGCATGGGCATTAAAAGCAAAGCCGAATTGGAAGTGATAGAAGAAGATTACAACTATCAGCACAAGAAGGCTCAACTGCAGATGCAGAGTCTCCGTCAGGATTCCATAGCCACTCTCCTCAAGCGTGAGATGATAGCAGCCAATCGCACCTCTGCCAACAAGAAACTGAGCCGTTCAGAAAGCAGAACAGAGCATCTCGTGGTGCGTGCCACCGTTGCCGGTCAGCTCTCGTTCCTCAATGCCACCATCGGCCAGCAGTTGCCAGCAGGCAGTAACGTATGCTCAATCAAGGTGATGAGCCAGTATAAGGTTCACACTACCCTATCTGAATACTACATCGACCGCATCACGACAGGTCTTCCAGCCAATATCAATTATCAGGAACAAAAATATCCTCTCCGCATCAGCAAGGTTGTGCCAGAGGTGAAGGAGCGCACTTTCCCATGCGACCTTGTTTTCACAGGAAAGAAACCCTCCAACATTCGCCTTGGCAAGAGCTATCGTGTTCAGATCGAATTGGGTAAGTCAGAAAACGCTCTCGTCATTCCTCGCGGCGACTTCTATCAAGCCACCTCTGGCCGTTGGATCTATCGTCTCTCCCCTGATGGCAATACAGCTCGCAAAGTGGATATAGAGATAGGCCGTCAGAATCCGCAGCAGTACGAAATCCTCTCTGGTTTGAATCCTGGCGACCGTGTCATAGTTAGTGGCTACGATAAGTTTGGCGATGTGGAGGAGCTGGTGATAAAATAATTTGTAAAAAAATGATCTCCATTAAATCTTTTTCGCTATCTTTACGTCTTATAAGGTAGAAAGCCTAACAGATAATAGGCAAAAATTACATTTATATAATATAAACAATGAATAAAGAAACAGAACAGTTGATTGCAGAATTGGAGAGGATTGTCGCAGAGCGGCAAGACTGGCTGTTCCGTTTTGCCTATATGCGAATTGGCAACAGGGAGGATGCAGAGGATATGGTGCAGGAGGTGTTGCTTGGGGTGTTCCGACGGTTGCGGGAGAAGACGAAGGTGGAAAGTGTGGAACAATATCTCATCCGTTCGATAAGCAATGCTTGCACAGACTATTTCCGCCGAAAACCTTTGAAGATTGTTTCGCTCGACAAGGCTGAGCATATCTCCGTAAACGAAAACGACCGAAAGATTCACGAGGAATACATGAGGATAAACAAGCTGCTCGACTCCCTGCCCGATGAGCAATCGGAGATAGTACGGCTGAAATGCTACGACGAACTGACATTCAAGCAGATTGCTGAGCTGCTAAGCATTCCTGAGCCAACGGCAAAGTCGAGATACCGATACGCTATAATGCATATCCAGCAAATGATAAAGAAGAAAGGAGACGAAAGATGAACAATGATAACTATAACGAAAACTATAACTATAACCATAACGAAGGTTTTGATGACATCGAACAGATGCTAAAGCCTCAATGCCAGTTCAAGGCTTCGGACACATTAAAGGAAGAAGTGCTTGAAAAGGCAAGGGAGGAAGTTACACCACATCGTTCTGTCAAGATGTGGCATTGGGTGGCAGCAGCATGTGTGCTGGGTTTTGTGTTCCTGCATCTGATGCCGCCTAAAGAGGAGGAAGACTACAATGCAGAAAACATATCTGCCAGTCGTCAGCTGATGGAAATGCAACGCAATGTGCGTGACTATGATGACCATGACAGGTATGGCGACTTCGAGTCAATAGAGAAGAAGATGCTAGCACGCAGCGCTCAGTTGAGTGCAGGCATATACCCCGAAGATAACAATTATTAATCGACATTAATTATGAGAAAGATCATATTACTCTGTATTTTTGCACTTCTTATTTGTGCATGCAACAAAGAAAAAGCACCAACGCTAAGTGCTTCTGACGAAGACAATCGCCAGCCTGAGACTTTCGAGGAATTCATGAATAGCATTGACAAAGATAGGGAATACACCATAGGCAGCTCGCGCGACGGATACACCACATACCAGAATCACTATCTTAGCCGAGATCTCAAGCCACGATATGAGAATGACAAAGAATACATGGCTGAATACATGGCAGAGTTCAAGAAAGAGCAGAAGCGTGACAGCTTGGTTGATATCAATGCCGAATACATTATCAATAAGTATAAAAAGACTGCTGCAAAAGCATATCAGTACGAGAGTCATGTTGACGGAGATAGCGTGGAGTGCATCCTTGCCCTACGAATGGTAAAGGACAGCTTGAACAAAGAAAAACTCACAGGACAATTGAGCGAGGATTTCTATTACTACCCTGACTGCTTTATTTACAGAAGGTATATTAGCGAATGGGATGGATATGGAGGAACAAAATTTGCAGATATGCGTCACGATTTATTCTATAAACATCTGATAGAAGTTCCGAACAAGCAAAAGACCGACAGCGAAGCAACAAAGCAACTCGTAAAGGACTATATCGGCAAGCAGAAAGGCGTAAAGAAACTGAATGTCAGCTATGTGTACGACGAAGGATTTGCCACGCCATATGACCAATGCATAGTTGTGTCTTTCTCTCGCAACATAAACGCCCTGAGTCGTTCTTCAGTCAAGGGTACTCGCTATCTGATTTCTGCCAAAAGCAAGGAGGAGTATCTTAAGATTCTGAATGAGTTGTGGGCTCTGTTCTCCGATCATGTCAAGAACAATTATTCAGAAGTTGATGGCCATTGGGGCTTTGAATGCAAAAAGAGCATGGACTTAGACACACTAAGATACGACAATCGTAATGATGCCATGCAGATGACAATTGTCAAAGACAAAGAGACAGGCGAGATGTTTCATGTTCAGGTAGGATATGACAACAATGGTGTACATCTTCTCTTGTTGAACATCGAGACAAAACGCTTCTACATTCCTGCCAACTGGATGCGAATCGTCAGCATCCATAACGACATAGAGGAATGGGAATCAGACGATAACAAATATTCCACCAGCACAATTTGGGGACGCACTGGTTTTGCTAAGGTAAAGGTGGTAGGGCGCAAGATGAAATAGCGAAATTTGACAACATAGAAAACGAGCGTGCAAGGAGATAATCTTTGCACGCTCGATTTATATCATCGCTAAATGTTCCTATAATTTATGATACCATCATAATCTTGATTGTTTTCCTGCTCACCGTCATAAATTACTTGTGTGCGTATCACATTATCCGGGAGCAACGAACGTAGATAGTTTAACTGCGTGAAATAATCCTTGCGATAGGTCTGTCCTGATTTTATCTCATACGCATGAATATTACCATCTGCCATCTCTTCAATCAAATCCACCTCATGCTGTCGTTGATCTCGATAGAAGTACAATAGAGGTTCTTCTCCTTCATTGTATCTCTTCTTCATAAACTCATTGACGACAAGGTTTTCAAACAAGGCTCCTCTTAATGGATGCACATCAAGTTGCTCTACGGTGTTTATCCCTATAAGCCATGCAGCAAGTCCTACATCGTGAAAATATAATTTAGGACTTTTTGTGAGCCTTTTGTTGACATTGGCGTAATACGGCGGAAGCAGATGAATGATGTATGATGCCTCAAGGATGCTTAACCAGGACTTTATGGTAGGTACGCTTACACCAACCTCCACAGACAATGCAGAAGCGTTAAATTCAGAACCAATTCTGCCTGCACATAATCGTATAAATGTATGAAATGGACGTAAATCCTTTACATTAATCAGAAGTCGTAAATCTCGTTCTACATAAGTCGTATAATAGTTGGAAAGTATCATTCTCCTACCTTCGTCGCCTGCTGTCCATACCGCAGGGTAGCCGCCACGCAATATGTATTCTGATGTGGTAGCATCTGGATACTGTTCCTTGAGCTCATTTATAGATAAAGGCAACAAGGTTAGTACTGCAGTTCTGCCAGCCATGGATTGTGACGCTTTTTGCAGCAAAGCAAAATTTGAACTGCCAGTCACAATAAATCTTCTTTTATTTGTACCTGCCATGCGATCCTCATCTATCAGGACCTGTAGATATGAGAATATCTTGTCAAAACGTTGTGCTTCATCGACAATCATTCCATTTGGATATTTCGCTAAAAATCCTTTTGGATCATACTCCATTTCGGCAAGAGTTGCAGCATCTTCCAAATTAGTATAAGGAAGTTCTCCAAACAAACATCTACATAATGTTGTTTTGCCTGATTGACGCGGTCCTGTAAGTGTTATAACAGGCAAAAAGTTGAATATTTTAGATATGTACGGAGTTAAACTACGATTTATCAAATTGTTAGCGTTCATTGCGACATATTTAAAGTTGGAGTTTAAATTTTGTCGCAAAGATACACCTTTTTTTATATTTCCGCAAATATTTTCCATCTTTTTTCTTGTTGCTTTCATTTCCAGTCTGTTTTTCTTGTGCTTATACAATATAAGGCGTAACTTTGTACAATAACATTTTTTTGAAAAAAATCTGCTTTTCCACTTAATGATTTCCGTTTCGTGCGTTTATAGTATAGATGACGACCACAGAATTTGAATATATAGCCCAGCAGTTACGTCCTCAGATGATGAGGGCGGCACTTGATTTCTTCCACAATGAGGAGGATGCCGAAGATGCTGTGCAGGATGTGTTGCTCAAGATGTGGAAACGAGATTGGACTCCTGACGACGACATCAAGGCTCTTGCCATACGAGCCACGAAAAACCAATGCGTATCGATGGCTCGCAAACAACGATTGCGGCACGTCGTGCCATTGGAGAAAGGTGTTCACGAATGCATCAGTTCCGTAGAGGCGGATCAGGCAATACTGACCAGGGAGCAACGCATGATGATAGAGCTTGCCATAAGCACCCTGACCCATTCCGAGCAACGCATCATTCGCCTCAAACAAGACAAAGGTCTTGATGCCGAACAGATATCCATCATCACAGGCATAAAGCTCGCCTCTGTGCGAAGTATGCTGTCGATGGCAAGAAAGAAACTCATTGAAAAACTTAAACCAAGTAGATGATCACATGAAGCAGACATTATTAAATAAATACATGAAAGGCGAAAGTTCTGCCTCTGAGGAACGTAAGTTGCTCGACCTGCTTCTTGAAACTCCTCAAGACCAGTTGTCACAAGATGAGCGAACCATCCTCGAACTGCTGTCTTACTCAGAACAGGAAGAAGACGAGGAAGACTTCTTCGCTGTTGACTATACCGATGAATACGATAAGGTGGTAAAGCCTACACACACCATACGCATGTGGCCATGGGCTGCAGCAGCCTGCGTGGCTGGAGTGCTGATAATGTTTCTGATGCCACCAAAAACAGTAAATGAAGTGGTAGAGGACACGCAGATTGTTGCTAAGGTAGAGCCGCAGGTAACGAATACAACAGCAAGTCAGCAAGCAGAGAAAATACCTGAGAATAAAGAAGTATACGAAACTGTTGTTGCTCAGAAGCATAGCAAGGAAACAAGCGTAACGGCAACTGCAGTTTCTCAACCTACCGAAGAGTCCGAACCCGTGGAAGAGCCCGTGCAGATGAGCGAGGAGACAAGAATGGAACTGCTCATGGCATGCCTAAGTCCCGATGAACAAATGCCGATGGAAATCGACCACGAAGAAGAAATAAGACAAATGCGCATCCGCGGAGAACGCATGATTAACAAAATGAAAACTGAATAATAACAAAATAATTATGAGACTTATATTTATCCTTATGATACTGGCAGCAGCACATCTTGGCTGCTTTGCCCAGACCAATCCCAAGATAGAAGCCCTCTATGCCTATCTCAAGGCTCAGGGCATCGTGCATTCCTACGAACTCAACAACACTTATGGCAACGGACTTCGCAAACGATTTGTGGTCAGTTTGGATATGTATGACGAGAGCCGTTTAGCAGCTCCAATCGCCAACCAATACAATATTGACTCCATCCTCAGTCGCCTTCCTGGTGCAGAGGTGGATGCAGATGGCAATACTACCATCAATGGCAAGAAAGTGAAGAAATTGCTGGTAGATGGTAAGGAAATCACGCTTGATGGTATGGTAGCCGTCAAGAAAACTGAGTCTAAAATAGATAGTGTCTATCAAGCAAAGGCTGTTAGAAATCGTGAAGCCTATAAGCAGATACGCCACACACTCAGCGAGTTGCAGGACGAAGCCGTTGAGAGTTATAGCTACGAATACCATCAGCACGGAGCCGACACCATTATCACTACCATGGCATTGAAGAACCCAGCCAACACCGATGCCAATGTGCGTTCCTATAAAACTCCATTAAGCCCTGTGCCTGAGATTCATAACGCTCCAGAGACTGTGTATCTCAGATATTACAATCTGTCAAAAGAGACGGTGAAAATAAGTCCATACGTGCCATTAGGTTTTTTGAGTTTCATATACGACGGCATAGTCAGCAACGTGCCAAAGCCAACCAAGGATTTTGATATAGCTGCATTGCAAAAGAAGCTGACACCCATCCTCAAGGACAAGCGCATCAAACGCCGCGAACTGCTTTGCCTCCACGATTCCACCTTCGACCGTAGTGCCTACAACGACAGTCTCAATCGCATCGGGCAATTTTCGAAAGGCTTCCAATCGATTACGTCAAGCAGCCTTGGACCTGGTGGCGAAAGTCGTTACACCATATACAAGTTCACCAACGAGGAACATGCCAAAGCTGTTCTGCGCCAAGTCTTGGACTGTGTGAATCAGCAGATAAAGGACGATCCAGAGCAAGCATACGAGGTAGTATCCGATGCTTACTTCAACACAAGTTATGCAAAAAACATGTTTTCGGGATACCCAAGTTCACAGTCCTATCAAGATTACTACGATGGCAAACGTGACGTGATGAAGAAGATGGACATAAAAAGCCACATGGATACCGAAGGTTTCTACATAATCATCGGCGTCAATCATGGCGACGATTCCTTCCCGTTCGAATGGAAGACTCTGAAGTCGATGGTGAACGATAAGAAGGAATACTACAAAGATCCGCTGTAAGTCCGATAGCTCATTATAAGCAACTTTTTGCTCCAATGCACTCCTGATGAACGAATTGACAGATACACCCATCTGCTTTGCAAGATTGGCCACATTAATATGTGTCTCTGGTGATATTCGGTAGCTTTTGTATATCTCTACAAAACGTTACAATTTCCCAAACCGCGTTTTTTTGCGTATATATATAATAATAAGGTGTAACTTTGCACCAAACATATAAAAACAAATCGACATGAAACGAACAATCTTATCATTACTCATGGTGCTCATCGCAATATGCGGATGGGCACAAAAGAAGGCTGTGGTGTGGGACACTCCTGCCGTAGATGAGAATGAGCAGATAGAGGGATATTTCCAAACGCTCATTGAAGTGACTCGTGTGGAAATGGACAAGGACGAGACACGCTTGTTTGTGCATCTGGCAGAGAGGGATGACAACTCTTTGAGATTTGCCAAGGACACGTACCTGTTGGCAGATGGCAAGCGGTACGCAGTGAAGAGCTGTGATGGCTTGACTCTTGACGAGTGGACATCGCTGACCAACAGGGGCAGAGCAGATATTGTGTTCCACTTCGAGCCTCTGCCACAGAACACGCAGAAGTTTGACTTCATAGAGGGCGATGGCGAGAGGGCGTTCAAGGTGCTGGGCATTGAGAGTGCTGAGACAAAGGCAAAGAATCTCTTCCCTTCATGCTGGCGCAACGATGCTACTGGCGACTGGGAGATTGCGTTCTATGACGAATGTGCCATCTACGATTGTCATTTCTGGAACTATAAGCAGAAGACGGACAAAGGTGGCAAGCATGTGCTTGTGCTTGAATCGAATGGTGAGGAAATGACCGTAACTGTAGGCAAGGCTAAGCGTGACAAGCGCACGATGAAGATAGGAGATAAGTCAGTGTCTTGCTCACTTATTTCTACAATCACCTTGCCTGATTACCCAACTAAG
>JAGHUI010000063.1 GCA_018064885.1 Candidatus Minthosoma equi | reverse complement strand
TAATTGTAGTATATTGTGTTTTTTCATATCTTTGCACCAAATAACTAATTTGTAACTAACTATTATATCTGATGAAAAAACTTTTAATCATTGTGTATAGTGTGATTTGTAGTATCATGGTTCATGCTCAATATAATGAAGATTTTGTGAAGGGAGCAGACATTGGTTCTCTCACAAGTCAAGAAGCAAGAGGCGTGAAATTTCATGATAAACATGGTAACGAACGCGAATGTTTGGATCTTCTAAAAGATTTTCAAATAAATGCTGTTCGTTTGCGAGTATGGGTTAATCCTCGTGATGGGTATTGCGGGAAGGAAGATGTTCTCCAAAAAGCACTTCGTGCCAAGGAAAAGAATATGGACATCATGCTATGCTTTCATTATAGTGATTGGTGGGCAGATCCTGCTAAGCAGCCAATTCCTGCAGCATGGATGGGGCATGATTTCAAACAGATGAAAAAAGATTTAGTTGCTCATACGATAGAAGTTTTGCAACTCTTAAAAGATAATGGTGTTACTCCGCGATGGGTTCAAGTTGGCAACGAAACAAGTAATGGAATGTTGTGGAATGTTAAAACAGATGAGAGAGGTTGGGAGATAAAGGACGAGAATGGTAACACAACGGTTACTTATTCCATGGGACATATCAAGACAGAACCTAAGAACTATGCTGGATTCATTCGTGCTGGTTATAATGCTGTGAAGAAAGTCTTTCCTAAATCAATCGTTATTGTTCATCTTGATAATGGTTTTGATCCCAACTTGTACGATTATAATTTAGGAACAGTTCTACGTTATGGAGGCAAGTTTGACATGATAGGAATGTCTGTCTATCCATATTGGGCAATGGATAGTAAGAAAGAGCCATCTGCAGAAAAGACAATTACGGATGCAATTGCTAATATCCGTCGAGTGGCAGAGAAATATAAAAAGGATGTGATGATTGTTGAAACAGGATTTGAAGTCAACGAGTATCATCCTGAAATAATGGAAGAGGGTAGGGAACAATTGAAACGACTTATACATGAATCACGTTATCAGACAAATGGTCATTGTCGTGGCGTATTCTATTGGGAACCACAAATGCTCCCAGGTGGTTATAAACTGGGAGCATTTGATAAGAATGGTACACCTACTTCAATTATGGATGGTTTTGTGGAATAAGGTGTATTTTAGAATATAGGTAAGGCAAGAAGCTGATACATAAGTACTTTAGCCATTCGTTCGTGGCCTAGATCATTTGGATGAAGCCTATCCGTATCAGCATTGTGAAAGAATTTGCCATGTTCGTCTGTCATCGGGTGAAGCCCGCATAACGCATTCATATCTATTACAGGTACGCTCCATACATAACCGGCTTCCTTAACAGCATCAATGTATTCTTTAAGGTAAATTCCACATTGGTTTGTGTAATCTTCTGTGCATTGCCAATTCTTATCGTTTGCATGAAATTGAGCTCGATGGATAGGAGTAAGAAGAACAATTTGCTTGTCTGAATATTCACTTTTAAGTTTTGCCATTGCAATGTTTATTCTTCCGCAATATGTGCTATCTGTCATGCAAAGATACTGACGTTTGCGAGGAGTCAATTTCTTTGGCTCTCCATGTCCGTACATAACTTCCTCATCCTTTTCATTATACCATTGTCCGATTGGCACTCCGTTGTTGTAATCATTCGTACCCATGAAAATCAGAATTGCATCTACTGAATCGGCATGTTCTGTATGTAACTGATTTGTCTGACGAGGAATGTCATTCCACTGACGGCCGCTTACAGCATAAACGTATGGAGTGATGTTTAGCCAATCTTGCAGAAATGACCAGTATTTTTGTTTTGAACCATTGTTTCTTGGATCTGTAATTGAATCGCCAAAATAAGCAACGCGCTTTCCCTGCCAAGGATGTTGAACCATCATTTGGGCAGATGCAGGCAATAAGGTAGTTATAGCAAATGCTACAGTAACAAGAAATTTTTTCATATAATGATAGTTTTATAGTTTTATTTGTTTATTGTTAGCTATTTTATGTAAAAAGACCAAAAGCGCAATCACTGCGGTTCTGGTCTTTCGCATGTCTAAATGCAAGTAATAACGATTATATAAGTATAAAATAAGTAATAACTATCAGGTTTGGTAAATTACGTTTATTCGAGAAGTGTCTTATACTTTCGTATTGCAAATTTATGACAATTATTCCGATTCTTCAAGTCAATCACTGTTAACAAGTGTTAAGCATAAGTAAACATTGGTAAAAAATAGGCAAATTTCTTTGTTCAGAGATTTATATCGTCTAATTTTGTAATGAAATACTTATTATATATTTAATAAATCAATTACGAGGTAAATGAAATTTTATTCTCGAAATAAATCAAATTTATATTATACCGATATGCTAAGACCATTTTTGTCAATAATTACATTAGTATTTTTCCTAAATGTATATGCTCAAAATTTGCATAATGCATTTGAGTTAAGACTTTTAAATCATTGGGACAATCCCAATGGAACGGTAGAGCGAGGATATGCAGGAAAAAGCATTTGGAAATGGGAACTGATACCAGCAGGGGAGGGTAGTATGCCTGATTCTCTTCGCATGGTTTATGAAGAATATGGTCGTCTCAATAAGGAGTACTGCATCAATGGTACAGTTCTTAACAATGTCAATGCAAAACCAATGATGCTATCTTCGGAAATGCTCGGCAAAACAGCAAAGATTGCTGACATTCTTCGCCCATACGGAGTGAAGGTTTATCTTTCTGTCAATTTCGCTTCTCCAAAGGCGCTTGGTGACGTCGATACTGCTGATCCGTTAAATGCAGATGTTCAGAAATGGTGGAAGAATAAAGCAGATGAGATTTACCGACTCATTCCAGACTTCGGAGGTTTTCTCGTAAAAGCTAATAGCGAAGGTGAGCCAGGTCCTATGGATTATGATCGCACTCATGTTGATGGAGCTAATATGCTTGCAGACGCACTTGCACCTCATAATGGAATTGTTATGTGGCGAGCTTTTGTCTATTCTGCCAAAGGAGGAGATAGAGCTAGTCAGGCGTATGAGGAATTTGTACCATTCGACGGACAGTTCCGTGACAATGTAATTATTCAAATCAAAAATGGTCCAATTGATTTCCAGCCACTTGAACCTGTATCACCACTTTTCTATGCATTAAAGAAAACAAAGATGATGCTTGAAGTTCAAATCACTCAAGAATATACAGGTAACAGCATACAAACATGCTATCTTGCACCGATGTGGAAGGAAACAATTGACGATCTTCAGAAAGGGAATGCTTCTCAGAATATAGTCGGAATAGCAGGTGTTGCTAATATCGGCGATTGCGGCAATTGGACAGCCAATCCTTTGGCAATGGCCAACTGGTATGCTTTCGGCAGAATTGCAAATGACACATCTGTATCATCGGCAAAGATTGCAAGCGATTACTTGACTAAATATTGGAACAATGACAAGAGTTTTGTCGAGCCGATGACCTCACTTCTTCTGCAAAGTCGTAAGTCTGTTGTCCGTTATATGATGCCGCTTGGCCTTCACCACATATTTGCAGGTGGTCATCATTATGGTCCAGAACCTTGGTGCGCTCCTGCAGGATGGCGTGAGGATTGGTTGCCACGCTACTATCACAAAGCAGATAGCATTGGTCTTGGCTTCAACCGTACAGACCATTACGAAGCATCAACTACTCAGTCAACAGGGTCAGGCAACACGCAGCAATATCCAGAACCATACCGCTCTATGTATAATGACATTGACAAATGTCCCGAAGAACTCCTGCTTTGGTTCCATCATGTTCCTTGGCAATACAACATGAAGAATGGCAAAACACTCTGGGTAAATCTTTGCAACAATTACGATCAAGGAGTACGCGAGGCGCAATCCTTTGTCAAAACTTGGAAGAAGCAGAAGAAATTTGTTGATCCAAAAATTTATCAAGAGCAGCTCTGGCGCTTCGAGCGACAGGCAAAAGATGCACAGTGGTGGCGTGATGCTTGCGTCCTGTATTTTCAGCAATTCTCAAAAATGCCTTTGCCAAATGGAAGTCCGAAGGCAAAACATTCCCTTGAAACCCTCATGAATTATCATCTCGACATAGACAATTATACAGCTCCAGATCCAAAAGATTTGCCAGCATATTAGTAAAATAGTGCTCCATGGTTCGTGAAAGTTCCATGGAGCATTGCATTTTAATAGTTGATATTCTGCATGTTGCGAAATGTGAAAAGAAAAATGTTACATTTCGCAACATTTTTGACACATATTTGTGATGTTATTTGCGAAAAATACAATAAATTTGCAACGTGTAAGAGTACACAGTTTGCGCCATATATAATATAAATATGTGTGTGGCTATCGTAAAGACTAACATTATCAATATCTATAATTACTAACAAATTTATCTATTTATGAGTTGTACTAACAGACTTTCACAAGCCATTGGGCTTGCGCTTCTGTTGTGCATGTTGCCAATCATGGTAATGGCTCAGCAGAAGATTACGGTTAAAGGTACCGTAAGCGACACAGACGGTCCGCTCATGAGTGCGGCTGTCAAGGTGAAGGGACAACCTCAGGGAACAATGACAGACATGGATGGTAAATATTCCATCACTGTCCAGCAGGGGCAGACCCTCGAATTCTCTTTCATGGGTTATGTTCCAAAGGAGGTAAAGGTTGGTGCCAAAAGCACAATCAACGTTGTCCTCTCAAGTGATGAAAAACTTCTTAGCGATGTTGTTGTCGTCGGTTATGGCCAGATGAAGCGTTCCGACCTCACGGGTGCTGTAGTTTCAGTTGACAGCAAGGCCATTGAGAAGTCAGTTCCAACAAGCATTGACCAGGTTCTTCAGGGACGTGCTGCCGGTGTGCAGATTCAGGCAAACATTGGTACCCCAGGTGGTTCCACAAGCATTCGCATTCGTGGTACCAATTCCATCAACCTTACTTCTCAGCCAATCTTCGTTATTGACGGTGTTGTTATCGACACAGAAATCAGCACAGGCGAAGAGGCTAACAACCCACTTGCAAGCATCAACCCATCAGATATCGTAAGCATGGATATCCTCAAGGATGCTTCTGCTACAGCAATCTACGGTAGCCGTGCATCTAATGGTGTCATCATGATTACAACAAAGAAAGGTCAGAGTGGCGACGCAAAGGTTACATACGATGGTTATGTAGGCTGGCAGTCTCTTCCAAAGCATCTTGACGTGATGAACCTTCGTGAATATGCAGCTCATCACAACGAGCGCTCAGAGGCAGGTATTGTTCAGTCAAGCAGCACATTTGTTTCTCCTGAGCTTCTTGCAGATGGTACAGACTGGCAGAAGGAACTTTTCAAGACAGCCTTCATGACAAGCCATAATATTGGTGTTAGTGGTGGTACAGAAAAAGTGAACTATGCAATCAACTACGGTTATATGAATCAGGACGGTATTGCTCTCGGTTCAGGATTCCGTCGTCAGACTCTCCGCTCAAACATTGATTCACAGATTAAGAAGTGGCTCAAGGGTGGCATCTCATTCTCTCTTGCAGATGTTCGTCAGGACGTAGGTACAGACCAGAACAATACAATCTACAACGCACTCCGTCAGCAGCCAAGCGTAGCCGTTACAAACGCTACAGGTTCATATGACGGTCCAGACGATGTCTATATGCCAACAAACCCTGTGGCAATGGCAGAAATCCACGATAACTATTACAAGAAGTACAACCTCCGTGCAAATGGATACTTCGAGGCAACAATCCTTCCTGAACTCAAGTTCAAGACAGAGGTTTCTGCAGACTACAACTTTAATAACTACTACTACTATGAGCCAGATTATACTTTCGGTGTTCTCGAAAGTGAGACTCGTACATCAAAGTGGACAAAGACAAACACAAAGTACTGGTCATGGCGCAACATCCTTACTTATGATAAGGTGTTTGCAGAAAAGCATGCTCTCAACGTAATGCTTGGTCAGGAAATGAGCCACAGTCATTGGGAGGCACAGACATCTGCAGCTTCAGGCTTCCTTTCAAATTCCGCAACAGACCCATCCGCAGGTGATGTTACGGCATCTACTGGTACAGGTTCACAGGTGAATAGTTCACTCTTCTCTTACTTCGGCCGTGCATTCTATCAGTACGACGAGCGTTACCTCGCAACATTCACTCTCCGTCGTGATGGCTCAAGCAAGTTTGCAGACGGCAACCGCTACGGTTGGTTCCCATCAGCAGCCCTCGCTTGGAAACTCTCAAACGAGAGCTTTATCAAGGACTCTGCTCTTGGCTCAGTTATGAACAACGCAAAGCTCCGTCTTGGCTGGGGTAATACAGGTAACCAGAATGTAGAGAACTGGACATATATGGCACTCATGTCATCACGCACAACTCCTTGGGGTGTAGGTGTGCTCAATGGCAATACAGCCAATCCTGACCTTAAGTGGGAGACTACTACATCTTATAATATAGGTCTTGACCTCAACTTCTTCCAGAACCGCATCGAGTTCATTTTCGACTGGTACTACAAGAAGACAAACGACCTTCTTCTCCAGGTTCCACTTCCAGCATTCCTTGGATCAAGCGGTTCAGGTGCGGCAGCAAATCCATGGGCAAACGTAGGTTCTATCCGCAATAAGGGTGTGGAAATGACTTTGAACACAGTCAATGTTGACAATGGCGATTTCTCTTGGCGCACAAATGTTGTGTTCTCTGCCAACCGCAACCGCGTCATCTCTCTCGATACTCAGGGCTCAACTCTTCCTACAACAGTTCAGATCGGTTCAGACGTAACAACTGTTACAAACACAATGGTTGGCAGCCGTATCGGTCAGTTCTGGGGCTATAAGGTTATTGGGCGCTTCGACAAGCCAGAGGACTTCTACTACAAGGACGCTAATGGTAGCGTTAAGCAGGTAGCTCTTCCAGAAGGCGCAAAGATTGAAGAAGGTGGCGTATGGCTTGGTGACTACCGTTTTGCCGACCTCAACAATGATGGCAAAATTACAGATGATGACTGTACATTCATTGGTGATGCAGAGCCAAAGTTCACATTCGGTTTCGGCAACACATTCTCTTATAAGGGCTTTGACCTTACAGTATTCTTCTCAGGCAGCTATGGCAACAAGGTTTGCAACTATGCTCGCCGCTGGTTGGAGAATCCATCAGAGAACTCAAATCTTCTTTCTTCTGTTCGCAACTATGCAAAGGTTGAGAAGATTGATCCAAACGGACCAGAAGACTACCGTAACTATTTTGTAAGCAATCCAAACGCTACAATGCTTCCACGTCTTTCAAATGCAAAGACTAACGTGAACAACCGTATGAGCGACCGTTTCATCGAAGATGGTTCATACTTCCGTCTCCAGAACATCAGCCTTTCATACACATTCCCTAAGAAACTTGTTCAGAAGCTCTATCTTGACAACCTTAAGGTTTACTGCAACATCCAGAATCTCTTCACCATCACAGGTTACGATGGTTTCGATCCTGAAGTTGGTAGCCTCTACGGAAATTCACTCCTCAATGGTGTTGACTTCGGTCGCTATCCATCACCACGAGTTTATACAGTAGGTCTTAATGTAGCATTCTAATATGTTTTTATAAACTTAAGAACAAATGAAAAAAGCAATTATATATACAATGGCTCTTGCCGGCACAATGATGCTCGGCAGTTGTGCTGACGACTTCCTCGACCAGAAGAACACCACCAGCCTGAACCAGGAGACCTATTTCGATTCTGACGAAGCTGTGGAGGCTGCTATCTATCCTCTCTACAACTATGTATGGTCAGACTTCAACAGCAAGTTCTCTTATGGTATGGGTGATGGCCGTGCAAACAACATCACAGCACAGTACTCTGATTATATCTATCCATACACAAACCTCAACGAGACTTCCCTCACCGATGGTTTGAACGATGCATGGAACTCATTCTATAGCGTTGTTGCCCAGGCAAACAATGTTGTCAACAACATCCAGAATTATTCTTCTGCATCAGTATCTAAAAATGCACAGACTCAGGGCATAGCACAGGCTCGCTTCATGCGTGGTGTAGCATACTGGTACATCGCATCTCTTTGGGGCGATGCTATCATCTACGAGAACACAGGCGACCTCGTGAACTCTTATGCAAGCGAAGCACCATGCCGTCAGGCAGACGTCATGGAGTTTGCAATTCGCGATATGGAGTATGCAGCTGCCAATCTTAGTGAAACACCATCACAGACAGGCTTTGTAACAAAGTACTCTGCACTTGGTATGCTTTCTCGTATGTACCTCTCAATGGCAGGTCTCATCAAGGAAGGCAAATACACAGGCGAACAGGATCAGATTGTTACAAACTTCAATCGTGGCATTCGCAACACATACTATCTCGACCTTGCTGCGCGTGCTGCAAAGGTAGTTTGTGATAACAAAAATCTTCAGCTTGAGCCTAATTATGGTTCGCTCTTCTCTCCTGTAGCAGTTAGTGGCGAAAAACCTTACTATCCAATCACAGGCTCTGTAAACACTACAAAAGAAAGCCTTTTCGCTCTTCAGTGGATTGCAGGTTCTACAGATGCAGTAGGATGGGGCTGTACTCAGCAGATTTCCACATTCTTCGGTTGGTCAACAGCTGTTTGCGACGGTACAAACTGGGGTGGTGCAACATACTGCTCATGGGATCTCTGGAACGAATACGATCCAGCAGATAAGATCCGCAAGCACTTCTCTTGCGCATGGCTCGATGAGTACTATCCAGAGTTGAACACAAAGAATGGTGGCTATACTTATGGCGTTGATGATAATCCTGGTACTCAGGGTGCTAACATCAAGAAGTATGTCATTGGTACAAACAACGACAACGGCATGTCATTCAAGCAATCTTCTGGTATCAACACTCACATGCTTCGTCTTGCAGAAGTGTATCTCAATTATGCAGAAGCTCTTCTTGCAAACAATGCTAGCATTAACGAAGCGGAAGCACCGGATGCAATTAAGTACTACAATCTTGTTCGTGCTCGTGCAGGTATGCCAAAGAAGACTTCTATCACTTACGAAGACCTCCGCTATGAGCGTCGTATAGAGTTTGCATTCGAAGGTCAGTACTGGTACGACCTTGTTCGTCGCGGCTACTACCAACAGAACGAAGTTGTTCAGTACATGAACAATCAGAACCGTAATGCAAGCTACTATACAGCAAGCACAAAGACATACGAGCTCAGCCCAACATACGTCGCTCCAGGCTCAGGTGTGTCAACAGCTACAGAAAGCAGCCTCCTTCTTCCTTATCCAGCTACCGATCAGACAAAGGATCCACTTCTCACTCATGACAATGTGAAGCCTTATGTGTTTGGCGATAGCGAGGTTGATATCACAAAGATTATCTAATCCATAGTGATAGGGAAAAATAAACAATTCAAAATTCATAACTGACAGATATATGAAAAGTATCAAATATATAATGTTGGCAACCGTGGCACTTGCATCTGCTGTTATCACAACATCATGTAGTGACGACGACGATAGCGCAAGCTCACCAATCAGCGTGAGCGGTGTCTATCTGCAAGATGCATCTTCTACTGTCACAGTTCACAACCGCGAGGTAGATTTCGCCCGTCTTGGCCAGACTATCCGTATTCAGGGTACAGGTTTCAGCGGTCTCCGTCATATCTATATCAATGGCTATGACACATATTTCAATAATGCCCTCATGACAGACAACAACGTCTGGGTGTCTCTCAACAGCAAGACTCCTATCTACGACGCAAAAGAAGAGGATCGTAATACAATCCGTTTTGTCAAGGATGGCACATCATTCACATACCCATTCACAGTGCGTGCAGCAGCTCCAAGCATCTCAAGCATCAGCAACTGTCTCCCTGTTGCAGGTGAGGTTGTGTATGTCTATGGTTCTAATCTTCAGGAAACTAATGACGTCACACTTCCTTCAGGAACAAAGGTTGACGCTGCAACTATTGCAAATGCAGTAGGAGAAGATGCAGGCAAATGGTTCTCATTCGTAATGCCAGCAGGCGAAACAGAAGGCGGAAGCATCACAGCAGTTTGTGCTAATGGTACTGCCATCTCTCCAGCTTATTTCAACAATAACGCAGCCTACATCATCAATTTCGATAATCTTGGTTCACAGGGCTATTGGAGCTGGAGCGAGACAGGATCCATGTGTGATCCTACAGACCTCGTTTCCGACCCACTTGGCACAGGCCGTGGCAACGTAGCAATGCTCGTTCCTCAGCGCCTTCTTGACAATGGCGGTATCGCTGCAGGCAAGACTCGTGCATCTGAGTGGTGGACAGCAGGTAATGACAATGCTGACGATGATTGGAATTGGATGATCAGTGCCGGCATCTTCGAAGGTGCATCAAGCCTTGAAAACATAGCAGTTCAGTTCGATATCTATTGTCCACGTGAATGGTCAGCTACAGGTCAGCTTCAGATTTCGATCCAGAACAACATCTCTTTCAACGGTTACGGTAGCGACGAAAGCAAGAGCTCAACAACTCAGACATACGTTTGGTTGCCATGGATTGACGAGACTACAGGCAAGGCTGCTCCATTTAAGACAGAAGGCTGGAAGACAGTTACCATCCCGCTCTCAAAGTTCAGCAAATATGTTAATGAGATTGAGGATGATCAGGTCCCAACATTCCAGGAGCTTGTTGACGATCGCAATGGTGGTTCTTACCGCAACTTCGGATTTGGTTTCGTGAACAGCGACATCACAGTTGACGGTACAGAATACCCTGCATCTGTTTTCAACATTCCTGTTTATGTTGACAACTTCCGTCTCGTTCCATGCGAATCAAAGACAGTATCTGACTTCCCAGATGAGGATGAAGAATAAACTAAAAAACTTCAAGCAAAATGAAATATACTCATTATATACTTTCAGCGGTGGCAGCGACAATGCTGCTCACCAGCTGTGACGACCAGGCATGGGAGTGGGGTAAGCCAGAGGGCGAAGGTGCTGTGACATCAGCAGAGCTTCCGCTGGCAGTAAAGGAAGTGCTCGCCAACTATGACGACATCAAGACTTATGCAGCTCAGTACACACCAAACCTCAACTTAGGTCTTGGATTCAATGCTAATATGTATATTGATGGCGGCAAATATGCTGATCTCGTTAATGCCAACTTCCAGATAGTTACTCCAGGCAATGCCATGAAGCACGATGCCATTGTAACAGCTTCAGGAGCAATGAATTTCACAACAGTTGATGCAATGCTCGAAGCAATGGCAGAAAATCCAGAGCTCAAGCTTTATGGTCACAACTTCTTGTGGCATACACAGCAGCAGCAGGCATACCTCAAGTCTCTTATTTCTCCAAAGCTCGTTGTTGAGACAGACTCAAACATCACTCCAGAGCAGAACCACCCGCTCTCAGGAGATTCAAGTGATATGGAAGGTGGCTCAACAGGTGGCTGGGGCTCTTGGGGCAACAGCTCAAGCAAGGATGTTGTTAAGCCTGGTTATGACAACTCAGAATACTGTATGCATCTTACAAACCCTTCAGATGCAAACTTCTGGAGCGCACAATGTGCTTACACATTCGACACTCCGCTCGATCCAACTATCGAATACACAATCCGTTTCCAGGCAAAGTCAAGCACAGGCGCAGGCCAGCTTCAGTTCCAGTATCAGAACGGATCTACTTATGGCAGCCAGGGAGCTTACACGACATTCGATGTTGGTACATCTTGGACAACTTGCGAAGTTTCCTTCACGCCAGCTTACGATGATGTTGATCGTATTATTATCAACTTCGGTAAGGTAGGCGGTGAATATTGGATTGACAACATTGAGTTTGGTGTATTGCAGGCAGATCCAATGGAAACAGTTCTTGTAAATGATGATGCTGATTTTGAAGGTGGTACAACGGGCGGCTGGGGCTCATGGGGCAACAGCTCTTCAAAGGATACAGCACAACCAGGTTACAACAACTCTGAGTATTGCATGCACCTCAACAACCCAAGCGATGCAAACTTCTGGAACGCACAGTGTGCTTACACATTCAGCACACCACTTGATCCAACAAAGAAGTACATCATGCAGTTCTATGCAAAGTCAAGCAGCGGCGCAGGTCAGCTTCAGTTCCAGTATCAGAACGGTTCTACTTATGGCAGCCAGGGAGCTTACACATCATTTAATGTGGGTACAGACTGGTCGCTCTGTGAAGCGACATTCACGCCAGCATACGACGATGTTGACCGTATTATTATCAACTTTGGTCAGGTAGGTGCAGATTACTACATAGATAATATCAAGTTCGGTCCTGCAAAGGATCAGAGCGCAGAAGGTCGTGCTCGTCAGGTCATCCGCAGAAAGGCAGGCGCACGCAAGGCAAAGTCATACTATGTACCAATGTCACCAGCAGAGAAGCGTGAAGCACTCCTCGTCGCAATGGACGGATGGATCAGCGGTGTAGCTAACCACCTCAAAGAGAAGGGAGTAACTCCTTATGGCTACGATGTTCTCAACGAAGCAGTTACAGATGGTGACAACGGTCTCCGTGGTCTCAACGGCAAGTTCGGCGGATCATGGGAAGAGGATGATACTAAACATTATGATGGAACTCCAACAGAAACAGAAGCAGACGGTCTCAACCTCAACTGGGGATCAGGTCACTGGTACTGGGGCTACTTCATCGGTGATGACTATGCAGCTCAGGCATTCAAGATGGCACGCAAGTATATGCCAAACACAAAGCTCTTCATCAACGACTACAATCTTGAGACATCTCCATCAAAGCGTAAAGCATTCATCGAATTTGCAAAGAGCATTGATGCAAAGGCTGGCGAAACAGTTGTTGATGGTCTTGGCACACAGTGTCACCTCACACTTAATGTTGCTGCTGACGAATCATTCGACGAGCAGATCGAAGCCTTCATGGCACAGGTAGATGCATCACTCACAGAACTTGCTGCAACAGGTAAGCTTGTGCGTATCACAGAGTTGGACATCTCTCTCGGCACAGCAACACCAGCAACAAATCAGCTCGAAGCACAGTACGAGGCGTATCGCCGAGTATTCGAAAGCTACAAGCGCATTGTTCCAGAAGCACAGCAGAGCGGTATCACAATCTGGACCCTTTCTGACAATGCAGATGAGCACACATACTGGTTGCCAAACCAGAGTCCAAACCTCTGGGATGCCAACTATCTCCGCAAGTGGGCATACAAGGGAGTATGTGATGGTATCGCAGGCGAAGACCTTGGTCTCAAGTTCGGTGGCAACGACTATAAGGCATACTACGAGAAGGCAAACACATCAAACTTCTAACAGTTGTATGCATCAAATATTAAAAAGGAGATGACCTCATCAGGTCATCTCCTTTTTTCGTTTTCGTTTTCGTTTTCGTAATATTCCTCGCGCGCGTACATTTATTTATATATATGTTAACGTATCTTTATCGAAAACATACAAAATGTACATAATTAACGTCGATTTTGCTTTGATAGATAAAATAGTATTGCTTTGGGATATAAAAGTGTTATAAAGATTGTTAAAAATGTCATAACTTTGCAACGTGATGAATTGGATGCGAAGGAAACGAGCCTTTTAAGGGTTCAAATGATACATAAAAATGAAATTTTTTTAATTACTATCAATATCTTTAAACCTAAATTTTTAACTCATGTTTAAAAGTAATTCAATGAACTTGCGAGCATTGGTTATGGCAATTTGCCTTGTGCTTCTGCCATTCTCAGCATTTGCTCAGACCACCATCACTGGTGTAGTTCGTGAAACAACAGGTGAGCCTATTCCAGGAGCATCAGTGCGTGAGAAGGGTACAACTAATGGCTCTGCTACAGACGTCAACGGTAAGTTCTCTTTCAACGCATCTTCTGCAAAGGCAACAATCGTTGTTTCTTTCGTAGGTTACGAGACACAGGAAGTAGCTCTCGCTGGCCGTAAGAACGTGACTGTAACTCTCAAGTCTGACGACGAGCTTCTCGACGACGTCGTTGTTGTTGGTTATGGTACAATGAAGAAGAAGTTGGTCACTGGTGCAACTGTTCAGGTTAAGGGCGAGGATGTCGCTAAGCTTAACACAACAAATGCGCTTACTGCTATGCAGGCAACTACTCCTGGTGTTAACATCACACAGTCTTCTACCCAGCCAGGTAAGGGCTTTAAGGTTAACATCCGTGGTGTAGGTACTATCGGTGAATCTTCTCCACTTCTCATCATCGATGGTGTAAACGCTGGTACTGCTGATAACGGTCTCAACGGTCTTAATCCTAACGATATCGAGAGCATCGATGTCCTCAAGGACGCTGCATCTGCTGCTATCTATGGTGCGCGCGCTGCAAATGGTGTAATCCTTGTTACAACAAAGCAGGGTAAGGCTGGTAAGGTTTCTCTCCAGTATGATGGCTTTGTAGGATGGAGCAATCCATACAAGCGTCCTGCTACTCTCGGTGCAAAGGATTACATGAAGATTGTCAATGAGACAAACTTCAACACTTTCGGAACAGCAACAGACTGGAGTTCTCTCATGAACAAGGAAATTTATCAGAAGATCATGGGAACATACGTGTCAGATGATAATGAACAGTACACAAACATTCCTAACGGATGGGATGGACAGGACTGGTTCAATGAGTATCGTAATAAGAATGCTGTTCAGACTTCACATGCTGTAAGTCTTACAGGTGGTACTGATCGCTCTAAGTTCTCTATGAGCATTAACTATAGCACTAATGAAGGTATTCTTGGTGGCAGCAACGCTTCTGATTATAAGCGCTACGGTGGCCGTATCAATTCTGAGCATGTTCTTCTCCGTAACGAAAAAGGTCGAGATATCATCACTATCGGTGAGAACATTTCTTACTGGTATCATTCAAGCCATGATCTTGCAGAAGGTAATGGTTACTGGAGCATCATGCAGAACGCTTACAAGGCTTCTCCACTTGTTCCTGCATACAATGCAAAGGGTGAACTTACAAGTTACGATGTAGATGGTAATGGTATTTATACACCAAACTTGTTCCTCAATCCACTTCAAGGATTCTATGGTGGTGAGTACAACTCTATCAATCGTTATCGTGATTTTGGTGTAGGTGCAACATTCTTCTGGGTTGTTGAGCCAATCAAGGGACTCAAGTATCGTGGTCAGTTGAATACAGGTTATAGTGCATCTAACAATCGTTCTTCTTCAGTACCATTCTCTGAGAGTAGCACAAATAATCCAAAAGTTTACAAGCTCAACAATGGTCAGTATCAGAGTTCAAGCATTGCATTCGAGAACACAATCTCATATACATTCCAGAACCTTGGAAAGCATAATGTAGATGTTCTCGTTGGTCAATCTATTGAGAATAGTGCATGGAATAATAACCTTGAACTTAACATGTCTGTAAATGCAGATGAAGCAGGAACTCTTCTTACAAAGGGTTTCAAGTATATGTGGGCTAATAACTTTGCAAAAGAAAATGTTGACGGTTTCAAGGGATGGGGTGACACAGATTCATCTCTTGCATCATTCTTTGGTCGTGCAAACTGGAACTATGATGAGAAGTATATGGCTACAGTAACTCTCCGTACAGATGGTTCTTCAAACTTTGCAAAGGGTAAGCGTTGGGGTACTTTCCCTTCATTCTCTGCTGGTTGGGATATCGCACGTGAGTCTTTCATGGAAAACACATCTTCTTGGCTTGATCAGTTCAAGATTCGTGCTTCTTGGGGACAGAATGGTAACTGCCAGATTGACAATTTCTACTATCTTTCTAACATTGGTTATTCTCCAACAGATTATGCTGACTTCGCATACAAGTTTGGAAGTTCTGATGACCAGACTGTAAGCAATACTGGTTATACACCAGGTGCTTATACTAAGAATGCAGCCAACGAAGATGTTACATGGGAAACTTCAGAGCAGATTGACCTCGGTTTTGATGCTCGCTTCCTTGGTGGTCGTCTCGGTTTGACATTCGACTGGTATAACAAGAAGACAAAGGACTGGCTTGTTCAGGCTCCTATTTCTGATGTTTATGGTGTTGTTGAAGCTCCATACGTTAATGGCGGTGACATCAAGAACTATGGTTTTGAAATTGCTCTCTCTTGGCGTGATCGTATTGGCAAGGACTTCAACTATCATGCAAATGTAAATGTAGCTACAAACAAGAATAAGGTAACTCGCCTTGGCACAGCTTCTGGTCTCCTTGGTGATGATGTAACTTCAGGTCTTTTCCAGAACAATATGCCAGGTTATGTGTCTCTTTGTAAGGTAGGTCATCCAGTAGGTTACTTCTCTGGTATGTCTTACAGTGGAATCTGGCAGAATCAGGCACAGATTGATGCTGCTCGTGCTGAAGGTAAGGCTGTTCTTCCAAATGCTGTTCCTGGTGATTGTATCTGGGACGACTTCAACAAAGATGGTCAGATTACAACAGAAGGTGACTGCCACGAAATTGGAAACCCTCACCCAGATGTAACTCTCGGTATTAACCTTGGTTTTGAATATAAGGGCTTTGACTTTGGTATCCAGGCATACGGTGCATTTGGCATGCAGGTAATGCAGAGCTATCGTACAGCTTGTCTTGGTAGCCCATACGAGACATACACTACAGATGTATTTGGTCGTTGGCATGGTGAAGGCACTAGCAATGATCAGCCTCGTTTGACAATTGGTGGTGAAAACAATCAGTGGGTTTCTACTCGCTACATGCAGGATGCTGACTTCCTCAAGATTCAGAATATCACTCTTGGTTATGATTTCAAGAACATCTGGAAGTCATCTCCATTCAGCCAGCTCCGTCTCTATTTCCAGGCTCAGAATCTCATGACATTCACTGGTTATACTGGTGTTGATCCTGAAGTTGGTGCAAACGGTGGTGGCGGTAACGCATCATGGGTTCGTGGTATCGATCAGGGTCTTTACCCATCAGCTCGTACTTTCATCCTCGGTGCAAGTATCAAGTTCTAATCACAACAAATAAAGATACAAAAATATAAATATGAAAAAGATATTTTTAATGGGTGTTGTGGCTGCTCTTGCACTCTCATCTTGCGACAGCTACCTCGACTCTGAAAACTATACAGAAGCAAATACAGGAAACTTCCCTGCACAGCTGGCTGATGTTCAGTCAACTTTGACTGGTGCTTATTCTGTATTGAATCAGTTCACAAGAGACCCTCTGCAGAGTCCTGTTCTTGTATATAATATCATGTCTGACGAGTGTAATGGTGCTGGTGGTACTGGTGACGTAGAGTGTTCTGCTATTGGTCACCTTGTATCAAACAAGCCTGCACTTTTCGATATGGCGTATTCTGCAACTTATGCTGGTGTTGCTCGTGCTAATTCTGTTATCTATTCTATTGATAACTTTAATTGGCCTAGCAAGGAGCAGCGTGACCAGACACTTGGTGAGGCATACTTCCTTCGCGGTCTCTACTATCTTTGGGGATCACAGTTCTTTGGAAATATTCCTGCATATTGGCAAGCATCAGCTCCAACTCCTTGTCCACAGCAGGATGCTGAAACTGTAATTTATCCTCACATTCTTGCAGACTTCCTTTCTGCTTACACTCTCATGCCTTCAAACTACACTCAGATGGGTGATGGTCATGCAACAAAGGATGCTGCAGCTGGTTATCTTGCTCGTGCCTATATGTTCTACGAAGGTTTCTACAAGCAGGTAGGTGAGCTTGCTAAGGCTGGTCTCGACGATGATAAAAAGAACATCGATCTTCCTTCTCAGGAGGGTGCAACTAAACAGCTTTCATATGATCAGGTTGTAGCAGCTCTTGACTATGTATGCGGTAATAAGCGTTATGATCTCATCAAAGATTACCGTCTCCTTTGGCAGTACACAAACAAGTACACAGCTCCTGATTATGCATTCGTAAAGGATCTTGCTAAAGATAATAGATTTTGGGCTGGCAACGGAAATCAGGAAGAGATTTTCCAGATTCAGTTTGGTAACTTTGGTTCATGGAATGGTAACGTACAGATGGGCTTTATCAACCAGACATCTCTTTATTGCTCACTCCGTACAGGATCTGATAACAATGGTCGTGCAGCTTCAGTCCCATTCGGTGAAGGTTGGGGTCAAGGTGTATTCAACTCTAACATGCTTGATGGATGGGAAGCTGGCGATGTTCGTAAGAAGGCAACTATCCTTGAGTGTGATGACCGTACAGAAATTGGTGCATTCGATTATGTATCTGATGCTTCAGAAGAGACAGGTCTTTACAACAAGAAGGTTATAGCTGTAACAAGCAAAGAATGTGACTTCAGTTCTGTGGCAACTTGGTGGGGTATTGTTCGTGGCTCTAACACTCAGAGCAATGGTAACTCAATGCAGGGTGACCACTTTGCAGACCTTGTTCTCATGCGTCTCGCTGATATTTACCTTATGCATTCTGAGCTTACAGGTACAAACACATGGATGAAGGAAGTACGTAGGCGTGCAGGTCTTAATCCTGATATGGCTTATTCTTGGGATAACATCAAGAGAGAACGTCTCCATGAGTTTATGGGTGAAGGTCTCCGCTTCAACGACCTCCGTCGCTGGTCTGGAAAGAACGGTGGTGAGAATTGTGAGGCAGCTAAGGCTCTTCAGGCACAGGAAGGTACAAAGGTGTTCTATGTGGATCATTGGTCAACAATGAAGCATGCTACATCTTCATGGGCTAAGCGTTATGCTGCTACTGACGGCTTCCTCCAGATGCCTGAAGCTCAGATTAACATTATTGCTAATCCTAATGTACTTACTCAGAATCCAGGTTGGACTGCAGAGAATACTGATAAGAACATTTCATCAAGTCCTGTTTACTAATAAATCTCAATTAATTAGAATTCAATTATGAAGAAATCATTTATATTGTTTGCAGCCTTAGCTACAATGGGACTCTTCTCCTCATGCGATCCTGTAGAGGAGGGTGGTTCGCTCAGCTATTCAATTGCAAACGCTGACAAGATTCTTGATCTTGTTCAAATCACACAGACTGATGCAGATGGCAAGCCTGCTGCTGATGGAAACTATTTCTCATATACTACATCTCCTGCTACAGATGTTTGTTTTTATAATTTCAAGGCAGATGGTTCTGAAAACCTTCTTGCTCATGGACCTTCTGGATCTTTCAGCATCTTGCCAACTCGTGGTAATCCAACAGAGCAGCAAGTATTCATTCGCATTGTAAATGCAGATAATACTGTAGCAGAAACATCAACAAAATTCAATGTATTTGTTGAATCAGAACTTAAGCCTGAAATTGCTCTTCTTTGCGGCAACGGAGATGCTCCTGCTACAAAGGAGTGGTATTGGGACTTCACACAGCTTGGTGCATGCTGGGGTAACTTTGGTGCTGATGGTTCTTGGCGTGGTGCTTCTCTTGGTGACTTCAAGTGGTGGGGTGTTGATGATGCTTCTCAGCTTGCTGACCAGCTTGAGCACTCAACAACAGGTATCGTTGCAGGTTGGGAAAACAACAATGCTCATATGGTATTCAAGGAGGATGGCACTATCGTTACTTACGATGGTGAAGGCAATGTAATTGTTAAGGGTTCATTCTCTGTTGAGAACTACGATCCAAACTCAGGTGCATTCTCTATTGGTGTACTTCATACACAGACTGATGCAAATCAGCCATTTAAGTCTCCAATTATGTTCCCATTTGAGATTAATGCTAATAAGAATCGTGGTACACAAGCAGAAGTTACAGACTATCAGATATTCAACCTTGATCATGAGCGTATGACACTTTACTATCCTGACAATGGTGCATTCTCTGGTTGGTCAGAAGGTACATATTGGGCATTTGCTGCTAAGCAGATTGCTCCAGACATTGAGAATACATCTGTTTCTTATACATGGGATTTCAATCAACTTGGTACATGCTGGGGTAATTTCGGTGCTGATGGTTCTTGGCGTGATGCTTCACTTGCTCCATTCAAGTGGTGGGGTGTTGATGATGCTTCTCAGCTTGCAGATCAACTTAATCATTCTGTTGAGGGTGTTGTTATGGGCGATGAAAGTAACGATGCTTACATGACACTCTCTGCTGATGGCAAGATTATATCTTACGATAAGGATGGTAAGGTAATTCGTTCTTCTGAGTATGAGATTGATTGGTCAACTGCTGATGGATGGAAGCTTGGTTCATTCCGTACAAAAGCACCTGGTGTTCTCTTCCCATACGAGATAAATGCTGCTAGCAATCGTGGTTCTGCTGCATACGTAACAGACTTCCAGATCTATTCTTACGGTCCTAACTCTCTTGTACTTACTTACCCTGACAATGGTGCATTCTCTGGTTGGTCAGAAGGTACATACTGGTCATTCAAGAAGAAGTATTAATTTTTTCTATACTATTGATATTTAAGTTAAAACCTTGCAGGGCATCCTGTTCTGCAAGGTTTTTTTTATGTGTTTTATGAAACGTGGATTATTTCTTTTTGCAAGTGTTTTTCTATTGCTTTTAGCGTCATGTGATAAATCATCAAATGAAGTTGGTGAATGTCGTGTGCATGGAACTTTGCCTGACGACAAGTACAATGGTAAATGTATCTACATGATTGCTCTTGATAAGAGTATTCGAGATAGCATTGGTGTTGATTCTTGCTATGTTGAGAATTGTAAATTTGAATTTGTTACTCGAAAACACATGATGGCAATCATCCGTATGGATTTCCATTTTCGTATGGGACTTGAGGATTTGCTTGTTGTTGAAGAACCTGGTGATATATATGTAACAATTGATTCTATCAGTTCTGCACGTGGAACGGAAAACAACGATAAATTGCAACAATGGAAGGATATTACAGAAATCCGTAATGAAAAGTATCATTCATTGATTATGTTATACCATGCAGCTTCTGATAGTGGTGATTCTATTACAGCAAATTCTATTAAGCATAAGGCAGATAGTATTCATGTTGATTACAAGAATGTTACTCGTAACATGGCAAAAGAACTTCCTGATGGGCCACTCAAAGATTTCTTAGGAGAAATGTTCCCACTGACACATAAAAAGAGAATGCCCGACGGTACCATTGTTGAGGTTTCTGCAGACGAGTATTAAATCATTATATGTTGAAACATCGTTATATTAAAAATAACTCCCAGATGTGTATATATGATACGCTCTGGGAGTTTTCTGTTATATGAATCTGTATTCTTAACTACTCAGGTTGGTAATATGCCGTTTTTTGACTTGCGTTTCTTAATATGTATTTAAAATATTTTAGAATTTCCGAAAAATCCTGTCATCCTGTCACTTTTGCCCATAAATTGCGGATAATCAATAGATAATGCAGTGACAGGTTGAGTGACAGGTTGAAAAAAAGTGACAGCTTGAGCTGTCACTTTTTTGTTTTTCTATCACTTGTCGGTTGATAAGTCCCACAGTTCTGCGTTGCCAATCAGTGTTATCTGTGGGACACTTAATACACATCGTTACGATTTTGTCCTCGTCATCATTGCTCCAAAAGTACGACCGTCCTTTCGGGCAAAGGACAACTGTCCTTACGAGCAAAGGACGCTAGTACTTACGGAATAAGGACGCAAGTACTGACGAAGTATTGAGAAGCGAGGGAAAAGGGTGTGATGAGTAAAAAGATAAGGTAGAGTGTATATTTGTATATTTCGTTGGATAAGAAAGCCATTATAACAAGATTTCTAATTTCTTTCCCTTTTTCTTTGTTGCTAAGAATAAAAGTGTTAACTTTGCAAAAAATACGTTATAAGATATGACATATTTCAATCAGTTTCATAAAGAAAGCGTAGAAAGATGCTTGAAAAAAATTGCCCTCTCGAAATCTTTGCATCTGAATGCAAAAGAAGAAGTTCAGAAAATGCAAAGAATGCATCAGGAAATCAACATACTCTATCAGAACGTCAATTAACAGATATTGATAATAAAACAGCAGAAAACCTTGCAAAAGAAAAGAATCTTTGGGTTGATTTCTCTGATATAATTTCATTGGGTGTTCCTGCACCAAGCGGTGTTGAAAACGACGTATATTTAAATGTTGATACAAATGTCGTATATAAGGTGAACAATCTAATGACTAGTAGAAGTGTATCTTTATTTCTTGATCGAATAATTCTACATAATACAGTGTTTCCTCAAACCCGATATGATTTATATGGGTTTACAGGATTTGGCAATGGTTCTATTTATCCTATTATTGTTCAAGATTATATTGCAAATGCTATTCATGCAACTCCTGACGAAATAGAAGAATATATGGCAAATATGGGCTTCGTGTCTTGTGGGAATGCTCGATTTTCGAATGGTGATATAGAAGTTTTAGACCTTCATCCTCGAAATGTCCTAAAAGATTGTGATGGTGACTTTTATGTTGTTGATGCCGATTTTAGAACAATATGAGAATTCACTTTGTTTTGTATATATCAATTCGTGATTTTTCTTTGTTGCTAAGAATAAAAGTGTTAACTTTGCGAAAAATATACATTAATACTGCTAATTCTAAATAAATAACAATATGTATAGCAATCCAGATGAGTGCTTGTATTGCAAAAATAGCTATGGCAATCTTATGATTAAGTTTGCTGATTTGAGTGTTTCACGTGCTTTCCTTTTCAAGGAACAGAGTTACAGGGGCAGGTGCCTTGTGGCTTACAATGGCCATGTCAATGATTTGAATGAGTTGAGCGATGAGGAGCGCAATGCGTTCATGGCTGATGTGTGCAAGGTTACTCGCGCAATGCAGAAGGCATTTAATCCTGTGAAAATCAATTATGGAGCATATAGCGATAAGCTTTCTCATCTACATTTCCATCTTGCTCCAAAGTATGAGGATGGTCCAGATTATGGTGGCACGTTCCAGATGAATCCTGGCAAGGTGTATCTTTCTGATGAGGAGTATCAGCAGATGATTGATGCTATCAAGGCTGTCCTCTAAAACAAGGTCTTAAGGAGGTTGTTGTGAAGAATTTGTTGACAAAACATATTGATTGTTTTGTGGGAGCTTTGCTTGGAGTGGGTGTGTTCCTGTTCTGGTGGTTAGGCTATCCACAGGCATTGTCCTATCAGGAACAGAATCAGCTGTTTCTGTGGACAGGCGATTATTTCGTCAATGATGTTCGCATCATTGGCGGTTTTGCCGATTGGCTGGGTGAGTTCTTTACTCAGTTCTATTATATCGAATGGCTTGGAGCTGCAGTCTTGGGGTTGATATATGCTGTATTCTATGTTCTTGCAGTGCATACTATAGATGAATACAAACTATCCCAAAGTGTTGATTCTGATGCACCTGGACGATTTGAGGCTGCTTCTTTTGCTTTAATTCCTGTAGCGTTGCTGCTTGGATTTATGGGAGATGAATGTGTGCTGCTGAGCTATGTGATGGCTATCATTCTTTCCATGTCAACATTTTTACTCCTGCAATTTGTAGAAAGAAAATCACAGACCTCTTTGTGGTGGGCAGACATTGTTGTTGTTCCTGCCCTCTATTGGCTTGCTGGACCAATGGCATGGCTTTATGCCGCGCTTCGTGCCATATACTCTAATGGATGGAAAAAGACTGTTGCTCCTGCAATCATGTTGATTGTTCATCTGTTAGCAGTTCGTTTTGTGCTCACACAATGGCCATTGCTTACAGCAATCTGTGGCACAAACTATTATCGCCGCTTCAATTATGTGGAGGAATTGCAGATCATCATTCCTGCCATCATTGCCGTGTTTGCTTTTGTTATGTCGTTTAGAAAGTGGACAACATCATCTGTCTCTCCAAAAATGATGCGACGTGTATGTGTTGTGACTGTTACTGCCGTTGCAGCTATTATTTCATTTCAGGGTGTAATAAAAGGGTTCGAGAAAGAAAAATATGAGCTGATAAATCAGGATTATCTCATTAGGAATGAACGATGGAACGATGTTCTTGCAAATGCAGAGAAAACTGTAGTTCCTGTGAATTTCTGGTCGGAGAGCGTCAATCTTTCTCTTTCCATGACAGGGCAGTTGAGCAACCGTATGTTCTCCTTCTTTCAGAGTGGCACAGATGCACTCATCATGGGTATGGTTCGTGACAACACTTCAAATTTGCCTACTATGGAGGCTTTCTACCGACTTGGAATGGTGAACGAATCTATGCGTTATGCTTCTGATATTCAGGAAAGCATAATGAATGGAAAGAAGAGCGGACGTTTTACTAAGCGCATTGCAGAATGCTGCATCATCAGCGGAAGGTATGAAGTGGCACGAAAGAATCTTGATCTTCTGGAAAAGAGCCTCTTTTATCGTGATTGGGCAAAAGACGCAAAGACTTATCTTGGCAATGAAGCATGGATTGATGCGCATCCTCAGTGGGGTAGATTGAGAAAGTTTGGCTTCAAAACGGATTTTCTTTATAATTATGGCGAACTTGATAAGGTTCTTGGTCAGCTTTTCATCAGTAATCCAGAGAACAAGATGGCTTTGGAGTATTTTCTTGGTCAGCTTCTTCTTATTGGCGACATGAAGAGTTTTGCCCAGTACCTGAGTTGGGCGCAGCAGTATGGCGGTTATCCTTCCATGCCAGCAGGCTATGCCGATGCATGGAACTGCATACAAAATCACGGCAATGTTCCTGGGTCTCCATTTGCAGAATATGCAAGACGCCTGTCTGCATCTGCCCAGCAAATGCATAATGACATGGAACAGTCAGAGTCATTGCATTAATAAAGAAAAAAGAAGATGAAGAAACTCTTTCCTATATATTTGACACTTATGCTCATGCTCGCTTCGTGCATGAAAACGGTTGAGAATCCGCAGGTTGTAAATCAGCAGCCAGCGATATTTCCTGACTATATAGATGTTACAATTCCTGTTGATATAGCTCCGATGGATTTCAATGCCCAGAGTGATAAGGTGGAAATTATAGATGTTGTGGTTAAAGGCAGCAAGGGTGGGGAAATGCACGTTCAGGGCGAGTTTGCTGACTTCGATATTGACGAATGGCATGAGCTGACAGAGCAGAATGAAGGCGGTGATCTAACTTTCACCGTGTGCATGCTGGAAGATGGTAAATGGACACAGTATCAGCCATTTGCCATGCATGTCAGCAAGTATCATCTTGACGATTTCGGACTCACTTACCGCAGAATACCGCCAGGTTATGAGGTGGGTGGCAATATAGGCATTTATCAGCGTGACATTCACACTTTCGATGAATATGCCATTCTTCAGGAATCTGCTGTTCCAGGACAATGCATGAATTGCCACACAGCTAACCAATGCCGTGCAGATCAGTTCCTTATGCATCTGCGTGGCGACAAAGGAGGCACTGTGATTCAAAATGGTACTGACCAGACATGGCTCAATACGAAGACAGACAGCACGAAAGCTAATTGCGGATACAGCTATTGGCATCCTTCGGGCAACTATATCGCTTCGTCAATCAACTCTATCCATCAGCTTTTCTTTGTGAGAGCAGAGAAGCGCATTGAAGTGTTCGATACAATGAGTGATGTGCTTGTCATTGACACAAGAACAAATGAGCTTATACTCGATACTCTTTTGCAGACAAAAGACTTTGAAACCTATCCTGTGTTTTCTCCTGATGGAAAGACTCTCTATTATTGTTCTTCAAAGTATTGTAACATTCCTCTCGAATATGAGAAGGCAAAATATAGTCTCTGCCAGATTTCTTTTGACGAAAAGACAGGCACATACGGTGATCATGTTGACACTCTCCTAAATGCTCAAGAGCTGGACAAGAGTTTCACGTATCCGCGTCCATCATACGATGGCAAGTGGTTGATGTATGGTGTTTCGGATTTCGGCAATTTCCCTGTAAATCATAAAGAAGCAGATTTGTGGATTATGAATGTGAAGACAGGTAAGCATCGTGCTTTGACTGAGGTGAACAGTGATGATGTGGATAGCTTCCACAATTGGAGCAGCAACAGTCATTGGTTTGTATTCTCCTCACGCCGAGGTGACGGCATGTATAACAAAGCTTATATTGCGAGCATAGATGATGCAGGCAAGGTGACAAAGCCCTTCCTCTTGCCTCAGAAAAATCCTCGCAAATTCTATAACGAACTTTTTGATTCATATAATTGTCCAGACTTCACAAAAGACAAGGTGGATTTTGATGCTCGTCTTGCTGGCAAGCAATGTCTGGATGGTGAACGCATAGATGTGAAAGTCAGATGAATATAATACAAAGATATTGGAAGGTGCTGTTGGCAGCGATGTTTGCTGTTGTTGTATGGTGCTTCTGGGGATTTAAATATTCTTCAGGTCTGGTTTATCAGGAACAGCTTCAGCTTTTTCTTTTCGACTCAGAAATGTTCTTTGAACGATTGGCTGTTCCAGGAGGCATAGCGCGTTACGTCAGTGAATTTCTTGTGCAGTTCTACAATGTCGTACAGGTAGGAGCTGTTATAATCGCTTGTGTCTATGTGCTGTTGCAGCTGGCAACATGGAAACTTGTTAAGAAACAGAAAGTTTCGGATGCATGGTACCTGCTTTCTTATATACCTGTCATCCTTCTATGGATGTATATGGGAGACATCAACGTGCGTCTATCTTTTGTTATTTCCATGCTTATAGCAATGACGTGCATGGTCGTATATCCGGAGAAATCTTCTTCAGTTGCGAAATATATATATGTGGCAATAGCAGTTCCATTTGTGTACTGGATCACAGGACCTGCTGTCTTGATGTTTGCAATATATATTGCTATAAAAGAGATACTTGCAAATAGAAACTTCTTAATTTCTGCTGTTGCAATTGTGTTGTCAGTTGCTTGTATGCTTGCAAGTGCTGCGTTTGTGCCTTATCCTGTTGCTAGAATCTTCTATGGCATTGGTTATAACTATGTTGTAGATGTTGTTGCTGTAATGCAGTATATTGTAATGGCGGCCTTTGTTATCATTCCAATCGTCATTTCAGTATTGCCAGAACAGAAAGAGGGGAAGACTTCACGCTTTGTGTTTGCGGGAGTGCTTGCTGGAGTTGTTAGCTTAGCAGTTATTGCTGTTCCTGCAAACTATCTTTCTGCTTCTTATGAAGTGCTTGATTATGACCTTCTTGTACGTCAGCAGAAATGGAACGAGATAATAGAAAAAGCAGAAAAGAAAACTCCAGATACTCCACTTACGGTCTCATCTTTGAATCTTGCTCTCGCCATGACAGGACAGTTGAACGAGCAACGTGCATTCCAGTTCTTCCAGAATGGTTGGCAAGGTGCATTTCCTGTGTTCAACAAGAATTTTGAGTCATCGCTGATGACGGCTGAGATTTATTATCAGACTGGTATGGTGAATACAGCGCAACGCTTTGATTTCGAAGCAATGGAGGCTATCCCAGATAATGGCAAGAGCGCTCGAATTATTAAAAGACTTGCTGAGACAAATCTGATCAATGGACAATATAAGGTGTCGCTGAAGTATTTGCGTATTCTACAAAAGACAATGTACTACAGGAATTGGGCAAACGAAACCATTGCTTTGCTGGGCAATGAAAAAGCGATCAACGAACATCCTGTATATGGTTATCTGCGCAAATGCCGATTGACTAAGGATTTCCTTTTCAGCGAACAGGAAATAGATAAAATCATGGGACAGCTTGTTGTACAAAACAGCAAGAATGTTGTTGCAATGCAATACCTTCTTTTCCTTCCTCAGCTTGAGGGCAATCAGCAGAAATATTTGATCTATAGGAATTTTGTGGATGAGACACTTAAAAAACAAAAGAATCAATGAGACTTAATACATTATTATATATATTGACCACGGTTTTTGTTCTCTCTGCATGCTCCAAGTCTGTAGAGAATCCGCAGTTGCTGGACAAGCCTCCTGTCATCTATCCTGATTATTCCGAGGTTACAATTCCTGTGGGTATTGCACCAATGAACTTCAATGTCATTGGCAAAGATGTCAGTTGCGTGGATGTTGTGGTGAAAGGCAGCAAGGGTGGGGAACTGCATGCTCAGGGTGATGCGGTTGACATGCCTTTGGATGAGTGGCATTCACTTGTGGAGCAGAATAAGGATGGGGAACTTTCGTTTACTGTTTGCGTGGAAAAGGATGGTAAATGGTATCAGTATCAAGATTTTAGAATGTTTGTCAGCAAATATGATCTTGAGGAATGGGGACTTACCTACCGTCGTGTTGCGCCGGGATATGAAGTGTTCAGTCAGATGGGACTTTATCAGCGTGACTTGAGCAATTTTGATGAATATGAGATAATACAGAATACTCGTGTGCCTGGCAATTGCGTTAATTGCCACACCAGCAATCGCACTAACCCAAAGGAGTTTGTTTTCCATGTTCGCGGCAATCATGGAGCTTCTGTTATTCAGAAAGATGGTGAAATGGATATCCTTGATACCAAGACAGATAAGACTCTTGGACTTTGTGTGTATCCTTATTGGCATCCTGACGGAAGATATCTCGCTTTCTCAACCAACACAACTCGTCAGGGATTCCACGTTGTGAAGGATGAGCGTATTGAAGTGTTTGACCATGAGAGTGATCTTCAGGTGCTTGACACAAAGACGAATGAATTGATACTTTCTCCTGTGTTTATGAAGAAGGATTTTAACGAGACTTATCCTGCATTCTCGCCAGACGGAAAGACAATGTATTTCTGTTCTACAGTTCTTCGCCAGTATCCTGGCGACACAAGGCGTGTACGTTACAATCTTTATTCTATCTCTTTTGATGCGGAGAAGGCTTCATTTGGAGAAAAGATTGATACTCTTATAGATGCAGAAAGTGACAGCATGAGTATAGCATTCCCAAAACCTTCATACGATGGAAAGTATATCATGTACACTCTTGCCGATTACGGAACATTCCCAATCTGGCATAAGGAGGCTGATTTGTGGCTGCTGAACTTGAAGACAGGTGAGAAGCGTGCAATAGCAGAGGTGAATACTAAAGACACAGAGTCTTATCATAATTGGAGTGACAATAGTCATTGGTTCGTGTTCTCGTCCCGCCGAGGCGACGGTCTTTACACTCGATTGTACCTTTCTTCAATTGATGAAAAGGGTAGGGCTACCAAACCTTTCCTATTGCCTCAAAAGAATCCGCGACACTATTATGACCGATTGATGTACAGTTATAATGTGCCTGATTTCACAAAAGAAAAAGTGGATATTGATTCACGAATGGCTGCTAACGGAATTCTGTCGGAGCGGAGGACATCGCTTTCTGTACGTCAGTAACAGAGAATGGCAATTTCCCTTTTCCCTGCTCGGGAGCATTGAAAGACTTCAGACAGTTATCATAGAATGTAGGGTGTGCTTGAGGCAAGACAAAAGGCTTTGAGCACACTCCTTTTTTATCTATATATGTGTAGTAAGGCTTTCCATACAATCCGTCATCCCTCTTTGAGGCAAAGACGAGCCAGCGGGAGTTTGATGACCATGAATGATATGTGTCAGAGAGTGAGGAGTTTACATTTTCCATCTTGCTGATATCACCAGTCTCAAGATTCATCATTTGCAGATCTGACTCACGATGCCAGATAGGGAAGGTTCCATAATCTGCTACGGTATAAACGAGGAATTTTCCGTCAGGACTGATGCGAGGATGACACACGCTCTTTCCCTGTGTTGCAGCATTATATATGGTGTCAACGGTTTCTCCTATTGTGCCAGTTTTCTCATTAAAGTTTATTCGGCATAGGCTGTACTTCATGGAAGTGATTCCACTCAGCGAATCTGGTGTGATTGCTGTGCAATAGTAGATGTATTTGCCATCAGGAGAGAAGGTTGGGAAAGTCTCCAATCGTGTGCTGTCGCTGAGCAGAGGACTGTCAATGAACTTGTGGTTTGTCAGGTCGGCAACATACACATCGCTCTTTGTATCAAATACTTCCATACGCTTGCTTTCGGCTGAGTGAAAGGCTGGAATGATGATGTTTGTGGAGAAGACAATGTATTTGCTTGATGGCGAGAAACCGAAATACACGCTTCCGCTTGCCATGTCGTCACGTTTCAGATTCAGTTTCTCCAGTTTTCCGTTGAAGTTCAGCATCGCACCGCCATTCTCGCCTCTTATGTAGAACATGGAAGTGTTGGGATCTTGTGACGAATAAGTGTGGCAATTCATACATTTGTTTCCAACTACACCATAGTCGGAAAAGTTCTCCGTGTCAAAGTTCTCGACGCATCTTTCTTGCAGAACGAGATTGCTGAAAACCTCATAGTCTGGTTCTATGAGACGATAGGTGAGATAAGGATCAACAATGTCATCCACGACCTTCCATGTGAAGTTCTTGTATTCCTTCCACTTGTCCTTGTATTTCGCAACTATTCTAACTGAAATGCTTTTGCCAACATTCTCGTCCATAAGCGTTTTCCAGGCATCAATGTCAAAGACGACTTCATTGCCAGAATTGTTGTAAAATTCCTCGTCGTTGACATACACGCACACTCTTTCTGCATCATCTCTCAGCAGAAAATTCAACGGAGCGATATTTACAGGAATAGTTATTTCTGTATAGTCAGGATACATCGGCGCATCCTCTTCAACCTTCGTTATATTTTCGGGCGAAGTAGAGCATGCCGACATGATGATGCATGCGGCAAGCAACATGAGTAAATATAATGTGTGAGTCCCTTTATTGCAGGATGTAAGTTTCTTATTTTCTTTCATGAAATCAATAATTTTTGCAAATGTAACTTTATTCTTCCACAAAATGATGAATTTGGAAAGAATTTTACTTCAAATTTGCTTGTGTTTGCAAAAAAATACATACTTTTGCTAAAATAATATCATAGTGTGCTTTGTATTAGCATTGACTGATACAGAAAAGAACTACTAAATCTTGTCCCGTACATGAATAATAAGATATTCTTTGCTGGCTTTATGATGCTGATGGTGTCTGTGATTTGCAATGCTCAGCGCAAATCATTGGATTTGTCTGGCAAGTGGCAATCGTCGCTTGGCGAATGTGTGCTTCCAGGAACGACAGACGAAAACAAACTGGGTGGAGGAGAGCATCCTACGAATGTTACGACTCAGCTCACAAGACTTTATCCCTATTCTGGTGTTGTTTCGTATGAGCGAGATATTGATGTTCCAAAGGATATGGAGGGTAAGAAGCTTATTCTTGAATTGGAAAGAACAAAGCCAAGCACTCTTTGGGTTGATGGCGAAAAGATTGGCAGTAAAGGTCGTCTCTATGCTCCTCATGTTTATGAAATTCCTCATCTGAAAGCTGGCAAGCATCATATAAAGATTGATGTTGACAATCGTCCTGAGGCAGTGCCAGCAGGTGTGCATGGCAGTCACGCATGGACAGATGCCACTCAGACAAACTGGAATGGTATTCTCGGCAGAATGCAGATAACTGCTTTGCCAGATGTGTATATTGCTGATATGCAAGTTTATCCAAATGTCTCCATGAATGAGGCGCAGGTGAAGATATCCCTGAGGATAAAGAAGGCAGGCAAGTATAATATTCAGCTGGAGCGTTCTGTATTTGATGATGAAGATGCAGATAATGCCATTATGAACGTTGCAGAAAAGCTTGCCCCAGGAGAAACAACTCTTTCTTTGACAATGGATATGGGAGAGAATCCTCATTTGTGGAGTGAGTTCCATCCAGATCTATACACAATGACTGTATCTGTTACAGGAAAAGGAACATCGGACAAATTAGTTACAACTTTTGGTATGAGAGAGTTTTCTGTTGAGGGAACACAGTTCGCAATCAACGGCAATAAGACTTTCCTCAGAGGCACTCATGATGCTTGTGTGTTTCCGCTTTCTGCTTACAGTCCTACGAATGTGGATGAGTGGCGAAGACTGTTCACTATTGCAAAGCAGTATGGCATAAACCATTATCGTTTCCATAGTTATACTCCAACTGAGGCGGCTTTCATTGCTGCTGATGAGATTGGTGTTTATCTGCATACAGAGTTGCCGCTATGGGGTACTATTGACAGTACGACTGTTGTGCAGAATGAGTTTCTTCATAATGAGGGAGTTGATGTGTTGAAGTTCCTTGGCAATCATCCTTCTTTCATGGGATTGGGACTTGGCAATGAGCTTTGGGGCGATAATGCAATGATGGCTCAATGGCTGGACGATTTCAGAGAGATTGACAATAGACATCTATACAGTCAAGGTTCCAATAATGATCTGGGTTGGCGCGGGCCTAAACTGAAGGAGAATGGAGCCCCTGCTGAGGATTATTACATTACTTGTCGCGTGGGTGGCGGCGATGGCTTCTCAACACATTCGCGCACATCTTTCTCTTTTGCAGATGCTGACAATGGCGGTATTCTTAACACTAATCGCCCAAGCACTAATGTGGATTTCAGCAATGTAGTATCGCTTTGCAAGGTGCCAATTGTCAGTCATGAAACCTGTCAATTCCAAATTTATCCTGACTATAAAGAGATCCCTAAATATACAGGTGTGCTCTATCCTTATAACCTTGAGATATTCCGTGATCGTCTGAAAGAGAACGGCTTGACATCGCAAATTGATGCATTCCATGAGGCTACAGGCAGATGGTCGGTAGATTGCTACAAGGCTGATATGGAGTATTGCTTGAGAACACCAGGCTTTGGCGGATATCAGTTGTTGGACATAAAGGATTATCCTGGGCAGGGTAGTGCTCTTTGCGGAATCTTAGATGCTTTCATGGACAGTAAGGGACTTGTGGAAGCAAATGACTTCAAGGGTTGGAATGATGCCGTTGTCCCTATGGCAAGAATGGATACATATTGCTGGGATTCTGCTGACACTCTGAAGATTGATTTTTCAGTCAGCAACTATACGGAAGATGACTATAATGCACCGCTTGTGTGGTCTTTGTTCAGTGTGGATAACGATGGAAAGAAGACTGCTCAGTTTGAAAAGAGCGGCGAGGTTGATTTCCTTCAGGTATGGCAAGGTGATGTTGCCAATGTAGGCAGCGTTTCATTGCCATTGAACGGAATAGCAAAATCTACTCAGTTGCGCTTGGAGTTGACGACAGGCAATTACCATAATTATTATAATATGTGGGTGTATGCATCGGAGAAAGCAGAGAGCGCATCTGCTAAATCAGCATACATGCTTTCAGACACTCTTGATGTCAAGACGCTTAAGCAACTGGAGAAGGGTGGTGCGGTGTTGCTTTGTCCTAAGACTCAAAGCATTGAGAAGCAGAGCGTCGGAGGTATGTTTACTCCTGACTACTGGAACTATGCTATGTTCAAGACTATCAGTGAGAACAATAATCGTCCCGTATCGCCTGGCACATTAGGAATGTTGATGAATCCTTCTGATAAGATTTTTGATAGTTTCCCAACAGAAGGCAGAACGGATTGGCAATGGTGGACAATCGCTTTGAATTCAAGACCTCTCATTTTGAATGCTTTAGATAAAGACTACAAGCCTATAATCCAGACCGTTGATAATGTGGAGAGAAACCACAAGCTTGGCATACTTATGGAGTTCAAGGTTGGCAAGGGTAAACTGCTTATTGCCACAACTGACTTTGATGCTATAAACAAGTATGTAGAAGGACGGGCATACACGGATGCTATAAAGAAATATGTGGCAAGCGACGCTTTCAATCCCCAGTCAGAAATCACTTTTGATGCTTTGAAGACGCTTCTTTACAGTGAGACAAAAGTCAAAGACATTCAGGGTGTGAAGAACCTGACAGAATACAAGAAGGAACAATAAGATACAAAATAATTAGAAACCAACTTACTACCTATAAAATAATACATTACCTGTAAAATGAATGATGTAATTACCGAAATCACCCCATTGTCAGAGAACGATTGCTTCTATTTGGCAGAGAGAGTGAAAGATAGCTTCAACTATCCTTTGCACAAGCATAATGAATTGGAACTCAATTTCATCGAGAACGGCACAGGCGCAAAACGCATTGTCGGTGACAGCATTGAGGTATTGCAGAAATATGACCTTGTGCTGATTGGTGCTGGCTTGGAGCATGGTTGGGAACAGCATGAGTGCCAGCTGAAGGATGTGCATGAGCTGATGATTCAGTTTCCTGCTAACTTGTTTAGTGACAGCCTTTTGAAGAAGACGCAGATGGATAGTCTTCGCAAGCTGATGGAAAATGCGAAGCGAGGTATCTCGTTCGACCAGTCTGCATGCGAGGCGATGAAGGATAAGATTATGGAGATTTTCAATACTCAGGCAGGTTTTTACCGAGTGCTGAAGCTTTATGAGATTCTTTTCGAACTTTCTTTGCTGTCCGAATGTCATACATTGTCAAGCAATTCATTCGCTTATACCACTCCTCTTCCTGACAGCCGAAGAATCCGTAAGGTTGCAGAATACATTGACCAGCATTATCGTGATGAGATCCGTCTTAATGTTTTGTCCGATTTGGTCAGCATGACTCCGACGTCTTTCTCTCGTTTCTTCAAACTCAGGACTGGCAAGAGTCTTTCGGAATACATCATTGACGTGCGTCTCGGACATGCTTCAAGAAAATTGGCAGATAGTGCCATGTCTATTGTTGAGATTTGCTACGATTGCGGTTTTAATAATGTCAGCAATTTCAACAGGATTTTCAAGAAAAAGAAAAACTGTACGCCAACGCAATTCCGTGAAAACTATCACCATCGTAAAGACAGAACAGGAAACTATGTGAAGAATGAGTCTTCCATAAAGGATAAAGATAAGTTCCACAAGAAGAAAGAGATAGTTTGACGATGTGAAAACAGCTTAACAGTTTCACATCTCGTGGGTTTGGAGAAAATAGTATATTATTGGATAAGAAATGCAAAGTTTCACCTTGAAATAATGTCTAACTTTGCCACGGAATTATCCAACTAAATCTTCAAAACCTAACAATATGAACAAGACTTTTCTTTTTGGAGCTTTGCTGAGCCTGTTGTCTGCAACTGCATCTGCGCTTGAATTGCCAGAGATTTTCAGCGACAACATGATGCTTCAGCAGCAGGCAAAAGCAAAGATGTGGGGATGGGCAAAGGCTGGCAATGTAGTTGAAGTGACAACGACATGGTCAAACCAGAAGCTCTATGCCACAGCAGATAAAAATGGTAAGTGGACAACCGAGCTTAGCACTCCTGCTGCAAGTTATAAAACTTATTCTGTGACAGTTAAAGGCGACGGTCAGACTGTCGTACTGAATAATGTGCTCATTGGCGAGGTCTGGTTCTGCTCCGGTCAGTCAAATATGGAAATGCCGCTTGGCGGTTTCTGGAATTGTCCTGTTGAAGGAGCAAACGAGGCTATTGCCATGTCAGGTAAATACAGCAAGAGCATTCGTGTAGCCACCATTTCAAAGGTTGCCGCTCAAGAACCACAGGATAAGGTGAGTGGCAAATGGGAAATTTGCTGTCCAGAGAACGCGACAAACTTCTCTGCGTGCGGATATTTCTTCGCCCGCACTCTTACTGACTTGCTTGATGTTCCTGTTGGCATTATTAACTGTTCATGGGGCGGCAGCTGTGTAGAAGGCTGGTTGCCAAAGGAAATACTCCAGACATACCCAGATGGCTTGGTGCCTTTCAACAATGAGAGTTACATGCAGAAGATGGTGATGTACAATGGAATGCTTCACCCTTTGGCAGGTTATACAATCAAAGGTTTCTTGTGGAATCAAGGTGAGAGCAACATTGGAAGAGAAGGACAGTACGCTGACCGTTTCAAGACAATGGTAAACCTTTGGCGCAAAATGTGGAATCAGCCAAACGACAAACTTCCTATCTATACAGTAGAGTTGCCACCTTACTGGTATGACAACAGTGATGGCGACAACGGTGCAAAGATTAGAGAAGTTCAGCATCAGATTGCAAAGACATTGGATAATTGCGGATGTGTTTGTACAAGCGACCTTATCTATGACTATGAACCAAAACAGATTCATGGAACAAAGAAACTTGAAATTGGTCAGCGCTTGGCATACATGGCTGCTGCTCGTGACTATGGTATGAAGGGACTTGTAGCAGAGGCTCCAGAGTTTGACTTTATGAAAGTTGTTGATGCCGATGATAGTGATGCTCAGGTCATTGCAGGCAGTGTTGTGGCAAAGAATGAGAACGAGAAGGGCAAAGTTGTACTTCTCTATTTCAAGAACTGTTCAGATGGCTTTGACCGTCTTGACAATATAGAAGGCTTTGAAGCTGCTGGGGCTGATGGTGTATATCACAAGGCAATCGTTTGGGCTGCAAGCGAATGGCGTTCCGATGTGCTTGCTGGCAGACCACAAGGCGCTTTCCTTAAGCTTGTTTGTCCAGAGGTGGCAGATGTTAAGGACGTTAGATATTGTTTCAAGAACTTCATCCCAGGCACATTGCATGGCATGAGAGGACTTCCTGTTGTTCCATTTAGAACGGATAAGAAATAATGAAAAAGTATGCAATAATTTTCAGTGTAGCATGCGCCCTTATCATGGGTTTGGCATCATGTGCTACAAAAACAGAGACTCCATTCGTCACAGTTAAGGATGGTAAGTTTTTCATTGGCGATAATGAGTATCGCTATGTAGGTGCTAATTTCTGGTATGGTGCCATTCTTGGCAGCGAAGGCAGGGGCGGAAACCGTGAGCGTCTTGTCAAGGAACTTGATGATATGAAAGCTGTTGGCATTGATAATGTTCGAGTGCTTGTCGGCGGTGATGGACGTGAAGGCATCCCAAGCCATATTGGTCCTAAACTTCAGCTTGAGCCAGGTGTTTACAACGATACCATTCTTGCTGGTCTTGACTATCTTATGGCAGAACTTGAGAAGCGTGACATGAAGGCTGTTCTCTATTTCAATAATGCTTGGGAATGGAGTGGCGGTTATGGCGCATATCTTGATTGGGTTGGATTCTCTGGCGATGTGTATTCAAGTGACGACAAAGGCACACCAGATACTGATGGACGTCTTGTTAAGCATTTCGACAAAACCCCAGTTCCAAGCCTCGAGGGATGGTGGGAGTATATGCAGTATGCAGGCAACTTCATGCTTAATGATTCTGCCAAAGCATTGGCTGCTAACCATGTGAAATTCATTGTGTCACGCACAAATACTATCACAGGCAAGCCATACATTGAATCTCCTGCCATCATGTCATGGGAGATTGCCAACGAGCCTCGCTGCTTTGTCAACGATTCTCTCCATAAGGCAAAGTTCGTTGAATGGATTGACGAGCAGTCAACTCTTATCCGTTCTCTCGATCCTAATCACCTTATCACAACTGGTAGCGAAGGAATGCATGGATGTGAGGATGATATGGAACTTTTCAATGCCATCCACACTCTTCCAAATATAGATTATGCATGTATTCATATTTGGCCAAACAACTGGGGATGGCTGGGCAAGTTCAACCAAAACTATGATTCTGAGAAGACTATCAGCGAAGATGCTCCTGATCCAATAGTTGATATGGTTCCTGCAGCATGCGATTCAACGCTTGCTTACATCGATGCGGCATACGCTGTGATGAGCAAGGCAGGTCGTCCAGTTGTTCTTGAAGAGTTTGGCTATCCACGCGACCGTTTCCTCTTTACTCCTGGCTCATCAACAAAGGGACGCGATGCTTATTATAAATATGTGTTCTCAATCATTCGCGACTCAGGCAAGATTGCTGGCTGCAACTTCTGGGGATGGGGCGGCAGCGCAAATGTGAAGCACGTCATCTGGCAGCCATACGATGATTATGTGTGCGATCCTGCTCAGGAGGAACAAGGACTCAACTCTGTGTTCTCCGTTGACAAGAGTACATTAGATATCATCAAAGATATGACAAAATCATTCGTAAAGTAATATCAGTAAGATAAATTCCCCCAATAATAAAATTCAAAAAACTTATTATATATGGCAAAAGAATTTGGACATTTTGATGACCTCAACCGTGAGTTCGTCATCACCGATCCAGCGACTCCGTTCCCTTGGATCAACTACCTCGGCAATGAGGACTTCTTTGGTTTGATTTCCAACACAGCCGGCGGTTACAATTTCTATAAGGATGCTAAGTTCCGTCGCATCACTCGTTATCGCTACAATGGTGTGCCAATGGACAATGGCGGTCGCTATTTCTATATCAATGATAATGGCACAGTTTGGAACCCAGGTTGGAAGCCATGCAAGACTCCACTCGACTCTTACGAGTGCCGTCATGGTATGAACTATACTCGCATCACAGGATCAAAGAACGGCATCGAGGCATCTGTTCTCTATTTCGTTCCTCTCAAGACTTGGGCTGAAATCCAGAAGGTTACTCTCAAGAACACCACTAATGAGGTGAAGAAGATCAAGCTCTTCTCTTTCGCAGAATGGTGTCTCTGGAATGCTGCCACAGATATGGAGAACTTCCAGCGTAACTGGTCAACAGGCGAGGTTGAGATTGACACAGCAGACAATAAGACTGTCATCTATCACAAGACAGAATATAAGGAGCGCCGCGACCACTATGCATATTATGCTCTTGCAAATGCTAAGGCCGACGGCTATGATACGGATCGCGAGTCATTCATCGGTCTTTATAATGAATTTGCTGATCCTCAGTGCGTGATGGCTGGCAAGCCAAGCAACTCGCTTGCTCACGGATGGTCACCTGTTGCTTCTCACTATGTTGAGGTAGAGCTTCAGCCAGGCGAAAGCAAGGACTACATCTTCCTTCTCGGATATGTTGAGAATGCACAGGAAGAGAAGTTCTGCAAGGAAGACCTTGCTCGCAAGCAGAGCGGTGAGCTCATCACTTCACAGGCATCTGATGTTACATTTGTAAATAAGACAAAGGCTCGTGCTTGCATCGAAAAGTTCTCTACAGTCGAAGCTGTCGATGCTGCATTTGCAGAACTTGCCCAGATGTGGGATGCATTGCTCGACAAGTATGTTGTCAAGAGTGATGATGAGCGTCTCAATCGTATGGTCAACATTTGGAGCCAGTACCAGTGTATGATCACTTTCAACTTCTCCCGTTCTGCATCATTCTTCGAGAGCGGTGTAGGTCGTGGAATGGGATTCCGCGATTCAAACCAAGACCTCGTAGGTTTTGTTCATCAGGTTCCTTCACGCGCTCGCGAGCGTATCATTGATATTGCATCCACTCAGTTCCCTGACGGCGGTTGCTATCATCAGTATCAGCCACTTACAAAGCATGGTAATAACGATATTGGCGGTGGTTTCAACGACGACCCATGCTGGCTTATCTTCGGTACTGTCGCATACATCAAAGAGACAGGCGACTTCTCTATCCTTGACGAGCCTGTTCCATTCGACAATAAGGTGGGCAGCGAAGTGTCTCTCTTCGAGCACCTCCGCATCTCTTTCAACCACGTTGTTGAGAACCTCGGTCCTCACATGCTTCCGCTCATCGGACGTGCTGACTGGAACGACTGTCTCAACCTCAACTGTTTCTCTTGGGATCCAAACGAGTCATTCCAGACAACAGAGAACAACTCAGAAGGTTCTAAGGCAGAATCACTTATGATTGCAGGTCTTTTCGTTGTTACAGGTAAGGACTATGTAGAACTCTGCAAGCAGATAGGCAAGGCAGACGAAGCCGCTCGTGCTCAGAAGTGCATAGACTCAATGGTAGAAGCAGTAAAGAAGCATGGTTGGGACGGTGAATGGTATCTCCGTGCATACGACTTCTATGGCAATAAGATTGGTTCTAACGAATGTGAAGAGGGAAAGATCTTCATAGAGTCTCAGGGTTTCTGCACAATGGCAGGTATTGGTCTTGAAGAAGGCATGGTTGACAAGGCAATCGACTCTTGCAAGAAGTATCTCGACTGCGAGCATGGTATGGTACTCAACAATCCAGCGTACACAACATATCATGTTGAGATGGGTGAGATTTCTTCATATCCAGCAGGTTACAAAGAAAATGCCGGCATCTTCTGCCACAACAACCCTTGGGTTATCATCGGCGAGACAGTTGCCGGACGTGGTAATGATGCATGGGAACTCTTCCGCAAGATTTCTCCAATGTACCTCAAGGATCAGGCGCTCCACAAGGTTGAACCATACGTGAATTGCCAGATGGTAGCAGGTAAGGATGCAGCCAAGCCAGGTGAGGGAAAGAACTCATGGCTCACAGGTACTGCAGCATGGATGTGGCTCACAGTCAGCCAGTACCTTCTCGGTATCAAGCCAACATACGATGGCATTATGGTCGATCCATGTCTCCCAGCTGACATCAAGGAATACAGCGTCAAGCGTGTCCTCCGTGGTGTAGAATATGACATCACAGTCAAGAACCCATCAGGTGTTCAGAAGGGTGTCAAGAGCATCCTTGTTGATGGTCAGGCAATCGAAGGCAACATCGTAAAGTCTGCCCCAGGCAAGCATATCGTAGAAGTTGTTATGGGATAACAGATCATTCCGAAATACACACAAAGCAAAGGCTCCTCAATCTTCCCTGAGGAGCCTTTTTTGTTTCTACATATATGTATTTTTATTGTCTGCTTGTATGTTCTTCTGCTGTCTGCTTGTGTGTTCCTCTGCTGTCTGCTCATGTGTTCTTCTGCTATATGCTCGTATATGCTTTTACCGTATGCTCGCAATTCCTTCCACCTTTTGCCTTATATTTGCTACATTTCATTGTTTGAAACGTACATTTCAAAGAATGAAATATACATTTCAAAGAACGAAACGTACATTTCAAACAATGAAATGTAGATGATTACG